>CAJTVQ010000001.1 GCA_910579935.1 uncultured Lachnospiraceae bacterium
GCTTATTACACTACCCAGCTTGTACGGTGTGCGGCATTTTCCTTCGTGCTGATCGGGCTTGTGATGCTGCTCAGAAAGATACTTTTTTCGGAACGGATTTTTTTTAGGGGGATGCCGTGGGCATTGTTCCTGATCGTCCCGTTTCTTGGAAGACTGAAGCTGTTTTATGAAAATGAAACTGTTTTAAAAGCAACATGGAGGATTACGGTGGTAACGACTTCATGGCTGTGGGTTGACCGTATTTATATGATGGGCATTCTGGTAGTCGCCATCTGTATATTTGGGAAGCGGCTGCGTCTTCGCAGGCTGGTTGCCGGAATGGAAAAAGTTATGTTTGAAAATGTCCGTATCTATGTTACAGACATGAGTATCACTCCATTTACTGTCGGGCTGCTAAAGCCGAAGATCGTCCTGCCCAAAGTGATGGTGGACAGTTACAGCGGGGAGTATCTGAAAACTATTGTACAGCATGAGCAGACGCATATCCGGTTGGGGCATTTATGGTTTGGGCTTGCATGGGATATCCTGCGGTGTCTCATATGGGTGAACCCGTTTCTGACAATCTTCCAGAAACAGTTCCGGGCGGATTTGGAGGACATCTGCGACAGGGTGTGCATACAAAGCAGTGGGAAGCCGGCGCATGAATATGGCATGGTATTGCTGAAAACCCTGAAATTGTTGCGCTCCGGGACGGAGGGTACGCCGCCCGCCGTCACCTATGCGGGGGAAAGGGAATTTGAAGACATGAAAAGACGTATGGGTAAAATTGCCAGTTTCCGTCCATATAAAAAAAGGATGTGTGTTGGCATGGCAGCCGTAGCTTTTCTGATGATTGTGTCCATGTTACTGGCAGTACATACACATTCCTATGCACGGAGCAATGAAAGCAATGATATTATGGTTGGAAATTATGATGGGAAAACTCAAATTATTTCCTATGATACCGGGGCATTAAGCCAGATGATTTCCTATGATGACAGATATGTTTACGTTGAAAGACAAGCCTTTGAGGATTTTTTAGAAGAAAACAATGCAGAAGGAGAGGTTTGGATTGTTTTCGGCGGGTTTTATAAACTTCCGGGTTTAACTGGCATAGCAGAAAGCTGTATTTATGAAAACAATTCAGAGGATGAAGTAGTGCGGATTCCATATGAAAGCATCACGGACGACTGGTATTTTGGATTGCTTAAAATGTTATAAGCATTTCGTGTAAAAGAAATGGATTTCAAAAAATTTTATTATCAAGGAGGAAAAAATTATGGCAATGGAGATTAACGGGAATCTTCCTGGCTATGCAGTCAGGAAGCAGAATTACAGCAGCTATGCGGCACAGGGCAATGCGGCAGGCAGCACGAAAAAGAAGGAAACAGAAAACACATCAGAAACAGCAGGGGGCAGCAAGTCAAGAAGCACATCAGAGTATGTGGACGAACTGGCAAAACTTGTTCCAAGTGTGGAACTTAAGGTTGGGAATTCTTTTTCAACAGCCAAAAGCGGCAAAACATTGACGATTAATCCGCAGCTTTTGGAAAAGATGCAGAATGATCCGGAGAAGGAAAAAGAAATGAAAGAGTTGATTAAAGGTGTTGAATCGGCGGTGAATATGCTGGACAGCGTAATGAATGCCAGTGGATGGAGTGTGGTATTTAAGCATGATTATATAGATGAAAACGGAAAATACCGCCAGATTGCCCTTGTCAGAAATGACTTTATGCTGAATATGAGCGATAAGCTCCGGGAAGAAAGACGGAAAAATTCCGAGAAACTGATTGAAAAAACGAAAGAAAAGGCAGCCGAAAAGAAAGTAAAATTAGAGGAAACATTAGAAGAAAAGAAAACGGAGAAAGCAGAGGATGGAACAGTAACTCCGAACAAAGCAGAGCAGCTTTTACATGAAAAAATGGCTGATTCTAAAGGCGGAACGGTTTATCTGAATGATACAGATATCCGGACAATTATCGAAGCTGCCCAGGAAAAAAATGCAGGAAAAACCACAGTAAAAGATCAGCCGCAGGTTGGTGCGAATCTGGATTTGAAGATATAAGAGGAGGTTGTGATATGAATATCAGCAGTAACAATCAGAGAGGGCTTTCGCAGTATTCCCTTTTGAATAAACTGTTTTCGCAGAAGAATGGAAATAAAACAAGTACATCTAACCAGAAGGGTGCTGCTATTAGCGGAGGGAGCAGCTAATGAAGCTTGAAAATGAGGAAGAAATTACAGATGATATTTACAAGGACAAACTGGAAGTGTTAAAATATGGGTTAGAGCAGAACTTTAACTTTTCAACAAAGCACATTCCAGAGGAAATCATAGATGCTTTCGTAAAGGAGATAGTGGTTTGCAGAGATTGTTTTTTCTGGAAACTGAATTTCTTCCCAGATGACTACAAACTGGATGTCGAAGGCAGGAGCAACAATTACACAGTTACCCAAACAGAACTTTCCTCTGATACGTCACAGCAGCACAGCTTGACCGGTACCTTGCCATGATCGAGCAGGCCCAGGGAATGAGCCAGCAGTGGTAAAAACAGGATTATAAAATTTAGAGACAGGAAGCGTCAGATGAGAGAAGCGTCTGACGTTTTTTGATGCAGAAAATCAGGAGGAACAGAATTAAGAAATACAAATACAGACCAGCCAGGCCATCCGGGAGATGCACGTGTGCAGGAGTTTCTGGACATGATCGCGCCCTCGGTGGTCAAGTTCAATACGGACCACTTCATCTGCTCCAAGCGATACGGATACTTTCCAGTACCCATATCGCTTTTTCTGTTATTGGTAAGAGGTATTTGTCACAATAACAATAAATTTTTTCAAAAGAGGGCTTTGTGAGCTTTTCTTAAAAAAGAAACCATAGGACAGCGGGTCGCTGTCTTTTAAGGGAATTGCACGGATGTCCGTGTTTACAAAGTTCATCTGGGGAAGGACGGAACAGCCATATCCTGCTCTTACAATGGTAAGAAGCACCTGCAGGTTTTCACACACATAAGTGGATTCGGGTAAAATATGTTGTGAAATCTGATTCTGCATTTCTGCAACACTGGAAGGGATCGCATAGGAATTACAGACAACAATATTCTCCAGGTAAAGTTCCTCTTTTGCCAGTTCGGACCTGGTCGCATAGGGATGTACGTCGGGAACAACACAGCACAGTGGTATCTGGAATAACTCTTTATAGATTGTATCATTCTTTATGGGAATATCATTCTGGAAACCAAATAGCAGATCCAGCTCATCCTGGTAGAAAAGATTCAGGATGGACCTGTGAGGGATTACTTTCAGGAATGGATAAAGCTCCGGCATTTGGTCCCGGCAGGATTTCAGTATCTTGCAGAGCAGGTCCAGATTGGCCTCGTTCTGGCATCCGATCGTTAGAACCTGCATATTTGTACTTTGACGGCGTTGCAGTTTCTGCTCGGCAATTTTCAGTCTTCCCATAATATGTTTTGCATCTTCCAGAAAGCTGATCCCGGCGGGGGTAAGGGTAACTGTCCTGGTGGTGCGGTGAAGAAGTTTTGCACCCAGTTCATCTTCCAGCGAATGAATCTGCCGGGAAACGGCAGACTGGGTAATCTTTAAAATTTCAGCGGCTCTTGCAAAGTTCAGGTTTTCGGCAACCTGAATAAAGCTCTTTAACTGGTCTGTATTCATGGGTTTCACCTCAATTATTGCGTTTTCGTCATTGATAATACCATATTTTCGCTTCACTTTCAAGAGCGAGTGTGGTTTAATATGTATTGCAAAGGTGGAGAATCCATATATCCTGATCACAGATAAGAAGATTTCCAATATCCAGGATTTACTTCCTGTTTTGGAACAGACAGCACAATCAGGGAGCAACCTTTTCATCATTGCGGATGATGTGGAAGGGGAGGCACTTACAACACTGATTGTAAATAAACTGCGGGGAGCCTTAAAGGTAGCGGCAGTAAAAGCGCCTGGATATGGCGGCAGCAGACATCAATGAGAAAAATACGGCGGTGCCTGCAGCAGGCGGGGCAGACATGGATTATTAAAATGTATATGGGGCAGGGCGGAAAAACTGCCCTGTCTTATAAAAAGGATGGAAGGGGGAGTGAAATGAAGATTTATTCTATTGAAATTTGAAGTGATTGGAGAGGATACAGACTGTGGAGCATTGGAAAATGAACTGGCTGCCTTTTTCCATATCAGTTTAAAGGAAGTGACGTGACTTATGGATGGAAAACAGTGTGCCAGTTCTGTTCTGGGGCTGGCCAACCAGATAAAAAGAGTTTTTGATACAACGACGGTACGCAGATACGGATTTTAAATTTTGTCCTGGTGTCATACCCGGACAGGGAAATTTATCAGAAGGATATAGAAGAGGAACTGAACATAAGAAGTGCATCTGCTTCCACGCTTTTGAAGAAAATGGAGGCACAGGACTTTATCCGCAGGGAAAAGGTTTCCTATGATGACCGTTTGAAAAGAATACTGCCAACCAGCCATACAGTGGAGATGAAGGAACCGGTTGAGCGGCATATTATCCTGCTGGAAAAAAGACTGACAGCAGGCATCGGGGAAGAAGAACTAAGGGTTTTCTCTGATGTGCTGAAAAAAATGCAGGAAAATATGGAATTAACGGAAAAGGGAGACGGATACGGGTAGTATTTTGTTCTTATGTTCATCATGTGTTTTGAGTTAGGAGGTAAAAATGGATATAACAGTAACAAAAACAAATCCACTTGGTACGGAACGTATTGGAAAACTGGTACTTACCTTTGCTGTTCCAAGTATCATTTCTATGGTGGTCAACGCCTTATATAACATTATTGACCAGATTTTTATCGGGCAGGGGGTAGGGTATCTTGGCAATGGAGCTACCAATGTTGTTATGCCGATGACAGTGATTGCGATTGCTTTAAGCCTGCTGATTGGTGATGGAGCTGCAGCCTACCTTAGCCTGAAACTGGGCGAGGGGGATGAAAAGTCAGCGGCCAGCGGCATAGGATGTTCCATTTCTGTCATGGCAGTGGTTGGCATTGTTCTCTGCGTGCTGTTTAACCTGTTTCTGGAACCGTTATGCAGGCTGTTTGGTGCGACAGAAGATATCCTGCCTTATGCCGTGGATTATGGACGGATCATTTCGTATGGAATCCTGTTTTCTTCCATTGATTCCGGTATGGCGGGTATGATCCGTGCGGACGGCAGTCCGAAATACAGTATGGCAGGACTTCTTGTGGGCTGTATTACCAATATTATCCTTGACCCGATTTTCATTTTTGGGTTCCATTGGGGTATAAAAGGCGCCGCCTGGGCAACAATCGCCGGGCAGATATTGAATGCTTTTCTGTACCTTGCTTACATTTGGAAATTTAAGAGCATTAAGCTGGATAAGCAGTGCTTCCGCATTTCTGGGAAAGTGATGGCGAAAGTCAGCAGTCTTGGCATATCCAGTTTTATCACACAGATCGCCATCGTGCTGGTTATGGCGGTTACAAATAACATACTGGTATCTTACGGCGCACAGTCGAAATATGGTGCGGAAATTCCCCTGACGACCATAGGCATTACCATGAAAGTGAACCAGATCGTCTCTGCTGTCCTTCTTGGACTGGCAACAGGTGCGCAGCCTATATGGGGCTACAATTACGGCAGCGGTCAGAAGGACCGGGTAAAGCAGGCATACCGTATTATATTGACTGCATCGACAATCATGTTGATCCTGGCATTTTGGGTGTTCCAGTTTGCCCCGATGAGTATTGTCCGGCTCTTTGGTTCAGAATCAGAACTGTACAATGAGTTTGCGGTGAAATGTTTCCGCATTTTCCTTCTGGCGTGTCCGATCAACGGGCTGCAGATGGCAACAGGCATTTTCTTCCAGGCTATTGGAAAACCGACACAGGCAACCATCCTTTCCCTGTCCCGTCAGATTGTTTATTTGCTCCCAGCGACCTTATTGCTGCCGCTGGTATTAGGGGTGGAAGGTGCATTATGGGCAGGTCCGCTGGCAGATGTGCTGGCGTTTATAACAACTTTGGTTATGTTGAAATTATATTGGAAAAAAATTTAGGAGGTATCTATGAAGGGAAGAATTATTACTATCAGCAGGCAGTGTGGAAGCGGTGGACACAGTATTGGAAACGAATTGGCAAAGACTCTGAATGTCCCATTCTACGATAAAGAGATCATCGAAATGACGGCAAAAGAGAGTGGTTTTCATCCGCAGTTTGTGGAGGAAAAAGGGGAACATATGGAGAGCAGTATGCTCTCCAATCTGGCAAGGCATCTGCCCTATGCAGGACGGGGAAATTATGAAGACTACCAGCCGCTGCAGGATCAGCTTTATTTTTCGCAGGCAAAGATTATAAAAGAACTGGCAGAAAAAGGGCCATGCGTTATTGTGGGCAGGTGTGCAGATTATATTCTGCGGGACAGGAAAGATGTATTGAATGTTTTTATCCATGCGGATATGGAGTTTAAAAAGAAGCATTGCATGGAAAGACGGCAGTTTCCGGAAGGAAATGCGGAGGATATGATCCGCAGGAGGGATAAACTGCGTGCAGACCATTACCGGTATTATACAGACCAGAAATGGGGGGATTCGTTCCATTACCATTTATGTCTGGACAGCAGTATGTTTGGCATTGAGAAATGTGTTGACATGATTGAAGATGCCTGTAAAGCTATGCGTCCGGCTTCATAAAACAGCGGGAGAGTTTCAGATATTTATGAAAGAAACGGGAGGCATTTATGTTTAAAACACTTTTGAAGCAGATTGGAGATTATAAAAGGGATGCCGTTCTCACTCCGATCTTTGTCATTCTGGAGGTTATCATGGAGGTCATTATCCCTGTGATGATGGCAGCAATCATAGATTATGGACTGACTGGACAAAACCTCAGGACGGTATGCCTGATCGGGGCAGCGATGATTGTGATGGCGGGGCTGGCATTATTTTTTGGCGTGGAATCCGGGAGGACGGCATCCAGCGCCAGTTCCGGTTTTGCCATGAATCTGAGACAGGCCATGTATGAAAGGATACAGACATTTTCCTTCTCCAATATAGACAAGTTTCTACGGCAGGGCTTGTGACCAGGATGACGACAGACGTGATGAATGTACAGCAGGCATTCCAGATGTCAATCCGTATCTGCGTCAGGGCTCCGATCATGCTGGTCAGTGCCATGGTGATGACCTTCCTGATCCATCCACGCTTTGCGCTGATCTTCTTGATAGTGATCATCTGCCTGGCAGCCGTGCTTGCCTGATTTCATCCAAGGCAAACCCGACTTTAAGAAAAGTTTTCCATGAATATGATGAATTAAATGCGAAAGTGCAGGAAAACGTGAACGGGATGCGGGTAGTGAAATCTTTTGTAAGGGAGGATTATGAAACACGGCGTTTTGAAACAGAAAGCGAAAAAATCCGCAGCCTGTTCGTAAGGAACTGTTAAGAAATAAATCTTTACATTTGACTTGTCTGAGTCCGCAAATGCCGCGTTGTCATCAGTCGTCGATGCCCGCATCGACTCCATCTTCCGCCTTGCCTTTGTGAACTCATCCTGCGTCAAAGTGTAAAGTTATTTCTTAACAGTTCCTAAGCGCAGAAAAGCTGCTTGCTTTGAATTCCCCTGTCATGCAGTTTTCCATGTACTCCTGTATCCGGCTGATTTCATGGATGGGTGCAAAAATGATCATTGCAGGGAGTCTGACGGAAGGGCAGCTTATGAGTATGTTTACATACATCATCAATATCCTGATCAGCCTGATGATGGTATCCAATACTGCTAATGCCGATAGAATAAGGGTGGCTGGAACGTAAAGAAAGCGCGACGTTCCAGCTTTTCCTTCCTTTATAATGGATACAGTCCATAAATACATACGGATAGACCGGATTTAACGGGCATGACTGCCATTCTTTTATTTCCGGCAGTATCCTGTCAGCGATCTTGCTGGCCATTTCTGCTGACAGCTCCATCCCATAAAGATCCTGTATCTGGTCATGGATGTCCCTGGTGCTCATGTCTCTTGCATAGAGGACAGTACTTTTTCCTCTATACCGGAGATATCCCGATGGTATTTAGGGATAAGTTTTGGTTCGGACTCACCTTCACGGTTCCTCGGGACATCGGTTATTACCGCTGTTTGTACGGCAAAGATTGCAGCGACATTTGGAGGAACCCTGCGAGAGAAATTATTCCGGAAAGTGCAGTCCTTTTCCATGGAGAAAATCGGGCATTTTTCTACGGAAAGCCTCATTATCCGTTCCACGAATGATATTACCCATGTACAGATGCTATTGCAATGGGGCTTCCAATACTGGTAAAAGCTCCAAGCAGGGCGATATGGGCATTCCGGGAAAAATGTCAGCCGAAGCAGTGCACGGATCCGGGCAATCTCATTAGCGCAGGAACTGTTAACTTTTCCTTCCTGACTGCAGAACGGAATCACGGAAAGCATTCAGACAGGTTTCCGTTCATAAATTATTAAGAAATGCATGATTGTATTAAAAGACTATATATGATATCCTAGATATGATATTTTTTATTATGGAGAAATACTAATTATTGGTTATGGAAGAAATAATTATAAAAGGGGTTTTTTGACAGAAAAGGGAGTGGCCGGAATTATGGGAAAGGGATCAGAAAAGGATATGGAGAATAAAAACAGGAAAGCAGGAAAGAAGAAGGGCATGCTTCGAAAGAGACTGACAGGAACCGTTGCGGTTCTGGCTGCGGGGATGATGGCTGCTGGCTGCGGGAGTCAGAAAGGGGCCACCACTGCGCAGAAGGAATTCGTGTACGTGCCGGAGTATGTGAAGATGGAGATGCAGGACAGCATGGATCAAATCAAAATATCGGGAGACACCCTTTATTTTGTTTCCAGTAACTGGGATGATCAGACCAATGTTTATCAGAAGTATTTGGGAAAAATAAAAATCGGTGAAACGACGCCGGAAAAAGCGCCGCTGGATATCAGCGAGGAAGAGTATTTTATGGCCTCGGATATAGATGGTAACGGGGAACTGCTGGCAATTGTTGTTAAAAATCTGTATGATGAAGATACAGAAACCGGGACTGCAGAGGAAGATACACCGAAAGCCGGAACAGAAGCCGGGGCAGCAGCGGAAGATGCACCGGAAGCCGGAACAGAAGCCGGGGCAGCAGCGGAAGATGCACCGGAAGCCGGAACAGAAACCGGGACTGCAGCGGAAGACACACCGGAAGCCGGAACGGAAGACGGGGCAGCATCAGAAGATACAACGGAAGACGGGACTGCAGCGGAAGAGGCGTCAGAAACCGGAACGGATGGCGAGGCTGCGGTAGAAGATACCGAAACGGCAGGAGAAAGCAGTTCCGTAACGATCATCGGCAGTACCGGCAGTGTTTCAACTACTGCGGTGGCTGCATCCATATCGGACGGCGTGGATATGGAATACAGGCAGCCTTCCGGTCAGGCAGTGGAACTTCGGAAGTACGGGGCGGACGGGAAGATGAAAGAAAGCACTTCATTGGATTCTGTCTGGGATAATACGGACGATATGTATGTACAGTATCTGTTGAGCGACAGCGAAGGCAATATTTATATCGGATATGAACAGACGGTCTTAGTACTGGATAAGGACGGTAAAAAACTGTTTGACCTGCAGTTGGACAACTGGATCAACAGCATGTTTGCAACCGCGGACGGTCAGGTTTTTATATCCTATTGGAGTGATGGCATCGAGGTACATACGATCGACCTGACAGCGAAGAAGATAGGTGATAAAATAGAAGCGCTCAGTGTGTCCCGTTATGGGAATTATACGTTTGCCCAGGGAACGGGTAAGGATCTTTTGTTCAGCGTGGACAGTAATCTGTACAGTTATAATTTCGGTGATGCGGAGCCCGAACAGCTGCTGAACTGGATCGACTGTGATATTGATGAGAGCGATATACAGAATTTTTCAGTACTGGAAGACGGAAGGATACTGGTCGTCACGACCAGCTGGGACGGAGAATCCGGCGCCAATCAGGTGGAATTGGCTTATCTGACAAAAAAGAAGGGATCCGAAGTGCCGGAAAAGAAGATTCTTACATTTGGCACCCTGATGCTGGATTATGATGTAAGGAAACGGATTCTTGAATTTAACCGGACGAATCAGGAATACCGTATCGAGGTAAAAGAATACTATACGGATTTGGGTGAGGAAGATGCATATACAAATTCGGTTCAGCAGATGAATTCCGATATTGTCAGCGGAAAATGTCCGGATATCATAGATATTTCCAACGGCAACGTGCAGAGTTACATAGCGAAAGGCGTTGTAACGGATCTATATCCGTTTATGGATAAGGATGAGGAGATCAACAGGGAGGATTATCTGGAAAGCATATTAAAAGCATATGAGAAAAACGGAAAGCTGTATGCGCTTCCGCCCGAATTTATGATCAGTACCATGCTGGCAAAAGTGTCGGACGTGGGAGACAGGCAGAGCATGACACTGGATGAAGTGATGGAACTGGCCAAAGGACTGCCGGAGGGTGCGGAGCTTTATCAGTATGCCAGCAAGATTTCCGTACTGGCCAGCATCATGCGGATGAATATGGATGTGTATGTGAACTGGGATACAGGAGAATGCAGGTTCAATGGTGAGGAATTCATACAGGCGCTGGAATTTGCCAACACATTTCCGAAGGAGTACAACTGGGAGGCGGACGGTCCAAGCGTTCCTACAAGAATACGGGAGGGAAAGCTGATCATGATGGATGCCAGCATTTCTTCCATGCAGGAATATCAGATGTATAAAGGAATGTATGGAGAACCTGTGGCTTTTATCGGTTATCCGACTTCCAAGGAAAGCGGTTCCTATGTCATGGCCGGCGGTTCCCTTCTTGCCATGAGTGCAAAGTCGCCTTATCAGGACGGCGTATGGCAGTTTATACGGGCGGGGCTTACAAGAGAAGCGCAGGAAAAGAGTTCCAATTACCGATACGGTTTTCCGGTTATGAAATCCGCACTGGAAAAGCAGTTCGCGAAAGATATGGAAGACGAATACTATGAAGGGCCGGATGGAGAGAAAATAAGGCAGTCCAAGACCACATGGGGCTACGATGATTTTCAGATCGAGATTTTTGCAGCAACGGAAGAGGAAGTGGCTGCGGTACGGGAACTGATAGAAAATGTGAGTGTTTCCTATCAGTTTGATATGCAGATGTACAACATTATCGAAGAAGAGGCCGGCGCATTTTTTGAGGGGCAGAAATCGGCGAAGGAAGTGGCGGATATCATACAGAGCAGAGTGCAGATTTATGTCAACGAAAACCGGTAACATTGAAGGTGACTGAACTGATACAAAGAATGAAAAGAGGAGTAAAATGCAGAAAAAAATGAGTAAGCGGATTTGGAGCATGTTAATGGCCGCGGGCCTGCTGTTTTTAGGCGGCTGCGGGAACGAAACGGATGAAGGGCAGACGGATACTTCAGGAAAAGGGCAGGACGATTTTGTATATGTCGCAGAGTATCAGTCGCTGGACGGAATATGTGAGCATGTGAATACACCGGTATTGGGAAAAGACGGGAATGTCTATTTTACAGGCACAAAGGATTCGGAGGATTTCTTCTTTTCCATGAAAGCAGGTGAGGATGACGTAAAAGAAGTTCCGCTGGAACTGGAAAAGGGGATGCACGTTTCCGCTATGGGCGAAGATTCGGAAGGAAATCTCCTGCTTGGTTTGGTTCGTTATGAGGGCGACCCGGAAGCGGGTGGAACTTTGAAAAACGTCGCCATCCAAAAAATGTCTCCGGAGGGAGAAAAGCTGGAACTGGTGGACACGGGCAATGCTTTCCTGAAAAAAGACAGTTCTTCCTTTTACATAGGGCATGTTCTTCAGGATGGAGACGGGAATTATTATATCTGCTCCGGACAGGATATTTATGTCCTGCGGACGGACGGCAGCCTCTATTTTGAAATTTCCGTAGGACAATATGTGAATAATATGTTTGCCATGAAAGACGGCAGGGTGGTTGCCGCTTATTTTGGAAACACCGGCTGGAGCCTGGAGGCGGTGGATTTGGCTCAAAAGAGCCTGAAACCATTGGAAAGCAGCATCGTATTCGATTACGGTACTTATCTGGACGGCACGGATACAGATCTGCTCTATACACAAAATGCAATCCTGTATCAGTGCGATTTGGGAGACGAGAAACCGACGGAACTGCTGAACTGGATGGACAGCGATATCAACAGCGGCAATTTAAGGGATTTTACGATTCTGCCGGATGGGCGGATCGTGGCGGTCACCGTGGATTACAGTGCAGGAGCGGAAACGGAATTAAGTATTCTGACCAGAAAGAACCGTTCGGAAGTGCCGGAAAAGGAAATACTGACGTATGCTTCTTTGTACGTTCCTTACTATACGGAAAATGATATTGTGGCCTTTAATAAACAGAGCGATAAGTACCGCATAGAAGTAAAAGAATACGGGGATGATACCATGGACTACGAGGACAGGGTGGCATTGCTGAATGCAGACCTGACCAGCGGCAGCGCCCCGGACATCATAGATTTAAATTATTGTCTGCTGTCACTGGAGGAACTGGTTTCTGCGGGAGTGGTAGAAGACCTGACACCGTATCTGGAGGCAGACGGGACAATAAAGAGGGAAGATATGGTGGAAAATGTCCTGCGGGCATATGAGCAGGACGGCAGACTGTATGGGATCATGTCCTGTTTCGGAATTGAGGCAATTGTCGGCAAAGTATCCGATGTGGGGGACGAAGCTTCATGGAGCATAGAGGATATGATGGCATTGGTGGATGCCAAAGGCAGGGATGCAGAAATTATTGAATATGTGGACAAGGCATATATGCTTTCGACTTTGTGTATGATGAATCAGAACCGGTTTATTGATCCGGAAACGGGAACCTGTGATTTTACCGGCGGCGAGTTTGCGAAGCTGCTGGAATTTGCAGACCGTTTTCCGAAGGAAGTGGATTATGATGCCAATGGTCCTTCTGAGATCGAGAAGATAAGGAGCGGACAGTTATTGCTGCTTACAAGAAGTATCACATCCGTGGCGATGTATCAGATGTTTGAGTATGAGTTTGGGGAGCCGGTGAACTTTGTCGGTTATCCTACCATGGAGGGGAGCGGCCTTCTGCTCAATGTGAACGGCACGACAGCCGCAATGCACGCAGGATCAAAAAATAAAGAGGGCGTATGGGAATTCATCCGGTTCAATCTGTCGGAAAAAAGGCAGGAAAACCTGCCGACGGCCAATGGCGGTTTTCCCATTCTCAAATCCGCCCTGGATAAAGAACTTGCGGAAGCAATGGAAGACGAGTACTATGAAGATGAAGACGGAAATCAGAAGCTTACATCAAAAGCTACCTGGGGCACCGGTGATTTTTCGGTGGAAGTATATGCGGCAACGCAGGAACAGGTAGACCGGATACGGGAAATGATCGAGACAGCGCAGCCGAATGTGCGGGAAGATCATAAAATATCCGAGATCATAAACGAAGAAGCGCAGGCATATTTTGACGGGCAGAAGAGCGCGGAGGATGTAGCCGCACTGGTGCAGAACCGCGTACAGACTTATCTGAATGAGACGAAATAGAGGTTGGTGTAACATTAAAAAGTGAAAACAGTAAAAAGAGAGAAAAAGGAAGGCCGCAAGCGCAGGATACGGCCGGAACTTTCCGAAGAGGAAAGGGTGAAAAGATTCCGGATGCCCGGCCGGAAAAAGGACGGGGAAAAGGACGGGGAAAAATCCGGAAACGGAATACGTAAAAAGAACGCAAAGGGCAGAAGGACTTCGGCAGCATTCCTTTCCCCGAGTATTTTCGGGGTTCTGCTGTTCTTTGTGGTTCCCTTTCTTGTGGTGATCTATTATTCGGTGGTGGATAATCCGATTCAGCATAATTTCGTATTTCTTGATAACTTTGTAAATGTATTTCATAATGCGGCTTTTCGGCAGGCTGCATACAACACCATGAAGTTTTCGGTGATCGCCGTGCCCCTGGCAGTGGTATTATCGCTGGGGTTAGCCATGCTGCTGGACAGCAAGATACCGTTTAAGAGCCAGTTTAGGACTTTTTTCCTGACGCCAATGATGGTGCCGATCGCTTCGATCGTTCTGATATGGCAGGTGCTGTTTCACTATAACGGAATGGTGAATGACATTACGGCGCTGTTCGGAATGGGTAAAATAGACTGGCTGAAATCCGAGCACGCCCAGGTGGTCATTATTGTACTGTTTTTATGGAAAAATCTGGGATATAATATGATTCTGTTTATGTCGGCGCTGGGAAGCATACCGAAAGATATTTTGGAGGTAGCCGTACTGGAAAGCGCAAAGCCCCGGCAGATATTTTTCCATATTAAGATCCGGTATCTTTCTTCCACCATATTGTTTGTTACGATCATGTCGCTGATCAATTCGTTTAAGGTGTTCCGTGAGATCTACCTGCTGACGGATGATTATCCTTATAATACGGTATATATGATGCAGCATTTCATGAACAATACGTTTGGGAATCTGGACTATCAGAAGCTGTCGGCTGCAGCGATCATGATGTCCATTGTAATGGTGATCATCATAGGGAGTTTATTCCTGGCGGAAAATCATTTCGGAAAGGATGTGGAAGGATGATGAATGGCAGGAACAGACCCATAGGAATGGAAATGAGTGAGAGCGCATATAAAAGAATGATAGAGAGAAAAAGACGCATAACGAAAGTGCGGAGGATGATCGCCACACTGATAGCGGCATCCTGTGCAATACTGTTTTTGATGCCCATTGTGCTCACTGTCACCAATTCGTTTATGGCGGCTTCGGAAATATCCTCTAATTACGGACAGGTTTTCGCCACCAGCGATACGGGCGGGAAGACATATATTTCGGAAAAGGTGAATCTGAAATTCATACCGGATATGGTTTCCTTCAGCCAGTATATTACGGTTTTGTTCAAAAGTCCGGACTACTTATTCAAATTTTGGAATTCTGTCATTCTGGTAGTGCCGATCGTGGGTTTCCAGCTTTTGGTTGCGCTGCTGGCCTCGTATGGTTTCACCAGGTACCGGGGCAGAATAAAGGAAATGATATTTTTTATTTATATCATATTGATGCTGATGCCGTATCAGGTTACGCTGGTGCCCAATTATCTGGTTTCCAGCTGGCTGCATATCCTGGATACCCGCTGGGCCATCTGGCTGCCGGGAATCTTTTCTCCTTTTGCGGTGTACTTACTGACGAAATACATGCGCAGGATTCCTGTTTCGGTTATGGAGGCAGCCCAGATAGACGGTGCGGGAGAATGGCAGATTTTCCGGCATATCTGTATGCCGCTTTGCAAAGGCTGTATGTGTTCCGTTGCGATTCTGATCTTTATTGACTACTGGAACATGGTGGAGCAGCCGCTGATATTATTATCGGACGATTCCATGCATCCGCTGTCGGTATTTCTTTCCAAAATAAAGAATGGGGAAATCGGGCTGGCGTTTGCAGTGGCCACAATATACATGGTGCCAACTCTTTTGGTGTTCCTTTACGGGGAGGATTATCTGGTAGAGGGAATTACTTATCAGGGCGGGATCAAGGGATAGGAGGAAAGGATAAAATGAATGAGAATACGAATCCGGCAAAAAGAAGGGAATGGGTAAAGAATGCGGCGATCATCTTTCTGACCATTATGCTTTTGCTGACGTTTTTTTCCAATACGATTATGAATTACTCCCTGCCTGAAGTGGCGACGGAGTATGTACAGAGCGGTTCCATTACCGAAAAAGTAAGGGGGACGGGGACGATAGAGGCTACGGATCCTTATAATATTTCCATTGGAGAAAGCCGTGTGATTTCCAGTGTGGCAGTGAAAGAAGGAGACGAAGTAAAGAAGGGTGACGTGATTTTTTACTTGGAAGATGAGGAAAGCACGGAACTTTTGGAAGCTGAAAAAGAATTGAATTCCTTGATGCTGGCTTATCAGTTGGCGGTTATTACCGAGACTATGACAGTTGGGACAGTAAGTAACATTGAAGCGGATCATACATTGTCGCTGACCCAAAAACAGCAGAAATTGCAAAGTGCAATCGCGGCACAGGAGGCGGCACAGAGAGAATATGACAATGCAACCCTGGAAGTAGCCGCAATCAATAAGGAATTGGGCTATATTAACAATACTGTGGTAGATACAACCAGCGAGAAGAATGCACTGTCCAATGCGCAGAGGGAAGCAAATGAAGCAGGGCAAGCGGTAGCAGATGCGCAGGCGAGCGCATCGAAGGCATCGGAAAATGTTTCCATAGCGGAGAACAATGTAATTGTAAAGCAGAATGAACTTACAGCAGCACAAGAGCAGGTAGATTACATGCAGGGGCTGAAAAATACTATTGCAGATTATCCTTCCGCTCTCCAGGCAAAACAGCAGGAAGTTGCAAATGCACAGTCAGCGGCAGACAGCCGTAAGGCCGAATTAGAACAGGCGGAGAGTGATTTACAGAGCCTGAACACTGCATATGAAAAATGGAAAGAAGACAATCCGGAAGCTTCGCCGGAAGAAGCCGGAAATCAGTTGGAAGCAGTCCATAGACAAGAGAGCCTTCGTAATACAAAACAGTCAGAGTATGAAGAAGCAGCGAAAGCTTTGGAGGCGTTGAAAAATGAATTGTCTGCTATGGAGTCTTCCAATGCACAGGCAGCGGCACAGGCAGAGTATGAAAGCATGGGAGGGGATGCCGGATTAAAAATGCTGATGGAAAATGTAACAGCCAAGCAAAATGAACTGGCACAGGCAGAGCAGAATGTTATCCATGCGAAGAATGACGTATCAGAGGCCAATAAGGAAGTAGCAAACAAGCAGAGTGAGCAGAGCGAAAAATCTTCCGCTGTTACCAATGCGCAGCAGGCGTTGGCGGATAAGGAAAACAGCAATGACCTGACGGTGAGCAAGGCGAATGCATCCAATCGTTTGTTAGATGCGCAGGACAGGCAGACACGTGCGCAGACCGCTTTAGACAAGGCAAAGGAAGATATGGCGGATATTCAGAAAGAACTGCTGGCAGAAATTAATTTGGAATCCCAAAACGATGTGATAGAACTACAGATGGAAAAAATCGAGAAATTGAAGGAGAAAACGGTCGGAGCAGCAATCGAAGCTCCCGTGGACGGAACTGTAAGCAAATTAAACAAAGTAGCGGGGGAGAAAACCCAGCCAGAGGAGACACTGGCTGTCATGCAAGTAGCCGGCAAGGGCTATACAATGGCATTTTCCGCTACCACCGAGCAGTCCAAGAAACTATCGGTAGGGGATATTGCGGAGCTGCAGAACGCATGGTATTATGACGATGTGAAAGCGACGCTGGCTTCCATTAAGCCCGATCCCAATGAACCGGCACAGAAGAAGCTTCTGACCTTCAATGTGGAGGGCGATGTACAGGCGGGACAGTCCTTAAGTCTGTCTATTGGGCAGAAGAGTATGGATTATGAACTGGTCGTGCCAAACAGCGCCATAAGAGAGGATAATAACGGAAAATTTATCCTGATCGTGGAATCCAAAAGCAGTCCTCTTGGAAACCGTTATATCGCAACAAGGGTAGATGTGGAAGTTTTGGCCTCGGATGATACCCATACGGCAATTTCCGCAGGCATTTATGGATATGAATATGTGATCACGACGGCGACGAAGCCGGTAGAAGCAGGAAAGCAGGTTCGTCTGACCGATTAGAATCGGAGATTGATGTGGGACATGAATAAAATCAAGGGATTTTTCAGGTGTTTTTCCCTGAAACAGATGTTGCTGGCAGCGACAGTCTTACTCTGTCTGCTGGCATGGTGTGCATTGACGGTATTTTCTGTCAGCAAGAAGAACGGGCTGGCAGATCAGACGGCGGCAAAACGCTGGTCGAAGGAAAAGGATACGGCACAAATTACCTGTTTTTTCACGGGAAGCACGCAGATAGACAAAAACCGAATAAGAACTTTTGAAGAACAGCTGGATCAAGTACTTTTGGAAGCTTCCATTACGGCGCCCAACGAAAACGCCAGACTTTGGGCGGATGCTTACAGTGCGGTGGGAAAAGTGACTCTGTCCAGCGGAAAGGCTTCCTTGGAAGCTAACGCAGTAGGAATAGGAGGGGATTTTTTCCTGTTTCATCCGGTGCAGCTTTTGAGCGGTTCCTATTTTTCGGGCAATGATTTAATGTATGATAAGGTAATTGTGGATGAAGATGCGGCATGGCAGCTGTTCGGTTCCAACGATGTGGTGGGAATGCAGGTGACGATAGGCGGTGTCCCGCACTATATTGCAGGAGTTATCCGCAGGGAGGACGGGCGTTTTAACGAAGCGGCCGGTTTGGATAAGACGCTGGTTTATCTCTCTTACGAGTCGTTTTCGGAATATGGCGTCACGGAGGGTATCAACACTTATGAGGTGATCATGCCGAATCCGGTGGAGGATTTTGCCTATACAAAAGTAAAGGAAAAATTCGGCATCGACGAAACGAATATGTGGGTGGTGGAAAATTCTTCCCGTTATGAAATGAAAGGACTGCTTAAGGTAATTGCGGAATTTGGTATGCGTTCCATGAATGACCATGCCATCCAGTATCCTTATTGGGAAAATGTGGCAAGGGGCTGGGAAGATGTGCTTGCCCTTGTGCTGGTGCTGCAGCTGCTTTCCCTGTTCATTCCTTCCGTGATCGGCGCAGTTACACTGATTCTTTTATGGAAGAGAAAACAGTGGACATGGAGAACGGTATGGCAGTTTTTGGTGGACGGAAAGGATAAATTGGCGGAGCGGTTTCATAAAGAGAAGAATAAGTGGAAATATTTTTAGTAAACCAGTCAAGGAACTGTTAAATAAAGGGTGCTATTTGTTTACAGTTCCTAAGAAAGAGGGAAGAATGAGGGAAGATATGAAAATGGGAATCGGAAAAAAAGCAGGATGTTTTCTGACCTGCTGTATGATGTTTGTACTTGCGGCCTGCGGGGGAAAGGATAACGAAGCATCGGTGCGGTCTAAGGAGCATGTGTTCCGCTCGGAGCAGGTGACGCTGGAAGGGATTGAAGATGTAAATTCGATCAATAACGTGGCGGTTCAAAACGGAAGGCTTTATATCGATACTTATAACTGGAAGGAAGAGGGAGGAACGACCCTTCACCTGATCAGTCAGAACATGGACGGTACAGACCGTAAAAGTATCACACTGGAAACAGAAGAGGATTCTTATTATTTCTGTATGACGGCAGATGCGGAGGGAAACTATTTTGCCATATTGAATGAATCTTATGAAGACACAAGCAATCCGGACGGATCCGTATGGGTGAACGAATATTATATGCTGAAGCTGGACGGAAGCGGACAGGAAGTATGGAAACAGGAACTGACCGGGGAAACGCAGGATATGTACTGGGTGAATCAAATGCTTCTTTTGGAAGACGGGCGGATCGTGCTTTCCGATTCAGACGGAATGTTTCTTTATGATAAGGACGGAACGAAAACGGGAAAAGTGAACCTGCAGAAAGAACTGGATATTTCCAACATGTATCAGCTTTCGGACGGATCGCTGGTACTGCGTTCCTATAGTTCAGAGAAAAATGCGGATGTCTTAAACAAGGTAAATGTAGATACGGGGGAAGTATCGCAGGAATATACCATACCGGGGGGTTCTAACGCTTACGGCGGGATGTATGCGGGACGAGGTTTTGATTTTTTTCTCGTAGGGAGCGGAAGTATTTATGGCTATAATCTGGGTGATACAGAACTTACGGAAATCATGAACTATATTGATTCAGATTTAAGCAGCTATTATATATACAATTTTGCCGCTGTGGACGAAAAGGAATTTTACGGCGTAACGGATGATGAAATGGGCAATTCCGTATTTATGAAATATACCAAAGTCGATCCGAAGGACGTGAAAGATAAGATTGTCCTTACATTGGGCTGCAATGGTTTTGACTGGGATATACGCAGACAGGTGGTTGCATTTAACAAGACCAATGAAGAATACCGGATAACAGTGGAGGATTATTCCAATTATAATACGGATGAAGATTATACAGCGGGACTGACCAGACTGAATGCGGATATTGCATCCGGAAAAGTGCCGGATATCCTTGTTTTGGATTATTCCATGCCGGCGGACAGCTATATTGCAAAGGGATTGTTCGAAGATTTATATCCTTATATAGACAAAGACGGGGAACTGAACCGGGAAGACTTTTTCCCGAATGTACTGGAAGCCTACAGTACGAACGGAAAGCTGTGCCGGCTGGTGCCTTCGTTCCGTGTGCATACGCTGGCTGGAAAAACTTCCAGGGTGGGGGAGGAACCCGGATGGACATTAGCGGATTTGAAAGCCGCCATGGAAGATATGCCGGAAGGAGCGCAGGTTCTTTCGGAAATGACAAGGGGATCAATGCTCAATTACGGGATACAGCTGTCCGGCAGTCAGTTCATAAACTGGAAGACGGGGGAATGCCATTTCAATACGGATGAGTTTATGGAGTTATTGGAGTTTATTAAGGAATTTCCGGAAGCATTGGGAGAAGACTATTATGTTGATTCCTTCTGGCAGGGATATGACAGTATGTGGCGTGAGGATAAGGTACTGTTAAGTTTTATGTATCTGAGTAATTTTTCTACTTATAATTTTGAGAAAAAGGGGACGTTTGGCGAAGATATTACTTTGATCGGTTTTCCTGTAAGAGAAGGGAACGGAGCGGCCCTGGCGTCCAATATGGAGCTGGCAATGTCTTCCAAATCCAAACATAAAGACGGTGCATGGCAGTTTATGCGGTATTTCCTGACGGATGCGTATCAGGAGCAGGTTTACCAGTGGCCCGTCAGCATGAAGCAGATGGACCGGCTGGCAGAGGAAGCCATGAAAAAGCCTACTTATGAGGATGAAGACGGGAATACGGTGGAAGTGGATGAGACTTACACGGTAAACGGTGTGGAGGTTCCGATCACGCCCATGACCAAAGAAGAAACAGATGCGCTGATCGCCTATATTAAAACAGTAGATCAGGTATATTCCTATAATGAGGCACTGCTCAATATTGTGTCGGAAGAAGCATCTCCTTTCTTCGCAGGACAGAAGAATGTGAAGGAAGTGGCGGATATCATTCAAAGCAGGGTACAGATTTATGTAAATGAAAACAGATAATATAAGCGGAAGGTCAGCACGTCACGGAAAGAGGTAGCGCAGGATGCAGGAACGGTTTGTAAGGACAAAGATGCTGCTTGGCAGCGGGGCGATGGAGCGGCTGCGGTGTGCCAGGGTAGCGGTATTCGGTGTTGGAGGCGTAGGAGGCTATACGGCAGAGGCGCTGGCACGCAGCGGCATAGGGAAAATAGACCTGATTGACAGCGATACAGTGGCCCTGAGTAACCTGAACCGGCAGATTATCGCACTTACAACAACGGTGGGCAGGTATAAGGTGGATGTGATGCGGGAGCGTATTATGGAGATCAATCCGTCTGCCGAGGTGAGAGTGTTCCGATGCTTTTTCCTGCCGGAGAATAAAGAAATGTTTGATTTTGGGAGTTATTCGTATATTGCGGATGCGGTGGATACGGTAACTGCCAAAATCGAGCTCGTCATGCAGGGAAAGGAGCACGGGATTCCGGTGATCAGCAGTATGGGGGCAGGAAACAAGCTGAATCCGGCGGCTTTTGAAGTGGCGGACATCTATGAAACCAGTGTGTGTCCGCTGGCCAAGGTGATGCGCAGGGAGCTGAGAAAACAAGGAGTGGAACACCTGAAGGTGGTTTATTCTAAAGAGGAACCGCGCACCCCCATGCAGACAGATGAGGCGGCAGGGACAGCCGGAGAACCGGTCAGACGTTCCACACCGGGAAGCGCGGCATTTGTTCCTTCGGTGGCAGGGCTTATTATGGCGGGGGAAATCGTAAGGGACCTTGCGGGAATATAGGATATAGAAATTAGGATACAGAAATGTGATACAGAAATCGGATGTACCGAGAGACAGAATAACGGGATGCTAAAGAGATGAAAATAGAAGATTATTTAAAACGGAAGAAGATCATATGCGACGGGGCATTCGGCACTTACTTTGCGGATAAGTACGGGACCGGAGAACTGCCGGAGCGTTTTAACCGGACAGAGCCGGAATGGATGCGGCAGATACACAGGGAATATCTGGAGGCAGGGGCCACGCTGCTGCGTACCAATACATTTGCGGCAAACAGGGTATCGCTGGGCTGTGATGAGGAAGGGCTGCGTGCCAATATCCGTGCCGCATGGGAGAATGCAAGACTGGCGGCAGAAGAATGCGGCAGGGTGCCCGGCACGGATTGTTTCCTGGCAGGGGATATCGGCCCGATACCCGACAGAATCGGGGGAACGGAAGAGGAACTTTACCGTGAGTACCGGCTGGCCGGGGATGCTTTGGCGGAAGCAGGGGCGGATATTCTGCTTTTTGAGACGTTTTCCCAGCTGGAGGATATTCTTCCCGTGATACGGGATATGAAACGGGAGACGGAGTTGTTTGTGATCGTGCAGTTCTGTGTGAATCAGCATGGATACAGCAATGCGGGGATCAGTGCGCACAGGCTGCTCGAAGAAGCGGCCCAGTCGGGAATGATTGACGCGGCGGGCTTTAACTGCGGCGTCGGTCCCGGACATTTGTATCATATTCTGGAGAAAATGGAGCGGCCGGAGAATATTTATCTGACGGCTCTGCCGAATGCGGGCTATCCAAAGTATATGGAAAAACGCAAGGTGTTCAGCAACAGTGAAGCATATTTTGCGGATAAAATGGCGGAAATCGCAAAACTGAACGTCGCTTTTTTGGGCGGATGCTGCGGTACAACCCCTTCTTTTACCGAAAAGCTGTGTGAGAAAGTGGATACGGTTCCGGTGAGGAAGTGTGCGGCATTAAAAGAAGCAGAGATTTCGGAGAGGGCCGGAAGGAAATGCGGGTTCTGGCAGGGAAAAAATCCGGCTCAGAAACTGATTGCCGTGGAACTTTCACCGCCGCCGGGCGCGGATGACGGGAAGGTGATGAAAGCCGCATTTTCATTAAAGAACAGAAAAGTGGATGTGGTGACGTTTCCCGATTCTCCGTCAGGCAGGACACGGGCAGATTCCATTATGACGGCGATGAAGGTACAGCAGGAAGCGAAGCTGTGTGTGATGCCTCATATATGCTGCCGGGATAAGAATGCCATCGCCATGCGTTCCCAGCTTTTGGGCGCATATGTCAACGGGATACGGAATATACTGGTGATAACAGGCGATCCGGTGCCGACGCTGATGCGGCAGGATGTGAAAAGCGTGTTCAATTTTGATTCCGTGGGGTTGATGAAGATCATTCACGAACTGAATCAGGAGGAGTTTGCGGCAGAACCGGTGGTATTCGGAGGGGCATTGAATCAGGGCAGACCGAACCTGGAGGCGGAAATCGGCAGGGTAAAGAAAAAGATGGCGCAGGGAGCGTCCTTTTTCCTGACCCAGCCTGTCTTTACGCAGGAGGCCGCAGACCGGATCAGGGAAGTAAAGGAACGCACAGGATCAAGGATTTTGTGCGGGATCATGCCGCTTGTGAATTTAAGGAACGCGCTTTTTATTAAGAATGAGATGGCAGGGATTGATGTGGATGACGGGATCATTGCCTGTTTTGATGCAGGAATGACAAGGGAAGAAGGAGAACAGGCAGGGGTGAAAATCGCGAAGAAGGTGATGGAGATGACAGAGGATTTTGCAGACGGGTATTATTTTTCCATACCTTTTAACAGGGTTTATCTGCTGGACGGAATATTGACGGAATGATTCATATTCCATCAATAAAAATACGTAAAAATAACACTGTACAAATGGGACTTTTTTTAGTAGAATAGTTAGTGCAGAGGTTCCTGTAAAAAGAATTTTTGACAAAGGGTGGAAGCTTTAGATGAAGAGCATTATGATCAGGCTACGTTCCATTGAAGATGTAAAGAAGTTTGTCAATATTATGGCACGGTTTAAAGGATACTTCGATTTGGTTTCCGGCAGATACGTGGTAGATGCCAAATCCGTAATGGGAATATTCAGTATGGATTTATCAAAGGATTTGGAACTTCGTATTTTGGAAACGGATGAGCAGGAAGAGGAACTTATGGCTGCCATAGAGCCTTTTCTTGTGAAAGAATGATTTTGTTCGTTAGTATGGCTGCTTTTCAGACGGGGCGAATGAACAGTTTATGCAGGATTAGTACATCGGTAGTATGTCAGCTTCCCAAGCTGAAGAGGCGGGTCCGACTCCCGTATCCTGCTTTTGTATTTTTATGAATGCTTTAATAAGAAATGAATCCGGCTGACAGGTGATTGTCTTTTAGCCGGATTTTCTTATATAATGATCTGTTTCAGAGTGGTGGGATTTTATGTGCAAGACAACCGCTTGCAGACGGGGAAATAAGGAATCATGAAGGGAATCAGAAGAAATGAAGGGAATGAAAAAGACTTGGCATGATCGATTAACAACGACGCAGACGATAGCAGTGGGCTTTCTGGCAATTATCCTAATCGGTACGCTGGTGCTGATGCTTCCGGTATCATCCCGAAGCGGCCGTTTCACTGATCCGCTGACGGCGCTGTTCACGGCAGCCAGCGCGACCTGTGTAACAGGTCTGGTTGTGGTGGATACGCACAGTTACTGGTCGGTATTTGGCCGATGCTTTATTTTGGGACTGATACAGATCGGAGGGCTGGGTTTTATGACCATCGGTGTGTTTCTTGCGGTGCTGATGCGGAAGAATATCGGTCTAAAGGAACGGGGAATCCTGCAGGAAAGCATGAATACACTGCAGATCGGCGGTGTAGTAAGGCTGGTAAAAAAGATAACGATTGCAACCTTTGCGATAGAGGGAATCGGGGCGGTTCTGCTGTCTTTCAGGTTTGTGCCTGAAATGGGGTGGCTGGAAGGGATTGGTAACGGTGTTTTTCATTCCATATCGGCCTTCTGCAATGCGGGATTTGACCTGATGGGAAAAAAAGAGGAATATTCTTCCCTGGCGGCATATGCGGATGATCTCCTGGTGAATGTGACCATTATGCTGCTGATCGTTTTAGGCGGTATCGGTTTTGTGGTATGGGATGATCTGCAGAAAAAAAAGCTACGGGTAAGGGAATATCTGCTGCATACCAAAATCGTACTGACGGTAACGGCGGTTCTGGTTTTCGGGGGTGCTTTGCTGTACTGGCTGCTGGAACGTGACAACCTGATGGCGGATATGGGAGGAAAGGAAATCGTGCTGACTTCCCTGTTTGCTTCGGTGACGGCAAGAACAGCCGGATTCAATACGATCGATGTAACGGGCATGTCGGCAAGCAGCAAGCTGGTGACCGTGGTGCTTATGTTCATCGGCGGCAGTCCTGGTTCCACCGCGGGCGGTATTAAAACCACTACCTTTGCGGTAATGCTGATCTTCGTATGGGCAAACCTGCGAAACAGTCATGGGTGCAATGTATTCAGGCGGCGTCTGGAAGAAGGGGAGATTCGAAAGGCCAGTATTGTAGTGACCATCAATCTGGTACTGGCAGTTGCTGCGGCGGCATGGATCTGTGCCCTGCAGGATTTTCCCATGGAGGATGTGCTGCTGGAAGTATTTTCCGCTATCGGTACCGTAGGGATGTCGGCAGGAATCACGAGAGGGATGGGTACGGTATCCAGAATCATTCTGATCGTATTGATGTACTGCGGACGTATCGGAAGCATGACCTTTGCCCTTTCGTTTACGGAAAGGAAGAAAGTGGCGCCGGTACAGCTTCCGGCGGAGAAGATCATTATCGGCTGACCAGTTGCGGTACCTTTTAAGGCTGGATAGAGTAAAAATTTAAAAATAGTTATGGAGAAAAGAGGAGAAAAGGGTCTATGAAATCAATTTTAATTATCGGCATGGGAAAATTCGGGCACCATTTATGTATGAATCTGGCAAGGCTGGGAAATGAGATTATGATCGTGGATGACAGGGAAGAGGTATTGGAAGACCTTCTGCCGATCGTTACCAGTGCGAAAATAGGGGACTGCACCAATGAGGAAGTGTTGAAAACTTTGGGGGTCAGGAATTTTGATATTTGCTTTGTCTGCATCGGAACGAATTTCCAAAGCAGTCTGGAAATAACCAGTCTGCTAAAGGAAATGGGGGCAAAATATGTAATCAGCAAGGCAAACAGGGATATCCATGCCAAATTCCTTTTGCGGAACGGGGCCGATGAGGTAATCTATCCGGATCGGGATATTGCGGAAAAGCTGGCGGTAAAAGTCAGTGCAAACCATGTATTTGATTACATTGAGCTGACGGAAGAGCATTCCATTTATGAAATTCCGCTGATTAAGGAATGGGTGGGAAGAACCATTGCCGATATCGATATCCGGGCAAAATACCATGTAAATATTTTGGGGACGAAGAAAGACGGGGAGCTGTCGTTGCTTCCGGGGGCGGATTATGTGTTGAAAAAGGAAGAGCACCTGATGGTTTTGGGACGGAACGAGGATGTGGACAGGATATTGAAGCGGCTGTGAATGCCTGAAAGGGACAAAGGCCGGGCCGTTGGAATAGAAGATCCGCTGGAAATTACATCAGACAATATTATTGCAAATACCGCTTGTTGTTCATGAAACAGGCGGTATTCTTTTTTATAGTTATTTTATGCTTTTTTAATTGCATCCGTAAAAAAATGGTAGTAGTATATAACTTTGTAAATATATAACATAGTTAAACGTTTAGAGATTTTCTTTTAGGAAATCCGAAAAGCATGTTCGGAAGTCAGGTCAGACAGGAGACGAAAAATGGATACCAGCAAGATACAGGAAAACGTATTAGAAACAGCAAACCGTTTTCACAGAATGAACCTGGAAGGTCTCCTTCCAGACATCTCCCGGCGCGAATATGAACTGATGGCCGCAGTACAGGATTATATGGATGAAAATAGTGGGAAAAAGGGCATCTGTGTTTCCGGGCTGGCGTTCCGGCTGCATGTGTCATCCCCTGCGGTATCAAGGATGGTCAGCATATTGGAGGAAAAAGGTTATATAGGACGCAGCATGGATAAGGAGGACAGAAGGAATACCTATATTTACCTGACAGAGAAAGGCAGGGCGGCAAAGGCGGAAGCAGAGACCGCCCTGTGCAGGCTGATGGAACGGGTGACGCAGCGTATGGGAGAAGATGATATGCATCAGTTGATTATGTTATGGAACCGGTTGGCAGATATTATGGAACAGGAGTTGAGGGCAGAAGATGTTTAAAATCTTAAAATATTTAAGTAAATCCAAGGCGGCAGTTGCCGCTATCGTATCGCTTTTAATCCTTCAGGCATACTGTGATCTTGCCTTACCCCAGTATGCGGCGGACATTGTAGATGTGGGCATCGGGCAGGGAGGTATCGAATACGGGGTACCGGAGCGGATGCGGAAAGAAACATTTGACACCGTGCGTATGCTCATGACGGCAGACGAGGAAGAAGCATTACTGGCAGCGTATACTGCCGGCGGGGACGACTGTTACGTACTTGCAAAAGACGCGGACAGGGAGGCGCTGGACGCCAGCATAGGTCTTCCCATGGCGATGCTTTCCATGCTGTCTGCTTCGGAGGAAATGCCATGGGAAGTATTGGGGCAGATGCAGGAAAACGGGACACTGACAGAAGAAATAAAAGAAGAAATCCTGAAATACAGGAATTCGGCATTGGAAAGTTACGGGGAAATGAGCGATTCCATGATATCCCAGATGGCAGTCAATTCTGTCAAAGCGGAATATGAAGCATTGGGAATGGATACCGCTTCCATGCAGACTCGTTACCTTTTACGCAAAGGAAGCCGTATGCTGGGGCTGTCCGTGCTGATGATGGCGGCTTCCATACTGGCAGGGCTTCTGGCGGCAAGGACTTCGGCAAAAATCGGACGGGATTTAAGGGGCAGCCTGTTTCATAAAGTCGTATCCTTCTCCGATGCGGAAATGGACCGGTTTTCCACTGCTTCCCTGATCACCAGAAGCACCAATGATATCCAGCAGATACAGATGGTGTCCGTCATGATTCTCCGGATGGTGCTTTACGCTCCCATCGTAGGTGTGGGCGGGGTGTTGAAAGTAGTCCATACGCGGACGGGAATGGGCTGGATCATTGCGGTTGCCGTGCTTGCAATCATGGCCTTGGTGGGAACGCTGATGGCAGTTGCCATGCCGAAATTCAAGGTAATGCAGAGTCTGGTAGACCGGATGAATCTGGTATCCAGGGAAATTTTAACAGGGATTATGGTAATCCGCGCATTCAGCAGGGAAAAGTTCGAGGAAGAACGTTTTGACCGGGCAAATAATGAGCTGATGGGCACGCAGTTATTTACCAACCGCGTCATGACCATTATGATGCCGGCAATGATGCTGATCATGAACGGTATCACGGTGATGATCGTATGGTTCGGGGCAAAGGGCGTGGACTTGGGAAATTTACAGGTGGGCGACATGCTGGCATTCATCACTTATACGATGCAGATTGTCATGGCGTTTTTGATGATTACCATGATCTCCATTATGCTGCCCCGTGCGGGAGTGGCGGCGGAGCGTATAGAAGAAGTGCTGGGAACGGAAGTGACGATTCATGACAAAGAGCAGACTCTGGATAAGAAACTGGAACATGCCAATGGCGTGCTGCGGTTTGAGAACGTCAGCTTCCGGTATCCGGGAGCTGATGAAGATGCGCTGGAGAATATTGATTTTACTGCCAATCCTGGGGAAACCACGGCAATCATCGGGAGCACGGGATGCGGAAAATCCACGTTGATCCGCCTGATTCCCCGCTATTATGACGTAACACAGGGGCGCATTACGATAGACGGCGTGGATATCCGCGATCTTTCCCAGCATAAACTGCATGAGCTGCTTGGTTATGTACCCCAGAAGGGTGTGCTGTTTTCGGGGGATATTGAATCCAACCTGAAATTCGGCGGGGATTTCATTACCGACAGCGATATGGAGGAAGCGGCGCAGATCGCACAGGCAATGGAATTTATCGACAGTAAGCCGAAACGGTTCCAGAGTGAGATATCACAGGGCGGAACGAACGTATCCGGCGGGCAGAAGCAGAGGCTGTCCATTGCAAGGGCGATTGCCAAACATCCGAAAATCTGCCTGTTTGACGATAGTTTTTCCGCGCTGGATTATAAAACGGATGTGGTGCTGCGAAAAGCCCTGCATGAAAAACTGTCGGATGCCACGGTGCTCATCGTGGCGCAGAGGATCAGCACCATTCTCCATGCCGACCGGATTATCGTGCTGGACGACGGAAAAGTAGCGGGAATGGGTACGCATAAGGAACTGCTGGCAGACTGTGAGGCTTACCGGGAAATTGCGCGCTCTCAGTTGTCGGAAGCGGAACTGGAAGGAGGCAGGGTATCATGAGTGAACAGACAAGACCACCCAGAAGGGGTCCCCACGGGCCGGGAATGATGCCGGGGGAAAAAGCGAAGGATTTTAAAGGGACACTGCGGAAAATGCTGCGGTATATGGGCGCTTACCGCTATGGTCTGCTGGCGGTCATGGTGTTTGCAGTGGGCGGTACGGCATTTAATATTGTGGGGCCGAAAGTTTTAAGTCAGGCGACCACGGAGCTGTTTAACGGACTGATGGCAAAGGTATCGGGAACCGGAGGGATTGATTTTTCAAAAATCGGAAAAATACTGTTGATCCTTTTGGGGATATACGCTTTAAGCGCCTGTCTTTCTTTCATACAGGGAATGATCATGACGGGCATTTCCCAGAAAATGTGCTATCGTTTCCGGAAGGAGATTTCGGAGAAGATTAACCGGATGCCTTTGGAATATTTTGAATCAAGAACCGTGGGCGAGGTACTTTCCCGTATTACCAATGATGTGGATACGCTGGGGCAGAGTCTGAACCAGAGCATTACGCAGCTTCTCACCTCGGTGACGACGATCGTGGGCGTATTGGTGATGATGCTCAGTATCAGCCCGCTTATGACGCTGATCGCGCTGGTGATCCTTCCGGTATCGGGAATGCTGATCGGGGTAGTCGTGAAATTTTCCCAAAAATATTTCGTGGCACAGCAAAATTATCTGGGGAAGATCAACGGGCAGGTAGAGGAAGTATACAGCGGGCACAATATTGTCAAGGCGTTTAACCGTGAAGAACAGGCGCTGAAAGAATTTAACGAAACCAACACGGTGCTGTACCAGTCCGCATGGAAATCCCAGTTCCTTTCCGGTATGATGCAGCCGGTTATGATGTTTGTGGGAAATCTGGGGTATGTGGCGGTGGCGGTCAGCGGAAGCCTGCTTGCCGTCAGGGGTACGATTCAGGTAGGCGATATACAGGCGTTTATCCAGTATGTGAAAAATTTCACCCAGCCCATTACACAGGTGGCCCAGGTATCCAATATGCTTCAGTCCATGGCAGCAGCCGCCGAACGCGTCTTTGAATTTTTAGGGGAAGAAGAAGAGGATGTGAATGTGGAACATGCCGCCAGTCCGGAGAAGATACAGGGCAGTGTGCGCTTCAGCCATGTACAGTTCGGTTATAAGCCGGATAAGATCATCATCCATGATTTCAGCTGCGATGTGAAGCCGGGGCAGATGGTGGCGATCGTAGGCCCTACCGGAGCCGGAAAGACTACCATGGTGAAACTGCTGATGCGCTTTTATGATGTGAACAGTGGAAAGATAGAGCTGGACGGACATGATATCCGGAAATTTAACCGGAGCGAACTAAGGGAAGGATTCGGTATGGTTCTGCAGGATACATGGCTTTTTAAAGGAACGATCATGGAAAATATCCGTTACGGCAGACTGGACGCTACGGACGAGGAGGTCATAGAGGCAGCAAAGGCTGCACATGCCCACCGGTTTATCAAAACGCTGCCCGGCGGTTATCAGATGGAACTGAACGAGGATGCCAGCAATGTATCCCAGGGTCAGCGCCAGCTGCTTACCATCGCCCGTGCCATTCTTGCCGACAACCGGATCATGATACTGGATGAGGCAACCAGCTCCGTGGATACGAGGACGGAGGCGCGGATCCAGAAAGCGATGAACAACCTGATGAAAGGCAGAACCAGCTTTGTGATCGCCCACAGGCTTTCCACCATACGGGATGCGGATCTGATCCTGGTCATGAAGGACGGGGATATCGTAGAGCAGGGGAACCATGAGGAACTGCTGGCGCAGAACGGGTTTTATGCGGAACTTTATAATTCTCAGTTTGAAGAGGTTGCGGCGGTATAGAGAAGAAGTCAGAAATGAGAAAACAGATAACCCGGTGAAAGAACAGTCGGGGTTATCTGTTTTTTATTCAGCCTTTACGCCATTTTTCCCTGACAGCAAGCTGTCGGAGCCGGAACCGGCCGGATGTTACAAATTCAGCAGAGTGGCGATATTAGAGAAATTAATATATAAGTCCTCATAAATGTTAACCTTTATAATGGAATCAAACGTATAGGGGACGCTGAAAAGATTTTCCTCAAAGTAATTCACAAATACGCTGCGTCTCTTCGGGTCTACAATCCAGTATTCGCGCACCCCGTGATTTTGGTAATAATACAGTTTGCGGACATAATCATCGGCAGGATAGCCGGGAGATACAATTTCGGCTATAAAGTCGGGAGCTCCGCTACACCAGGTCCCGACCAGTTTATGTCTGTTGCATACGATCATGATATCGGGATGCACGAGGGTAAAGGGAACACTGGATAGTTTTACGTCAAAAGGTGCGGGTATGACTTCGCAATCCCCGTTTTTCTGCATGACATAAGCGCTGAGCCGTGAGGTGAGCTCCGACAGGATCGCCCGGTGTGTGCGGGAATGACTGGCCATATAGCAGACCCGACCGTCAAAGACTTCTGCAGACGCATGGTTTGGGAGCGCCCTGTATTGTTCTATGGTGGTGATCTCCAGCTGCTGTTGCAAATCGAACATAACGTTTGTTCCTTTCAGAATATGATCCGGCAGGCAGTTTCTTAGCCGGTCGGCAGACTTAACATCTGATACCATTATACATGATAAGTACGAAAAGATATAGTATTTCTTGTGAACAGTTTTCCAGCCGGGTACTGGCTAAATATCACTGAATTTTTATGTCCGCAAAAATGATATTTTACGATACAAAGCACCACGACAGGGGCGTCATCCTTCACCAAAAAAAAATCTGCTAGTCTGTTACAGGAAAATTGCATAAAAAAGAAGAAAAAACAGTAGAAAATTCAGTGAAAATGTATTACTATTATATCAGACAGCAATTAAAAAAAGGTGGAGGAGAGAGACATGGATGAGGAACTTAAATATCGTTACAATGATGTGAGGGAGCGTTATGGCAGAATGAATGCCTTTTATATCCTGGCAGCGGCGGCTATCTGGATCATGTATGTTCTGTATCTGCTGTTCAAGCTTGGAGTGGGAGGTATTGCCCTGCCGACAGCTTATGGGAATCTGGTCCTGATCGCTGTTTTTCTTTTGAGTGGTTTCATCGTATATATCCGTAACAGGAAAAGTTTCATATTGAAAAGGGTGATTGCAATTCAGGTTGGAATCGAATTTTTGCTGTTAGGGATGCAGACGGATGCCGAATTTTTGTATTTTACCATGCTGCTCATACTGGCGCTGCAGATTCCGTATTATACGGACAAGGAGTATCGGAGATTCTGTATCGGATATGCGGTCCTGTATACCGGCGTAGTGGTGATCCGCGGAATGAAGACGGATGTCGTAAGCGATGTGGACGATCTGTGCCGTGTATTATGTATGTATCTTATGCTTTTCATGCTGTATAAAATTGGAAGCATTGCAAAAGTATTCAGCGACCATGCCCTTGGTACGGCGGAAGAACAGGGCAGAAGACAGAAGGTCATGCTGGAAGACATCCTGGATACCGGAAGCACGGTAAGGGAAGAATCAGCCAAAAGCAGCCATTTGGTAGACGAACTGGTAGATGTGACGAAATCCGTGGCGGAAAGCATGAAAGAAATTACGGCGGCCATGAATATGACGGCGGAGAATATTGAGGAACAGAACAATATGACACAGCATATTCAGGAGGCCATCGAAGAAACGGAAGCACGCTCCAGGGAAATCGTGGGAATTGCCACGGATTCCAATCAGAGCATTCAGGAAAACCGTCAGGTAATGGAAGAACTGAAAGAACAGTCGGAACAAATAGCATCTACCAATCAGGAAGTTACGGAAGCAATGTCCAAACTGCAGGACAAGACGATGGAAGTAAAGAATATCGCAGGCATGATCTTGAATATTTCCAGCCAGACGAATCTGCTGGCTCTGAACCTCGATTGAAAGTGCAAGAGCCGGTGAAGCCGGAAGAGGATTTGCCGTTGTGGCAGACCAGATCCGGCAGCTTGCGGAACAGACCAAAAGTTTTACGGAAGAGATTACAAGGATTGTAAATGAATTGAATCAGAATGCGGACGAAGTCGTGCGTTCAGTGGATAGTTCGATGGAGGCAACGGAAAAGCAGAACGGAAAGATCCACTCCGCATCGGAAGCGTTTGAGAAACTGAACCAAAATATGACGGGACTGATTCAGGGCGTCAATGATATCAGTCGGCAGATTTTCGGACTTTCCGATTCCAATAACCGGATCGTGGACAATATAGCCCATCTTTCTGCCGCAACGGAAGAAGTAACGGCCAGTGCGGAGCAGGTTCAGGATATGAGTGAACATAATCTGGTCTACGCAGAGGATGTGAAAACGGCCATCAGTCAGATTCGTGACAGAACGGAGCGTATGCAGCAGGATATGTAAAAGGCCGGAAATTTGTAAAAATCAGATGTTCAAAAAACTGCCCTGTAACTGAAATCGGTTACGGGGCAGTTTTTTGCCTGATGCCTGATATCCGGTTTGGATCAAAGGTTAAAGCCAAAGTAACGGACTGCGTTATGGTAAGAAATATCCGTTACGATTTCGGATAAGATATCCATATCGGAAGGGAATTCTCCGTTTTCTACCAGTTCGCCCATGAAATTGCACAGGATGCGGCGGAAATATTCGTGTCTTGTATAGGACAGGAAACTTCTAGAATCCGTCAGCATACCAACAAAACCGGAGAGATTGCCTAAATTTGCAAGGGAGGTTAACTGGTCGGTCATGCCCTGTTTATGGTCATTGAACCACCACGCGCTTCCCTGCTGTATTTTGGCAACTGCGGTAGAATCCTGGAAACAGCCGAGAATTGTGCCGATAGCCGCATTGTCATTCGGATTCAGGCTGTAAATAATGGTCTTTGGAAGCGCTTTATTTACTTCCAGCGCGTTTAAGAAATCAGCGGTCTGGGAAGACGGCGCATAATTGTTGATGCAGTCATAGCCGGTATCCGGACCAAGTTTTGCATACATTGTCCGGTTGTTGTCGCGTTTCGTTCCATAGTGCAGCTGCATGACCCAGTTGCGTTTATTGTATTCCGTACCTACGAAAAGCATGAAAGCGGTCTTAAACTGCAGTTCTTCCTCCTTGGTAATGACTTCGCCGGAAGAAGCCTTGAATCTTTTTGCAAAAATAGTTTCGATTTCTTCTTCGGAAGCAGGCGCATACATCACATATTCCAATGCATGGTCAGAAACGCTGCATCCCATGGAAGCGAAGAAATCCATACGTTTTGCAAGGGCTTCTTTTAAAGTCTTAAAGGAATTGACCGTAACGCCGCTTGCTTCGGAAAGTTTGGACAGGTAATCCAAATATTCGGGTTTTTCCAGATTCATGGCTTTGTCGGGCCTCCATGCAGGAAGCACCTGTACGTCAAAAGAATCATCCTCTGCAATCTGCTTATGCCATTCCAGGCTGTCCACTGGGTCGTCCGTCGTGCAGATCAAAGTAACGTTGGATTGTTTGATGAGGGAGCGTACGCTCATGGAAGGGTCTGCCAGCTTTTCGTTGCAGAGGTTCCATACTTCCTCCGCCGTATTTTTGTTCAATACGCCGTTGTAACCGAAATAGCGCTGAAGCTCCAGATGGCTCCAGTGGAAGAGGGGATTTCCGATGGCTTTTCCCAATACTTCCGCCCATTTGAAGAATTTTTCCTTATCAGGGGCGTCTCCTGTTATGTAGTGTTCGTCCACGCCGCAGGAACGCATAAAACGCCATTTATAGTGGTCGCCGCCCAGCCATACCTGCGTGATGTTATCAAACTGTCTGTCCTGTGCGATTTCCTGCGGATTGATATGGCAGTGGTAATCCAGGACAGGAGTTTTGGCAGCATATTCATGATAAAGTGTCTGTGCGGTCGGACTGTCTAATAAAAAATCCTTGTCCATAAAGTTTTTCATTGGGGTATCCTCCTTCATGATTAAAATTGATAAATGATGAAATAACGGATGCTTTGTCATAAGCCATCCTTATTTAACAACAGATGCTTTGCGGGCATCCTTATGTCCGGTTAATAAGCGGTAGTACCGCGTTTTACCAGTTCGCCGGAGAAAATGGTTTTCTGCGGCATCTCACTGCCGTTCAGCGTATCAATGAGCGTTTTTACCAGCTGCTGGCAGAGACTTTCCAAACGGTTGTCTACGGAAGTCAGTTCCGGTTCACAGCATATGGTGAGCAGCGAATTGTTATAACCGATAACCGATAAGTCCTCAGGGATGCGAAGGTTGTTCAGCCGGGCATATTTCATGGCAGCTGTGGCAAGGAGATCTTCCGAGGCAACGACTGCGTGGAAAGTGAGCCCTTTTTCCTTTAACTGATTCAAAAACCGGCAGACACCGTCGATATCGTCTCTTGCGCCGGAATAGAACTGCTGGTATTTTTTGTCCAAAGGCAGATCCCGCAGCAGGTAGGCAGACTGAAAACCGGTTAGTTTCTTCATGCCGCTGTAGGACTTGGAGTTGTACAGATAAAGGATATCTTTGATTCCGCTGTCAAGCAGACTTAACGTGGCTTCCTGCATTGCCCTGAAATCATCACACAGGGTACAGAAGACATTCGGACAGTCGAAATCCGCGTTCAGCAGCATGATCGGAACCTGCTGCGCGGCATCGCGTATATACTGATTGTGAGAGGTTTCGGCTTCTACAAAATTTGACCCCACCATAATAACGCTGTCAACTTTCTGCGAGATGATCAGATTCAGGGAATTTTTCTTGCTTTCCAATTCGTAACCGGTACAGCACAAAATGGAATTATAACCGCCGGCACGCAGATTGCGTTCAATATAATAAATTGCTTTTGCAAGGTAAAGGTCGGAGGAATCGGCGCTGAGAATCCCTATGGTATTCATGGAATTCAGACCAAGCCCACGTGCAAATGCATTAGGAGTGTAACCGCTCTGCTCAATAATATCCAGTACTTTTTTCTTTGTTTTGGGTGTCACATTAGTATTGCCGTTTAAAACACGGGAAACGGTGGCAATAGAAACACCGGCCATTTTGGAAATGTCATAAATGGTCATTCAGGTCACCTCCCATTTTCGAAAATGAAACCTAACACATATTTTTTTCATAACAAATGAAACATTTGTGTAAATGGTTACATTGGTTTATTCAAAGTTATTATACAATACTAATTAATTAAATTCAAGAATTTTTTAAAAAGTATAGTAAATAGACAAAAACCTATTGACTATATATGAAAATCGTTGTAAAATTGTCAATGTAAGGGCTTTCATAAAGCCGCGGACTTTCATTAAAATGTTTTATCAAAATATGGGAAGGGAAAGGTGCAGGAAAATGGAATTGTTAAACAAAGCATTAACAAAGAAGAAAGAGAGACCCGTGAAAGTATTGCAGTTTGGAGAGGGTAATTTTCTCCGTGGATTCGTGGATTATATGATCGATATCGCAAATGAAAAGGGATACTTTGACGGAGATATCGTGCTGGTAAAACCGATTGAATTCGGAACTTTGGAAAGATTACATAATCAGGAATGTCAGTACACCGTTTCCTTAAGGGGAATCGTGGATGGCAAAGCAACCGTGCAGAACCGCATCGTTACGAGCGTTACGGATGCCGTTGCTGCATGTGAGGAATATGAAAAATACAGCGCCTATGCAAAACTGGATTCCCTTCGCTTCATTGTTTCCAATACGACAGAAGCCGGAATTGTATATGACGATACGGACAGGCTCGAAATGACCCCTCCCCACAGCTATCCGGGGAAACTCGCGAAATTCTTATATGAAAGATACAAACATTTTAACGGCGCGGCAGATAAAGGTCTTGTCATGCTTCCGGTGGAACTGATTGACGACAACGGGATTCATTTAAAAGAATGCGTGATGAAGCTGGCTGATCTGTGGCAGCTGGAAGACGGATTTAAAGCATGGCTGAATGATGCCTGCGTATTCTGTTCCACACTGGTAGACCGTATTATAACCGGTTATCCGAAGGATGAAGATAAGGAACTTTGGGAACAATTCGGTTATGAAGACGACCTCATCGTAACCGGTGAGCCGTTTGCGCTCTGGGTTATTGAAAGCGGGAAAGACATTTCCGAAGAACTTCCTCTTGTAAAGGCAGGACTTCCCGTTATCTTCACGGATAACCAGAAGCCTTACAAACAGAGAAAAGTAAGAATACTGAACGGAGCCCATACTTCCTTTGTGCTGGCGTCTTACCTTGCCGGCAACGATTATGTGCTTCAGTCCATGGAAGATAAATTGGTATATGATTTTATGTATCATACCATTTATGATGAAGTCATCCCGACCCTTACCCTTCCGGAAAAAGATCTGAAGGACTTTGCAGAGGCTGTTGTTACAAGATTCAACAATCCTTATGTAAAACATGCACTTTTATCCATCGCCCTCAATTCTGTATCCAAGTGGCGTGCAAGATGTATGCCCAGCTTCCTCGGTTATGTGAAAAATACGGGGAAACTGCCGGAACACCTTACATTCTCCATTGCGGCGCTGATGGCATTCTATACGGGCAGCGAGATCAGGGATAAGGCGCTGATCGGAAAGCGCGGGGATGAGGAATATAAGATTCTGGATGATGAGGCAGTGCTTCGGTTCTTTGCTGAAAACAGTGCGAAAGACACGGAAGAATTCGTAAGACTGTTCTTATCCAACGAAGAATTCTTCGGGCAGGATCTGACCAAAGTGGACGGACTGACCGCTCAGGTTACAACGTATCTGAATGAGATAAAGGAACTGGGTATGCGCGGCGCTATGGAAAAGAATTTTGTAAAATAGGAGAAGCATATGGCAAAGATCATTAAAATCCATAAAGATGATAATGTGGCGGTAGCAATAGAAGAATTAAAGCAGGGCGATGCGTTTACGGTAAACGGGGAAGAACTGAAAGCCGTAACGGATGTCCCTGCCGGACATAAAGTGGCGCTTTGCGATATGGAGGAAAAAACCCCGGTCACAAAGTACGGCTGCCCGATCGGGTATACCACAGCCAAAGTGGCAAAGGGTGAGTGGATTCACACCCACAACATAAAAACCGGTCTGGGAGATTTGCTCACTTACAGCTATGAACCAGTGGGCGCAAAGCTGGAAGAAGCGGAGAAAGCATATTTTATGGGCTTCGAACGGGACGGCGGGAAGGTCGGCGTCCGGAATGAGATATGGATCATTCCTACGGTAGGCTGTGTGAACAATATTGCCACGGCGATGGCAAAACAAGCAGCTTCCCTCGTAAAAGGCAGCGTGGAAGATGTGGTGGCGTTTCCCCATCCCTACGGCTGTTCCCAGATGGGAGACGATCAGGAACATACGAGACAGATTCTGGCGGATCTGGTCAACCATCCCAATGCGGGAGGCGTTCTTGTGCTGGGACTTGGCTGTGAAAACAGCAACATCGACGAATTAAAGAAATACATCGGTTCTTATGATGAAAAGCGGGTGAAATTCCTTGTCTGCCAGGAGAGCGACGACGAGATGGCCGACGGCCTGCAGTTCATCGGTGAACTGATAGAACAGGCTTCTTCGCTGGAGCGTACCAAGATTAGTGCGGAAAAGCTGATCATCGGATTAAAGTGCGGAGGCAGCGACGGATTTTCGGGCATTACGGCCAATCCGCTGGTAGGAAGATTCTCCGATATGCTGATCAGCAGGGGCGGAACGACCATCCTGACGGAAGTGCCGGAAATGTTCGGTGCGGAAACACTGCTGATGAACCGCTGTGAGAACGAAGAATTGTTCCATAAAACGGTGGATCTGATCAACGATTTTAAAAATTATTTTAAAAGCCATAACCAGACAATCTATGAAAATCCTTCTCCGGGAAATAAAAAGGGAGGCATTTCCACACTGGAAGATAAGTCTCTCGGCTGTACGCAGAAATCCGGTTCCGCTCCGGTAAAGGGAGTGCTGTCTTACGGTGAGACCGTAAAAGAACCGGGACTGAACTTGCTCAGCGCACCGGGCAATGATCTGGTGGCGGCTACCGCTTTATCGGCGGCAGGCGCGCATATTGTCCTGTTTACCACGGGAAGGGGAACGCCTTTCGCTTCGCCCGTTCCCACGGTGAAGATATCCAGTAATTCCAGGATTGCAGGGAAGAAGGGCGGCTGGATTGATTTCAATGCCGGCGTACTGACGGAAGGGGAAGATATGGATTCCACGGCAGAGCGGTTTTTCCGGTATGTGCTGGATGTGGCGTCCGGAAAGAAGGTTCGCAGCGAAGAAGCGGGCTTCCATGATATGGCTATTTTCAAACAGGGTGTGACTTTATAGATATTACATGCATTTTACAGAAAGGTATGAAGACAACAATGGCAAAGAAAACGGTAACATTTGGTGAAATTATGTTGAGACTGGCGCCGGAAGGCTATTACCGCTTCGTTCAGGCGGAGAGTTACGGTGCGACCTACGGCGGAGGGGAAGCGAACGTGTCCGTTTCCCTGGCAAATTACGGATTGGAGTCCAGCTTCGTAACGAAACTTCCGGCACATGAGATCGGACAGGCGGGCGTAAACTCCTTAAGAAAATTCGGCGTGGACACCTCCCATATCGTAAGAGGCGGCAGCCGTGTGGGTATTTACTTCCTGGAAAAAGGCGCTTCCCAAAGACCTTCCAAAGTAATTTATGACCGTGCCGGTTCTTCCATCGCGGAAGCAGTCAAAGAAGATTTTAAATGGGATGAGATTTTTGAAGGGGCGGACTGGTTCCATTTTACAGGCATTACACCGGCGCTTGGCGACAACGTGGCGGAAATCTGTCTGGAAGCCTGCAAAAAAGCAAAGGAAAAAGGCATTACGGTAAGCTGTGACTTAAATTACAGAAACAAACTGTGGAGCAAGGAAAAAGCGGGAGAAGTCATGGGAGAGCTTTGCAAATACGTGGATGTGTGCATTGCCAACGAGGAAGATGCGGGGGACGTCTTCGGCATCAAGGCAGCGGATACCGACGTAACCAGCGGAAAAGTGAACCATGAAGGATACAAGGATGTGGCAAAACAGCTTGCGGACCGCTTCGGCTTTAAGAAAGTGGCAATTACCTTAAGGGAATCCATTTCTGCCAATGACAACAACTGGGCGGCAATGCTTTATACGGACGGTGCGTATTATTTCAGCAAGAAATATACCATGCATATCGTGGACCGTGTAGGCGGTGGCGATTCCTTCGGCGCAGGACTGATCTATGCATGTCTGAACGACATGGGCGCACAGGATACCATTGAGTTTGCGGTAGCGGCCAGCTGCCTGAAACACAGCATCGAAGGCGACTTCAACCAGGTGTCTGTGGATGAAGTGAAGAAACTGGCAGGCGGGGATGCATCCGGCCGGGTACAGCGTTAGGCAATTAGAATTTGTTTTAAATTAGTTTCTCCTAAAATTATATATATGATAAACATGGTTAGGTAGAGGGTGGTCTTCACCCTCTATCTTGCTAATAAGGGTGAATGATGGGGGCGATGCCTCCGAAGGCACTCAAATAAAAAACGAAAACCATTCAAGGAGGGCACACACATGCAATTAGGAATCCGTTTACACGACATCGCCAAGGGCACTTTGCCCGAACGCCTGGCGATTGCAAAAGACCAGGGGTTTGCCTGCGGCCATCTGGCGCTGTCCAAAGTCATTGACGAGTACAGCACCGCAGACAGTGCACTGACTCCCGGCTATGCCATGTATTTGAAAAAACTGTTTGCGGAGTACAACATTGACGTGGCAGTACTTGGCTGCTACTTAAATCTTGCGAATCCCAACGAACAGAAACTGAAAGAGACACAGGAGCGTTATAAGGCGCATATCCGCTTTGCTTCCCTGTTAGGCTGCGGCGTGGTAGGAACCGAAACAGGGGCTCCAAATGAGACGTATTCTTATGAGGAAGCCTGTCATAGCGAGGATGCCCTGCAGATTTTTATTCAGAATGTAACGCCCGTGGTACGTTACGCGGAGCAGATGGGGGTTATTCTTGCCATTGAGCCGGTTTTTAAGCATATTGTATACAATCCGGCACGGGCAAGAAAAGTGCTGGATGCCATAGATTCCCCCAATCTGCAGATCATTCTCGACCCTGTGAACATGCTGGATATCAGCAATTATAAAGAGCAGAAGGAAATCGTGAAGGAAGCAATAGACCTGCTTGGCAGGGAAGTGGCCGTAGTGCATATCAAAGATTATCAGGTGGCGGATGATAAGCTTAAATCGGTGGCGGCAGGTACCGGAGAGATGGATTATTCGGATCTGATGCAGTTTATGAAAAAAGAGAAACCGTACATTCACGCCACACTGGAAGATACCGTACCGGATAACGCGGTAGCGGCCAGAAAGCACATTCAGAAACTCTGGGAGGAAGCATAGGCTTCTCCCAAAGTCCGGATTTTATGGTTCTTTCACCATATTAAAGGCAGATTAGCAGGAAAGGAGCGGGAAATCCTCCCCTAATACCTTGTCGATGGCGTAGTATTCCGCTTCACGGTCGGTCAGGATATGGGTGAACGGGGCGCGGTTTCTGCAAACGCCACCTTCCCCCAGGCTGTTGTATTCCGCATAGTATACGGTGTCATGGGCCTCTGGCTTCTTCCAGTCGTGGAAACCGGCAGGATGGATGCAGGGATCCATGGTACAGTTTAAAAATACGGTTTTTGCATAGTTGCGCCAGGGACGCCCTAGATAAACGCTTCCGGCCGGACAGCCGCTTCCCGTGATGTTACAGCGGTCGAATACATATCCGTAAGCCTGTCCTTCCGGAGTGGAAGCGGCGGTGATATAGCCGCAGACAGGCGGTTCACCTTCTTTGCTGCCAAAGGTCCCTTCCGCAACCGCTTCAATATGGCAGCTGCGGAAATAGGCGGTGGCGCTGCCGAAGATGAAATCCACATTGCCGCAGATATAACAGTTGTCATAGAGCTGTCTGCCGTTGATGCGAGGGGCAAATTCCTTGGGGCCGGTGAAGCCGCCCGGTTCTTTGGGGGCAGGGGGCAGGGGGCCGGTGAAGAGCGTATCCTGATTGCCCGTGAAACGGCAGTTCTTAAAGACCAGACGGTCGCCGTCGGCATAGAGGGCGACTGCCTGTCCGGCTTTTTTCCTTGGGGCGGCAAGGTTGGCAATGGTAAGGTTTTCCATGGTTACATCATGGGTGTCCAGGAGTACCGTATAGGAGCGGAAGGTGCCGCGTTTGGAGCCGTTTGGCATGAGGAATTTTGCATAGTCGTCATACGCGATCACCGTGTCTTTGGCGGATTCTCCGATGAAATGCAGGTGCGGCCTTTGAATCACCAGTTTTTCATGATAAGTGCCGGAGGCCAGGTGGATGCGGACAGGGCCGTCCGGCTGGGAAGAAAGGCTGTCCAGGGCAGCGGCAATGGAATCTTGTGGGGTTAAGAAAATATCTTGCATAATCGTATCCTTTCATAGGTAATTGTGTGTAATGGTATAAATATGAATGTAAGTGCTTACATTGCAGTATATAAAGATTATAGCAAAAAAACAATAAGATGAAAAGAGGAGGTAGAGGAATGAGCCGATTAAAAATCAGTACGCCCAATGCGGCGCAGTTAACGGTAGAGCGTCTGTACAAAGATTTGGAGCGTCACATCATTGCCAGCCCGCCGGGGCTGTGTCCGGTGGATCTGCAGCTGTCTTTTCTGAAGCTGTGCCATGCCCAGACTTGCGGAAAATGCGTGCCGTGCCGCGTGGGATTGCTGCAGCTTCAGCATTTGATGGAGGATGTGCTGGAGGGGAGGGCAACGGAGGAAACCATCTCCATTATAGAAGAAACGGCGAATAATATAACGGATTCTGCAGACTGTGCCATTGGTTATGAAGCAGCCCATATGGTACTTGCCGGCCTGGAAGGTTTCCGGGAGGATTACCTGCACCATATTAAAACGGGAAAATGCTCTTATACCATTACCCAGCCGGTACCCTGTGTGGCTCTTTGCCCAGCAGGTGTGGATATTCCGGGATATATCGCGCTGGTGGGAGAAGAGAAGTATGCGGATGCGGTAAAGCTGATCCGCAAGGACAATCCGTTTCCTACGGCATGTGCCCTCATCTGCGAGCATCCCTGCGAAGCAAGGTGCCGCCGGAATATGATAGACAGTTCCGTCAATATACGCGGGCTGAAGCGGATGGCGGTGGACAATGCCCGTGCCAACACGGTTCCCGTGCCGAAGAAAGCGGCTTCCACCGGAAAAAAGGTGGCTATCGTGGGCGGCGGTCCGGGCGGATTATCGGCAGCTTACTATCTGGAATTAATGGGGCATCATACGGTGGTATTTGAAGAAAAAAGTAAGCTGGGCGGAATGCTGCGCTACGGAATCCCCAATTACCGTTTTCCGAGGGAACGTCTGGATGAGGACATTGAGGCGATTCTGTCCACGGGGGTGGAGGTACATACCAATGTCACCATCGGAAACGAAGAAGACGATATGTCCTTAAGCGATCTACGCAAGGAATACGATGCGGTTTATGTGGCGATCGGCGCCCATACGGACAAAAAAATCGGAATAGAGGGCGAAGATGCCAAAGGGGTTATATCCGCAGTGGAAATGCTGCGCAGCATCGGCGACGACAATCCGCCTGATTTTACGGGCAAGACCGTAGTCGTAGTGGGCGGCGGCAATGTTGCCATGGACTGTACCCGTTCCGCCATTCGTCTGGGAGCGGCAAAAGTGGGAATTGCATACCGCAGGAGGCAGGAGGATATGACAGCGCTTCCGGAGGAAATCGAAGGGGCAATCGCAGAAGGCGCCGAATTATACAGCTTAAAGGCGCCTCATAAGATAGAAGCCGATGAAAACGGGCAGGTAGCCGCTATCTGGGTGGAACCGCAGATCATCGGAACGATCGATGCATGGGGAAGGGCCAGACCCGTAAGGGCGGACGTGGAGCTGAAAAGGATTCCGTGCGATATTGTTGTCGTTGCGATTGGGCAGGGAATTGAATCCAGACATTTTGAAGAAGCCGGAATACCGATCAAGAGAGGCGTGCTTCAGGCGATGAGTGAGAGCAGCATTGAAAACCTTCCCGGCATGTTTGCAGGCGGCGACTGTGTGACAGGGCCGGCCACGGTAATACGTGCCATTGCAGCCGGCAAGGTAGCAGCGGCTAACATTGACGAATATCTGGGCTATCATCATGTGATTCCCTGCGATGTGGAAATCCCGCAGGTGAACTATGCCGACAGACAGCCTTGCGGAAGGGTAAATATGACAGAGCGGGAAGCCGGAGAGAGGAAGCATGATTTCTGTGCGATCGAAGAGTGTATGACGAAGCAGGAGGCGGCACAGGAGGCGGGCAGGTGTCTGCGCTGTGACCATTACGGATACGGCAATCTGAAAGGAGGGCGTGCGGCGATATGGTAAATCTGACAATTGACGGTAAAAAATTACGGGTACGCGAAGGTACCACCATTATGAAAGCGGCGGCAGGCATCGGCATCCGGATACCGCATTTATGCTACCTGGAGGGAATCAACGAAATCGGTGCCTGCAAGGTATGCGTAGTGGAAATGCAGGGCAAAACAAAGCTGATCACGGCCTGCAATAATCCGGTAGAAGAGGGCATGGTACTGTATACCAATTCTGCGAAAGTCCGTTCCGTCCGCAGGACGAATGTGGAACTGATCCTTTCCCAGCATGACTGCAGCTGTGCAACCTGTGTGAGGAGCGGCAACTGCAATCTGCAGAAACTGGCAAACGACCTGGGCATTTTGGAAATCCCTTATGAAAAAGAAGTGCAGCGCCATCCGTGGAATAAAGAGTTTCCTTTGATCAGGGATTCTGCAAAATGCATTAAATGTATGCGCTGCGTACAGATTTGCGACAAGGTGCAGGACTTACATATCTGGGACGTACAGAACACCGGTTCCAGAACCACGGTGGATGTAAGCCGGAACCGTTGCATCGAGGAATCGGACTGCAGCCTGTGCGGGCAGTGCATTACCCATTGTCCGACCGGGGCGCTCAGGGAAAGAGATGACCTTTCGAAAGTGTTCCGTGCGCTGGCCGACCCCGAAACCGTAACGGTCGTGCAGGTGGCTCCGGCTGTAAGGGCTGCCTGGGGAGAAGCGTTAGGACTTCCCCCGTCCGCTGCCACCGAAGGGCGAATGGTTTCCGCTTTGAAGCAGATCGGCTTTGATTATGTATTCGATACGAATTTTTCCGCCGACCTGACCATTATGGAGGAAGGAACGGAACTGATCCACCGGCTTTCCGACGGGGAAGCGCATGAATACCCGATGTTTACTTCCTGCTGTCCGGGCTGGGTCAGCTTCATGAAATCCCAGTATCCGGATATGGCCTGCAACCTTTCTACGGCAAAATCCCCGCAGCAGATGTTCGGGGCGATAGCAAAAACTTATTTTGCGGAGAAAGCAGGGATTCCGGCGGAGAAAATTTTCAGTATTTCCATCATGCCCTGTGTTTCCAAGAAGCGGGAAGCGACGCTGCCCGATATGTACAGCTGCGGCGCCGGCGCCGATGTGGATTTGGTGCTGACCACGCGGGAATTCGGAAGGCTGGTGAGGGCGGAGCATATCACGCCGGAACTTCTGGAGGAAATGGAGTTTGATTCGCCGTTAGGAGAAAGTACCGGCGCCGGCGTTATTTTCGGCGCGACCGGAGGCGTCATGGAAGCGGCGCTCCGAACGGCCGCTTATGTGCTGACCGGCGAAAATCCGGTGCCGGATTTCCAGACCGTTAGAGGAATGGAGGGACGGAAGGAAAGTACGTTCCGTATCGGAAATATGGAATTGGCCACCTGTACGGTGAGCGGATTGAAAAACGCAAGAGAACTGTTGGAGGATATCCGGAAAGGAACCGTGCATTATGATTTCGTGGAAGTCATGGCATGTCCCGGCGGGTGCGTGGGAGGCGGCGGACAGCCGATTAAAGACGGCGAAGAACTGGCCGGAGTACGGGCGCCCAAATTGTATGAACTGGACCGCAACCGTCCGATCCGGTATTCCCATGAGAATCCTGAGATTCAGAAACTGTACAAGGAGTATCTGGGAGAACCTTTGAGCGAAAGAGCGCATGAATTGCTGCATACACAGATATGACGCACAGGCGCAAGACGACAAAAATAAAACTGTGAGATCATGACCTGATGAAAGCGGATGTCCTGCTGCAGAAAGCAGGACATCCGTCTTTGGGAGAGAGGAGCGAAATTCATTTCATGCTGTTTTTGATTTCGGAACTGCTAAGTGCGCTGCTTCAGATTTGCCTGTTTTCTGTCATCCCCTTTTTATGGTGGCTTGTCTCTGCCCGTAAAGAGAACTTTTTTCACTGGCTTGGATTTTCAAAACCGGAAAGCAATGTTTCATTTCTTCATACCATAATGCTTACTGTCCTGGCAGCAGCGGCATATGGGATATTGACCACGCTTTTTATAAACGGTTTTTCAGATGGGATCACGCAGGCAGGCAACCAGTTTGCCGGCAAAGGATTTCGTGCCATTCCTGCCGTTTTGCTATATGCTTATATGCAGACCGGACTATCCGAAGAACTGCTGTTCAGGGGGTTCCTGCTAAAAAGGATTGCTTCCAAATTAGGATTTTATGTGGGAAACACGATACAGGCATTGCTGTTCGGAGCGGTTCATGGCATTCCGTTCGGAATCATAACCGGCAGTTTGACCGTGACCGTGATATTGACAGTCCTTCCGGGCGCATTCGGCTGGTTTGAGGGCTGGCTGAATGAAAAACGTTTCGGCGGCTCCATTCTCCCCTGCTGGCTGCTGCACGGAACGATCAATCTGATTGCCGCCTGTTCACAGCTTTCATAAGTTATTTCTGTACAGTTCCTAAACAATGACCGGCTGTCTGGCATATTCATGCACGAAGGGAACGCGGAATTTGGCCGCCGTCACGGAATGGTAAATGTGGGCCGCCCGTATATCCTGTTCCAGCATGGAATGTCCTTCCGGCGAAAGCAGTTGATGTGCGCCGGAAAGTTTGGAAATCATCGGGACAGCCGTATGCGCTTTTAATTCTTTCAGAAGCGGGGCGGCAGTTTGGCAAAATCCCAGAATCCGTGCATAAGCAATATAGTCGTTTCCGACATATTCCTCCATCTGCATCTGTGTCATGTTCAAAAGAATATGAAGAAGACAGCGGCTTAAGCGGGAATAAGTAACATCTTTGGATTTTAACAGGCTGCAGAAAGCATCGTATCCGGTGAAGCCCAAAAGATTCCGGCATATTTTATCGGATAATCCCTCATTGACATCTAAGTAACGGGAAAAGCCGGCCGGGGCTTCCTGCAGGAGTTTATAATGGAGCAGGGTAGAAAAATCATCGCTGCAGACAGGGAAGCTGCGGTTTAGGGACTGTTCCAGCAGAGAATACGCAGAGGCCGGAACATGGGGGCGGAGAGAGAGAAGCGTTCCGTTTCCTTTCAAACTGCTCCGGAGGGCAGTGGCAGAACTCAGTGTTCCGTCCGATACCGGCCGTTTGTCAGCGGGCGTCAGGGTGATGTCATGATAATGGTTTCCTTTGCGCGTTATGGTATAAGGAAGAATAGAGCTGTTTCTGACAAACAACGATTTAATGTATTCCATGCCGAGAATATTGTTGGGAGAGGAAAAAAGAGACGGTTCATACGGGGAACCGCTCAGGAATGCCTCCAGGGCAAGGCTGCGCGCCTTTGGAAAAGAATGGCCGTTTTTCAGTTCCTGCTGCAAAAGAATCCGGTATTCTTCCGGCTCTTTTGCAAGAACGGAAGCAATAGCAGAAAGTTCCCCGATGCTGCCGCATTCGCTGCCGAAACAAAGCGCGTTCACGCTTCCCAGCTTATCCAGCAGCGTAACAGCTCCCATGGCAAAATATTCCGCGCTTCCGGCCGCATAAAAAAGCGGCAGTTCCAGCACCAGATCCACACCGTTTCGCAGGGCTGCTTCCGTGCGCAGATATTTATCCGACACGGCGGGGGCGCCGCGCTGCACAAAATCACCGCTGATGACGGCAATGACATAATCGGCGTCCGTTATCCGGCGTGTTTCCTCGATATGGTATTTGTGTCCGTTGTGGAACGGATTGTATTCCGCAATAATTCCCGTGATTTTCATAGGCTTCCCCTGATCATAATGTTTTTTCACTCTATTGTACCTGCTGAAACAGTCGTGCAAATCTGCTAAAAGCGTAACATGTTTCCGACTGTAATTCAATGAAGGAATTATTTGTTAATATTTTAACATAATATGCTTATATTTTTGTACTTAATTAAACACAAGATTTGCAAGATTTTGGATGATTTTTGGCTTGTATGCAGGAGGCAAATCTTGTATAATTTGTGTATATAATACAAGTTACAGAAAGAAATACTTGTGAAAAATTCATATTCGGAAAGGAGATAGGGCTATGTCTTATATAGACATTATCAAGGACAAGGCGAGAAGCGACAAAAAAACCATTGTTTTGCCGGAAACTACGGATAAGAGGACATTGATTGCGGCATCCCATATTATGGCGGAGGGAATCGCAAATATTATTTTGGTGGGTAATGAAGAGAAGATCATGGACGGCGCCGGCTGGCTGGAAGTAGAACTGGACAGGGCGACCATTATCGATCCTGAGACGACGGAAAAGCTGGACGAGTATACGGAACTTTTGTATGAAACGAGAAAAGCAAAGGGCATGACACCGGAGAAAGCCCGTGAGATTTTAAAGAGTGACTATCTGACATTCGGCGTCATGATGGTAAAGGCAAACGATGCGGACGGAATGGTTGCAGGCGCATGTCATGCAACGGCTGATACCTTAAGACCGGCCCTGCAGATACTTAAGACGGCGCCGGGTGTGAAGCTGGTTTCCGGATTCTTCTTAATGGACGTACCGGATTGTGAATTCGGCGACGGAGGGACTTTTCTTTTTGCAGACTGCGGCCTGAATCAGGATCCGACGGCGGAAGAACTGGCAGCCATCGCGGATTCCAGCGCGAAGAGTTTCAAACAGCTGGTAGGTTCCAAACCGATCATTGCCATGCTGTCCCATTCCACAAAAGGAAGTGCAAAACATGAACTGGTAGATAAAGTCGTAGAAGCTACGGCCATTGCCCATGAAAGATATCCGCATCTTGCGCTGGACGGGGAATTACAGGCCGATGCGGCGCTGGTTCCTCAGGTGGCGAAATCCAAGGCTCCCGAAAGCGAAGTGGCAGGAAAAGCAAACGTGCTCATTTTCCCGAATCTGGACTGCGGCAACATCGGCTACAAACTGGTGCAGAGACTGGCAAAAGCGGAAGCTTACGGGCCTATGCTGCAGGGAATTTCCAAGCCTGTCAACGATCTGTCCCGCGGCTGTTCCTGGCAGGATATTGTAGGCGTTGTAGCATTAACGGCAGTGCAGGCACAGCTTGCGTAAACGATTTTTTAGAAGGGACAGGTCTTCCTGTCTGATATAGCACATAGGAAATTGGAGGGAGAAGAAATGAATATATTAGTCATTAACTGCGGAAGTTCCTCGCTGAAATTCCAGTTGATTGATTCCGAAAGTGAAAAAGTAAGCGCAAAGGGGTTATGCGAAAGAATCGGCATTGAGGGCAGCCAGCTTGTATACAGTCCCGCCGGCGGTGAGAAAGTGACGACCCTAACGCCGATGCCCGACCATACGGCGGCCATCAAACTGGTATTACAGGCATTGACCGATGAAAAAACGGGAGTGGTAAAAAGTCTGGATGAAATCGGGGCAGTTGGTCACCGTATCGTACATGGCGGAGAGAAATTTGCGGCATCCACACTGATTACGGATGAAGTAATCCAGGCTATCGAGGAATGCAATGAACTGGCGCCTCTGCACAATCCTGCCAACCTGATCGGAATTGCCGCATGTCGGGAACTGATGCCCCAAACCCCCATGGCAGGAGTCTTTGATACGGCGTTCCATCAGACAATGCCGGAAGAAGCATATATGTACGGCCTTCCTTATGAGTATTACAAGAAGTATAAGGTAAGAAGGTACGGTTTTCACGGAACAAGCCATTCCTATGTTTCCCACAGGGCGGCGGAAGTCCTGAATCGGAACTATGAGGATTTGAAGATAATCGTCTGCCATCTGGGCAACGGTGCCAGCGTATCGGCCGTTAAGAACGGCAAATGTGTGGATACTTCCATGGGCCTTACCCCCCTGGAGGGGCTGATCATGGGAACCCGTTCCGGGGATATTGATCCGGCGATCATTGAATTCCTTGCCCATAAGGAAAATAAGGGAATCGATGACATCATGAAAGTCCTGAATAAAGAATCCGGTGTGCTGGGGCTTTCTGACGGGCTCTCTTCCGATTTCCGTGATTTGGAAGATAGCTATCATAAGGGAGAAGAGGCAGGTATCCGCACGCTGAAGACCTTTTCTTATCGTGTAGCAAAATACATTGGCGCCTACACCGCTGCAATGAACGGTGTGGATGCGATCTGCTTTACTGCCGGATTGGGAGAAAACGGTTCTTTCGTACGGAGCATGATCTGTGAATATCTAGGTTATCTCGGAATTACGATCGATGCGGAAGCAAACGGCAAACGCGGAGAAGATATCGTGATATCCACTGCCGATTCCAAAACGAAAGTTTTGGTGATCCCTACCAATGAAGAGCTGGCTATCGCAAGGGAAACGGCTGCGTTAGTGAAATAAAAGGTGATACAGGATAAGCCGCAGAGCTTTTGCTTCTGCGGCTTAAAATGTATTTATGACAATTTATGAAAGGCGGCGGACGATGACAGAAAAGACTTCACAGGCACATTTTACAAGAAAAATGAAAAAAACCCATACCATCCTCCTGCCTCAGATGCTGGAATATCATTCCTGTTTCCTGAAAGCCGCTTTTGAAGGGAGCGGTTATCATTTCGACGTCATGCATGGGAGTAAAAAACTGAAAGACAGGGCGTTAAAATACATCAATCATGACTATTGCTATCCGGGTGTGCTGATCGTCGGCCAGGTATTGGAAGTGTTGGAAGAAAAAAGCTATCCGGCGGACCAGATCGCTTTTATGGAACCGCAGGCCGGCGGAGCCTGCCGGGCAGGAAACTATTATCAGACCATCATCCATATCCTGAAAAAATGCGGACAGGAGCAGATTCCGGTGATTTCTTTGAATTTCAGGGGGCAGGAGAGACATTCCGGTTTCCGTATCACGCCGAAACTTCTGTCCGCCGCTGCAGCGGCCGTTTGCTTTGGAGATTTGATCATGTGTTTATACCAGCAGGTAAAGCCTTATGAGTGCAGGGCCGGTGAGACGGACCGGGTAAGGCACAGGCTGGAGCAGGAGGTAACGGAACGGATCCGGAGGCACCGGGGCATACATGGCAGGAGCAGAAGAGCGGCTTACCGCCGTATTATCGATGCCTTTGCCGATATTGCCGTCCGCAGGGAAGAAAAAAAGAAGATAGGAATTACAGGGGAAATTTATGTGAAATTTTCTTCTTTGGGTAATCACAATCTGGAGAATTTCCTGACGGAGCATAACTGCCAATGCATGATGGGCGGCTTTATAAATTATGCAATTTATGTGATGGACAGTGAAAGAAGCTGCTGGCAGCTAAACCATTCGGACAAGTTCCTGCTGAAAGGCTATGATATGGTGCTTGGTTATCTGAAAAAAGTGCAGGAAGAGCTATATCAGGAAATCGAACGCGGCGGCCGCTTTCAGGCGGATCTGCCGTTTGACCGGTTAAAGAAAAAGGCGGAGGATATGATCGGCTATCACTGCATGACCGGAGACGGATGGCTGGTAGCTGCGGAAGTCGGGGCAGCCGTCGAAATGGGCTGCAAAAATGTCCTGATCCTTCATCCGTTCGGCTGCCTGGTCAGTCATGTCTGCGAAAGGGGAATCGTAAAAAAACTGCGTATGCGGTATCCGGGGGTAAATATCCAGACGATTGAGTATGACTATGATTCCAGCGATGTTTTGCGGGAAAGCCGGATTTTGCTCGGACTTGGATGACTTAAGACGGTCCGCGTACGGTGTCCGGCCGGACCGTATGCGAAAACCGGTCAGACTCGGCGTCATAGTTTCCATTTTTCCCTAATATATATTACAAAGACCGTTATGGGTAACAGGTATGATAGACAAAATCAAAAAACAGCGGAAAAATATTCGGATCGCACTGATTCTGTGCGCCATGTTTTTCGCCGGCAGGGGAGCCGGATATCTGACACAAAGGCTGGAGGCCGCTTCGGGCCGTCCCATCAATTCCGTAGGTTCCACCCATATTGCCGCTTCCGAAAACTGGGGCCTTGGCGGCTATGGGGATGAAACCCAGCCTACGGGAATCGCTTCCGCGGAAGAATTGAAAAAATACGATGCTTACTATGTGGGGGATGCAGAGGAAAAAGTCATTTATCTGACCTTCGATGCAGGGTATGAAAACGGAAATACGGAACCGATTCTGGATGCATTAAAGAAGCACAATGCACCTGCCACATTTTTTGTAGTGGGTCACTATCTGGAATCGGCTCCCGATTTGGTGAAACGAATGGTGGAAGAGGGCCACTGCGTGGGAAACCATACGTATCACCATCTGGATATGTCCAAAATATCCGATAAAGCTTCTTTCCAAAAAGAAATGGACGACGTGGCAAAAGCATATGAAGCGATTACCGGACAAAAACTCACCATGTACTACCGTCCGCCCCAGGGTAAGTACAGCGCGGAAAATCTTGCGATGGCAAAAGAACTTGGATATAAGACCTTTTTCTGGAGCCTTGCTTATGTGGACTGGTATCAGGATAAACAGCCTTCCAAAGAGGAAGCTTTTGAGAAGCTGACGGGCCGGATTCATCCCGGCGCCATCGTACTGCTGCACAGCACGTCTCAGACAAACGGGGAAATCATGGATGAACTGCTGTCCAAATGGGAAGAAATGGGTTATACGTTTAAACCGTTGTCCGATTTGGTACAGTAACAGAAAACCAAACAATACACCGTGAAATGAATGGGGACAGAGCATATGGGAAAATTTTCAACGGATCAGAAGCTTCAGCTGGTACAAAAGATACGGGCGGAAAGCCAGGATAACCAATTGCGCATGAGAAGCCGGGAACGGCTGCTGTATGGCGGCAGACAGGAGGAAGAGCTTCCCTTATACAGTAAAGGGTATCACGATTACGCAAGAGGAAGCCGGGAACTGTATGCTTTGGAGGAAGGGACGGACCACGCGGAGACAGGTTCCTTTTCGTCTTTCAAATTCAGACTGGTGATCGCGGCTTTCCTGTTTACCGCATTTCTTTTGGCGGATTCGGGAAGCGGGAGCATCGCAGGCTTTTCGACGGCGGAGGTGCTGGAAGAGATCAACAAAGATTTTGATACCGGTCTGGATGAAGTAGTATTTGATTTTGAGCATAATTTCCCTTATACTCTATTTAAGGGTGTTTCAAAAGACTGAAAGAAGGAAGTCACAGCGATAAAAACACAGAATGGAGAATTATGGGAAAGCTTGCATTAAGAGACGAAATACTGCTTCGCGTTGAGAAGCCGGCGCGTTATATCGGAAACGAGGTCAATGCCGTAATAAAGGATAAGGAGAAGGTGGATGTCCGCATGGCGATGTGTTTTCCAGATGTATATGAAATCGGCATGTCGCATCTGGGCATCCAGATTCTGTACGATATGTTCAACAGCTTCGAAGATGTCTGGTGCGAAAGGGTTTATTCGCCGTGGGTGGATCTGGACCGGATCATGAGGGAGGAAAGCATCCCTCTTTTTGGGCTGGAATCCCAGGAGCCGATTAAAGATTTGGATCTTCTTGCCATTACGATCCAGTATGAAATGTGTTATACGAATATTCTGCAGATACTCGATTTATCACAGATTCCGCTTTGTGCAAAAGACCGGACCTGGGAACATCCGGTTGTGATAGGAGGAGGCCCCTGTACTTACAATCCGGAACCGATTGCAGAATTTTTTGATGTCTTTTATATCGGAGAAGGCGAAACGCGTTACCGGGAGTTCCTGGATCTCTATAAAGAAGCCCGAAGGGAAGGCGTGGACAGAACCGAATTTTTAAGAAGGGCGGCAAAACTGCCGGGCTTTTATGTTCCGGCTTTTTATCAGGTCGAATACAAAGAGGACGGTACGATTCGTTCCATGAAACCTGTAGAAGACGGAATTCCGGAAACAATCCGGAAAGAAATCGAAATGGAGGTATCGGATACCTATTATCCGCGCAAACCGGTGGTGCCTTTTATCAAGGTGACACAGGACAGGGTGGTATTGGAAATCCAAAGAGGATGCATCCGGGGCTGCCGTTTCTGTCAGGCCGGACAGCTGTACCGCCCAGTTCGGGAGCGGGATGTGGAAATGCTGAAGGAATATGCGCTGGATATGCTGAAAAATACGGGACATGAAGAAATTTCTTTAAGCTCCTTAAGTTCCAGCGACTATTCCAAACTGCCGGAGTTAATTGATTTTCTCATAGACGAGTGTCGTCGGAAGAACATTAATATATCCCTTCCTTCCTTAAGGATCGATGCTTTTTCCTTAGATGTGATGAGCAAGGTACAAGATGTGCGCAAGAGCAGCCTGACGTTTGCCCCGGAAGCCGGCAGTCAGAGACTGAGAAATGTCATCAACAAAGGACTGACCGAGTCGGTCATATTGGATGGAGCGGCGCTGGCATTCAAAGGCGGCTGGACGAGGGTGAAACTCTATTTCATGCTGGGGCTTCCTACGGAAACCGAAGAAGATATACGGGGAATCGGTGATTTGTGCAATAAGATAGCGGCTGTTTTCTTTGAGACCGTTCCGAAGGACAAGCGGGTAAACGGGAAAGTGCAGATCGTAGCAAGCACTTCCTTTTTTATCCCCAAGCCCTTTACGCCCTTTCAGTGGGCAAAAATGTGTACGAAAGAAGAATTTCTGGACAAGGCCTATACCACCCGGACCTCGATCAAGGAACAGCTGAACCAAAAGAGCATTAAATACAACTGGCACGAAGCGGATGTCAGTGTATTGGAGGGCGTTTTTGCAAGAGGGGACCGGAAGATAGCAAAGGTCATTCGGAAGGCTTATGAAAAAGGATGTATCTTTGATGCGTGGAGCGAATATTTCCGAAACGGGGTGTGGATGGAGACGTTTGAAGAGTGCGGCGTGGATGTCGGTTTTTATACCACAAGGGAGCGGGAGCCGGATGAGGTTTTTCCGTGGGATTTTCTGGACTGCGGTGTAACAAAAGAATTTCTGCTGCGGGAATGGGAGAAAGCAAAGCGTGAAGCGGTCTCTCCCAATTGCCGGATGCAATGTCAGGGATGCGGTGCGAACCGTTTCGGAGGGGGCGTCTGCTTCGAGGAAAAAGAGGGGTGACAGGGTTGCCCGAAAAATGCCATTAAGTTTGAAAGGAACAGGGATACAGGAATGAAATTACGGATAAAATTTGCCAAATCCGGCGCCATGCGCTTTGTCGGGCATCTGGATATCATGAGGTATTTTCAGAAAGCGATCCGGAGGGCTGAAATCGATATTGCTTTTTCGGAGGGGTTCAGCCCCCATCAGATCATGTCTTTTGCAGCCCCTTTGGGAGTGGGCTTGGAAAGCAGGGGGGAATATTTTGACGTGGAAGTCCGTTCTTATACGACATCGGATGAGATGAAAGAGCGTCTGAACCGGGTCATGGTGCCGGGAATGGAAGTTTTAAGCGTTACCATGTTAGAGGAACATGCAAAAAATGCCATGGCGAGTGTGGCCGCGGCCTCTTATTCTGTCCGTTTTCGGGAGGGATACGAACCAGAGTTCGACTGGGTGGGTCGGTCAGCGGTTTTTTACGCCCAATCCTCTATTCCGGTAACGAAAAAGACGAAAAAAAGCGAAGTGCAGCTGGATCTGAAACCTGCCATATATTCAATGGAAGCAAGGGAGGGAGAAGATGGCAGTCCGGCCCTGTATTTACTGGTGGATGCCAGCAGCTCCGGCAATATCAAACCATCCCTGGTCATGGAAACTTTTTTTAAGGAAAACGGTGCGGAATTACCGGAGTTTTCCCTTATGATAACAAGAGTGGATACCTTTACAAACGCAGGAACGGAAGACGAACCCAGGCTGGTGCCTTTAGATGCCGTTGGAAAGTTATTTTAAAAATGGAGGGGCATGAAAACAAGGATGAATGACAGAAAATATATTGTGTTAAGGCGCGGCGGGCAGATTGTGTCATTGTTGTTTGACGGCAGCCGGCTGCTGTCCGCCCATGCGGAAGAAGAGCGGACAGAGGACAGTCTTTTGGGCAATATTTATGTAGCCCGCGTAAAGAATGTGGTGAAGAATATCCATGCGGCATTTGTGGAAATCGCGCCGGGCCGAAACTGCTTTCTTGACCTTCAGGAAGCGAGAAAACCGGTACTGCTTAACCGTTCTTATGACGGACGGCTTTTGGCAGAGGATGAAATCATTGTCCAGGTCTATAAGGAAGCATCAAAAAACAAACCGCCGGCTGTCACCTGCGCGCTTTCGCTGGACGGGAAATACTGCGTAGTGACAAAAGGAAAACCCGGTATCGCTTACTCGGCAAAATTATCCGCAAAGACAAAGGCATGTCTGGCAGGGGAACTGGAAAAACCGGAGGGCCCCCTGGAAAAATACCGAAAGGACTATGGGATGATCATCCGTACCAATGCAAAGGAGCTGGAGACAGAACTGATGCCTTTGATTCAGGAAATAGCAGAATTGTCCGGACGTCTGGAGCAGATTTTCCAAAACGGCGTCCACCGCACCTGTTATTCCGTCCTTTTGCAAAAGCCTTCCAGATATTTGCAGAAGCTGCGGGATTTTCAGAACGGCTGGTGTGATGAGATCATTACGGACGAAGAAGACCTTTACCGGAATATCCTGCATTTTGCAGAGGAACATCCGGATTTTCACCTGCCGGGGATTCGGCTTTATCAGGACAGTCAGCTGTCCCTTGCAAAGCTTTATGCCGTGGAAACCCGGCTGAAAGAAGCACTTGAAAAAAAGGTATGGCTGAGATCAGGCGGATATCTTTTGATAGAGCCTACGGAGGCCCTGACCGTCATCGATGTAAATACCGGTAAGGTGACTTCCAAAAAGGATGTGCAGGAGAACCATTTTCAGACAAATATGGAAGCTGCAGAAGAAATCGCCAGACAGCTCTCTTTGCGGAATCTGTCCGGCATTATCATCATAGATTTTATCAATATGCCGAAAGAAGAATACCGTAAAATGCTGATGGAGCATTTGGGAGAACTGTTAAGGAAAGATACGGTCAAAACAACGCTGATAGATATTACGGCATTGGGATTGGTGGAAATTACAAGAATGAAAACGGATAAACCTCTCAGCGAACAATTCATGCGACATTCCTGAGAGACAGATGCGGAATTCACATAAATTCCGAAAAAAGAAAGGAACATACCATGCAGCTCATTAAAATGGAAAAAGTAAAAGACGGAAAATATTTGAAAAATTATGAACTTACTTATCTGAATAAGGCTGGCAGGGAGAAAAAATATGAGATTGTCAGCCGAAAGGAACTTAAAAACGAGGCAGATATCGGACAAAAAGTCAGCGGAATATCCATAGCCGCAGTCAACGACGGGAAACTCCTGTTATTGAGAGAATTCCGTATGGGCGTAAACAAAAATGTCTATAACCTGTGCGCCGGAATGATCGAAGACGACGAGACGGTCATGGATTGTATCGGGCGGGAACTATATGAAGAAACAGGACTTTCCGTAAAAAAAATCATCGATATCCTTCCGGCTTCTTTTGCGGCAGTGGCGATATCCGATATGAAGACCCATATTGTTTTTGTGGAGGCAGAGGGAGTATTTGAAGATCATACATCGGAAAATGAAATGATAGAAGCAGGCTTTTACAGCCGCGAAGAAGTGGCAGCTCTTCTGCAGACAGAGGAGTTCAGTTCCCGTGCACAGATGATTGCTTATTTCTTTTCCAAAAATCTCTTTCCCGGAACAGATATGGCATAAATATGCAAAAAAATCCTTGACACATCCCATTACAGGTGCTAAAGTATAGGAGTATGCCGCATAGATAGGCTTAAGTGCGTCTTTGTAACGCGGAAAGGGACGCCGCCGACCCTAGCGAGTAGACAAACCGATAAAAGTTTGTGATAGGAGGTGCAATATGTACGCAATTATTGCCACAGGTGGAAAGCAGTACAAAGTTTCTGAAGGTGATGTGATCAAAGTAGAAAAACTGAATGCAGAACCCGGAACGGCTGTAACATTTGATCAGGTTGTCGCGATCAGCGATAACGGGCTTAAGGTTGCCGGTGATGTAGCCAACTCTACCGTGTCCGCTACCGTTATGGAGCAGGGCAGGGGTAAAAAGATTATTGTTTACAAGTACAAGAGAAAAACCGGTTACCATAAGAAAAATGGTCATAGACAAGCATACACGCAGGTTAAAATCGATAAAATAAATGCGTAAGCTTTTTATAATGTATTCATTTATAACATTTTAACAATTTGGTAGTGCTGAACATGACAACAGTTATCATTAAGAAAACAGCGGACGGAGTCTATAAGGGATTCACCTGTATGGGACATTCCGGATATGCCGGGAAAGGCAGGGATATTGTATGCGCTTCCGTATCCGTACTGGTCATTAATACAGTTAATTCAATAGAAGAACTGGCTGGTGAAGAAATGGAAGTGACCGCGGATGAGGAAACGGGTTTTATCAACTGCCGTTTTCAGGATACCCTGTCCTATGAAGGAAAGCTTTTTATGGATTCCATGGTGCTGGGCCTGTCGAAGATTGCGGAGCAGTACGGCAGGAAATATCTGACACTTAATTTCGAGGAGGTGTAAAACCATGTTAAATATGAACCTTCAATTTTTCGCTCATAAAAAGGGAGTCGGTTCCACAAAGAACGGAAGGGATTCCGAATCCAAAAGACTTGGTGCGAAAAGAGCTGACGGACAATTCGTAAAAGCAGGAAACATTCTGTACAGACAGCGCGGAACAAAGATTCATCCCGGTATTAACGTAGGAAGAGGCGGGGATGATACTTTATTCGCATTGGTAGACGGTGTACTTAGGTTTGAAAGAAAAGGAAGAGACAAAAAGCAGGCTTCCGTATATCCTGTCGAGAAATAATACGAACGAATCGGGCTTCAAACATACCATGTGTTTGAAGCCTTTTTTGCCTTATAACTTATATTAGCTTATATAATTTAAGAAAGGTTATGGTTATTGGATATGTTTGCAGACAGAGCCAGAATATATGTAAAGAGCGGAAAAGGAGGAGACGGCCATGTTTCGTTCCGCAGGGAAAAATATGTTCCCAACGGAGGACCTGACGGCGGAGACGGCGGAGACGGCGGCAGTGTCATATTTGAAGTGGAGGAGGGCCTGAATACCCTGACCGATTTCCGGCATATCCGCAAATACTGTGCAGGAAGCGGAGAAGAGGGCGGGAAAAAGAACTGCCGCGGAAAGAGCGGGGAAGATATCGTCCTTAAAGTTCCTCATGGAACCGTGATCAAAGAAGCGGAGAGCGGAAAAGTCATTACCGATATGTCGGGAGAGAACCGGCGGTTCGTGCTGTTAAAAGGCGGCAGGGGCGGCAACGGGAACCAGCATTATGCCACCAGCACCATGCAGGCGCCCAAATATGCCCAGCCCGGTCAGGAGGCAAAGGAACTGGAGCTTCTGCTGGAATTAAAAGTCATCGCAGATGTCGGACTGGTGGGATTCCCGAATGTGGGAAAATCCACGTTTCTTGCCAGGGTGACAAATGCCCGTCCGAAAATTGCCAATTACCACTTTACAACGCTGAATCCGAATCTAGGCGTAGTGGATCTGGAAGATGCAAACGGCTTTGTCATCGCCGATATTCCGGGGCTGATCGAAGGCGCTTCGGAAGGAGTGGGGCTGGGACACGAATTTCTCCGCCACATTGAGCGGACAAAACTGATCATTCATATGGTTGACGCCGCTTCCACCGAAGGAAGGGACCCCTTGGAAGATATCTATGCCATCAACAAAGAATTGGAGGCATATAATCCGGAAATCGCCGTCCGTCCGCAGGTAATTGCGGCAAATAAAACCGATATGTTCGCCGGTGCGGAAGAGGAAAACGAAACCCTGCGCCGCATCCGGCAGGAATTTGAACCGAAGGGTATTCCCGTGTTCCCGATTTCCGCCGTAAGCGGTCAGGGCGTTCGGGAACTGCTGTATACGGTTAACAACCTGTTGGCGGAAATGGATGACAAACCGGTCATTTTCGAACAGGAATATTTTCCGGAGTTTACGGCAAAAGAGGAACCGTATACCGTTCTATACGACGAAAAAGAAAAGGAATACGTAATAGAGGGACCGCGCATCGAAAAAATGCTCGGCTATACGAATCTGGAATCCGAAAAGGGCTTCACCTTTTTCCAGAATTTCCTGAAGGATAACGGTATATTGGACGAATTGGAGAAACTTGGCATTGAAGAAGGGGATACGGTACGCATGTACGGACTTTCTTTTGATTATTATAAATAATGGTTTTGCGCAACAAAGCAGCGCAGAAATGAGGAAATTTATGACGAGCAAACAGAGAAGCTATTTAAAAAGCCTGGCCAGTAATCTGGAACCGATTTTCCAGATCGGCAAATCCAGTCTGACACCGGAAGTGACGGAAGCGGTTTCCGAGGCTTTCAATACCCGTGAACTGATCAAAGTAGCCGTATTGAAAAACTGCATCGACGACCCCCAGGCGATCGCGGAGATGCTTGCAGGGCGGACACATTCCCAGGTGGTACAGGTGATCGGGAAGAAGATCATTCTGTATAAAGAAAGCAAGGAACATAAAAAGATCATTCTTCCCTGACAGGAAGCGGGATGCGGAATGGGAAACAAAATGGACTATAATATGGAAGATAAAAAGGAGCATGGAAAAAAAGCCGGGAGGAAAAAGACCGGTATCATGGGCGGTACGTTCAATCCCATCCATGTAGGACATCTGCTGCTGGCGGAAAGTGCAAGGGACTGTTTTGGACTGGACAGCATTCTGTTCATTCCCAGCGGACGCTCCTATATGAAGCGGGAAGCCGAAGTTTTGGACAGGTGCGGACGTTTTGAAATGACCCGCCTTGCAATAGAAGACAATCCGGCATTTTCCATATCCGATATTGAAGTGAAGCGCGAAGGGAACACATATACCTGTGATACGCTTTTACAGCTGAAAAAACAGGAACCGGAAACGGAATTTTATTTTATTGTCGGTGCGGACAGTCTTTTTTCCATGGAAACATGGCGCAAGCCGGAATGCATTTTCCGCGACTGTATCGTACTTGCAGCAGTGCGGGACGATAAGGACAGCGATAAACTGCAGGAACAGATTCTGTATCTGCAGGAAAAATTCGGTGCGCGTATCTGTCAGATTTCATTTCGGGAAATCGATATTTCCTCAACCGATATACGCATGAGACTGGCCAGCGGACAATCCATCCGTTATATGGTTCCGGACAAGGTGATTTCTTATATAGAAACCCATCATTTATATAAGGAGGATGCAGAATGGAAGCCAAATCTTCGAGCCTGAAAAAAATCCGTAAAGCCATGGAGAAAAGTCTGGATGCCAAGCGCTTTGAGCATACGCTCGGAGTCGCCTATACTGCAGCCGCGCTTGCCATGCGCTACGGCTGTGACATACAAAAAGCCCAGACTGCAGGAATGCTGCATGACTGTGCGAAATGCATGAGCAATGAAAAACGGTTGAAAATCTGTACGAAACATAATATCGCCGTCAATGAGATCGAACGGCGGAACCCGTTCCTGCTCCACGCAAAAGTCGGGAGCTATATTGCCATGCAGAAATACAACATCCATGACAGCGATATCATCAATGCCATTCTGAACCATACGACCGGGAGACCGGATATGTCACTGTTGGAAAAAATCGTCTATGTGGCTGATTATATCGAACCCGGAAGGAAACAGGCGCCGAATCTGGGAGAAATCCGGCGGCTGGCATTTGCAGATCTGGATGAAGCGCTGTTCCGGATCTTAAAAGATACGCTGCTCTATTTAAACCAGGTAGACGGCGAAACAGATCCGATGACACAGAAGACATACGAATTCTATAAAAATTATATGGAAACCAGAAACCGTACTGCAGGAAAATCAAAAAGGAGTGGAGCAATATGACGGGAAAAGAACAGGCCAGGGAAGTAACAAAACTTGCCCTGAAGGCATTGGAAGATAAAAAAGCGGAAGATATTACGGTCATTGATATCAGCGGGGTTTCCGTTCTGGCAGATTATTTCATTATTGCCAGCGGTTCGAACCGCAGTCAAATACAGGCGCTTACGGACCATGTGGAAGAACTGCTTGGAAAAAGCGGCTCGCATGTGAAACAGATAGAAGGTTATGATGCGGCAAACTGGGTACTGATGGATTTCGGCGATGTCATTGTCCATATTTTTGACCGCGAGAACAGATTATTCTATGATCTGGAGCGTATCTGGCGGGATGGAAAGCGGATAGAACTTTCAGAATTGGAAGAGTAGAAGAGATAAGCTGAGGATGATATGAAAAAATATATAGGAGACAGGAAATTTTACCGGATGGTGCTGGCTGTTGCGGTTCCGATCATGATACAGAACGGCATTACGAATTTTGTCAGTTTATTGGACAACATCATGGTAGGGCAGATCGGGACGGAACAGATGTCCGGCGTTGCTATCGTCAACCAGCTGATGTTCGTATTTAATATCTGTATTTTCGGGGGCGTATCGGGGGCTGGCATTTTTACCGCACAGTATCATGGCTGCGGGGATCACAAAGGAGTGCGCAGCACGTTCCGGTTAAAACTGCTGATCTGCCTGGCGATAACGGGAGCCGGCCTGCTCATATTTGCATTTTACGGAGAGCAGCTGATTTCTTTTTATCTGCATGATACAGGCAGGGCAGACACATTGGCAGCTACCCTGGAATATGCACGCCGCTATCTGCGCATCATGCTGATAGAGCTTGTTCCCTTCGCCCTGATCCAGGCGTATTCGGGTACGCTGCGTGAGACCGGGGAGACCGTGCTGCCCATGAAAGCCGGTATTGCGGCAGTTTTGGTCAATCTGGCATTAAATTATCTTTTAATTTTTGGAAAATTCGGTGCTCCTGCCCTGGGTGTGGAAGGAGCTGCCATTGCGACTACATTTTCCCGTTTTGTGGAGTTGATCATCGTGGCCGGCTGGTCCCATAAACATAAGGAAGCGCATCCGTTCATAGAAGGAGCTTATCAGAATTTCCGGATTCCGGGCAGCCTGGTCGTCAAGATCATCGCTACCGGATTCCCCCTGATGCTGAACGAGGCATTGTGGTCTTCCGGACAGGCAGTTCTAATGCAGTGTTATTCCGTCCGCGGTCTGGATGTGATTGCGGCCCTTAACATTTCCTCTACCATATCCAATGTTTTCAATGTGGTTTTTATTGCTTTGGGTAATGCGGTGGGGATCATCGTCGGACAGCTTTTGGGAGCCGGCAAACTGGAGGAAGCAGAGGATACCGACCGGAAACTGATCTTTTTTTCTACGGCCGGATGCATGGTGATCGGCATTATGATGGCATTATGTTCTTCTCTATTTCCGATGCTTTACAATACAGCGGAAGAAATCCGGCAGCTGGCAGCACAATTCATTATCATATGTTCGGTCTGTATGCCGATGTATGCCTTTGTAAATGTTGCTTATTTTACACTGCGCTGCGGCGGGAAAACACTGGTTACCTTTTTCTTTGACAGCGTCTATGCATGGCTGGTCAATATTCCTTTGGCATTTGTGCTGTCCCGTTATACAGGACTGCATATCGTCCCGCTATTTCTGGCCTGCCAGTTAATCGACCTTGTAAAGTGTATCATCGGGTATATCCTCTTGAAAAAGGGAGTCTGGATGAATGTGATTGTAAAAAGCGGCGCCGCTTCTTAAGCAGCGCCGTTTTTCATTCATTGGTTCATGATTCTTCGGCGGAACGTCCCGGATACATATAAAAGGTGATGAGGTATATACCGCAGACGCCCACGATTGCATATATGATTCTGGATATCCACGTCAGATTACCGAAGATAAAGGCAACAAGGTCAAAGCTGAAGAAACCGATGAGCCCCCAGTTTACCGCGCCGATGATGGCCAGTGTAAGAGCTGTATAATCCAATGCTTTATTATTCATTTCCAAAACCTCCATTCTTAATCTTTCTGATATTTACTCATATATCGATGTTATTTTGCCCATAAAAAAAGAAATTTATCCGCGAATATTGCTATTTCTTACAAAAATATAAAATGACATTGACAAAGACTTTTTTTCAGAGTAATATTATCCAAAAATAATTTATGGAGGAGATATTATGAAAAAGTACAGGAAAATCATCAGTGCCGTTATGGCTTCGGCGATGGTTGCGACCTTGTTTGCAGGCTGTGGAAACTCTGGCGACAGCGGAAGTTCCTCCGCAGACAATACGGCGGCGGCAGACAACGCAGCGGATAATACGGCAGCCGGCGGCGAAACCGCAGCGGCAGGAAATAATGGCGGAACCACTATTAAAATAGGAGGTGTCGGCCCTACCACCGGAAGTGCGGCTGTATACGGAATTGCCGTTCAGAATGCGGCACAGCTTGCGGTAGACGAAATCAATGCGGCAGGCGGTATCAACGGCGTGCAGATCGAGTTCAAGTTTGAAGACGATGAATGCGATGCAGAGAAATCCGTAAATGCATACAATACATTAAAAGACTGGGGAATGCAGATGCTTGTGGGTGCCGTTACCAGCGGATGCAGTGTAGCGGTTTCGGAGAAAACGGCAGAGGACAATATGTTCCAGCTGACTCCCTCCGGTTCTTCCGTGGATTGTGTAAAATATGACAATTCCTTCCGTGTATGTTTCTCTGACCCTAACCAGGGAATGGCTTCCGCAAAATATATCGGTGAAAATGCGATTGCTTCCAGCGTTGCGGTAATCTATGACAGTTCCGATATTTATTCTTCCGGAATTTATGAGAAATTCGTGGCAGAAGCAGCAAACCAGCCGTTTGAGATCGTTTCCGCCGAAGCTTTTACTGCTGACAGCAAAACCGATTTCTCCGTTCAGCTTCAGAAAGCAAAGGATGCAGGCGCAGAACTGGTATTCTTACCGATTTACTACACGGAGGCTTCCCTGATCCTTTCACAGTCCTCTACACTGGGCTATGCGCCTATCTTTTTCGGCTGTGATGGTTTGGACGGTATCCTTAATGTAGAGAATTTTGATACTTCCCTGGCAGAAGGCGTTATGCTTTTAACTCCTTTTGCAGCAGATGCACAGGATGAACTGACACAGAACTTTGTATCAGCATATAAAGAAAAATTCGGCGATACGCCGAACCAGTTCGCTGCAGATGCTTATGATGCAGTTTATGCGATCAAGGCAGCCGGCGAAAAAGCAGGAATTACACCGGATATGGATATGTCTTCCATGTGTGAGGCCATGAAAGCGGCTATGCCTCAGATTTCTTTGGACGGCCTTACCGGCGTAGGCATGACATGGGATGCTTCCGGCGAACCGAACAAAGATCCCAAAGCAGTAAAGATTACAGACGGCGCTTATACAGCCATGTGATCCTTTCAGGTTCATAAATCTAAATGCAGCTAACGGCGGGTGCAGGAAAGTTGTTTTCTGCACCCGCTGTTCATATAATAAGACCGTTCACGGCGGCAGGGCAACAGACAGAAACAGAAAATCGATTTCCATGCCGCACCGTTATATTTTCTTGATTCCACAAGCAATTAATGGTATAATTTAATCTCGTAATGTATCAATAACGAAGAGGTGTTTCTTATGAGCTTTATTTCTTATTTAATCAACGGCATCAGTTTAGGAAGTGTATATGCGATTATAGCGTTAGGATATACGATGGTATATGGGATTGCCAAGATGCTTAACTTTGCCCATGGAGATGTGATCATGGTAGGCGGTTTTGTCGTTTTCACGATTGTCAGTACCTATGGCCTTCCTCCGATTTTAGGGATTGCGATCGCCATTGTCATATGTACGGCCCTCGGCATGATCATAGAGCGGGTCGCATATAAACCCCTGCGCAACGCGGCCTCGCCCCTGGCAGTGTTGATCACGGCAATCGGTGTAAGCTATCTTCTCCAAAATGCGGCGCTGCTTATATTCGGTGCGAACACAAAATCCTTTACTTCTGTGGTTTCGGTACCGCCTTTGAAACTGGCGGAAGGGCAGCTGATCATATCCGGAGAAACAATTGTGACCATTATTTCGGGGATCATCATTATGATTTTCCTAACCCTGTTCGTTCATAAAACGAAAGCCGGACAGGCTATGCTTGCGGTTTCGGAAGATAAAGGCGCGGCGCAGCTTATGGGTATCAATGTGAACGGTACCATAGCCCTCACCTTTGCGATCGGCTCGGCGCTGGCTGCCGTGGCGGGCGTCCTGCTCTGTTCCGCATATCCGTCCCTGACCCCTTATACAGGCGCCATGCCCGGAATAAAAGCGTTTGTCGCTGCGGTGTTCGGGGGAATCGGTTCGATACCCGGAGCTATGATAGGAGGGATTCTTTTAGGAATCATTGAGATTTTGGGAAAGGCATATATTTCCTCGCAGATGGCGGATGCCATTGTTTTCGCGGTTCTGATCATCGTTCTTCTTGTCAAGCCTACCGGTATTTTAGGGAAAAACATTCAGGAGAAGGTGTAAGGTGCTGCTATGAATAAAAAGAATTCTAAATTTCAATTAAATAAGACTACAAAAAGTAATTTTATCACATATCTGCTTGTGATCGCGATATATTTAATCGTACAGATATTACTGGCAGGCGGTCATATGTCCAGTTTGATGGAAGGGCTTTTGGTGCCCCTTTGCATTTATGTCATGCTTGCCGTTTCTTTGAATCTGACGGTAGGTATTTTGGGGGAATTGAGTCTGGGTCATGCAGGTTTTATGTGTGTAGGCGCATTTTCAGGCGCGTTCTTTTCAAAGTGTATGCAGGGCGCCATGCCGGACGGAATCCGGTTCCTTCTTGCCCTGATGATCGGGGCCGTTGTCGCAGGCATTTTCGGTATCCTGATCGGTATTCCGGTTCTTCGCCTGAAAGGAGATTATCTTGCCATCGTAACACTGGCGTTCGGGGAAATTATTAAGAATCTTGTAAATGTACTTTATATCGGAAGAGATAAGAACGGGTTTCATTTTTCCATGAAAGACTCCATTTCCCTGCATCTGGAAGAAGACGGGGAAGTCATCATCAACGGAGCGCAGGGAATTACGGGGACTCCGCATGATGCCAGTTTCACCGTGGGGATCATATTAATTCTCATTTCTTTGGCGATCATCCTGAATCTCATCCATTCCAGAGACGGACGTGCGATCATGTCCATACGGGATAACCGTATTGCGGCAGAATCGGTGGGAATCCATATTACGAAGTACAAACTGATGGCTTTTTCCATTTCGGCCGCCATTGCAGGAGTAGCAGGCGTGCTGTATGCGCATAACCTGTCTACGCTGACCGCCCTTCCGAAGAACTTCGGATATAATATGTCCATTATGATTCTTGTATATGTGGTGCTGGGAGGTATCGGCAATATCCGTGGTTCCATTATTTCCGCGGTTGTCCTTACGTTGCTGCCGGAACTGCTTCGGGGGCTGAGTGATTACCGTATGCTGATTTATGCGATCGTGCTGATCGCCATGATGCTTTTAAATTGGAGCCCGAAAGCAATTGAGTGGAAAGAACGCGTCAGGGAAAAATATTTTTCCGGATTGAAATTCAAAAAGGGGGTTAAATAAAATGGCATTGCTGGACGTAAAAAATTTAACCATTTCCTTCGGCGGCCTCAGAGCTGTGGATGATTTTCATCTTTCCATTAAAAAAGGACAGCTTTACGGACTGATAGGACCTAACGGAGCAGGAAAAACAACGGTCTTTAATCTCTTGACCGGCGTATATAAACCGGACGAAGGTATTGTAAAACTGGAAGATAAAGATATTACCGGTTTAAAGACGATAGAGATCAACAAAGCCGGAATTGCCCGTACTTTTCAAAATATCCGTTTGTTCAAGGATCTGACGGTACTTGATAATGTGAAGGTGGGACTTCACAATCATCATACTTACAGCACTTTAGAAGGAATTTTCCGTCTGCCGAAGTATTACAGGGTAGAAAGGGAAATGAATGAAAGGGCTTTGGAGCTTTTAAAAGTATTTGATCTGGATGGAGAAGCGGATTATCTGGCTGCAAATCTGCCCTATGGAAAACAGCGTAAGCTGGAGATTGCCCGTGCACTTGCCACCGAACCGAAACTTTTGCTTTTGGATGAGCCGGCTGCAGGGATGAATCCGAATGAAACCGGCGAATTGATGGATACCATACGTTTTGTGAGAGAAGAATTCGATATGACGATTTTGCTGATTGAACATGATATGAAACTGGTTTCCGGTATCTGCGAAGAACTTACGGTCTTGAATTTCGGACGTATCCTGACACAGGGCAAGACAAGTGATGTGCTCAATGATCCTCAGGTAATTACAGCATATTTAGGTGAATAGGAGGAAATGGGAAATGGCTATGCTCGAAATCAGGGATTTGGAAGTATATTATGGTGTAATTCAGGCAATTAAAGGTATTTCCTTCGATGTCAATGAAGGTGAGGTAATTGCTTTGATAGGCGCCAATGGTGCCGGGAAAACCACGACACTTCATACGATCACAGGGCTGTTGTCCGCCAAGTCTGGAAGCATTACCTTTGAGGGACAGGATATCACCAAAATTCCCGGATACAAAATCGTATCCAAAGGAATGGCGCATGTTCCGGAGGGAAGACGCGTATTTGCCCAGCTCTCCGTACTTCAGAATCTGCGTATGGGCGCTTATACGCGAAAGGATAAAAATGAGATTGAAGAAACATTAAAACAGGTATATAAAAGATTTCCCCGTTTGGAAGAACGGCAGAATCAGATGGCCGGAACTCTGAGCGGCGGGGAACAGCAGATGCTTGCCATGGGCAGGGCATTGATGTCTCATCCGAAGATTATTTTGATGGATGAACCTTCCATGGGTCTGTCGCCGATTTTTGTAAATGAAATTTTTGATATTATAAAAGAAGTAAGTTCCGGAGGAACCACGGTACTGTTGGTCGAGCAGAATGCCAAAAAGGCGCTTTCCATCGCCGACAGGGCTTATGTGCTGGAAACAGGCAGGATCGTGCTGGAGGGCAGGGCAGAAGACCTTTTGAATGACGATTCCATTAAAAAAGCTTATCTTGGTGAAGTCTGAAGTGTACTGTAACAGGATTCAGGGCTCTGAGAAGGATTGCTGCATAAATGGCAGTGGGCGTTCCGTACAAAAAGGAGCAATATCGATGATGGAGGTTATAAGTGTATGAATAAGGTAGTCATAACGATCGCAAGACAATATGGCAGCGGAGGGCGTACCATAGGCCAAATGCTGGCAAATGATATTCAGGTACATTATTATGATAAGGAACTTCTGAAACTGGCTTCAGAAGAAAGCGGTATCAATGAGCGTCTCTTTGTCAATGCGGATGAAAAGGTGAAGTTTACCCGTTTGCTGAAGATCGTTAAGAATGTTTACACCGGACAGCTGATTCCGCCCGACAGCGAAGATTTTGTATCCGACGATAACCTGTTCAATTATCAGGCAAAAGTCATCAAACAGTTAGCGGAAGAGGAGTCCTGCGTGATCGTGGGACGCTGTGCCGATTATGTACTGAAGGATTATGACAATGTGCTCAGCGTATTCATACATGCCCCGAAGGATTACTGCATGGAACAGGCCGCGAAAAAAGTAAGTATGTCTTCCCGTGAACTGGAACGCTATATTGTCAGAACGGACAGGCGGAGAGCCGAGTATTATAAATATCATACCGGGCGGGAATGGACCGACGCCAGAAATTATGATCTGTGTTTGGACAGCTCCAAACTGGGCTTCGAAAGATGTGTAGAAGAAATTAAAGCTTATATGAAAGTCCGTTTTACTACTGAATGAATCGGAATCGGGCAGTCACCATGTGTGCAGGGATGTTCCGCATCTTTTGAGTCTGCCTGGCCTGGTTCGCTGTCAGAGAAAATGAAACATGCTGCCGCATATGATAATTCATAAGTGACAGCATGTTTCATTTTCATGTTATTGACATAAGCGGAAAATGCCGAATACTTTACCAAGAATCTGACAGTCATCTACAATTATAGGCTCCATAGTGTCATTTTCCGGCTGTAAACGAATATGCCCGTCTTCTTTATAAAAAGTCTTTACCGTTGCAGAATCATCAACCAATGCAACAACAATATCTCCATTGGAAGCCGTATTACAGCAATTGACAAAAATCTGATCACCGCTGTAAATTCCGGCATTAATCATAGAATCTCCCTTTACTTTCAAAGCAAATGATTCTCCTGACGGTACGAATTCTGCAGGAATCGGAAAATAACTTTCTATGTTTTCCTCAGCAAGAATGGGCTGACCGGCAGCCACGCGTCCGACTACGGGAAGGCTGACCATCTCGGTCCGTACGGTCTGAAAGCTTTCATCGCAGATTTCAATTGCGCGGGGTTTGGTAGGGTCCCGGCGAATATAACCGTTTTTTTCCAAAGTCTCCAAATGGGAATGAACGGAAGAAGTAGACTTTAAATGTACTGCTTCACATATTTCACGAACCGCAGGCGGATAGCCTTTAGCAAGTATGCATTCTTTAATATATTCCAGTATTTCTTTTTGTTTATTCGTAATTTTTCCATATCCCATATGATATTCCTCCCTGATTTTAAAATTTGCCGTATAAACAGTATAACACATAAAAAGATAAATAACAAACATATATTCCAAAAATTTGTTCGATTTTTTGACGATTATACTTGACAACAGAATATTTGTTCGATATAATTCAACCATAAAGAACAAATGTTCACAACGTTTGTTCGGATATAAAAATAGTTTCCTGCCCGGAGACTAAGGAACTGTTAAGAATTATGGAATGCGAAGCAGGCAAATCTATTCTGCTTATCTGAACTGGCAGGCGGGGAGCGGAACCGGAATAAGAAAGGGAAAAATCATGAACAAAAGCGAAGCAAGAATTTGGAATAACAAAATACGAAGGCAGCGTGAACGTAGGAAAAACATTCTTTTGACCCTATTTACTTCCTGCCTGATTTTTGTTCTGTCCTTTACGGCAGGCAGTTTTTTATCCAATGCAGAAACAGATGATAAGGAAGTTATGTTCAAATATTATAAAAGTATATTGATTGAAAACGGTGATACATTATGGTCTATTGCCATGGAACACAAAGCACCTGACATGGATACAAAAGCTTTGGTAGCGGAAATCAAGAAGATGAACGGTCTTAGCAGTGACCACATCACAACAGGGAATTATTTGGTCGTTCCTTATTATTCAAACGAATTTCAGGATCAGAGTTCCATAGACGGTTAACAGGAGCGGCTTTCTGCCTGTGGGACTCAGGGTTCCCGCAATTTAACTGCATTAGCCGCTTTTCGACGTCTTTCATCTTCCAGGGCAGCATAGTGTTTTTTTGTGGTATTGACATCTTTGTGTCCCAGTACATCAGCTACCAGATAGATGTCTCCCGTTTCACGATAGAGTGAAGTACCATATGTACTTCGAAGCTTATGAGGAGTTATTTTTTTCAGCGAAGTTACATTAGAGGCGTATTTCTTCACCAGGTTTTCCACGGCGCGCACAGTGATACGCCGGTTTTGAATAGAAAGAAAGAGTGCATGTTCATGGCCTGATAAGGGTATTATGTGTTTTCTCTGCTCCAGATAATCCAACAGGGCCTGCTCCACTTCATCACCGAAATATACGGCAGTTTCATATCCGCCTTTCCGGCGAATTTTAATACCGTTGTTTTTAAAATCTACGTCTTCCATATCCAGTCCCACACATTCGGACACACGGATACCGGTTCCAAGAAGCAGTGTCAGAAGTGCAACATCACGTACCTTTGTTTTCTCATGATATTTTTGCTGGGATTTGGTCAGCTTTGCCCCGTCCTCTACCTGTTCGAGTAAAATTGAAACTTCATCGGCATCCAGCCGGACAATTTCTTTCTGATGGAGTTTGGGCATGGGAATCAGGGCCGCAGGATTTTTTTCTATCAATTCGGACTGATAAAAATAGTTATAAAAACTCCTGAGTGAAGCAAGCTTACGTGATTTTCCCCTTTCCTCATTGGTTATCTCCCTGTCATCCTTCTGATAATAACTGATATATTCCATATATTCCTCAATATCTGCTCTTGTAATCTGATCCAGGATAGTTAAGGGAAAATCTTTTATTTCCATTTTTTTGCAATAGCTGTTATTATTGTGCATGTATTCAAAAAATACCCTCAAGTCATAAGCATAAGCCAGTCGAGTCCGGGGAGATGTGTTGTTTTCAATTCCACGAAAAAACTGTCTGCAGAAAGAGGGCAGTTCTTCCAGTACATTTCTCATACGGAGGGTATTTAGCTTATTCTGTTCATCATGATAATTTTTCTTACTTTCCATTATAATACAGGCCATCCTTTCATATTTCCTGTCCTGATCGCGGTAAACATGCGTTCCTTCACACCGGGGTTTTCAAGATTTAACTGACGCAGCAGATTTTTGGTATATTCTCTTTTTGTATAGCCGTCCGCGGGACAGGGACTTTTTACAACGGGTATATCGTATTTATTTACAAAACCAATCACATCGGCTTCATTCATGTATAAGAGAGGCCGGATGACAGTAAGCTCCGTACGGTCCAGATAGGTCACAGGAGCAAAGGTATGGAACCTGCCCTCGAAAATCAGGGACATCAGCATGGTTTCCACTACATCGTCCTTATGATGGGCATATGCTACTTTATTACAGCCAGCCTGTTTAATGGCATCATTCAAAGCGCCTTTCCGCATCTTGGCGCATAAGGAGCAGGGATTGGATTCTTTTCTGTCTTCAAAGATGATTTTTGCAATGTCTGTATGTACAATTGTATATTCTACTTCTAATGAACTGCAAAGAGCTGTTATTTTGTCCAGATTCAGATTCTGGAAGCCCAAATCAACAGTGACTGCATGAATTTGGAAAGGTTTCGGATAAAAACGTTTTAAGCCGTGTAATGCATAAAGAAGGGTAAGACTATCCTTTCCACCGGAAATACCAATAGCAATCCGATCGTTTTCTTCAATCATATGATAATCGTCAACCGCTTTCCTTACATAGCTTAGTACCTGCTGCAGCTTCATGATACCTCCTTCGGAAACTGATTCAAAATCCGATATATTCTGAGAATTTAGTAGTTTGAACATTGCCTGCTCTCAGTTTTTAATTATAAAGGAAAGCAACTTTAAATACAATATCAGGAATCATATTTATGTGGGAACCTTTGGACAGGAGAAAGATTTTGTGTATCTCTATTGCAGATAATGTGGTACAATATTATAATAAATATATATTTTTTTTCAACTATTACGATAAAGGAGTAGCAGATATGAAATTCCATATTGATAAGAAATATATCCGATGGGGGGTTACCGCATTTCTTGTCATTGCGGCAAGCATCTTTTTTTACTATCTCTTATTTCACCGCGCAAATATTTCCGCCGGCTTAAGCGCTTTTGTTGGAATCACGATGCCCATTTTGGATGGGCTGCTTATGGCATATGTACTTACACCGCTTTTAAACGGGATAGAGAAGAGAGTAGTTATTCCGCTCTGCTGGAAATGTAATGTGAATACGGTAGAAAAGAAAAATAAGAAAAAAATACGTGCGGTATCCATTTTACTGACACTGATTGTCGTAACAATGGCATTGTATTCTTTTTTTGCAACAGTTATTCCGCAATTGGTGAGAAGCATACAAAGCATCATATTACAGTTCCCCATTTATATTAATAACCTGACGGTATGGATTACCAATCTGTTGGCGAATAATCCGGATATTGAATCAATTGTCATGGAACTTTTGGATAAATATTCGGTTGAACTGAACAATTTCCTGAATTTGAGTGTTCTTCCGAGAATGAATGAGTTCATCCGTAATGTTTCCTTAAGTTTAATAAGCTTTCTGAAAACTTTATGGAATTTGATCATCGGCTTCATTATCTCCATTTATATTTTGGGAAGCAAAGAACTCTTTGCAGGGCAGGCGAAGAAAATGGTCTATGCAATCTTTGAGACAGATACGGCAAATGCAGTCATATCGGATGTACGATTCACTCACAAGACATTTGTTGGTTTTATTGTCGGCAAAATTATCGATTCCATCATTATCGGTATTATCTGTTTTGCCGGAACGAGTATTATGGGAACACCATATGCAATACTTGTCAGCGTTATCGTAGGCATAACCAATATCATTCCGTTTTTTGGCCCGTATTTAGGCGCTATCCCCAGTGCATTGCTCATTTTAATGGTAAATCCGTTACAGTGCCTGTATTTTATTATATTTATTCTGATCTTACAGCAATTTGACGGCAATATCCTTGGGCCGAAAATTTTAGGTGATTCCACTGGTTTATCCGGTTTTTGGGTTATTTTTTCCATCACCCTGTTCGGTGGTATGTTCGGTATTCTTGGAATGGTAGCGGGCGTACCGGTATTCGCGGTTTTTTATGCCGCAGTCAGGGCAGTCATCAATACGTTGCTTGCCAAAAAGAATCTGCCTACTGAAACTGCTGAATATTTGGATGTAGGTTCCATTGAAGGAACGGAATTCCACCCGTATCTTCCGCAAAAAATTGCGGAACAGAGCAGCCCTTCCAGCGTTTCTGTAAGAAAGAGCATGATCAGACATATGTTTGGAAGAAAGAATACGGACAATTCTATGGAAAATTCAGGAGAAATAGAAGAGGAAAACGGAAAGGAAGAAGAGTAGTATGCGTTTTATGATACAGCGTGTGACACATGCCGATGTCCAGGTGAAAAAACAGACCATCGGTAAAATAGAGCGTGGATTTTTGGTCTTTGTTGGAATATCTGCAGAAGATACGGAAGAAATTGCGGATAAAATGATAAAGAAATTATTAGGACTAAGAATTTTTGAAGATGAAAACGGAAAAACTAATTTGGACCTGCATACAGTGTCCGGCGATTTGTTAATTATTTCACAATTTACATTGTATGCTGATTGCCGTAAGGGAAACCGGCCATCGTTTATTCATGCAGGTGCTCCGGATATGGCCAGCGCTTTATATGAATATATCTTAAAGGAATGTAAAAAGATCATTCCTAATACCCAGCATGGGGAGTTTGGGGCCGATATGGAAGTATCATTAATAAATGATGGTCCTTTTACCATATGGCTGGATTCGGATGAATTATAAAAAAGGGATTAAAATAAATATGAAAACTTTAATCATTTGTACGATCATAATATTTTTAATAATATTTTTGGGTGTATATCCACGTTATAAAAAAATGCGCAAAGAAAAAGAACATAGTGCTGTTGCAGAATTTCGGAACAACTATACGGAACGCCGGAAAGAAATGCAAAGACATAGGGATGCTTTAACTTCAACTACCAATTATATTACAAAATATAACAGTTCTGAAGATTATAGGGAAAAATAAAATAATATATATCCTAATTTTAACGGATTACTTAGAGCCAGGTATTAGTTTTTCAAAAGCAAACTTAATATCTGGCTCCGAGCAACTATTCGTTAAACTTGTCTTTTGCGAATAGTTTGATGTGGCTTAATATTACAATATATCTGTGGCTCCTAAAATTATTTTTTACTTTCAAAGTCTTCTACAAACTGGATGATCAGCCGAACAGTTCCTTCTACGCCAAGAACACTGCTGTTAATGCACAAATCATAGCTGTCTGCACGTCCCCATTTTTTAGAAGAATAATAGTTATAGTAGCTTTGACGCTGTTTATCCTTCTTATTGATCATTTCCTTTGCTTTGGATTCCGTAAGGCTGTATCTTTCCATAATACGCCTTATTTTTGCATCCTCGTTACCATAGATGAACAGATGAACACAATTTTTATATTCGCTTAAAGCGTAATCCGCACAACGACCTACAATGACGCAGGGACCTTCATCCGCAATTTTTTTGATGGTATCAAACTGTGCTAAAAATACCTTGTGACTGATCGGCATATCTACAAAGGAAGAGGCATTATATCCAAAGGAATAAGTATCCATAACAAGATTATAGAGGAAAGAATTGGTCGGTCTTTCATCATGATTTTGAATCATTTCCTCACAAAAACCGCTTTCTTTTGCAGCTCTTGTAAGCAGTTCCTTGTCATAACATGTAATATTGAAATATTCCGCTACTTTTTCTCCGATTTCCCGTCCGGCCGAACCAAACTGACGTCCTATTGTAATGATCGTATTCATTTTAAAATTCCTCCTGTCTGCGCTAAAGTCATAATCTGTAATTATATTATATAGAAAACACTAAAAAATAGCAATCATAAGTTAATCCATGAATCGAATCCGTTCATGGATCAAATGGCAGAACATAATTTATAATATACGAAGCAGATGCTGGAAATATTCAGGCAAGGGCGCATCCGTTTCTATATATGTTCCGGTTCGCGGATGTTCGAAACCGAGTATCTTGGCATGAAGGCATTGTCCTTCCAGTTTATAGGGACTCTTTCTGCCTGCAGCATACACTTCGTCACCCAAGAGCGGATGACCAATACTCGCCATATGAACCCGTATCTGATGGGTACGTCCGGTTTCCAGCCGGCATTCAATATAAGTATAGTTTGGAAACCGATACAATACTTTAATATGCGTTACCGCGGTTTTTCCGTTTTTTTCATTGACAGCCATTCTTTTCCGGTCCGTCGGATGTCTTCCGATTGGAGCTGATATGGTTTTTTCATCCTCTGAAAGCACTCCGTAACATATTGCATGATACCGTCTTACCACAGAATGTTCTTTTAGCTGGGCTGCGATCCGGTTATGGGAATAATCGTTCTTACAGATAATGACCGATCCGGTGGTGTCCCTGTCAATGCGGTGCACGATACCCGGCCTCAGAATTCCGTTAATACCGGATAGATTGCCCTTACAATGTTCCATTACTGCATTTACGAGAGTACCCGTATAATGTCCCGCTGCCGGATGAACAACCATTCCTTTCGGCTTATTTACCACCAATACATCTTCATCTTCAAACAGAATATCCAAAGGGATTTTTTCCGGCAGAATATCGGGTTCCGATGCAGGCGGCAATTCAAACCGCACTTCATCGTCACATTTCACACGGTAATTGGCTTTCACAGGACTGCCATTCACTTGAACCAGTCCTTCTTTTAACAGTTTTTGAATATAGGAGCGGGACAAGGAACCGATGCATCCGCTCAGAAATTTATCAATTCGCTCATCTTCTGTTTCTTCCGTTATCTGAAAACAATAAATCCTGTTTTGTTCCGTTTTTGAAGCCATTGTTCTCCCTCTGCCTGAAAATCCATGCTTCTAAATACAATTGCAGTATTTAACTTTCTATTCTGCCTTATCATCATCACTGAAATAAATTTCCCGGACAGCATTTAAAATATCCTCGTCCGTAACCGTCATGTCAAGAACGGCTTTTCCTACTTTTTTCAACAACACAAACCGGATTCTTCCGGCATCCATTTTCTTATCCGATTTTGTCAGGTGCAGAATTTCTTCCGGCTCGATATCATCGACAGAAATCGGAAGGTTAAATGGCACAAACATATCCCGTATCTCGTAATATTCTTCCATGCTGAGTAATTCATGTTTCCAGGAAATATATGCTGCGGCAACACAGCCAAGTGCCACGCATTCTCCATGGTACAGTTCAAAATTTTTTGCCTTTTCAATGGCATGGCCAATGGTATGACCGAAATTTAAAAGTGCACGGTCCCCTTTCTCCGTAGGGTCTTTTTCCACTACCATTTTCTTTATCGTACTGCTTTTCATCACCATTTCTTCCAATACGTCCGGATTGCGTTCACATATCTCATACATATGGTCCAGCAGCCACTCATAAAACAGGTGATCCCTTATTAATCCGTGTTTCATAATCTCTGCAAACCCGGAAAAGAACTGTCTTTCTTCCAGTGTTTTCAATACGGACACATTCATATATACCAGCCTGGGCATATAAAAAGCCCCTACCATATTTTTGTATCCGTCAAAATCCACACCGGTCTTTCCGCCGATGCTGCTGTCCGCCTGTGCTAAAAGTGTGGTCGGAATCTGGATGAAGTCAATTCCCCGAAGATAGGTTGCGGCCGTATAACCGGTCAGATCCCCTACTACACCGCCGCCCAAGGCAATGAGTACATCCTTTCTGTCAAATCCTTCCCGGATCAGAAACGTATAGGCATCCTTTACGGTATCCAGCGTTTTATTGCCTTCTCCCGCCGGAAAGCAGAATACTACTGCTTTTTTACATTTTTCCTGAATGCAGTCCAGGATTTCCCGTGCATATAAAGGTTCCACGTCAGAGTCTGTGAACACGCAGATTTTACGGTCTGACAGTTCCAGCTCATCCAATTCCTCTCCAAGCCCGTCGAAACTCTTGGAAAAAACAATATCATAACAGGGTTTCTTGTTATAGTTGATGGTTAATCTCTGTGCCATCGGAAATTTCCTCCTTCTCATAAGTTCCATACACTTAAAAACTTCCCATTGCGGGAAGTTTCTATCATTCTGTCATAAGTATAAAGAAACTCTACTTATTGATCGGTACGTCAAATGCGCCTGAGATCAGTTCCTGAAAATCACCGGAGATATCTACACTGGCCGGTGTAATAATAAATATATAGTGAGATATCTTCTGCAGATTCCCACTGATCGCAAAACAGGAACCCGATGTAAAATCAATGATTCTCTGGGCAACATCTACATCCAAGCCTTCCAGATTCAACACGACGGTCCGGTTTGCGAGAAGCGTTTCCGTAATCTCCCTGCCGTCTTCTACGGAAGTTGGTTTAATTACACACACTTCCATTCCGGCCCCTGTCAGTTTTCTGGGCTGTCTTGTCATAGGTGTAATCTTCGGATTTGTCTTCTTTACTGCTTCTTCCGCCTGCATGGGTTCTTCTTTCAGGACAGGCTGTTTTTTTGGCTGGGGCTGTTTCGGTACTTCATCCGGTTCATCATAATAGTCATCGTCATAATAATCATCGTCGTCATTCAGTTTCATATAATTCAAAAATTTATCCATTACACCCATTATTTCAACTGTCTCCTTAATACATGGCGGTTAAACCGCATTATAATGCCTTTCCCCGAATATTCCGGTTCCAACACGTACATAAGTGGCGCCCTCTTCTACTGCCACGTTATAATCACCTGTCATACCCATCGACAAAACGCTCATGCTAATATTATCAATGTTTTCGCGGTTTATGTCAACAGATAATTGGTACAAGTCTGTAAAGTATTGTCTGTTTTTTTCGGGATTTTCCACATAAGGCGCAATTGTCATCAGTCCCTCGACCCGAATCGACGGTAAATGGGCAATTTCTTTTACCAATTTAAAAGTCTCTTCCCGTGTCGTACCGAATTTGGTTTCTTCCGCAGCAATATTGACCTCCACCAGTATATGTGCGGTCACGTTTTTCTTCTGCGCTTCTTTGCTGATTTCCTCCGCCAGCCGCAGGGAATCCACACTATGAATCAGGTAAACCTTGTCAATGATATACTTTACTTTATTCCTTTGAAGATGTCCGATCATATGCCACTTGATATCTTTTGGGAGCTGTTCGTATTTGTCCACCAGTTCCTGCACTTTATTTTCGCCAAAATGCCTGCATCCGCAGTCATAGGCTTCCTGCAGCATGGAAACAGGTTTTGTTTTGCTGACTGCGATCAAAGTTACGTCTTCTGTCTTCCGCCCGGAATTTTTACAGGCTCTTTGGATATTTTCCTCTATCTCATGAATATTCTGACCGATTTGGCTGTTTCTGTCTTTTATCATAAATTTTTTCCCATACCTTTCCGAAATTACCTGTGAATCAATTCATCCTCACTGACTGTAGAGGCATCCAGTACAATATAGTCATACACGTTCAGTCCGTATGCCGTATTGGACTGGACAATGGAATATTCGTCATTGTTATATAGAATATTGACCTGCTTAAAATCGGCATAGCCCTTATTGATATTATAAACTCCTATTAAACTGTCCCGCTTGCTGACTGCGTATTTATCTACGGAATCCGGTTTTACGAGATAGTCTCCGATCCGGAGCGTGGCATCATCAAGATAATATTCTTCTTCGGTCTCATTATATATGGTAGTTTCCACAAACTCCGTTGTAGCCGTGCCGTCTTCCAGATAGGTTTCGCGTAAGACACCATAACTGCCGCTGTTTCCCCCTTTCGTTACATAATCTTTTGGAATAATAAAGAATTCCTTTTCTACCACGGATGAATTAGGAATCTTAAGTCCGGTTTCATCTTCCAGAATCAGTTCGATATCTACAAAACGGTCATTGCAGAACGTGATCATGGAATTGGTAAAGGTCAGTTTTACAAAAATATCCCCGTCCGCATTGGTAAAGGATTCCACCTGTCCCCAGGAAGTTTCCTGATTTTTCAAAAAACGTACCTTCACATACTCTGCTTCCAGCAATTCCGCTTCTCTTTCTTCATCCACCTGAATGACTAATGACCAGTCTTCGCTGGTAGACAATTTATAAACAGGACTTCCAAGGCCGATCAGTGCATTGCCAAGAAACTGCTCTTTCTCGTAATCCTTCGGATTCATCAGCTCCGCTGTCATATCCTCTAAAGTCAGTTCCTCATAACCGTCCATGGAATAAATGACGATTCCTGACCTTGGCGCAGTACACTGTTTTACCAGGCCCGAAAGTTCCGATGACTGAATGGAATCAATGTTTTCCAGTATACTGTAATTAGAAAGTTTCAATACCATTCCTTCCATATCATATTTGAAATCGTATACACTGGTAAAGTTACGGCTGTCAAAACTGTTTGCAAAACCAACGATCTCTGTTTTTAATTCATTCAGATCCGTATCGGATAAAGTATTTTCCCCAGTGGAATCCGCCGCGATATAATCCGCCAGCTTGCCGGTTTCGTCAACTGCATAAACCAGATCCCCAACAGCTACTTTTGCTCCTTCCCGCGCAAAATAGTTTGCATACCCGGCATCTGTCGCTTCGATTATTATCTCATCCCTGAGAGCTACAGCCTTATAGATATTGTTCGTGGATAAAGAACCTGCCGTTACTTCATACCATATGATATGCCTTGAAGTGAAATACATAAAGACACAGATAATGATATAAACAAATATTACCGCAAAAATAATCATTCCGATATTGAGATTCAACGGTTTTCTGTATTTGGTTATCTTATTGGAATTCTGGTCTGCCAATACATAAACCTCCTGCCATCATAAGAAAGACCCCGGCTGTATCCGAGGCCTTTGCTTGCGTTGCGTGCACGCTCTATCGCTATACTAAAGAGATACGATAACTTTTGATTTCAACTCATCGGACAACTCCGCTTCATCAAGGGAAACACTCAAAATGAAATCAATTCCGAAAGCTTCTCCAATTTTTTCCAACTTTGCTACTACCGGAGCAATATCTCCGTTCTCTAAACAGGCAATCTTTAAAAAGCTGTCAAAGTACATCTGCTGCAAATCGTGATCCTGGGAAATGATTCCGCAGATAAAACCTAAAAATTCATCACTGTTCGTAACCAGATAATCCGATACATTAATCAGTCTTACTTTGTTGTTCAGTTCAAACATATGCTTTGTGCTTTTATCCAGGTATGTAATATTTCCTGATGCGGTTTTTACCTCAGCATTTACTTTGTCCAGTAAATGTTTCGTTTTGCCTTTTCCTTTTTTTCCAGCTATTAATTGAACCATTGGTGAACCCTCCTAAAGTAAATTCGGTCTGAAAATTTTAGTTTGTGAATAAAAGATAGACCTGATTTTATTATAGTTTATATTACCCTAAAAAACAACTGCTAATTCTTTATTTCCTCTAATAAATCTGTCATCCCGTCATACAATGTCTCCCTGCTTTCAGAGCGCATGATGATGGAAATATAAGATTTTCCTGCCGAATCCCTGCTTAAAAGAATCAGGCAGCGTCCTGCCGCACTGGTTGTTCCGGTTTTTCCTCCGATGACGGTGATCGTATCCGGGGCACTTTCATTTCCCTGTAAGTAAAGATTGGAATTATTGACGGAAATCTCTTTTTCACCGCCGTTTCTATCATGGTAAACCGTCGTATAACTCGGCATGTGGATGATTTCGCTGATCAGGGAATAATCCAGCGCCGCATTAAAGATCAAATACATATCATAGGCCGTTACATAGTGATCCTCTTCCGTCAGTCCGTGAGGATTTACAAAATTGGAATTGGTCGCACCTAAAGCCATTGCCTCTTTATTCATCAAAGTGCAGAATTCCTCCACGGAACCGCTCACCCCTTCTGCGATCAATATGGCCGCATCGTTGGCCGAATTGATGAGCAGAATGTGGAGCGCCTGTGTCAGAGTCATCTGGTCGCCTTCCTTGAGACCACATACCTGCGCCCCCGATTCGGTAATCTTCACATTTGCCGATGCGGTCAGCATCATATCAGGCGAACCGTATTTTAAAGCGACCAAAGCCGTCATCAGTTTTGTCAGACTGGCCGGCGCCAGTTTTTCATGTACATTTTTTGCGTAAATCGTCTGATTATTGTCCAAACAGAAAAGCGCGGCAGCCTCTGACTGGGACATATCCACATCCGTCCCGTCGGACACATCCTTGTCAACGACACAAAGTTCTTTTGCAAAAGGTTCCGCCATATCAGCGCTTTCCGCCGGTGAATCCAGCCGGTAACTGCTGACCGGATAATCCGGTGAATATGCCATTTCATAAGTTTTGCCTCCGCATCCTGTCAGGATACACCCGATGAAGAACGCCCATGCAAAGATACAGAAAATTTTATTATTTATACATTTCACGCCACTCTAAGTCTCCTCTGTCCAGAGATTTGATCAACAGTTCCGCAGATGCCAGATTCGTCGCCAGGGGAATATTATACATATCACATAAGCGCATGATATTGTTTACACCCGGCTCATGGGATTTTGGAGCTAACGGATCCTGTAAGAAAATGACAAGGTCGATATCATTGGACTCAATCTGTGCACACAACTGTTGTTCTCCGCCCAAATGTCCGGCAAGATATTTATAAACATTTAAATTGGTCACTTCTTCTATCAGTCTCCCGGTTGTTCCTGTGGCAAATAATGAGTTTTTGCTCAAAATCCCTTTGTAGGCAATACAGAAATTCTGCATCAGCTTTTTTTTGGCATCATGTGCAATCAGTGCAATATTCATCGTCGTACCCTCTCTTATCTAGTAATATTTTTTGCATTGCAGCCCAACATTCAATACGAAGCCGATCCCGATATACAAGCTGACCAGGGAAGTCAGCCCATAACTTACAAACGGAAGTGTCACACCCGTATTCGGAAGCAGCATCGTAGTCACCCCAATATTCAGAAATCCCTGAAAACCTATAAGACCTGCCATCCCCGCCGCAATAATGCTTCCGGCTAAATCTTTTGCCCGGTGTGCAATGAAAAGACATTCCAAAGCGATCAGTATCACCAGAATAATTACCGCACAGGAACCGATAAAGCCGAATTCTTCACCTATCACGGCAAAAATGAAATCGGTCTGCGGTTCGGAGATGAAATTGCCGTTCTTTACGGAACTGATTTCATTCGTATTATACCCTTTCCCATGCAGCTGTCCGGAGCCGATCGCCATAATGGAATTCAGCTGCTGGTATGCTTCTGCGTTGGCATATTGTTCCGGATTCAGAAAGGCAAGGATACGCGTCTGCTGATAGGATTTTATCAGCGTCTGATCCGGCTGTATAATAATACTGAACAGAATGATCGCCGTAGGAATAAAAACTGCCAGTATGCCGGCCACCAGCTTCCAGCTCACGCCTCCAACGAACATGATCACACAGAACATGACCGCGACAACAATCGTTGTGGACAGGTTCGGCTGCTCATAGATCAGATAAAGCGATGGCAGGATGAAAATACAGCACAAGGCAATATACTTAAAGGTATTCAGTTTTTCCTTATGTTTCATTATAAACTGTGCATAAAAGAGAATCAACAAAATTTTTGCAAGTTCTGACGGTTGGAACCGGATTCCGAACAAAGTAATCCAGCGCTGGGCATTATTGGAGGTCTCTCCGAATTGGTACACCAGCCCCAAAAGCCCAATATTGCCCAGATAGAACAGCCAATACAGTTTCAGGAGTACGGAATAATCGAACAGCGAGATCACAAGCATCAGGAAGGCGCCGAAAATAAATCCCATGACCTGCGTCCGCTGCAGGGATTCATCGGCAGCGCTTCCCACTGCAAAAATACCGATCACCGTAAGCGCTGCTACCAGTATAATCAACTTAAAATCATAATCCCGTACTCTGTATTGTTTTAACATTTTTTATCCTTTCATGTCAGATCATCCGTTTTCCGCCGGCTCAGAGTTTATTCAGATCCAAAATCGGAATATTGGCATATAAGGCAGGCGTTTTCCCCATACCTTTCGTTCCTGTTTTTGTAATCTGGATTTCCATGCTCTGGGCATCTATCTTCATGTATTTCGATATCACTTTTGCGATATCTGTTTTTATCATTTCCATCATTTCGGGAGAACAGTTCACCCGGTCGGATATGAGCAGTATCTTTAGTCTGTCTTTTGCAATTTCTTTAGAACTTTTTTTCTTAAAAAAATTTGCGAATCCCATACTCGAAACCTCCCCTCCTAATTTTTGTGAAATATACCCGTCACTCTTGTCCAAAAAGATATGGTTCTTTCAAAGTCGATAAACGGTATTTCTTTCCCCAGTACCCGCTCGCAGATGTTCTGATATGCCCTGCCTGCCATGGTGCTGTTTCCCACAAGAGGTTCCCCCTGATTTGTTGCAATTACCACATTTTCATCATCCGGTACAACGCCGATCAGCGGAATGGACAGGATGTCCACTACGTCTGCGGCCGTCATCATCTCTCCCCTCTTTACCATATCGTAGCGGAGCCGGTTGATGATAAGGTCAATTTTTTTAAATTCATTTGCTTCCAGCAGCCCTATGATGCGGTCCGCATCCCGTATGGCAGATACTTCCGGCGTAGTGACCACTAAAGCCCTGTCCGCGCCTGCGATCGCATTCTGGAATCCCTGCTCGATCCCCGCCGGACAGTCCAGGATAATGTAGTCAAACTGTTCCTTCAGCTGCCCTATCATTTTTACCATCTGCGGCGGCGTCACTGCGGACTTGTCCCGCGTTTGTGCTGAAGGCATCAGATACAGGCTCTGATGGCGCTTGTCCTTGATCAGTGCCTGTTTGACACGGCACTTTCCTTCGATCACATCCACCAGATTATAGACGATCCTGTTTTCCAGTCCCATGACCACATCCAGATTCCGAAGGCCGATATCCGTATCGATCAGGACAACCCTTTTTCCCATTGCTGCTAAACCAGTACCAACATTTGCTGAAGTAGTAGTTTTTCCTACTCCGCCTTTCCCTGACGTGACGACAATTACTTCACTCATATATCTGCCTCCTTGAGAATTTTTGTCTGCCGTCCCCTGAAAAGCCGCCTATAAAGGCAGATCATTCAGTAATTCTTTGGTAATGGGTTCCATCACAACCTGATTCTCTTTCACGTATGCTATTTTCGGCTGTACTTTCGGCCTTATCGACCATTTTGTCGGTTTGGAATTTTTATATTTGAAATCACCGATCTGTAATCTTTCCGGTGACATTTCAAGCGCAGCCACATAGTGCCCTTCGCTGCCATTCCCCCCTGCATAGGCTTTTCCGAACAGTCCCCCCAAAATCACGATATCCTTGGTGGAAATGATGGCGCTGCCCGGATATACGTCGCCCAACACCACGATACTGGATTCGGTTTCAAGTACCTGTCCGTTCTTCAAGGTCCCGCGGTAGAACTGTCCGTCATTTCCTTCCTCTTTATGACGGTCTAACTGCTGTATTGCCTTCAAGTAATTCTGATTTGTTTCCTCATCCTTACCAACCAGGCATACGATATGTAAATCGGAGTTTTCGCAGATGACATTCAATATCATCCGCTCTTCTTCATCCGACAGGGGTCTTCCCTCAAATGAGATTGCCATTTTGGCATCCTTAAAAAAATTGCTGGATTCCCGAAATTTGAATGCCACCTCCCCAAGGAGTTCCTCGAAAGGAATCTCCCCGTTTAAATAAACGGAAATCCCGTTTTGGAAACTTTTTATGATCACCATGTTTTTCATGTGTATCTGCTCCTTCTCTATGGCTTCGCTTCAGCTGAACTTAATCCGCATTCAGGCTTCCGCCCGTCAGTTCTTCGGCATTTCCTGCCAGCTCTTCTTCATCAGCCAAATGATAATAATATTTGATCACGTCTTTTGCTATCTGTGCCGAATAATCGGAAGTATAGCCGTTTGCAACACGCACGGCAATTGCAATTTCAGGACTCTCGTAAGGGGCGTACCCCACGAACAGGGCGTGATTGGGTCTGCTCCTGCTCTCCTGCGCCGTACCTGTCTTTCCGGCTACAGTCACACCCAGATCACTGTAATATTTTTTTGCTTCCACCACTTTGCGCATTCCGGAATGGATGGCATTCCAGTAGGAACTGTCCATATCGATGACATTTCGCACTTCGGCAGTGTAATCTTCAATTAATTCATTGCTGTGGTCGGTTAGTTTGTCCAATAATGTTAAATTATAACACGTTCCGCTGTTTGCTACCGTTGTAATGTATCGCGCAAGTCCGACAGTGGTATAGTTGTTCGTACCCTGACCGATCGCGGAGCGGACAGGGTCCATATCCGAAACCTGCGGTGCAGACTCTTCGATCTCAATGCCGGAAGTTTCTGTCAGGCCGTACATATCCGCATATTCTGTCAGTTTTTGCAGACCGATGTCGGTCATATACCGGTCTCCCACCGTGCCGAGACGGTATCCCACTTCATAGAAAAAAATGTTGCAGGAATTCTGTATTCCGCCGGAAACATCCAGCGTTCCATGTCCGTGTCTGTTCCAGCAGTGAGGCGGATTTGGCTCTTCCAGTTTGTCAAAAGTACCCGTACACTGAACCGTGGAAGAAAGGTCAATGACTCCTTCCAATAACGCTGCCGTAGCCGATACCATTTTGAAGGTGGAACCGGGAGCCGTCTTCTGATAAGTCGCATAATTGATCATCGGCGTGGATAGATCATTTAACAGAGAATTGAAATAATCCGCATCTACGCCGTTTGCCATCCGGTTATTGTCATAGGCCGGATAGGAAACGAGCGCCAGTACCTCACCGGTATTGACATCTGTCAGTACGACGGAACCGGAATGGGGATCCAGCGCCAGCTGTGCCGGAGTAATGTCCAGATTCCGTATGCGGCTGCGCATAAATTCATAGGGGGAGATCAGACCGTTCTGAAACCGTTCCAGCTCATCCGCTTCTACCGTAACGATCTCCTGTTCCAAAAGAAGGCTGCATACCTGTCTGCCGGTGATTTCATTGTCCCGAATCATATACCGGTAAATCCTTTTATTGAATCCCGTATTGTTATTGATGTTTTCAAAAATATAATCCAGTAGTTTTTCATAAACCTCCCCGGAATTGGAATATTTTCCCGAAAGGTTCAGTTTCGTCACATCCACCCAGTTTTGTGCAATGACATAGTTCAGATATTCGTGGAGGCTGATCACTTCCTGCTTACTCCATGCCAGATAAGTTTCATCGGAAGTATCCAGTTCACCCTCCATAATGATGGCATTGGAATAGAGCAAGGTAGTAATATAACTTTCATATACCTGATATTCCACCGGAAGCTGATCGTATGGCGTCTTTTTTTCCGTCAGTTCCGCCATAAGTTCGTTCATTACCAATTCTTTGCGCCGGGTAAAGCTCTCATGAACCGCCTGCTCGGTTTCCCCTGCGTCTGCATCGGAAAAATGGGACGTATTGATGATATTATTGTTAAATAAGGCATAATATACATCATCAATTGGAATCGGTATGTTATTGCTGCCTGAATTCTCATCCGGTGTATATTCTTTGATATTCTGTATGTTGGTAAGCAGGATACTTGCCAGTTTCGTTTCCAGTATGTGATAAACAGCCGCCTGCAGATCACTGTCCAGCGTAAGGTACAAATCGTTCCCGGCAACCGGGTCTACACGGTTGCTCGCCTCAATTACTTTACCCACGTGGTCTACGATCACGTCTTCGGAGCCCTTCGTTCCCTGAAGTTCAGACTCCATGGAATATTCAATGCCAGATTTTCCCACAATATCGTTCATTTCATACCGCGGCTCTTCTTCTTCGCTGTTTTCATTCAGAACCGCCAGCTCATCCTGTGATATCTTTCCGGTATATCCTATGATCTGTGAGAAATAGATACTGTCCACATAACGCCGTACCGTATCCTCTGCCACGGATACTCCTGCCAGTATATCGCTGTTTTCCATTACTACCGCTACAGTCTCGGCGCTTACATTGGTAGCAACCGTTGTTGCGATATACTTTTGGAAGCTGTTGGCATTCATGGCATAACGTATGGTCAGTATTTTCAGGACTTCTTCTTTCGTATATCCTAATTCCGGCACAAAAGTGCTCCGGTCATCGGGGTCCGTATAGCTGCCGATACCGAAACGGCTGTTTGCACACAGGTCGCTTACGACTTCCGCTGCCGTTTTTGTCGCATACTTGTAGCCATTCTGCTGGTCTGCCAGCATGGCGTCATAGGAAGTGAATCCATATACATCCGCAAGAAAACGCCTAAGCTGCCTGTCTTCTACCGCAAATGCATAATTGCCGTCTGCATCAATAATGATATTGAAATCATTATTAATGCTGTCCCCGTTTTTCTCAATCATCTGAATCAGACGGAAAATCGTTTCATTCAGCTGGTCATTCTTCTTTCTTCCCGATTCATATACATCCTCAATCGTCACATTATAGGCAAGTTCGTTATAAGCAAGACACTTGCCGTTACGGTCATAAATATTTCCCCTGGTACTCGGCAGCGTACGCTCTTTTGTCGTCATGAAACGGAATTTTTCCAGATATTCTTCCCCATGCACAATCTGCAGATCGAACACGCGGTAAACCAGCGCTCCGCCGCAGAAGAGAAAAATGACGATCAGAATCATCAGGCGTATACTTACCGTATTCAGGAAATTTTCTTTAAAATGATCAAACAAATTTCTTAGCACTCCTTTTTTCACTGCTTTCCAGTCTGCGGTTTATCCAAAGAATGACCGGATAGAGAAAAATGGTAATTACAATGGTATAAACAATTTCAGGTAAAATCACGTGTAGAAAATAGTGGCCGATATGGAATCTGGTACGCAAAAAAAACATAAGTATATAGTAGGTGATGCTGTAAAACAAGTCACTGCATATGATCAGCGCGATCGGCAGTTTTACATCTTCCGGAAAAAAGATATGATTGAATTTGCCGTTGGTATATCCCGTGTACATATACAGGAGGGCATTGAAACCGATGACTTCTCCGAAAAAAATATCCATTAAAAGTCCGCAGAAAAAACCGATGGTCAGACCGGTTTTCTCTCCCCTCATAAAGCCGAATGAGGCGGTCATTACAATCAGAAGATTCGGTACGATCCCGCCGAAAGCCAGTGCATGGAACACCGTGCATTGCAATAAAAAGCAGACGATCACCAACACAGTCACTACAAAAAACCTCTTCACTTCCGCCTCCTATTCTATCGATTGTTTCAGCTGCGTAATGACCAACACCTCTTCAAGATGTTCAAAGTCTACAGCAGGGGTCAGCAATCCTGATTTTGTGATATTATTGGCATCCACATTCAAAGTACTGATATAACCGATCAGTATATTGGGAAGATATTTATCGCTGATGTTCGAAGTGACGATTTTATCTCCTGCCGATACTTTTCCTTCACTGTCCACCAATTTGCTAAATGAAATAACGCCGTTGCTGTACAATTCCAGATCACCGGAAACCGTCAGATAATCCGAGGTTGCAAGAACTTTTCCGCTGACATTGGAATTATCTGCAATAATGGAAATAACTTTTGCCCAGTTAGGCCCCACATCTACCACCCGTCCGACCAGGCCGCTTCCGGCCATAACATTCATATCCACCGCAATTCCGTCTTCCTCTCCTTTGTCAATCACAAAGGAATGGAACCAGTTACCGGCATCTTTCGCAATAATGCGGGCCCCTATTTTGTTATATTCTTCGTACTGGGAATCCAGATTGTACAGTTCCCTTAAATAAGTAAGTTCATAGCGGTCCTGCTGCAAAATGGTATTTTCAATAGTCAGCTCGTCAACCTGCGTTTTCAGCGCTTCGTTTTCGGATAAGAGCGCCCGGATCTGCACAAGTTCTTCCGAGCGGTTTGACAGCCAGCTGCCTACGGAACTGATACCCCTTTGAAACGGAACGATCACATATCCTGCCACCGTGTTTAAAGAACCGCTGAATATATTTGTATTAAATGTGAGAATAACGCATCCTGCACATAAGATCGTTAAAATAAAAAGGAGATATTTACTTGGCAGCGTAAACTTCTCTCCTTTTCTCTTTATTATTGGACTCATTTACCCATTCCTTCAATCGCATCGTATGCTACGGATTTATAGTTATCATCTTTGATAATCTTGGCAAGTCCCAGTGCCACGCTGCTGAGCGGATTCTCAGAGAGCTGTACCTTCAGCCCCGTGCCATTGCTTAAAAGTTCTGCCAAATGGCTTACCTGGGAAGCGCCGCCGGTCAGATAAATACCATGACGGTAAATATCTGCAGCGAGTTCGGGAGGCGTTCTCTCCAAAATCACTTTTACATTGTCGATAATGGCATCGAAATGTTCCGTCAGGGAACTATCTACCAGGGCCGTCGGTATCTCCCGTTCCACGGGAAGGCCGGTCACAATATCCCTTCCGTATACGACCGCAGGTTTATTCTCCTTTTCCAGATCGTTCAGGGCAATCTTTACATTCTCCGCCGTCTTGCCGCCGATGATCAGGCTGAATTCCCGCCGGATGGCCGAACGGATGGCATCGTCGAACTTCTGGCCGCCGACTTTGATCAACCGGCTCAGAACAATACCGCCAAGGGAAAGGATTGAGATCTCCGTCGTATCGTATCCTACATTTACCACAAGGACACCCTGCGCATTTTTGACATCAATATCCAGTCCAAGACCGTCGGCCACCGCTTTTTCCACAACCATGACCTTTTTTGCCTTGACATTGGCATCCCGGATCAGATCATAAAAAGCCCGCTTCTCCACTGCCGTTACATCGGTTGGAACCGCCACATAATATTCGGCAGGCTTTACGTTTCCTTTGCACAAGTCAGAAATAAAGAACTTCACCAGTGTTTCCATATTGTGGATGTCCGCAATGACACCATTGCTCAGCGGATACGTAATATGGATATTTCCAGGCGCTTTTTCATACATTTCGAAAGCAGAATTGCCATAGGCAAAGAGCGTATTCTTATTTTCGATGGCGATCATGTTCTTTTCAATCATGACGCTGTCATCACTTCTGTTATAAATTTTGATATTGCTTGTTCCAAGGTCAATACCGAATGAATTATTTCCCAACGTGTCTAACCCCTTTCTATAATAACCCGGCTTCTTTGAAGCTCATGTATTTGTTATCCCCAATTATGATGTGATCTATAAGCGGTATATCTATCATCAGGCCAATCTGTCGGATATCTTCCGTCACTTCCATATCCATCCGGCTGGGCGCCGGATCTCCGCTCGGATGATTATGCAGCAGCATAATATGAACAGCCTGGGCTTTAAGCGCCGTCACAAAAACTTCTCTCGGGGAAAGCAGTGAGGAACGCACTGTCCCGATGGAGAGGAGTTCTTCTTTTATAAGGCAGTTCCTGTTATCCAGCATCAAAAGCAGAACCTGTTCCCGCAGTTCGTGCCGCAGCTTTTCCATATAATAATCCGCTACCGTAGGGGGATTCAGAAACTGCAGGTCTTTTTTTGCCGTCATCATCGCCATACGCATGGACAGCTCCGCGATACATTTGATCTTTACCGCTTTCACTTCCCCGATTCCGCTGATAGCCGTCAATTCTTCCAGCGTTACATGATGAAGGCCGTTCAGCCCATCCTCTTTTACCGAAGGCAGTTTTAAAATCTGTTTTCCGATTTCCACCGGCGTATGTCCGGGAACTCCCGTACGTATGATGATGGCAAGAAGCTCTGCTTCGGTTAAAGCCCCCGCTCCCAAACGCAGGAATTTTTCATAGGGCATTTCCTCCCCGCCCTTCCTGCCGTTCATGATTTCCTGCTCCGTGCAGTTTTTACCCATGCTCCACACTTTCCCATATGCTTCTCCGGGCAACGGAAACAGCATGTCCGCTCAGACTATAAAAAACGGTATATGGCGATTCCCAAAAGGATTCCGATAATGCTGGCTATGGTAATCTTGATGGTAAGACCAAACGTAATGCTCAGAATTCCCAAATCCAACACAAAAGGACTGGAAAGGCCGAAGGTCTGTCCGTAATCCACCCATGTACCGGGAAACAGGCTGCCGATGAAACCACCCAGCACAATGCCCGCGAGAATCAGCAAAAAGCAGGTCCATGTATTTTTATTGCGCATAAACTGTCTCCTATCTGCATAGCTAATATTCATCTTATCACATATCAGTTTTTATGTACATAAATTTCCAATTAATTTTTTCAAAACTTTTCTGCATATTTCGACAAGTCAACTACCCGCTCTTCCACTAACTGCTGCAGGGACTTTAAAATACCGAATTTCGCGTGAGTCCATGTCAGCCCGCCCTGAAAATATACGGCATAGGGCGGTTTGATCGGGCCGTCTGCGGATAATTCGATGGAAGAACCGGAAACGAACGCCCCTGCTGCCATGATGACCTGACTGTCATAGCCGGGCATATCCCAGGGTTCCGGCGTCACAAAACTATCTACGGGCGCCGCCGCCTGAATTCCCTTACAGAATGCAATGACGCCTTCCGGTGTGCCGAAGGTAACCGCCTGTATGATATCATGGCGTTCTTCCCTGCCGTCCGGAATTACCGCAAAACCTAAGTGCTCATAGATATTCGCCGCGAATATGGCTCCTTTCAGCGCACCTGCCGTTACGGCAGGCGCCAGAAACAAGCCCTGATAAAAGGAATTCATCATACCGAGGGAAGCTCCTACTTCTTTTGCCAGCCCGGGAGAAGTCAGACGGCAGGCTGCGTTTTCGATACACGCTTTCGTTCCGGCAATATAACCGCCTGTAGGAGCCAGTCCGCCGCCGGGATTTTTAATCAGGGAGCCCACTACCATGTCCGCGCCCACCTGTGACGGCTCTATCCGCTCCACAAACTCTCCGTAACAGTTATCAACCATACAGATAATCTCCGGATTTTTAGCCTTGATAAAGGAAATCAGTTCTCCGATGGCCGGTACGGAAAGAGTCGGACGGGTCTGATAGCCTTTGGAACGCTGTATCGTGACCAGTCTGGTGCGTTCGTTGACAGCCTGTCCGATACGTTCATAATCAAAACTGCCGTCCGGAAGCAGGTCCACCTGACGGTAGGTAATGCCGTATTCTGCCAGCGAACCGCGGGACGGGCGAATCCCGATGACCTCTTCCAGCGTATCATAAGGTTTTCCCACCGGCGAAAGCAGTTCATCCCCCGGCCTTAAATTACTCATCAGGGCGAGGGCCAGGGCGTGCGTTCCGCAGGTGATCTGCGGACGCACAAGGGCATCCTCCGTACAGAAGATGCGGGCATACACTTCTTCCAGCGTATCTCTGCCCAGATCATTGTAACCATAGCCGGTAGTGCCCGAAAGACAGGCTTCGCTGACTTTGGCTTCCTGCATGGCCCGGATTACTTTCAGCTGATTAAATTCGGCCGTACGGTCAATCTCTTCGAAACGTTCCTTAAGTCCTTCCAGTATTTTCTCACCATAAGAAATAACCTCTTGGGAAATTCCCATAGCCTGATATATTTCCTTCCTCTGCTTCATCTCCGATTTCCTCTTATCCATTCTGTTTTCTCTGTCATAAACTGCAAAATAGCGTCTTCATCATAGCCAAACTCTTCTTTTGACACCCATATTACATCTTTTTCCCGCCGGAACCAGGTGAGCTGTCTTTTAGCGAAATGTCTCGTGTCCCGTTTGATGAGGTATACCGCCCTCTCCAACGGAATCTCGCCCTCCAGATAACTTAAGATTTCTTTATAGCCAAGCCCCTGCATGGAAACCATCTCTTTCGTACACCCCTCCGCCCGGAGGGAAGCTACTTCTTCCACCAGACCTGCGGACAGCATCGCATCCACCCGCTGTTCGATTCGCTCATAAAGACGCTGCCTGTCATCGTTCAGTACAAAATAGCAGGCATCATAGGCTGCCGCTTTCCCCCGCTCGGCCTCATTGTGTCCGGATATTTTTTGTCCGGTCAGATGGTAAAATTCCAGCGCCCGTATGACCCGCTTTACATTGTTTTCGTGAATGGCTTCCGCAGATGCCTCATCCACCTCCAAAAGCATATCATGAAGGAAAGACGGGCCTTTTTCTGCGGCCAGCCGCTCCAGCTGCAGACGGTAAACGGAGTTTTCTTCGTTTTCGGCAAAATCAATATCATAAAGGACTGCCTGAATATAAAACCCTGTCCCGCCTGTCAGGATCGGGATTCTGCCCCGCTCATATATGTCCGGCAGAATTTTTTTTACCATCTGCTGGAAACGCACCACATTAAAATCCTCCGTCGGTTCCAGTATATCGATCAAATGATGGGGGATACCTTTCCTCTCTTTTGGCAGGATTTTGGCCGAACCGATATCCATACGCCGGTAAACCTGCATGGAATCAGCGGAAATGATCTCACCGCCGACTGCCTGTGCCAGACGGAGAGACAGGGCAGTTTTTCCCACAGCGGTAGGGCCGGTCAATATGATAAGCGGTCTTTTCGCATTCTTTTCATTCATAGGTATCTAAATAATCCTTTTAAATTTCTTTTCAATCTCATATTTGCTCATGGAAATAATGGTCGGTCTCCCATGGGGGCAGTGATAAGGATCTTCCAGTCCAAGCAGCTGGTCGATCAACGCTTCCATGCCTGCACGGTCAAAAGAAGTATTCCCTTTCACGGCAGCTTTACACGCCATAGTCGCTATTTTCTGGCGGATAACGGAAGGCGCCCCGTTTAAAGTTCCTTCTGACAATTCATCCAGCATTTCCGTAAACAGGCCGCTTTCGCTGCAGCCGTAAAGTTCGGTCGGAACACTGCGCAGCGCATATTCATTACCGCCGAACGATTCGATTTCAAAGCCCATGGCGCAGAACGTCTCCATGGATTCCTTTAGTATTGTTTCTTCTTTGCCGCTCAGAGTAATAATGACCGGAGGATTCAGCATTTGGGATTCCACACTGCTTTCTTCCATCTGTTTCATGAAATTTTCATATTTTACCTTCTCATGGGCAGCGTGCTGGTCAATAATGAACAGCTTATCACGGAAAACAACAAGCCAGTATGTATCGAAAATCTGCCCAAGGATCCGGTAGTCTCCCCTGGCTTCTTTGGTCAGCATCTTTTCCTCGAAAAAGTTAAGCTGTGCCGGTTTTTCGACAAAAATGTGGTCCGCGGCCTTCAGTACATTTGCATGATCTGCGGCATGTTCCGCAGTTTTGGAAACACTTTCCATTCCCAATACCTTAGGCACCGGACCGCTTTGCAGGATATCCTGCATTTTTCCAGCGGTTCGGGATACTTCTTCTTTTTTCGGCAAAATTCGGTTATCGACAAAAAACGACGATGATTCAGAAGCTGCTTCATGCTTCTTTTCAGCCGGACCTGTTATGGGTGTCCCCTCTGTTCCGGCAGTTCCCGAGACGGTATAACGCGGCTCTTCCGCTGTCCTTTTCATGGTCTGTTCATCTTCCGAACCGGTGGGATAATGGACGCTTTCTTTCGCGGCACGTTTGGTCTCAAACGGTTCAGGAATGGAACCGGCAGGGAGTTTTCCGGCTTTTTTTTCTTCGGACCTGGTCAACACCACCTCTGGTATCAGTTCTGTGCGGTGCAGCGACTGTTCCACATGATTTGAAATAAACTGAAAAAGCCGCGGCTGGTTGGTAAAGCGTACTTCCATCTTTGTCGGATGCACATTGACATCAATATCTTCCGTATCGATCCGAAAATGCAGCACGGCAAACGGAAACTTATGCTGCATCACATACTTTTGATAGCCTTCTTCTATCGCTTTGCCGATCAGACTGCTCTTAATAAAGCGGCCGTTCACAAAATAAATTTCAAAGTTCCGGTTGGAGCGGTTTATTTCCGGCTTTCCGAGAAAACCGCTCATATGGATGCCTTCTTCCTCCGCTTCTATTGGAATCAGTGCGGAAGCGATGTCCCGTCCGTAGATCCGGTATATGATTTCCTGAAGACTGCCGTTTCCCGAAGTGTGAAAACGGGTCTGTCCGTTGTTGATATATTGGAAAGACACACAGGGATTGGCCATCGCCATATGTTCCATCAAATCCGAAATATAACCGCCTTCCGTCTGAGGCTGTTTTAGGAATTTCTTCCGGACCGGCGTATTGAAAAACAGGTTACGAACAAGAAAGGTGGTTCCGTCGGGGGCCCCCACTTCTTCTGATTCTATCTCCTGCCCGCCCTCAATCCGGTAGCGGAATCCCGTCAGTTCGTCTCTGGTTTTTGTAATCAGTTCCAAACGTGCAACGGCCGCAATGCTGGACAGTGCTTCCCCACGGAATCCCAGGCTCATGATATGGGATAAATCTTCTGCCGTGCTGATCTTACTCGTAGCGTGCCGCAGGAAGGCTTTCGGCACCTGCTGCCGTTCTATGCCGCAGCCGTTGTCTGTAACGCGGATGAAGGAAATGCCGCCTTCTTTGATTTCTACCGTGACTGCCGTTGCACCTGCATCCACTGCGTTTTCCAGCAGTTCCTTTACTACGCTGGAAGGCCGCTCTACTACCTCTCCGGCAGCTATTTTATCTATGGTCTCTTTGCTCAGGACATGAATCTGCGCCATTTCTCATTCTCCTACTTTTTTATTCCGGTTCCGCAGCCACCCTTCCAGAGCCTTTGTCAGCAGAACCAATCCTGTCCGAAGTGCATGGCCGGGATTGGTTCTGGGGCTCTGTACGGGCGGCTGCTGTTTGGATGGCTGCTGTTGGGGCGGTCGCTTTGTTTGAAGGGCTGCTGACTGGGTTTGCCGGGCTTTACCAGCGGTTTTTTAGTTTGTTCTGCAGACGGTAGAGGGTGTTCAGGGCGTCCAGCGGTGTCAGGTTGGTGACGTCGATTTCCTGCAGTTCTTTTAATACGTCCTCGTCACTGACGGTATCGAACAGGGAAATCTGTTCTAAGTCCACTTCGTCGTATTTTTTTACCGCGCTCTTCTTCTCACTCTTTGTTTCAACAACGATGCTCTGTACTTTTTCCGTAATATCGTTATCGCTGAGCTGTTCTACGATTTCTTTCGCCCGGTCGATCACCATATCGGGAACGCCGGCCAGTCTTGCCACCTGAATGCCGTAACTTTTGTCAGCGCCGCCTTTGATGATCTTGCGCAGGAATACGATATCATCGCCCTTTTCCTTAACCGCAATACAGTAATTGTTCACATTGTTCATTTTGCCTTCCAGTTCCGTCAATTCATGGTAATGGGTGGCAAACAGCGTCTTAGCCCCTAAGATTTTACGGTTGCTGATATGTTCGATGACCGCCCAGGCAATACTGAGTCCGTCAAAGGTGGATGTGCCCCTTCCGATCTCATCCAATATCAGCAGACTTTTGGAAGTGGCATTGCGCAGAATATTGGCTACTTCATTCATTTCCACCATAAAGGTGCTCTGGCCGCTCGCCAGATCATCGGAAGCGCCCACTCTCGTAAAAATGCGGTCCACAATGCAGATATCTGCATCGGAAGCGGGCACAAAACTCCCAATCTGTGCCATCAGCACGATTAAGGCGGTCTGACGCATATAGGTGGATTTGCCTGCCATATTTGGCCCCGTGATAACGGCAATGCAGTTTTTGTTGTTATCCAGATAGGTATCATTGGCAATGAACATATCGTTTACGATCATTTTTTCCACCACCGGATGCCGGCCGTTTTTAATATGGATGATTCCTTTTTCATTTATTTTCGGGCGTACATACTGGCTGCGCTCTGCCACAAGCGACAGAGAAGTAAATACATCCAGGGCAGCCACCGCTTTTGCCGTCTTCTGTATCCGTTCTACTTCAGCGGCAATGCTGTCCCTGATTTTGCAGAACATATCGTATTCCAAAGAGTAAAGTTTATCCTCCGCATTCAGTATGGTATCTTCCAGTTCCTTTAAACGGGGGGTGGTAAAGCGCTCCGCATTGGTCAGCGTCTGTTTTCGGATATAATCATCGGGAACCAGGCTTAAATAAGAGTTCGTCACTTCAAAGTAATAACCGAACACTTTATTGTATTTAATGCGCAGATTCTTAATACCGGTCCGCTCCCTGTCCTCTTCTTCCAGGGAAGCCAGCCAGTTTTTTCCCTCTGTCTTGGCATGACGGAGGCTGTCAATGGTTTCATCAAATCCTTCCTGAATCATACCGCCTTCCCGTATGGTAATGGGCGGTTCCTCTACGATGGCATGATCGATCAGGGAATAGATATCCTCCAGGGCATCAATATCCCGGTTTACAGCGGATAATAATTCACCGTCCAGTTCGCCCAGTACGGTCTTGATGTGCGGCAGCATCTCCAGTGAATTGCGGAATGAGATCAAATCTCTTGGGTTTGCTGTCTTATAGCTGACTTTGCCAAGCAGCCGCTCCAGATCGTAAATCGGATTCAGATATTCCCGTATTTCGTCTCTCGCCACCGAATGGCTGTTCAGGGTTTCAATCGCATCCTGCCTTTTGGTTATTTCTTTTAAGTCGATCAAAGGCTGCTCGATATAACTGCGGAGTGTTCTGGCGCCCATCGCGGTCTTTGTCTTGTCCAAAACCCAAAGCAGGGAACCTCTTTTCTGCTTTTCACGCAGTGTCTCTGTCAGTTCCAGATTTCTTCTCGTGGAACTGTCTAACAGCATATATTTGCTGGTCAGATAAGGATATAAATGGGTAAAATGAGCCAAAGACGAAGTCCTTTGCGTCTCATATAAATATTGCAGCAGGGCCCCGGCGGCAATCACACCTGTCGGAAAATCCTCAATGCCAAGTCCGGTCAGTACCTGTACATGAAAATGTTTCATCAGGCATTTCCGACAGGCATCATCATCAAAATAGTGGGATTCGACCGCATTGACGGTTATCTTCAGCCGGTTGCGCATATCCTCCATTTCCGCACCGCTGACCAGAAACGCATCATTGCAGATAATTTCTGACGGCATATATTTGTTTACTTCATCCATCAGCCTGCGGATATCTTCCACTTCTGTCAGATAGTAATCACCGGTTGTAACATCAGCAATGGAAATACCGATTTTGTTTGACATATATGCAATACACATCAGATAATTATTTTTTGTTTCTTCTAACGACTGCACATTCAGATTGGTACCGGGTGTCACGATGCGGACTACCTCCCGCTTTACCAGCCCTTTTGCGAGTTTCGGGTCTTCCATCTGTTCACAGATGGCCACTTTATAGCCTTTCGAAACAAGCTTTGTCAGATAGCTGTCCACCGCATGATAGGGAATCCCGCACATGGGCGCCCGCTCTTCCTGTCCGCAGTTTTTTCCGGTCAGCGTGATTTCCAGTTCTTTAGAGGCCGTCAGCGCATCTTCAAAAAACATTTCGTAAAAATCGCCAAGCCGGTAAAAAAGAATACAATCACTGTATTCCTTTTTCGTTTCCATATATTGCTGCATCATAGGCGTTAATTCTGCCACTTTCGTTCTCCTTTTAACTTTAACTTTTCGTATGATCTCCTAAACCATTTCTCCCACATAATAAAATCCATGACATTCCTCCAGCCTGACATCCACGATTTTGCCAATCAGGGAATCGTCCCCCGGAAAATGCACGATGGTATTGTTGGAAAGCCGTCCGGTCATCAGGGAAGTATCCTGCTCGTTTTTCTCTTCCACCAAAGCGGTATGCACCTGTCCCTGCAGCAGAGCTACCCGTTCCCGCGCCGTATCCTGCACTACCTTTAAGAGTTTGTCAAATCCCTCTTTCACCGTTTCTTCCGGCACCCGATTTTCCATGGCTGCCGCAGGGGTTCCGGTCCGCCTGGAATAAATAAAGGTAAAGGCGTTCTCATATTTTACCTGCTTTACCATATCGATGGTTTCTTCTATATCTTCCGGTGTTTCTCCCGGAAATCCTACGATGATATCCGTAGTAATGGCAATATCCGGAATCTCCCGCCGGATCTTTAATGCCAGTTCCAAATACTGCTCTCTTGTGTAACGGCGGTTCATCGCCTGCAAAATACGGGTAGAACCGGACTGTAAAGGGAGATGCAGGTGGCGGCATATCTTTTTGGATTCCTTCATGACCTGTATCAGTTCATCGGATAAATCTTTCGGGTGGGAAGTCATAAAACGGATGCGTTCCAATCCTTTTATTTTTTCCACTTCCCTCAGTAGTCCGGCAAAACTCACAGGTTCTTCCAGATTCTTACCATAAGAATTTACATTTTGTCCAAGCAGCATAATTTCCACTACGCCGTCTGCCACTAACGCTTCGATTTCACGGAGAATATCTTTAGGATTGCGGCTTCTTTCCCGCCCCCTGACATAAGGAACAATACAATAACTGCAGAAATTATTGCAGCCGAACATGATATTAATACCGGATTTAAACGGATACTTGCGTTCCACTGGCAAATCTTCCACAATTTGGTCGGTATCCTTCCATATATCAATGATCATGCTTTCGGATTCCAGCATCGTACAGAGCAGCTCTGCAAATTTAAAAATATTGTGGGTTCCGAAAATCAGGTCCACAAAGCGGTAACTCTTCCTGATTTTGTCAATTACACTCTCTTCCTGCATCATACAGCCGCACAGGGCTATTTTCATCTGAGGATTCTTTTTCTTCATGCTGTTCAGAAATCCCAGTCTTCCATATACCCTCTGATTCGCATTGTCACGCACGGTACAGGTATTATAAATGACAAAATCTGCATTTTCATCTTCGGTCAGTTTATATCCGGCCTGTTCCAAAATACCTGCCAGCTTTTCACTGTCTCTGGCGTTCATCTGACAGCCGAACGTCTGCGTACACGCATATAACGGCCGGCCAAGTCGTTCACTTTCCAACTTCACAATCTGCCTGCACTTCGCCATAAAGTAATACTGCCTGGCTGGTTCTTCTGTCGGAGGCTCCGAGTTTATATCTATTTTATCTAAATCAATTTCATTATACATTTCTCTTGATTTTCTTCCCTTTCTACCATATAAATACAGCTTTCTGTTTTCAGAATGTCTTATCACTGACTCTGCATGAAATTTCATCCTTTGCCCGGTACAGATAGGCGTTCCCCCTTTTGCCGCTTTGTTCTGTTACTTCCATGTATGTCAGAATATTCAGCACCAGCCCGGCGGTCCGTGCCGGAATTTTCGCCGCTTTTGCCAAATCCCTTGCGGTAAATTCTTCGGAAAGTCCTTCCGGAAGGAACTGTAAATAATCTTCCTGTTTTTCCACGGCTACTTCGTCATACAAAGAAACGGGTATCCGGTCATAACGACAGGAACCCTTTTTCCGGTCTTTGCTCCATCCGTTTAACAGACGGTACTCATCCATATCCACCAGCGGAAAACGAAACTGCAGGTTTTCCGCTTTCAGGTAACTTTTTATCCGGTACAGCTCCTTAAATGCCAGATACGCACTGCCTGTCAGCGGACTTTTCCGCTTTTTACTCAACTCCCCGCTTTCTTCGTCTATCCATATCAGCCATTTCGTATGTGGAATGGGATAAACGACTGTCACCGGATACTGCGTTAAAAAGGCATCCAGTTTACCGCGCATTTTATAAAAATTCCCGTTTTGAATCTCGATGATCCGCTCTCCCGTGTAGATATCCGCTACATATCCGCCGATAGGAATTTCATGCATTCCTTCATCCGGCGCATAGTAATTTTTCATAACCGCATGAACCGTCTTCTCCTGCAGGGTACCGATTCCCGGCCGTTTCCGTTGTATGCCTATGATTTTCTTCTTCGCTTCTTCAAACCTTTTTTCGTCCATACCTGTATCAGTATTATAACCTACGGCTATCTTACACGCTCCGGAAACCCTACTTTTTTCTGCACTTTACGAAGAGTTTTCGTCGCATAATAATTCGCTTTATCGGCATTCTCCTTAATGACTCCGTCAATGTATGCCTTATCCTGGATCAATTCGGCAAACCGGTCCTGAAGGGGTTTCAATATACTTACCACGGATTCTCCTACTGCCAGCTTAAACTCCCCGTATCCTTTCCCTTCAAATTCCCTCTCCGTTTCTTCCGGCGCCTTTCCGGTGCAGGCACAGTAAATATCGATCAGATTACGGATGCCCGGCTGTTCTTCGCAGTATTTTACCTGCGCCTGTGAATCGGTAACAGCTCTCTTAAACTTGCGGATAACGGTATCCGGGTCATCCATCAGATATATGCTGGCATTGGTGTTTTCATCGGATTTTGACATTTTCTTTGCCGGATCCTGTAAACTCTTAATACTGGTGCCGGCCTTGCCGAGATACGGTTCCGGAATGGTAAATACATCTCCGTAGACGGCGTTAAAGCGCTGGGCAATATCCCTTGTAATTTCAAGATGCTGCAGCTGGTCTTTCCCTACCGGAACCACATCCGCCTGATATAATAAGATATCGGCCGCCATCAGCACCGGATAAGTGAAAAGCCCTGCATTTATGTTGTCTGCATGTTTTGCCGCTTTATCTTTGAACTGGGTCATGCGGTTCAATTCGCCCATATATGTAAAACAGTTCAGGATCCATGACAATTCCGTGTGTCCGGATACATGGGACTGGTAATAAATACAATTTTTCTTCGGGTCAAGTCCTGCCGCAATATATAAGGTCAGCAGATTTCTGGCGCGTTTCCTCAGTTCCGCCGGATCCTGTCTGACCGTAATGGAATGTAAATCCACGACTGAGTAAAAGCACTCATATTCATCGCTGAGATTTACCCAATTCTTAAGCGCTCCGAGATAATTGCCCAAAGTCAGGTTTCCTGTTGCCTGCATCCCACTGAAAAGTACTTTTTTACCGTCTATCATTTCCATTGCCTCCAAGATTTTTATATTCTGTCAAATGACTGTTGTTTCATTCATACACAGCCTTAAGTTTAGCATTGCTTACAACATTCGTCAAGCTTGCATGGAAAATCGGCGCGGAAATCGGTATCAGCCGGGCCTGACCGGCTATTGGGGAAGGAGGATGCACCTGTCGGAGTGCTTTGGCTGGAGCACTTAACCAAAAAGGCGCCCTGCTCTTCGCAAAACGCCTTCATTTTATGCACAGGTACACATGCGGAAATCTACAGTTTCACTGCATACGCACCCGCGCAGCGGGCAGGGAAAAGAACGTTCCCTGCCCGATTGATGCATTGGTGCATCAATATTTTTCAGATATTATTCTTTTTCTTCACACCCGCATGTACTTCCGGGAGAAGGGAAGGAACCAAAACTTCTCTCCATGCAGGAATCATTATTTCTCGATTCTCTGCCGCATCCGCAGTCATTCCTTGTTTCTCTGCCGCATCCGCAGTCATTCCTTGTTTCCCTGCCGCATCCGCAGGAATTGTCATTGTCGTTCCGGCCGCAGCGGGACATTCTTCCGGACATGTCGGAACATCCGTTGTTGCCGCAGCAGAATAATAACAGTAATAAGATAAAGCAATTATTCATATTTTTTTCACTCCTTTATGCTATGCTTTATCTTATGTTCTTCCGCACAAAGGGTGACTATAAAATTTTCTTGCGGATATATGCGAAGGTCTTCTCTTCGCCCTGTTCCGCCAGCATATAAAGCAGCTTTTCCAGTAAGGCCCTTGTTTTTTTATGCAGGGGAGCCGGATCTTTTCCCGACAGATAATATTCCAACGGAGAACGGTCCGTATAGTCCTCCTTCTTATATACCTTGCAGGCGGCGATCCGGTCCATCAGCATCTCTACGATATATTTCCTTGGCATGGGAGCCGGCGCCATGCCTCCCGGTATGTTCCGCGTGCTGTAATCGATCCAGTATTCATAGTGGTGCTTGTTCCTGCCCTTGTGATGCAGCCATGCACTGGAATAACCGATATCTTCCCGTTCCGCATTATTTGGGCTGCGGTCTCCCTGATAGTATCTGGCTCCCACCCGGAATTCGGACGGACTGTATTTCGATAGATCATGGGTAAGTCCCTGATAATAAAGCCCTACTTTAAAACAGCCTTTCATCACCAGGTAGCGGTGATAAGTGATCGTCTTAAAATGTTTCCATGCATTCATTTTGTTTTAAAAAGCGCTTCTGACATACTTTCGCCGTGAATCTTTTTCTGCGCCTTCCTCCTGTTTTGATATATAAATCTGAATCGTACGCGGTTCCACCTGCGCCCGCTGCCGCTCTTTCTCCGTACCCGCATATTCAGGTTCCTCCGCAATACCCTCCGGTTTCCCCGTATCCGCAAGCAGATACCATTTCAGTCCCTTCGGCAATTTGGGCAGCGCAAAAGAATGAGGAATCCAATGCATATTATATGCAATATAGAAGAAATCATCATCTTCCTCCGGTTCCTTCTTTGCGTAGCAGCCGCAGTACATCACACCCGCAAAGCGGCTTGGATTGCTCAGGTCCGCCCGCCATGCTTCTTCTCCGTGATAAGAAAGATCCGGATAGCCGCAGCCTGTATAATCCAGTATTTTCAGTTCATTGACATTATGAAGGACAGGATGGCGCCTGCGCAAAGCGATCAACTCACGGACATATGCAAAAATTTCTCTCCCGAACGCGTTCTTCTTCCATTTGATCCAGCCTGTTTCATTGTCCTGGCAATAAGGATTATTGTTGCCGTAACGGGTATTCCCAAATTCATCACCGCTGTAGATCAGCGGAGTACCCTGTGCTAAAAACAGCATGGAAACCGCGTTCTTTATCTGTCTTTTTCGAAGTTCCGTTACACTTCTCTTACGGCTGGCGCCCTCCATCCCGCAATTCCATGTCAGATTATGGTCATTGCCATCCCGGTTCCCCTCGCCGTTTTCCTCGTTATGCTTCTTCTCATAAGAAACCATATCAGCTAAAGTAAAACCGTAATAATTTGTAACATAATTGACGGTACCGCAGTGCGTCGGATTCTTTTTCTGCAATTCCAGAAATTTACCAACCATCCCGTCGTCCCCTTTTAGAAAACGTCTCACCGTATACATATAATCATCGTTATAGTTCCCAAGATTACGGTAATCGGGAATTTCATTTTCCAGATAAATCCGTTCATATGGAAAATTATAGTGAAACAGCTTCGTGTCGGTCAAAAGCGGTTCCGTGGCGAGTCCCTGAAGCGGAATCCGCTCTCCTTTTAGATGAAAGCCATCCACATGATATTCCAATACCCAGTATTTCGCCACATCCAGTATCGTCCCCTCCTTTACGGAATTCGGAAAATAAAGCTGCATGATGACCTCGATCCGGTTCTTGTGGAGTTCCTTCACCATATCCTTGAATTCCTTCACCACGTCCTTATCTGCGGCAAAAGCCGATTTGGGTGCAAAGTAAAAGCCTTCTGTGTATCCCCAGCAGTTATACCGTTCTTTTCCGGGCGTTTCTTCCTCTTTTTCCTCCGCTTTTTCACTCAGACGGCTTTTCGCCTCTTCCATCGTCAGGGGCGGCCTGCTTATTCCCGGATGCCGCCTATTGTTTTCAAACTCCAGCTCATCAAATTCATAAACGGGCATCAGTTCTACCGCGGTAATTCCCAATTCCTTCAAATGCGGGATTTTCTCTGTCAGGCCGCGGAACGTGCCTTTATGCCGGACGCCCGAAGAACTGTGCTTTGTAAAAGCCCTTACATTCAGACAGTAAAGAATGCTCTCTTCATACGGAATCTTTAACGGCTTGTCTCCCTGCCAGTCGTAATCCGGCTGTATGAACCCGCCTCTGAGCATTTTTTCGCATTTTCCCCATTTTTCGTGTCCATGCAGCAGTTTGGCATAAGGATCCGTAAACACCCGCTCCCCGTCATAAAAATTATAAGAATAGCGGCTGATATTCAGATCCTTTACCGCAATGCTGTAAATGGAACCATATTTATTCTGTTCGCTGAAAGGAATCTTCGTTTCCTTTCCCGTTCTCCCATCATACAAAACAATCCCGCAGTCGTGTCCCCTCTTCATTACTACGGAAAAGTAAGTATAGCCAAATTCTGTTGTTGTCACACCCAATGGATAGGGTTTGTTTTTTTGTCTGCCATCTACTTTGTACATATGCTCCTCCAACCGTAGGTCTTAAGTATAACATAAAATTGCATTCCTGTGTAAAAATACCGAAAAAAATATTGATTAATGTTTTTCCTGTCGGTACAATGAAGATAATATATGGCAGACAGCCCGAAAAAAGAAAGGAGCATACGCTTATTATGGAAAACAATAAGAAGGATCGTTTTGAAACAGACGAATTAAAGGATGAGGAAATGACCGTTGAACTGGATCTGGACGATGGGAGCCATGTGGTCTGCGCCATAGTGACCATACTGGAATGTCAGGGGAAAGATTATATCGTTCTGCTTCCATTAGATGAAAACGGAGAGAATCAGGATGGCGAAGTATGGTTCTACCGCTATCAGGAAGATGCAAAGGATACGAACGCGGAACCTGTGCTGGAATATATCGAAGACGACGGGGAATATGAAATGGTGGCCGATGCTTTCGATGAGTATTTGGATAATGCGGAATTTGACGAACTGGTGGAATGACCGTTCCGCTGAAAGTTTGCCTGATTTATCTGACCGGTACAGAGGAAGAAGGAATCAGGCTGTCGATGCAGGGCAGGGCGGACAGTCCTGCCAAAAAGGGGGACGGTTCCTTGAAATAGGAAATTTCCAGCCGCTGCTTTGCTCTTGTCATCGCCACGTAGAAAATTCTCCGTTCTTCTTCTACTGCTTCTTTCGTATGCGCCTTACGTCCCGGAATCAGTTTTGCATTTATCCCGGGCAGAAATACGGTATCGTATTCCAGTCCTTTCGAACCGTGCATCGTCACCAGCTTTACCCCTTTTCCCCCTGTTTTGCTGCAGGCGCCGTCCTCTGACAGACGTTCCGAATAAATTTCTATGTATTGGAGCCATTCCTCCAGTGACCGGTATTTCGATGCAGTACGCTGTATTTCATCTGCTGTTTCCAGCAGTTTCAGCTGTTCTTCCCTGGTTTTGCCCTCACACAAACAGGTATCATATCCCACTGTTTTACGGATGTAATCAATAGCAGTATAAGGCCGGAGCCCTGCGATTTTTCTCAGAGCCGTAAAAAAATGCCCCAAAATCTCCTGCATGTATGGTTTCTGTTCATAAAAAGCCCGCAGGGCTGTTTCCCCGCAGTCTCCCCCATCCAGTGCGCACCGCTGAATGTAACGGCAGGGACGATTCATGATCCGAAGGAAATCTTTCCTTTTCCCGCTTCCGCCCTCCGGAATGCAGTATGTATCATGAGAATATTGCAGATAGGCAAGGAAATCTTTGGCAATCTCATGGGAAAATATATTATCCATCCGCTCGCTGCAGCAAAACGGAATATTTTCCCGTACAAGCGGACGGGTAAGGCATGCCAGCTGTGCATTGGTGCGGCAGATTATGGCGGTATGCCCCTGTTCGTCCAAAGACATATTCTTCAGCATACGGATCAAATGCTGCTCTTCTTCTTCTTTTTCCTGAAACGCACGCAATACCACCCTGCCGTTTTCCGGATTGCGGGCCTGTATCTGTTTCGGAAACCGGTTCTGGTTTTCGGCAATTAACCGGGAGGAAGCCTGCACGATACAGGCTGTACTGCGGTAATTCATATCCAGCGTCAACTGTACTGCTGCCGGATAATCCTGTATAAAGCGCCGCATGATATCCGGTCCGGCACCGCGGAAACCATAGATGGACTGGTCATCATCCCCCACCACAAACAGATTGTCCTCCGGTGCGGCAAGCCGCTTTAATACACGGTACTGAAGCGGACTGATATCCTGAAACTCATCCACCAGAATATGGGAAAACGCCCGCTGCCAGTAATTCAGGATTTCCTTCTGTCTGGCCAGCATCCGGTCGCAGAGGTAAATCATATCGTCAAAGTCGAGCCTGCCCGCCTCTTCCATCAGTTTGCAGTATTCTTTAAAAATTGCCGGAAACAGCTGCTGCAGCTGTTCGGCTTCCACACAGTTAACCGAAGCAAATTCCGGCTTTGGAGGCATTTCGCATCCATCCGCGGACAGACCGCTGTTTTTCCAGCGGCTGATTTCCTTTAATAATATTCCTGTCAGTTCTTTGTCCCCATCGTGAATGTCATGCATATGCAGCACATGATCCAGGCAGTTTTGCCTTTCCTGCGCCGCAGCTATCCTGAGCCGGTTTCCGCCGTATCCCGACTTTTTCAGAATATGAAAATATATGGCATGAAACGTTCCGAAACTGACCCCCTGGAAGGCATCTTCCGTCAGCCGGTAAAAACGTTCTTTCATTTCCATGGCAGCCGCTTTTGTAAATGTAATAACGAGAATTTTGTCGGGAGAAATCCCGTGATGGCAGATCAGATGACGAATCCGCCGAATCGTAAGATATGTCTTGCCGCTTCCGGGGCCGGCCAGTACCTGAATGGGGCCGGAAGCGTGTTCTATGGCCAGCATCTGGGCGGGAGCCGGCTGTGCCGCCCCTGCCTTCTGCCATTTTACAAATTCACCCATTTTTTAACAGTTCTATGCCTTTCTTAATACGGGCTATGGATTCCTCCTTACCGAGAATCTCCATAATCTCCGTTGCCCCGGCAGGCGTCATCTGTTTGCCGGAAACCGCCGTACGCACAGGCCACATAACATAGCCGTTCTTGCACCCTTTTTTCTCAACATAGGAAACAAGCAGCTGATAAAGCGAATCGTTATCGAATGCATCCTGCGCTTCCAGCATGGGAAGCAGTTCCTCCAGCACTTCAAGAGAGGACTCTGCGGTGGTCTTCATTTTTTTGTGTGTATACATTGCCGTATCGTATTCCGGCAGCCCGGCAAAGAAATCTACCATTTCTTCAATGTCCGGAAAGATTTCGATGCGAGTCTTTACCATGGCCGCGATTTTCTTTAAGTCCAGTTTTCCGGGAAGCGCTTTTTTCAGATAGGGCTCCGCCATATTATAAAAACGGTCGAAATCCATGGCTTTCATATATTCGCCGTTCATCCACTTCAATTTCGTATAATCAAACACCGCCGGAGATTTGGACATATGGTGATAATCGAAGATCCCGGCCAGTTCTTCCAAAGAAAAAATCTCTTCATTTCCTTCGGGACTCCATCCAAGCAGCGCCACGAAATTCACCACCGCTTCGGACAAAAAACCCTGTTCGATCAGGTCCTCATAGGAGGAATGGCCGCAGCGTTTGGAAAGTTTGTGGTGCTCTTCGTCCGTGATCAGCGGACAGTGCACATAAACCGGAACTTCCCAGCCAAATGCTTCATACAGGCGGTTATACTTCGGAGAGGAAGATAAATATTCATTTCCCCTTACCACATGGGTAATGCCCATCAGATGATCATCTACCACATTGGCAAAATTATAAGTTGGATAGCCGTCGGATTTTATCAGTATCATATCGTCCAGTTCCGCATTATCCACCGTAATGTCCCCGTAAATCTCATCCCGGAACGTAGTGGTTCCCTCTGTGGGATTGTTCTGTCTTATGACATAAGACAGGCCGGAATCCAGCTTTTCTTTTATCTCTTCTTTTGTTAAATGGAGACAATGTTTGTCATATACATTGATTTCCTTTCCTGCAACCGTCCGGTTTAAGGTTTCCAGCCGCTCCTTATCGCAGAAACAATAATAAGCCTCTCCTTTTTCGATTAGTTTTTTGGCATATTCCAAATAGATTCCCTTCGCCTGACGTTCGCTCTGCACATAAGGCCCCAAGCCCTTGTCTTTATCCGGCCCTTCATCATGAATCAGCCCTGTTTTTTCCAGTGTACGGTAAATGATTTCCACTGCACCCTCTACATACCGCTCCTGATCCGTATCCTCAATGCGCAGAATAAAATCTCCGCCCTCATGCTTCGCTATAAGATAGGCATATAATGCCGTCCTTAAATTTCCCACATGCATCCGCCCTGTGGGGCTGGGTGCATATCTTGTCCTGATTTTCATGCTATCCTTCCAGTCCTTTCCCTATATCCCTGTCGGGTATCTTCTTTGCTGCGGCAGCTTTAAATCCTGCCACTTCTTTTGCTGCCTGGGGAATCGGTATATTCGTACCAGCTCCGGCAATACAGCCGCCGGGACAGGCCATTCCTTCGATCAGACAGCCGTTCTTTTTACCTGCTTTCGCCAGCATCAATATCTTCTTACATTCCGCCAGGCTTTCGGCATGTTCAATATTCACTTCCACATCCGGATAATATTCCCGGATACATTCCTCAATGGCGTCCGCCACACCTCCGGCCACACCATAACCGCGTCCTGCACCCGTTGCATCTGCCAGGGGTTCCGCCGCACCGACCGCATTCAGGTCAATGCCTTTCGCCTCAAACATACCGGCCAGTTCCTCAAACGTAATAACAAAATCCACATCCGAACGGATCGTCCTGCGGGAAGCTTCCAGTTTTTTGGATGCGCACGGACCGATGAATACAACACTGGCATCGGGATGCTCTTCTTTAATTCTGCGTGCCGTCGCCACCATAGGCGTCAATTCGTTGGATATCTTATCAATGGTCTCAGGAAAGAATTTCTTTGCCAGCATGGACCAGGACGGGCAGCAGGAGGTTAAAAGGAACGGAAGTTCCTTCGTTGCAACTGCATGTACATAGTGTTCCGCTTCTGCCATGGCTCCCATATCGGCGCCGATCGCCGTTTCATATACATCGAAAAATCCCAATTCCTTTAATGCGCTCTTTATCATATCCGGCGACACTTTTGCACCGAACTGGCCGACGAAAGCCGGAGCCACCTGTGCGATGATCTTACGCCCTGACTGCATCGCACGGATCAGCTGGAAGATCTGCGACTTGTCTGCAATGGCGCCGAACGGACAGTTCACCATACACTGACCGCAGGATACGCAGAGATTGGTATCAATGACCGCCCTTCCCTTTTCATCGTTCTTGATCGCATTGACGCCGCAGGCGGAAAGACAGGGCCTCACCTGGTGGGAAATGGCATCGTACGGACATACCGTCTTACATTTTCCGCACCGGATACATCTCTCCTGATCAATGATGGATCTGCCGTCCTTCATGGAAATTGCCCCCCTGGGGCATACCTCTCTGCAGGGATGCGCCACGCAGCCCATGCACTTGTCCGTTACTTCATACCGGTTCTCCGGACAGGAATTACACGCCGACGGAATGACCTGCATCAGCGGCGGCTCATAATATTTCTCATCAATATCGCTTTCCGCCAGTCCCTGTGTCACATGCACCGGCATATTTTCGGGACGCAATGACATTCCCATCGCGAGCCGGATGCGCTCCCTGATGATCGCGCGCTCCCGATATACATTCCCGTATTGCGACTCGTCATAATTTACGATCTTATACGGCAGCGCTTCCACATCATTAATTAAATCCGTGGAATGGTAAGCGAGATTCGCCACCTCTTTAAAAATGCGCCTGCGTATTTTACGAACCTGTGTATCTATACCTCTCATGCCCTATAACCATACTCCTTTCCGACTGCCGTACCGTTATCCTTTATCATAAATCACGGCAGTCCCGGTGCATCTAAAACATGCCCCGCCCTGTTTCCGTACTGTCTTTGACATTGTTAACAATTTATCATTGTCATCCTGTTCTATTTTTACACAAATAGAATGCGAAATCAAGGGATTTAAAAGATTTTTCCATGGAATTTCTGCCTCTCCATATATGCAGGCGGTTTCAGGGTCAGCTCCACAGACTGCTGCAGATATCCAAGATTTTCCCTGAAAAACCGGACAAATCCATAGCCGCCTGCCCTGTATACATTATGGAAGGCACACCACACAAAAAGCAGTGTGAATTCCATCAGAAGAATCCGTCCCAGAACGTCTGACGGACGGTTCTTAAAATGACTCAGTGTATAGGACTGGAACATAATGTGCAGAAGTTCGTCATGAAGCATCTGTCTGCAGATGGCTTTCAGCGCCGGGGAACCTGTACATTTTGATAAAGCATCGTAATAAGTAAGCGCGATCATCTCTGCCGTCACCAAAACCGTAACCTCACCTTTTAATCCGCCCAGTTTCCGAAGACTGCGGAATATGTGATCCAAAAAAGAACGTTCCATATCTTCCACCTGATAGTAGTTCATATATTGCTTTAAATATGACGAATGCCAGTTTTCTTCCCGCACAAACCACTGCATGGCCTCCGTATATTCCGGACAGCCCCACTCTTCCACCGTCTTCATTAAATGACCTCCGTCGGAACCTTCCCCTTTCCGAAAAGCCCGTATGGATGGGAAAATCAACGCAATTTCCTCATCGGAAAGCCCTTTTTCCTTCGAAAAGTCCACTTTTAATCTTTTTTGGTCATTGTTTTCAAAATAGGACACCCACTCCCGGTAATGGAAACGGTTCATTTTTGATCTGGTTATCCCTTTCATACTGCCTCTCCTCCTAACCTGAAATCATCTTTAAAAGAACCACATGCTGAGAAGTTTCGGAAGCAGCATTGACATTCCTACACCGTAAATCAAATCCAGCCAGAACATGGAACCAAGTGCGCCCAGATAAATCAGTCCGATAAAAGGAGCCGTTACGATTTTTGCCCAAATGCTTACTTCTTCATTTTTTAAAACGCTGCGCACCAGCGCTTTTGCATCTCCCGTACTTGGAAAAGCATGCATCAGTATGGAGACACCCAGCCAGTACAGAAACAGACTGCTCAGTTTTACAAGCATACCCAGCATTCCGTCCGCCGAATTGTAACCGAAAACATTCGCATAAGCAGGAAGCGTAATGAGAATGCCTAAAATCGTATTTATAAAAAAGGGTCCCATTCCTGTGGCCAGATTTTTCCACGGATCCGCGGTTGCTTCATGCAGTACATAACCGCACGGATTCTTAAGCTGAAAATATTTCACTTCATAAACAGGTATCCTGCATATTCGGCAGAACACCTGATGTGATAATTCGTGAACGGCCACCCCGGGAAAGGTCACCGCAGATATTACAAACCCAGGTATGATCATAATTTTTCTTTTTCCTCCCTCGCTATTCGCCTATATAATACTCTTCCAGGGTCATTTTCCCCTCCAGGAAATCATTTAGTTCCTCATCAAATACATAAATATCCATATCCGTATATTCTTTTCTCAATGCTTCCGCCTCTTCGTTCCTGCCGTTTGCGGCCAGCGCAACGATATAGGTATCGACGGCATATTCTCCCTGCGGATTGATTTTATATGCCTGTATCGCAAAATCCAGTCCTTTTTCCAAATTCCCTTCCACCAGTTCCAGTGTTGCAAAAGCCCTTAAAACAGAATAATCTTCTTTGTTCAGACGGTAAGCTTCTTCCAGCTGCTGTCGCGCCTTATCCAATTCTCCCCGTCTGCGGTAGTAAACTGCAATCTGGGCCTGTGCATCATAATAATGTGGATTCAGACCGATGCATTCCTTAAAGTATGCGATCCTCGCTTCTTCGTCCGAAGACATATATCCCAGATAATAATACAGCAATGCCTGGTCATAGCCCGCCACGCCGATGTACTGCGACATTCTGCTGTTAAACTCATCCAAGAGATTTTCTGCATCCTCCGTATCTTCCATACCTGTAAAGACTTCCTCTCCGATTTCACTGTACAGGTCGTAAGTGGCATAGTAATTTTCCAGTTGCTTTATGTAGCCGTTGATTTTATCATACTGATAGTCGGAAACCTCTTTTCCGCTCAGATAATTGGTTATGGAATAGGCCGCATAATCATAATATGCATATTCCATTCCCAAATCGGCAAGTTTTATTGCCGTTTCTTTATTGTCGGGATTTTCCTCCAGAATAGCCAAAAGATTGTCCAGTGCAGTACACACATACCCGTCCCTGGCGAGGTCTTCCGCACTGTTATAGGAGCCGAAATTTCGCAGCCCTCCCATAGAAGTTATAAAAGTGAATGCCATAAGGAGGATGACCGCCGCTCCGATCACGTAAAAAGCAGGCGGTATCCTCAGTTTTATCAATTCTTCCCTGCAGTCCCTGCATAAAACAGAATCCGGATTTTCACTGCGGTCTATATTTCTCCGCCTGCACTTTCTGCAAAGTCCGTATTCCATATCCGCAAAGGGATTCCCTGTATACCCGCTTTCCTGACCGGCCGTTTCACTCTGTCCGTAATTCTGATATTCGTTTTCCATCTTCCCTCCATCCCTTCTTCAGTTGCCGTAAGCTGTCCGGATACAGTATACCGCAATGGAGTTTATAACGTCAACTGATGCCTGTCATTTTCCCTGTCTTTTTTCCTTATTTGCAAAACAACGGCAGACGGGCTAAAACAGTCTGCCTGCCTGAAACACAATAGTGGAAACCGTCCATGCAAACATCAGCTGGAAGGCCATCATTCCTGCAGTGAACTTCCATGAGCCGCTTTCCTTTTTGATGGTAGCCACCGTAGCAATGCAGGGAACATATAACAGGCAAAACAGCATAAGTGAAAAAGCATTTAACGGTCCGAAATCAGGGTTCATACTCTGGATATTCTGCACGATTGCCTGCATCCCTGCCTGTGAATTGGCATTTGCCACACCAAACAGCACTGCAAAACTGGATACGACCACTTCTTTGGCAGAAATGCCGGAAATCAGCGCCACTGCAATCTGCCACATGCCAAGTCCGGCCGGTGCCAGTACCGGTACAAGAAAACGCCCGATGGCGGCTCCGAAACTGTCCGCAGGATGTTCCACCATTCCCCCGGTTCCGAAATTCAAAAGGAACCATATAACGATGGAAGCCAGGAAAATCGTTGTTCCGGCTTTAGACAGATAGTCTTTCAGTTTATTCCATACATAAATCCATATGGTCCGCGGATTGGGCCTTTTATATTCGGGCAGTTCGATCAAAAGAGAATTATTTTCACGTCCCTTTTCCGTTTTGTGAATGATCTTTGCTACCAGAATGGCCAATGCCATGCCGATCACATACATCGAAAAAGCTACGACACCCGCACAATCCGGAAAAAACATGCCGGAAAACAACACATAAATCGGCAGACGTGCCGAACAGGACATAAAAGGGGTCACAATCATTGTTCTTCTCCGGTCATGCTCTGTCTCCAGCGCGCGTGTTGCCATAATGGCTGGAACCGTACAGCCGAATCCAAGTACCATCGGCAGGAACGCTTTTCCGGACAATCCTACTTTTCCCATGATGCTGTCCATTACATAGGCAACACGAGACATATAACCGCTGTCTTCCAGTATCGCCAGCGCCAGAAACAGAATGAAAATATTCGGTATGAATGTCAGGATTCCGCCTACCCCCGCTATAATTCCGTCCACCACCAAAGACTTCATCCATTCCGCTACGCCCATGGAGATAAACAACCTGCCGGTGCCTCCGGAAATCTGTTCCAAGGCCGCTTCAAAATACCCTTTCAGGAAATCGCCCACCGTAAAAGTGAGGAAGAATACGAAACCCATAATTAAAAGAAACATGGGGACGCCCCATACCGGATGCGTGAGCAGCGCATCCGCTTTGTCTGTACTGTCTTTCCTTCTTTTCCGGTAGAACAGGACCTCTTTTATAATACTCTCAATATAAGCATATTTAGTCTGTATAATTTCCTTTTCATAACTCCTGTCTGCTACATTGGATATGGAAACCGGATGTTCCTGTCTTACCTCTTCATCATCCTCCAAAAGTTTGATCGCATGCCAGCGTACGGCGGAATGGGTCGGATAATGCGCCTGCATGATCACTTCCAGCCGGGCCAGTTTATCTTCGATTTCTTTTCCGTAAGATACCACATCTCCCTTCGGTCCTTCTTCATAATGGTGCACGACAGCATGGAGCAGGATATCCAGCCCCGTCCGTCTGGCAGCAGAAACCGGAACGACCGGGATATCCCCTAACATTTCCGGCAGTCTGTGCAGATCAATTTCCATGCCCCGTTCTTCCACGATATCCATCATATTCAGCGCCAGCACCACCGGTTTTCCCAGTTCCAGCAGCTGCAGGGTCAGATAAAGGTTCCTCTCCAGGGAAGATGCATCCACGATATTGACGATTACCTCAATATCGTCATCCATCACACACTGTCTTGTTACTTTTTCTTCAATGGTATAACTGGTCAGGGAATAGATGCCTGGAGTATCGACTAACGTCAGGTGAAATCCCTCATATTCGGTTTCCCCTTCCATTTTCTCCACCGTCACGCCGGGCCAGTTGGCCACTTTCAGTTTCGCGCCCGTTATGGCATTGAATAAAGTGGTCTTTCCGCAATTGGGATTTCCCACAAATGCCACATGCACAATCTTTTCCTGATCTATCATCTCGCGGTCAATCATGAATCTCTTCCTCCTTTACCTCTATTCCGGAAGAAATATGCCGTCCCAGCGCCAGCCTTGTCCCTCTTACCTGAATGATCAGCGCGCCTTTTTTCTTGCGGTTTAATATCGTTATCTTCGTGCCGTCATTCAGTCCCAATGCCTGTAATCTTCTGGTAACGGATTCTTCCACATATACGCCGGATACTTCATAGGAACTGCCTTTTTTTCCATCATACAGCGTCATGGTTTCTCACCTCGTATTTTTTGATATTGATTCTCATTAATATATCTCAAAATTATAGACTTATGTACCGCTGCTGTCAATATACAGTGCTTTAAAACCACGCAAATCCATTTTCCGTTTCTGTCTGCACGCCCCCAACCCCTTAACATATAATATATTAAAAGTCTGCAGAATTTATGAAAGGAGTATTATGCAGGATTATAATTTCAATGAATATTTCGACCGCTTCCCTTTGGCAATGGCTTATGTGCCCTGGCAGCATCTGACACAGATTTATGAAGATTTGGATAAAGCATTTTGCACCGGAACCATCTTTCCCGAACTGACGAAACCGTTTACAGGAAGGAGATGCGTGAAATGAATTTCAAGATGAGTACGGAACAGGAAAATATGCTTCACGATATCGGAGTCGTTGATTTCGTCACTGTGGAGATGACGCAATATCTTGACACCCACCCCATGGACAGAGAGGCTATTGAATATTTCAATCATTATATGCGCATGAAGAATCAGATGATGCGCGATTATGCGAATAAGTACGGCCCTCTCTCCCTTTCGGTAGCCGATAACAGTTGTAAGGAATGGAAATGGGCATTACAGCCTATGCCATGGGAAGGAGTATGCTAGAATATGTGGAATTATGAAAAAAGATTACAATACCCTGTAAAGATCACACAGCCCAATGCAAAGCTTGCTCAGGTCATCATCACCCAGTTCGGCGGTCCCGACGGCGAATTGTCGGCTTCCATGCGATATCTCTCCCAGCGTTATACCATGCCGTTCAATGTGGCCGGACTGCTGACAGATATCGGTACCGAAGAACTGGCGCACATGGAAATCATCTCTGCCATCGTATACCAGCTGACCAAAGACCTGTCCATGGACGAAATCGAATCCTATGGATTTGACAAATATTATGTGGACCATACCCTGGCGCTTTGGCCCCAGGCGGCAAGCGGCATCCCGTTCAACTCCTGTTTCTTCCAGTCCAAGGGCGATCCCATTACGGATCTGACGGAAGACATGGCAGCAGATGCTGCTGACGCATAAGAACAACCGGATAAATTAATTGGCAATACTTATGAAAGCTTCACCCAATCTCTAAAAGATATTTCCGGAAAAACTCTATAAATCCGTCTTCCACTGCCACTTCATCCAGCTCTCCGGCATCCAAATCATAATAATACTTTCCCGTTTTCCGGTCGATGGAAAGACTGTCCAGCGGAAATCCCTTTTTTCTATTTTTATGCGGTTTCTCCGTAAGGATAAACGGTTCGCTTTCCATAGATTTCTCCATGGCTTCATAAATGTGCTCCCTGTCTTTGACAAAACAGATGGCATTCCGGTATCTCGCCGTCAAATCCCCGTATTTTCCTGCCAAACCGGAATAATAGGCGAGCATTTCCTCATCGCTCAGGTATTTCCCGTTCACCGTCCGTACATGTACTCCCGGCTGTATGTCCTCTGGAAGTCCATCAATATACAGGCCTGAATCACAGGAAAATACCGGAATATGAAATGCCTCATAATATACGGCAGCCTTTTTCCTGGCATTTTCATATTCCTTACCTCTTCCTTATTTGCTGGAAACATAATTGATATAAGCCCTTTCAAATTCGCTTCTTTTTCTTCTTGCCAAAGGAATCTCCATTCCGTTTATGTAAATTTTCCCATTGGGCTTGCGAATGATTTCTCCCATGTTCACAATATACTGGCGGTGTACCTTGCAGAAAAGCCGCCCGTCCAGTTCTGCTTCCACCTCATTTAAAGACAGCTCGCTGCGGAACACGTCCTGTCCCACATAATATTCCGTATATCCGTTATAAGCCCGGATATACTTGATTCTCCGCTGTTCTATCTCAAACCGGTTTCTGTTTCTATACAATTCCATCTTCTGCATTCCAAGAAAACTTCCAATGACTTTTTCCAAAGCTTCATATATCTTTTCTTTTTCAAACGGCTTACGTATATAACGCAGCGCACCTATCTCAAATGCTTCCTCAAAATGTTCGCTGTCCCCTGTTTCCATCAGGATACGGCAGTCCGGATTCTTACGGCGTATCTGCCGTCCCGCTTCGTAACCGTTCATTCCTTCCAGCCATATATCCAGAAAAACCACATCCAGCTGCCCTGCCTCTTCCAACAGTTCTTCGCCGGACAGGAATATACGGATTTCCGCTTCCTGTTTCATCTCTTCCAAACATTCGGCTGTAATTATCTTCAGTTTTTCCGCAATGATAGGTTCGTCCTCACATATGCCCATTATAAGCTTCATCCTGCGCCGGCCCCTCTTTCATATCATCCCGCGCTCATTCTACATCCCTGACAACTATTTGGCAATATTTGACAACAAATATATGAGTCATAGTATATTCCGGTTTTTCCTGTTGCCAATGCAAACCGGCATGACGGACTTGCCGCCCTGCATAAAATACCAGTAAGAAGGCACGAAGACAGGAGACACTTATTTTGTCAAAACAAACCTCTTCATCAAAACGATGCAAAAGCATCTTTAAAAATGGCGCCACTGCAACCACAAGCGCACAATTCACGCAAAAATGGATACAGCTTATCCAACAGACGGAACAGGCCGGACAATTCCGGGAACGCGGGAGGGATCGCATATGAAAGCAGCCATCTACTGCCGTTTATCCGAAGAAGATAAAAATAAGAAATCGGAAACGGACGACAGCAACAGCATCCGGAATCAAAAGGCAATGCTGCAGCAATATTCCGCCGAACAGGGGTGGGAAATATACCGCATTTACAGCGATGACGATTACACCGGCGCCGACCGCAAAAGACCGGAATTTAACCGTCTGCTGGAAGATGCCCGGGCACACAGATTCGATATCGTATTATGCAAAACACAATCCCGTTTTACCCGTGAACTGGAACTGGTAGAAAAATATATTCACGGACTGTTTCCGCTTTGGGGCATCCGCTTTGTCAGTGTGGTGGACAACGCAGATACTGACAACAGGGGCAATAAAAAGTCACGGCAGATCAACGGGCTTGTCAACGAATGGTATCTGGAAGATATGTCGGAAAATATCAAAAGTGTACTGACAAACCGCAGGCTAAACGGCTTCCATATCGGTTCCTTCGCCCTTTACGGCTATCAGAAAGACCCTTTACGGAAAGGGCATCTGATCATTGACGAAGAATCCGCCGCCGTTGTCCGGGAGGTTTTTACCCTGTTTTCCCAGGGGTATGGGAAAACGGCCATTGCCCGGCTGCTGAATGACAGGGGGATTCCAAACCCCACAGAATACAAGCGCCTGAAAGGAATGCGTTACTCCCAGCCGGAAACGAAAAACAGCACTCTTTGGAAATATCCTGCCATATCTTCCATGCTGGCCAATGAAATCTACATCGGCAACATGGTACAGGGAAAATACGGGAGCATTTCTTACAAAACAAAGCAGAACAAACCCCGTCCAAAAAGTGAGTGGTACATCGTGGAAGGGACGCACGAGCCGATTATCGACCGTGATTTATGGAACAGGGTGCAGGATATGGCGGCCAGGCGGACGAAACCCTTTTGCACCGGGGAAATCGGTTTGTTTGCCGGAAAGGCACACTGTGCAAACTGCGGCTATACCATGCGCTCTGCAAAAAAAGGAGATAAAAGATACTTACAATGCCCTACCCGCCATGTGTCAAAGAACTCCTGTGCTGGCGCATTTGTCTCTGTGGAACGGCTGGAAGAAATGATACTGGAAGAACTGAACCGTCTGATCGGGGAATATCTGGACAAAGATTTGCTGAAAGCCAGTATCGTTCATTTGATGTCTGACAATCATTCCGGCGTTCAGAAAGAACAGCTGACGACGGAACTTTCCCTTTGTAAGCAGAAGCAGCAAGAATATACCAGGGGACTGCTGCTGCTCTACACGGATAAGGCACGGAACCTGCTGCCCGAACAGGATTTTTCGGAAATGGTAAGAGAATTTATATCCAAAAAAGAACGGCTGGCCCGCCGGATCGACAAAGCCGAGCGGCAGCTTGCAATGATGGGGACAGAGGAAACCATAAAACGGGAAAACCCTGCGGCAAACGGTCTGCAGGATACTCCGGACCCCTGTACCAGGCTGACACACCTAAACCGTGAAACCGTGGAAACCCTGATCGAGTCCATTATAGTCGGCAGACGCATCCCCGGTACAAGAGACATTCCAATAGAAATCCATTGGAATTTTTAGCCCGTTCTTTTGCATATGGTCTTTCCGCCCTGAATCATGGCATCAGTTTGTTCTTACAGGATCGCAGCAGAACAAAAAGCGCGTTCTACCTACGAAAATATCCTGCGCTTAGTCCACGACCAGGAAGTCTGTGACCCCATCCGCTTCCTGCGTGCAAGGGAAATCGTTCACTTCCAGCGGTTCGGTGAAGGTCTGCGTATCGTGCAGGATCACCTGGATTCCAGGAACTTTTACGCATTTAATCCTGAATTTGACAAATGCAAAGAATAAACCGAAAGCAGATTCCCCTTCCCTGTATATTCAGGAAGGGGAATTTTGTCAATCTCACCCCTTCCCTGTCCTTATCTCAAAAGCTTCTCCTATCTGCATATAGTCATTGCCCATCCGGCCGCTTCCCTCCGACAGTTCCATTGCATATAGTGTTATTGTCACAGTTTCCGCTTCTGCATCCAATCTGCCGTCATACTGGATTTCCTCATTCTGCATATAGCCAGAATCTTTGTCCTGAATGCGTACACCAAATTCCGCCTGATTTCCATTGGAATCCTTTGCCACTGCCTTAAAAATATAATTGGAACTATCCGAAAGTGAGTAGAAAATTCTCTGTTCCAAATCATTTGACGTAAATTCATCCAGCGTTATCTGTCCTCCGTTCGGGATTTCAAACGTTTTTCCGATGGGCATCCGTTTTGTGTCCGCAATCAGTTCTGACCCGTCTGCCCGGAACGCAAAATTCCATATTCCCTTTACGGCATCTGTTACTCCAATCTTCCCAAAATTAATCTGAAAATCATTTTCTCCGGAAAAATCCACATCTGACACAAAATAATCCAATACCACACCTATCACCTTCTGTTCCTCATCCAGGAAACTTGCACCTCCCCCAACCCCGTCCGTTACATTTTTTCCATTGATATACAGGCTTCCATCCGCAATTATGATATCTTCCATCGCCCCGCCGTCTTCCCGCTGCAGCGTATAGTTGATTACCAGCTTATCTTCACCGGCAACTGCTTCCTGCAGTGTTATGATATATCCCTTATCTGCAACGGACGTATTGATTACTTTCCTGTAATCCGCCAAATCTCCTGATATCCCCAGCGCATTGCCGATACTCCAGCTAATCTGCCGGATCATGGCATGGACATCCGTGTCAAAAAACATGATCCCGGCAAATAACAGCAGCGCTGCACAGGCCGCTACGGAAATACTTTGAAAATTTATTATTCCTGTCTGCTTTTCTTTCTTTATTTCCTTTAATACATAATTTTTATATTGTTTCATCTCTACATCACCCGGGCTCGCTGCCAGGGTACCCCCGTCTGCACCAGGCTCTGCTTTTATTCTGTTTGCCAGTTCGTAGGCTTCCCTGTTCATACTTACGCCCTCTTCCTTTCCTTCCATTTTTTTCGTATCTTCTGCTTGCCCCGAAAGATTCGCACATACACGTTATCCCTGCTGATACCAAGCGCCTCTCCTGCTTCTCCCGGTTCCTCTTCTTCAAGGAATATCCGCCGGAACAGTTCCTGGTCCTTTTGGTTCAGACACTTCAGGATTTCCTCCGTCTCTTGGGAAAGCGCCTGCTCAGCCATTTTTAAAAAAGCAATATCCTCCTGCGGAATTTCCACATCTTCCAGAGAAACCGTCTGAAAACGGAACTCTCTTTGTATTTTCCGCAGAGTATCTATGGCTTCCAGCCTTGCTACCCCTGCCGCCCAATTGATAAAGCTCCCTTTGCTTTCATATCAGTCCCTCAAAAAAAATCCGTAAGCTTACGCGGCACCCGGCCGCGGTGCCATGATCGGTATAGGAACGCTTTGCTTTTTTGTACCTCTCACTTTATATTTCGTTTTTCAAAAGCAAAATCTTACAGTTATTTTGTTTTTCATAAAAATTTTATAATGGGATATATAACAGAACAAAGAACTTAAAAAAGTACAAGAATTTTTCAGCTTTGCCCGGCCGGGCAAAGCTGCGGATTGTGTCCGAAGAACATTTTTGATCATGAACAAATCCTTATCTGGACTCACCCATAAAAAACAAAGCAATGGTTCCGGGACCCGAATGCGCACCGATGGTCGGCCCGATATGGTTGATCAGGAAACTGTCAATACCAAACCGCTCCTTTACCTCATCCCGTACCGCTTCCGCATCCTCCAGGGCATCCCCGTGGCTGATGAAAATAATATCATTCTCATCCCGGTAGCGTCCCATTTTTTCAGCCATGTAATCCACAAGGGCATGAAGGGATTTTTTCCGTCCCCGCACCTTTTGAATCGGAATCAGATGACCTTCTCCATCCACATGCAGAATCGGTTTGATACCGACTACCGTTCCGACAACGGCCGCCGTCCGGCTTACCCTGCCGCCCCGGTACAGATGGTTTAAGTCATCCACGGTAAAAATATGTACCAGGTGGGGAATGTGCTCCTCTACCCAGTCTGCTGTTTCATCCATGGATCTTCCCGCTTTCTGAAGCATCACCGCCTTATGCACCAGCAGCCCTTCTCCCATGGAAGCGCATCGGCTGTCAATGACCGTAATCTTACAGTCCGGATGCTCTTCCATCACCATATCCGCGGCAAGGCAGGCATTGTTGTATGTTCCGCTGAGTCCCGAAGAAAAGCAGATATACAGCAGCTGTCTGCACTCTTTCAGATAATTCTCAAAATACAACCGACACTCCTCCGGATTCACCTGCGAAGTAGTCGGCATATTTCCGTCCCGCATCATACTGTAAAATTCTTTCCAGTCCAATTCATGCCCTTTACTGTAAGTTTCCCCTTTTATTGTGTAGTTGAACACCATCAGCCCCAAATTATTTTCCCGGATGTAATCCGCCGGCAAATCCGCGGTAGTATTCGTAATTATCTTAAAATCAGACATAAAAAGCCCTCCATTTGTCCCATCTTGAAAGAATGTTTTTAAAAACCTGTTTATTAAGTTATGATTTTACCACGTTTTTGCATAAATTACAAGTTTACTGCTTTTCCGAATGTGGCAGACGGTAACGGATCAGCCGTTTCCAAAGCTGCTTCGGATTCAGGGGAATCAAAGGATATACATAGCTCCTTCCAGATACCGTCCGGTTGGATACGATTGCCGCGACCAGCAGAATGACCGCTGCGATAAACCCGTACAGACCGAATAACTGCGTCAGGATCAGATTGATGATGCGCATAAACTTAATCGCATAACTTAGTTCATAATTCTGCTGGGTATAACTTGCAATCGCCACAAATGCCATATAAAGCATCACTTCCGAGTTGAACCATCCGCTGTTGACCGAGAATTCCCCGAGCACCAGAGCCGCCATGACACTCAGCGGCGTACTGAGCATATTCGGCGTATTCACTGCAGCCAGTCTCAGACCGTCGATGGCAAGCTCCAGGAGCAGAAACTGCCATATGAGCGGAATATTCGTAACATCTTTTACCGCAATAAATTCAAATCCGGAAGGAATCCAATGGGGATTCTGCATCAGAAGCAGAAAAACCGGGGTTACAAAATAGGTCAGTATGGCGATCAGAAACCGTGAAAGTCTCAGATACGTTCCCGTAATGGGCGGGAAATAATAATCATCCGCTTCTTCTACAATATCAAAAATCGACGTCGGCGTGATCATGGCGGAAGGCGAATTGTCCACCAGAATCACAATATCCCCTTCCAAAACCTGCGCCGCCGCCGTATCCGGACGCTCGGTGAATTTAAATTTCGGAAAAGGATTGAACCATTTCCTGTCGAACAGACATTCCGCCAGACTTTCCTGGTTCATCGTCAGTGCATCCACTTCGATATGCTGAATCTTGCGTTTCAGTTCCTCCAGAAAACCATGATCCACACGGGAATCCATATAACAGAGAACGATATCTGTCTTGGAACTCGTCCCTGCCTGAAACATCTCCATCCGCAGATCGGTGCTGCGGATACGCCGTCTGATCAATGCGGTATTAAACACGATCGTTTCCACAAAACCGTCTTTCGAACCGCGCAGCGCCTTATCCTTTTCCGGTTCCGACACACTCCTTGAAGGATAGGTTCTGGAATCAATCAGGAGACATTGCTCGTAACCGTCAATAAACAGGGCAAATACGCCGGACATGATAAAGTAAATGATCTGTTCCCACCCTGCCTGTATGTCCACCTCCACATGAGGAATATTTTTCTTTGACATCTCATGGGCATTGTCCGGCATTTCTTCCGGTGTCAGCCCGATAAAATACTGAAGCATTTTCTGCATCATCTCATCCTTGCAGAAACCGTCAATAAAATACATGCAGGCATTCCGTCCGCCCACCTGTATCACCCGGTACACCACGTCAAAACTGGTACCTGCCCCCAACTGTTCATTCAGGTATTTCATATTTTCTTCAAGGGAGGACGACATATTTCCCTGCCGGATTTCCTCTCCCGCGTCTCTTGTTCCCTTCGTATTGGTTTCCGTTCCCATACCCATAAAAACTCCTTCCATAAGACATGTTAAACCTTAGTATGTCTATGGAAGGAATTTTTTATGCAATGACCTGTTTTATGCAAAATCATCCTCTTATCTTCACTTCACAGTCCTTACCGCAAAAAGCTATGCCGTACCGGACAATGGAAGCATAGCCGTCTTCCTGCAATTCCCTGTCATACATCTTATCTGCAATCTGCCGCAATGCATCCTCTGCCCTGCTTTCCAAATCTTCCACTTTTTTTGCGGTTTTAAATTCCACTACATATGCCGCTTTCTTGCGGGAAACCGGTTTAAGAAAAAGGTCTGTCCTTCCCTTACCTCCTTCACGGTTGGATTTTACCATATAACCATCCATTCCATACAGAATACCGGCTAGAAATCCATGGTAAAAACTCTCATAAGCATCGTTAAAACTAATGGTTCTTAACAGAATATTCTCAATTTCTTCCTGTACAGTCTGCGCATCCATCTGCATGAATGCATGGAATAATCTTGTTCTGTCCCGCTCTTTTACCTGTTCACGAAACCATCCCATAACTTTATGCCGGAAAATACAGCGGATTTCTTCATTTGGAATGGCAAGTGACAGATAAATCTGTCCCGTATCCGCATCATACCGCTCGCACATTTTACGAAAATATCCCGTAAAGAACATAAAATTCCAAAGATTATCTATATTTTCGTATATTTCTTCATAAGTAATATCTTCATGCACCGGTTTTTCTATGGTTTTTCCTTCTATCAGCGCTTCTATTTCGTTTCTCGTCTCCCGGTCTGCAGATTCGATGAAACGGCGTACAATATCGTTAGAGCTGGTATTGGCCCAATAGGGTTTGGGAAACGCCTCCCTGTTTTCCTTTAATTCATCCATATACTGAATCACACTCCATGGATTATAAACATTTGTCTTCCCAAACAGATAACCGTCATACCATTTCTGCAGGATACCAAACTTTTCCTCCACTCCGTAATCCCTGCATATCGTCTGCACCTCTGCATCGGTGAATCCGAAATACTCGTCATACCGGCTGTCCAGTATGGAAATCATTTTCAGATTATTTAATCCGGTAAAAACGGATTCCTTAGAAATCCTAAGACACCCCGTAATAACCGCAAACTCCATATGCGGATTGGTTTTCAGCGCGGATTCAAACAGAGAACGGATAAACCCCACCATTTTATTATAATACTTTGAAAAATATGCGCTTTCCAAAGGAACATCATACTCATCAATCAAAATAACCGCCTTGTGTCCATAATAACGGTGCAGACACTCCGATAAAAATTTCAGGGATTTATTATAGTCCGTCCGCTTCGCCGCATCCTCCATCAAAGCCCGGTACTTCTTTTTCATATATTCCGTCAGACAGTCCGATTCCAGTAAAAACGCGTGCCTGGTGAATTCTCCGGCAATGTCATCGGTCAAGGCTGCAAAAGACTGTTCAAAATCCTCCTGCTTTGCTGATTTTAACGATAAAGCGATTACAGGATATTTTCCCATATACTGCAGATAATTTTCCCCGCAGTCCATAATTTTCAGATTTTGAAACAGACTGCGGTTATCCACGGAATTTCCGTTCTCATCCCGCCTGTCTTCAAAAAAATACTGGAGCATGCTCATATTCAATGTTTTTCCAAATCTTCTCGGACGGGTAAATAGATTCACATCTCCTTTTTTATCCAGCAACTCTTTAATAAGCAGCGTTTTATCCACAAAATAATAATGATTGCTTATCATTTTTCCAAAATCATCTACACCGATTGGCAACGGCTTATTTATCATGAATCGGTCTCCTCCCACGCTATTCTGTATCCTGCTTTTTATATGCTAACATTATAACGCCGTACCTTGGAAATTACAATGAAACCTTTTCGGTGTATGAGGAATATCTTGGCCATCTCATAGGCATTGTCCGGCAGTTTCATATTTTCTTCAAGGGAGGACGACATATTTTCCTGCCGGATCTCATCTCCCGCGTCTCTTGTTCCCTTCGTATTGGTTTCCGTTCCCATTTATTTCATCACAAATGCCATATTACTTTCCCAATATATTCTGCCATCTGCCAATCTTCTTCTGTATTAATATCTACGGCTTCAAATTTACTGACCACATGAATATATGGCTTTCTTCCGATCCTACACCGATAACGCTCCAAAGATTCTTTACTAATTCCATATAATCCTGTCGTTTCCTCTATAACCGGTAACATATCCTGACTTCTTGGCAGAATTTCAGGTCTATAATTTACCGGTGTTTCCCCTATCCAATAAAATCCATGATTTTTCGTTGCCGTAAAACAAGAATCATATTTCTCTATTGCGATCAACTGTTCAAAACAAGATCGAATTGTTTCTGACTGCAAATAAGGAGCAGTTGCAAATAATTGAAAATAGTAATCATATTGGGGATACTGTAAATAATGATAAACCAACAAGTCATTTCCGTTCGCTGTATTTTGGGCCAGTTCCGGTTTTCTATCAATAACAAGAAATCCCTGTTCTTTCGCATACATAGCTATTTCCTTACTGTTTGTATCAACATAAATTTCATCAAACACACTTGCTTCTATTACATGTTCACAAATATATTGATATAATTTTTTTCCATTCATCAATTTTAAATTTTTACCTGAAATACGCTCAGAATATGCTTTTATTGGAATAAAACACGCAGTTCTCATTCTTCCTGTCCACCTTTCTCGATAGCATTACCACAGTTGGGACACTTATTATGATCATCAGTAACTTGTGTCTCTGTCTTCGGAATGGGGGTTCCGCAAGAACTACAGAATAAACGCCTTTTGGAATATCGGCCCCACACTTTTCGCAACACTGGACACCTTTGATATTTTGAATCTGATCCCTATAATTCCATATATTCTGCTCTAACTCAGCAATTGTATTTATCATTTCTAAAAATTCTTCCTCACAATCATTGCTATGAATACTCGCATACAGTTTTCCTATCTTATAATACATATTATTAATCTTATTTTCTTCCTGCGCAATCAAATAATTGATGCAAACAACGTCAGACATGCCTTTTGTTTTTTGTCCTGCATCAACAACCTTTTTTCCTAAACCATCAAAAAATCCCATTTTACTCTCCTTTGTGTTATCCATCCCAGACTCAGATTACTTTTCTTATAAAACGTCTGTCTTCTGTATGTGCATCATATCCAACAGAATCAACTAATTGATTACTTTCAACATCATAAACTACAATATTAAGCCCACGGACATTAACAGCATAATCGATACCATTAATAATAATAGCCGCCTGATTTCCCTTGCGCCATGCTTTACTGGATATATCAAGGTCTATATTATTTGAGCAGAATAAATATTCTACAGGACTTTCCGGATGTTTACCTGCCCAATTGAATAATATGGCTGACTTTATTGATACACCTATATACATTCTCCAAAGTTCCTTACTGAATTTGGTGAATCCCAAATGAAAGAGCTTTTGCACAATATCTTGCGGCAGATAATCTCCCGGGGTATCCCTTACAGCAAGGACGATCAGATATCCTGATTTGATGATTTGCAAAATATCAAGGTATCTGTAAATATTATCCGTTGCTTTCAGCATTTTTTTTATACCATTAGGGTTAGCGATATATTCGGTAAGCAGGCTTATTTGTTCTTCTTGCCGTGCTATAACTGCATTAAGTTTTTCAATCTCCTTTATAGATTGTTTGGAACGGAACAATTCAACTGCTTCCGGTACAGTAATCTTTTCAGAATATATTCTCATTCCCAAATTATCCAAATTTCTTTCAAAAACAAAATTTCGTGCTGCTTTTTTAATTTCTATATCATTTGCATACACCCACAATGTTTCGTCACGAAAAAGAATGTCACATTCTGTATCAAATATTTTTTCTTTCTTAATACAAATAGAAGTGTACATATCAGAAGAACCAATTAGCTTTCTGTCAGTAAGCTCATAATTCAAAAAAATAAGGGTATTTGACTTTTCAAGTTTGTTGATAGGGAAATCATTATAACTACACATATCAATGATAATGAGTGAATTCTTTAACTCCTTTAGGGCATTAATCCTCAGTTCAAGAAAAATTCCCTTATATCCAACCTTTTCTGACAATAATTCTAATTGGGACATTAAAACCTCATCACAGTAAATACACGAAAATCCCTGGCGCTTAGCAAAAAGTAACGAAGTATAGATACTAATATAAAACCACCATGTTTTAGCTATATGCCAACCCAAAGCATAAAATTTGTTATAAGATGATTCAGATAAAAAACCCAATGAAGTAGAAACAGCTCCAATGACTAAATTGAATTTGATTCCTCTTTTTACTATATATTTTGATAAAAATTCAAATGGCACATTTGGGAGACCCTGTGCATTCTCCCCATACAATCGGAAAATATCCTCTTGTGATATTGGATCATTTATGTGGCATTTTATATAAATTTTCTCATTCTCTGGTGCATAGAAATCTATGCATAGTTTATCTGCAGTTGAAAAAATTTCATTTGGGGTACAATTAACATATCCTAAAATTTCTTTCCTTAATGATAAATTTGCTTTGTTATATACAATCCCATCAGAATAAAATGCATTGCTGTTTCTGATAACCATAACACTTTTTGAAGTATTATTAATATCAAAGTTTTTTTCATTTAAGTTGAAACAGGAAAAGATTTTTTCCATATCTTGCGGCAAAATATTTTCGAGGCATTCTCCTTTATCCCAGGTCGTATAACCTTTTTCCGCCAATCTTTTTTGTGAAACATCTGATTGTTTTAAAAGACAAGGAATTGCATATTCTGCAAATGGTGAAAATGTTTTTAGCTTCTCATGAAGGGAGTAAAAGCATCCCGTTATTGTAGGATGAGGATTTTCTGTTAAATAATTTTTTGCAAATTCTATCCATACATATTTTATTTTACACAAGTTAAAATATATATTTATTTCTGCTCCCCAATTATCATTTATAACAAATATTTCATCAAAATCACTGATTCTATAGTTTGAATCATCCAATAACTTGTCATAATATTCCAATATTCTTTCTTTTACAATATCATTTTCCGTATGTATAGGAAGATTTTTGGGGCAGCATAATCCACAGGCTACAACATCTTTAAATATTTTTTCTTTTGTGAGTCCATCAAGAACCGATAACAATCCCCGTGTTCTATACATTGGTTCATCTAAAAAATATACTGCTTCCTTATCCCGGTTCATTCCTAATTTATGAATTATCGTACATGCCAGCGCTGTCGGCAATGACACAAAATATGCTATCATAAATATTCACCCTTTCTCAAATTCGAGTCCCAAATACTTCTTCCAAAATTCCACATCCGTAACCCTGTCCAGATACTCCCGATATGCCTTTTCTACATCCGCATATTTCTTCTCATATTCGTTCATTACAGTATAAAATCTATTCCTGATACTTCGGAACGTGTTTCTGTCCTTTTTATATTCCGCATACCTGCTTTCTGCTGCATCAATTGCATAATTCACATTTGTAAGACATTGCTTTTTTTGAAAATACCCCCAGCCATAAGGAATCACTCCTGCTTTCTTTTTGGATATAAAGTTCGGAATTCTGTCTTGTCCATTGTATGTATAGTCATAGAAAAGTTTTGTTATTTTACCCAAATTCTCATAAACATATATTTTTTCATAGTCAATCAGCTTTCTGACGTCTTCTGTAATCGGTTTCAGTAAATTATCCTGCATCTTTTTTTCCTGTAGTTTTTCTAATAGATCCAGGGAAAAGAAATATTCGGGACCTTTTAAATAGTCTTCGACAGCATCTAATAATAAAGAAGCTCCTTTATAATTAAAACTGTAAACCTCCTGCCAGAAAAGCTCCTTAATATGTCCGATAACATCCACATCCGACAATTCAGGATGCATGGCACGTACTATTAGTTCATTTCTTTCCACCTGATAATATTCCAAAGCAGCGCTAAATTTACGTTCAAATCCCTTATACCAAACGCACACTCCGTTTATGGTAACAAATTTTGCATGGTTTCTAAGTGAATATTCCACATCATCTCCGCGCACAAATACCGGAACAGGAAGGTTATCCAGCCTCGCCGTTTCTGTCGGTATGCAGCAAAACCACCAGGCTGCATATTGATAAACCATATCATCCGCAAGACTTTCGTTCAACAATACATTTTTCCACAAATTCATATCCAGATCAGAGTGGATGGCTTCGTGGAACCCGGATAAATTTAATCTTCCTGTATTCTCATGCTGAATGTTTGGCTGTTCCATTTTCAGCATTGCTCCGCTGATAAAATATTCTCTGTACTCAGGACGCAGGATATCCAACAGTTTATATAGACGTTTGAAACTTTCCGGCAAAAGCGTTACATCGTCATCCATCAACAGAATATGCGTAGGCATCTTAGACTGCCTGAGGGATTCTATGATCCCTCTAGCAAACCCGCCTGCCCCTCCGGTATTTTTATTGTGAAAGACTCTTATATTTTGCTTATCGCCCGTCTGTTCAGGAAGTGTTCTTCCATTATCTACAATATTCCAGCAAAATGCGTGTGAATATTCTGAATCAGAAAACAAATGCTCATTTAATAAATCAATATTCCGTTTCACATCTGTTTCTCTTTTAAAAGTAGTTGTCACCAATGCTATATAAGGAACGCAATGTCTGCTCCGGCTGATATCCGTTGCATAATAGGCATCATAAAGAAAAGTTTTCTTATAAGTATTTATTTGAAAAGCGGCTACCTTACTCTGCATTCCAATCGGATAAGGCAGTATGATTTTCGTCCTCTCCAACAGGTTATACTCATAGCTGCCCAGCCATTCCTTTTTGATATCCGATTTTTCCCCATAATGTCCGAATAAATCTATCGTAAACCTGCCTTCTGCTTCCAATACCAGATAAAAGTTTTCTGCATATGTATACTTCTTCCATTTTTCTACAGAGAGTGAATTAAAATATGTAAAAAATTCAAACCAGTTAGCTTTACATAAAACACTTTCACCCTTTTCTCCGGTATAAATAGTAACAGAGCTTCTGTAATACATATGCCTGGTACCGTCAATTTCAATAAAACCGTTTGTCAATATCTTTTGCAGCTTGTACATAACAACAGACTTCGTATTCCTTCCTTAATCTTTTATATTCTTCCAAAATTTTCTGTATTTTTTTCTGATACAACAGCCGCACCATACGCCAACTCACCGCATTAACATACCGAAACCCGTATTTTTTCCTCTCCAGCTTCCGGTGATTCTTCTCTCCATCCACCTGGGAAAGCCATATTGCTCCTTTCAGGAAATCCCTCATTCCACAAATAGCCATTCTTTCATGAAAAAATTCTTTCCGGCTGTGATAAGCTGATATTCTTTCTTTCCAGTACCGGTATATTTCTCCTTCCTCCCGAAAAATACCATGCAGACAGTTGACAGATAACGGATTACGCATATCATAATAAGCCAATATCGGGAAATTCCTATATTCAGGCGCTTCATGCCATACCTGTATTCCGTTCCAAACCAAAGGCACGCCGCCATGCCTTAATCCATACTCCACATCGTCACAGTGTAAAAAATAGGGAAAGGGAAGATTGTTTATTGTATACGCATATGGAAGTGTGGTTAGCCACCAGCCGGAATACTCCCCACGTTCTCTGTTTACTTTAACAAGAATATCCTTCCTGCACATATTTTTGTTTTCACCCATATGTATAATATGTCCCCCGTTCCATATTTCGGATGCAGTATATTGTATTTTCCTGTCATCCATCCGGAACATTCTCCCTGCAATGACTTCTTTTCGATATTCTTCTTTTAGCAGCGATAATACTGCATAAATCCGGTAAAAAGTTTCTAATTGAAATTCCGTGTTATCATCCATTAAGATAATATTGGTAGCCGGAAAAACAGAGTGCACTTTCTGTATTTCTTCTATCCCGCGTGTAAAGCCTCCCGAACCTCCCAAATTTCTCTCATAATGTATGGCTATATTCTGTTGAACCGGTATCTGAATTTCAGATGCATTATCAACAATATGAACAAACATTTTTTGATATAGTTTTGAAGTTTTGTCAAAAAACAAGCTTTTCAACAGTTTTTCAATATTTGCTGTCAGCTGTTTCTTTCTTTTATAAGTACATATCACCAGGGACAAAAATATTTCATTTTTACTTATAGTTCCATATGTTTGATATTCTGCCTTTTGAAAGATTGTTCTTGTTTTCGCATTTATTGTAAAATAATAGAAACCTGTTTCCCCGGTACTGAAAATAAATTCTTTTATTTCTCTTTCTTCAGAATTATATATCTGTTCCTGTACACATTTCTCTTCTGTTTCATTTCGCAGCCACAGGCCAATTGTCCCACTTCCATATAATTGCAGGCACAACCTTGCTTTCATTACTTTGGTGTATGTTCTCCATGTTTCAGCATCAAATAAATTCATATAAGAATCACTTGAAATCTGTCCCCCGGAATCTATGATAAGCATTTGGTTTTTATATTCCGCTTTTTGTTTTATTCCTACACGATAATATATTTCCGGTTCTCCGCAAACCTCATCCGGAAATAAAAAAGATTGTAGTATCATTTTTCATCACTTCCAAACACTTTCGGAAAACTTCTATGGCTCCGACATGCTGCCTTTCATTTGTTACTTTTTGTATACTCTGCTTACATAAAGTTAATAATAAAAGTAATTCTCATATCCATAACTTTGTTTACTAATTTATCATATACTTTTCTTATAGTCAATATTTTTATTTCTAATAGAAATAATTTACAAATAGAATTACTGCTATGATATATAAATAACACTTCAATACGCATTATAGAAAAAATCTCATTCCTAAGTGGAGTTTTTTATGGATAATTACTTAATTGACTTAAAAGAAATTGGTAACAGAATCAAGGAACTTCGTACTTCCCTAAATTATACGCAGGAATACTTTTCATCGCAGATACACATATCTACCTCTTATCTGGCATTACTTGAAACAGGAAAAAGAACTGCCAGTATTGATGTATTGGCACAGATTTCCAATACTTATCATATAAGTATTGAATATTTACTATTTGGTACAAAAGAACCGGTTCAAATGCAGAATTACCGTTTATTTCAGTCACTTTGCTCTCAATATTCAGAACAGGAAATTGCCGCTTCACTGTCTCTGGCAGAATTCTATTTAAAAAATCTTTCTTCCCCTTCAACATAAAAAATATCATACAGAAAACAACAAGTATTTGTCACAATATTTAAATACATTGTATTGCAATATAAAAAAGGTATAAAGCCATCATAAACAGACTTTACACCTTACTTTTATTTTTATAAGCAACTAACAACAAATCATATAGACACTTTGCATATGATAATCATTTAATTTTTCCCTGTACTGCCAATCCCTCCCCGGCTTTCATTTTCCAGCGTCTCCACCTCATCAAACACCAGCTTCGGCTGATTCTCCACGATCCGAAACTGACAGATCCTGTCATTCACTTCAATATGCGTATCCCGAAGCGCATAAGCCGGCATAAACCACTGATCCTCATCCCCGCAATAAGACGAATCGATCACTCCCTGATGATTCGTCTGAACGATCCCGAAATTCTTAAACGTACTGCTGCGCGGCACCACATGCGCCTCGTACCCTTTCGGCAGTTCCATCGCCACCCCCAGCGGAATCAGCCTAAACTCTCCTTCTTTCATATCCACGCTCTCCGCCGCCCGCAGATCGATCCAGTCCGACTTTCCGTCGATATATGCCAGCTTCTCTATCTTATCCGTAAAATATTTTATTTTAATCCTCTCCATTGCCAATCCTTTCCTGCCCTTCTGTTTTTATCTCTTTAATCTTCCTTCGCTTCCCCTCAACAATGAAAATCCTGCCTTCGTCCAGTCCTTTTGCAGTCAGCAGACCGGAACGATAGGCCGGCCCGCCCCGCGGAGCAAACGGCAGCAGGACTGGACGGAAGCAGGATACGACCATCTACCCTTTGGCATAATCCCCGCAATGCAGCACCGGCACCCTGGAATCCTCTTTCCCCAAAGATGCCCGCACATCAATTACCCTCTGGTTACTGCTCCCCTTCCAAAGAAGCTTCGGATCCTTCCGTTCCGCCTGAAACTCCCCATCCACCAGCACGTCCACAAACTGCATCATGGAATCGTGGTACAGATTTTCCCACACTTCCCCGGTATACAGCCAAATCGTCTTATCCGGATATTTTTCCTTAATTTCCTCCATCAGTCTGAGCACATCCAGGCGGTTCGCCGAATGCATCGGATCGCCGCCGGAAAAAGTAATCCCTGATATGTATGGTTTCTCCAATTGTTCATAAATCTCCCTCTTGGCAGCTTCATCAAATAAAAGCCCTCCATTGGGATCCCATGTGATCGGGTTATGGCATTCCTTACAGCAATGAGAACATCCGGCGACCCATAGTACGACCCTCAGTCCGTCGCCGTTTAACATATCATCCTTCGTTATGTTGTGATACCTCATTCTTACATGCTCTTCCTTTCTGCAATTTCTGCCATTTTTGCATCATTTAATCTTGTATCCCCATGAACGCGTGAGTAAGACAGATACCCGTTCATGCGTTCAATCTTCGTCAGGTTCCGGCTGCCGCATTTCGGACAGACATCCATTTCCAGCTCCTGATGTCCGCAGTCATCACAGTAAGCCAGAGACAGATTGACTCCTTCATAGAACCCCATATCCATTGCACGCCGTATCAGCGTCTTGATGGCTTCCAGATTATAATCAATGGGATATTTTACATACTGGATCTTGCCGCCGTTGGCAAGCTCCCAGAAACGGTATTCCAAATCTTGTTTTTCAATGGGGGTGATATCCTCCGTCACATGACAGTGGAAACTGTTGGACACATAATCCCGGTCGGAAACACCCTCTACGATCCCGTATTTCGCACGGAACTGCTTTACCTGCAGACCACACAGATTTTCCGCAGGCGTTCCGTAAATGGCATACAGATTCCCGTCTGCTTCCTTATATTCATTAATCTTCTTATTAATATGCTCCAAAACCTCAAGGGCAAACTGACCGTCCTCTACCAGTGATTTCCCGTTATAGAGTTCCTGCAGTTCGTTGAATGCGGTAATGCCGAAGCTTGCCGTAGCCGATTTCAGAATCGGCTTGATCTTATCGGTTAACTTCAAATGTCCGCCCAAAAAACCGCCTTCACAATAGGCAAGCGGATTGGTGGAAGCCCGCATTTCCCCCAAATATGCATACGTGCGGATATGAAGCTGGCGGATTAAATTCAGATAATAATCCAGCACCTCATAAAAGTCCCGGCTTTCCTGCCTGGATTTTGCCAAAATCATGGGCAGGTGCAAAGACACGGCGCCGATGTTAAACCGCCCGACGAAAACCGGCACATCCGCATCGTCCGCCGGATGCATCCCGCCCCGCTCATACCAGGGAGAAAGAAACGCACGGCATCCCATAGGGGAAATCACTTTCCCGTAACGTTTATACATGCTGGCAATATAGCCCTTTCCGGTCAGGCTCAGCCAGTCCGGATACATCGTCTTTGCAGAACATTTTACTCCCGCCTCAAACACATCTTCCAAGGGCCTGCCCTGCCCGTGCAGGTTCTCGTCATATAAAAATACGATCTTCGGGAACAGAACCGGCTTCTTGCATTCCTTTTTCCCCTGTCCCTTACGTCTGACATTCAGCATACAGATCGTTGCCAGTTTCGCAAACCGCCCCGTCCCAATTCCTGCTGTTACCGTGATAAACGGATAATCCCCGCGGCTGCTGGCTACCGTATTGAACTTATATTCCCAGCCCTGAAAACCCTGTTCAAATTCCCGGAGTACATCCGCATAAGCTTCCTCCTCCGCCTTTTCGTCGCCCACACCCAGGCGCCTGTATTTTTCCAGACTCCTCTGATAAGTCTTTTCTGCATAAGGTTCCAGTATCTTGTCCACTTCCGGCACGGTAAAGCCTCCATACTGCTGGCTTGCCGCGCTTAACACGATATCACCGATGACATCAAACGCCACATCCAGCGTTTTCGGCTCATTATACCAGATATTTCCCATCTCAAACCCGCCCGTCAGCACGCTTGACACGTCAAACAGGCAGCAGTTCATCGTATCCCGTCTTGCCGACATGTCATGAACATAGATATATCCGTCCCTACATGCCTGGATTTCTTCTGTCGTCATAAAAAACTTCTGGTACAGTTCCTTATTGAACTGATTAAAGATCAGACTCCGTTTCGTGGATACAAGGGCGCTGTCCGTATTGGCATTTTCCTTGTCCCCCACATACATAATGGACTGGCTTTTCTTATATACATCGTCCATCATCCGCACGAAATCCTGTTTATAATTGCGGTAATCCCGATAACTCTTGGCAACAATGGGCTTTACTTCTTCCAAAGCGCTTTCCACAATATTGTGCATGATCGGTATGGGAATCTGATCCTCCTCCAGTTCCATCACCTTATCCACTACATACTGACAAATATGTTTCTTTTCGTCCTCCGTGAATTTGGTCAATGCCCTGTATGCACTCTTACCTACCGCATCAATTACCTTCTGCACATTAAATGCTTCCAGACTCCCGTCCTTTTTAACTACCTTGACATTTCCCTCTGGTTTAAACTCTTCCCCATAATTTACCGCATTCTCTGCCATCGCAGTTCCCTTGCCCATTCATCTGCCTCCTGTCATCGTCTGCCCGATCTTTTTTTCATAAACAAGTATCAGGATAAAAATACGCATCACAGGTGCTTTCCGCACCCGAAATGCGTGTACATATCCATCTTCACTATATATGGTGATAAATATGTCTTTCTCATCTATATTTAGTGGCTACATACTAGTATAGTAAAACAAATCCTTTGTGTCAATGCCAGGATGGAAGAAAAAATTACCAAAAAGAGGAAGAAAATTTGTAATAAATTCTCCTGTCAAAAAGTATAAATTGGCTTGACACCGCCGCAAACCAGCCACTACGGCAGGTTTCTGGCAGGGAACCATTTATTCCATCACTTGTCCATGATTCCCGATCGCTTCACGGCTTCCACAGCCGCGTTTATCTCTTCCGCCGGCATGGTAAATGCAAACCGCACATGCCCCTTCCCCAAAGAACCGAAACTGCTTCCGGGCGTACACAGCACCCCTGATTTTTCCATCAGTTCCATAACAAAAGCCACATCATCGTCCCCGAATTTTGCCGGAATCGCTCCCCATGCAAACATCGTCCCTTCACTGTCCGGTATGTCCCACCCGATTTTACGGAACCCTCCGCAAAGCGCATCCCTCCGCTTCTGATATTCCGTACACTGCTCTTTGATCTGCTCATCCGGTCCGTTTAACGCCGCAATCGCACCATACTGTACCGGAAGAAACGTTCCGTAATCAATCTGCGACCGGAGCTTCTTAAAGTTTGCCACGATCTCCCTGTTTCCCACCAGAAATCCCATCCTTGCTCCTGTATAATTGAAGGATTTGGATAAAGAATAAAACTCCACGCACACTTCCTTTGCCCCCGGAACCGAAAGAATGGAGATACCTTCCCTGCCGTCGTAAATAATATCCGAATAAGCATTGTCATGGATAATGACAATATTGTTTTCTTTTGCCCAGGGAATCAGCTTTTCATAAAAGCTGCGGGGCGCCGCCTTACAGATGGGATTCAGGGGATAAGATACCACCATGAACTTTGCAGCCCTGCGCACCTGTTCATCCATTCCCTCCAGATCCGGCAGATATTGATGTTCCGGCAGCAATTCATAAGTCACCAGCTTTGCCCCTGCAAGCGACGGCCCGATCGAGAAGATCGGATATCCCGGATCAGGCACCAGTACCACATCCCCTTCATTGCAGAGGGTCAGTCCGATATGGGTTATCCCTTCCTGTGATCCATATACCGACATGATTTCTTCCGTTTCCAGTTCCACACCGTATCTTTTTTGGAATCTGTTCACGACCGACTCGGTCAGTTCGGGCAAATCTGCCAGCGCGTATTTATAATTTTCCGGTTTTTTAGCTGCTTCCACTACTGCATCCATGATATACTGCGCCGGTTTGAAATCCGGCGTTCCAACTGAAAGGTTATAGACCTTTCTCCCCTGTGCCTCCAGTTCATTCTTTTTTTCATTCAGCACCTGAAAAATCCCCTCTTCAAATTCTTTCATCCTGTCCGCAAATACGAGTTTCATCTTCGTTCCTCCATCCTGCACAAAACATATTCCATATTCAATAACTTTTTCGTTTCTTTCCTATTATAGCGAAATTCATATTCCAATACAACCATGATATTCTGAATCCTTTTCCATATACGAAAATCCGTTTTTGCAATCTGATCTTCAGGAACATGGCAGAAAAACCGTCCTAAGACCAAGACCGCACACCGAGCGGCAGAAACCGAAAATGGATTTCCACGTTTTCCACAAATTAGGAATTGAAAAAGAACATCAGTTCTGCTATAATAACTGTCAAAAGAGCAGGGAGCTGATGAAATGCCGCAGGAAAACCACAGTTATATCTCCATCGACCTAAAATCCTTTTACGCCTCCGTGGAATGCGTGGAACGCGGGCTGAATCCCCTGACCACGAATTTAGTGGTTGCAGATGCCGCCCGTACCGAAAAAACCATATGCCTTGCCGTATCTCCGTCACTCAAAGCCTATGGCATCTCCGGAAGGGCAAGGCTTTTTGAAGTCGTCCAAAAAATCAGGGAGGTAAATGCCCTGCGGCAGTATCAGACGCCGGATCACCGGTTTACCGGTTCCTCTTATGACGATACGGAACTGAAATCCTCTCCTGCCCTTTCCGTTTCCTACCTTACGGCTCCCCCGCGAATGGCGCTTTACATGGAATACAGTACAAGGATTTACCAGATTTACTTAAACTATGTGGCGCCGGAGGATATCCATGTCTATTCCATCGATGAAGTATTTATGGATGTGACCCATTATTTGGATACCTACCGGCTGACGCCCCGTGAACTGGCAGGCAGGATCATAAGGGATATTTTACAGGCTACCGGCATTACCGCCGCTGCGGGAATCGGTACCAATCTTTATTTGAGCAAGGTTGCCATGGATATTATGGCAAAGCATGTCAAGCCGGATGAGGATGGGGTACGCATTGCAGAACTGGATGAAATGACCTACCGAAAACTTTTATGGAACCACCGCCCTCTTACGGACTTTTGGCGTGTGGGAAGGGGATATGCAAAAAAACTGGAAGAAAACGGCATGTATACCATGGGCGATGTGGCAAGGTGTTCGGCAGGAGCATCCTCCGACTATTATAATGAAGACCTGCTCTACCGTTTATTCGGCATCAATGCGGAACTGCTGATCGACCACGCATGGGGATGGGAACCCTGCACGCTTGCCGATGTGAAAGCATATCGGCCGGAAACAAACAGTATCGGTTCTGGTCAGGTCCTGCAGTGCCCCTACTCCTTTGAAAAAGGAAAGCTGATCGTACGGGAAATGACTGACCTGCTGGTTCTGGATTTAGTTGACAAAGGGCTTGTGACAGACCAAATCGTACTGACCGTAGGTTATGATATCGAAAATATGACCAATCCTGAAATAAGGAAGCATTATAGAGGGCCTGTTACCACCGATGCTTATGGGCGCAAAGTTCCGAAACATGCCCACGGAACCGCTAATCTGGAGCGACCCACTTCTTCCACCAAACTTATTACCGATACAGCCATGGAATTGTACGACCGCATTGTGGACAAAAAACTGCTGGTACGGCGTGTGTATATCACCGCAAACCATGTGATTGGTGAAAATACGGTCAAAGAAAAGGACACCTATGAACAACTCGACCTTTTCACCGATTACGAAGCGCTTCATAAGCAGCGGGCCGATGAGGATGCTGCCCTCAAGCGGGAAAAGAAAATGCAGCAGGCCATGCTGGATATCAAAAAGAAATTCGGAAAAAATGCCATACTGAAAGGAATGAATCTGGAAGACGGCGCCATGACGCTTGAACGGAACCGGCAGATTGGCGGCCATAAAGCATAAGGCTTCCAGTCATAAAACGAAAAGGAAAACAGGAAGGAGAAACGGACAATGAAGGATAAAAATCAGCAGGAAGACAAACAAAAGTATGACGATATTCTTCATCTTCCCCACCATGTTTCCCGCTCCCATCCGCATATGCCAAGAGCAGACCGTGCAGCGCAGTTTTCCCCTTTTGCAGCCCTTACCGGATATAAAGAAGCCATTGGTGAAACCGGCCGCCGGACAGAGAACCGGATGGAGCTGGAGGAAGACATGAAAATTATTTTGGATGAAAAACTGAGAATGCTGCAGGAACAGGCAGCGGAACATCCGAAAGCGGCAATTACCTATTTTCTGCCGGATGAAAGGAAGGAAGGCGGTACTTATAGCACGGTGCATGACTGCATCAAAAAAATCGACCCATACCGGCAGGTTTTGGTTATGCAGGACGGAACGGAAATTCCTTTGGCGGATATTATAGAAATAGAATAATAGCTGAACCCGGCCAAAGGAATTTCGCCCCGGCAGGGGCGTCCCCTTCACTGCCAAACATACGCCATCCCTTATAACCTATTATATCTTTCCAAAATCCCCTTCAAATAATCCCTGTAACGCTCCGCTACATTTTCGGGCGATGCAATTCTTACCGATTCCCCCAATCCGGTCAGCCATCCAAAAAACTGACTGCTGACCGCCACTTCTATCCGTGCAAGAAAAATCCCGTCCTCCCCTTCCTTCCGGCGGATATCGGTTTCCTTTCCGAACCGGTCCAGTACAATGCCAAGCATACGTTCCGGCAGTTCCAGCGTAACGACCGCTTCCTCTCCGCCAAACATGCCGAACGTCTTGTTTGTATAGGCTCCGATGTCAAACTGCCGGAAACTGTCTCTTCCTGCTCTGACCATCCCGTCTATCACCCGGATCGTCCCCATCTTATCCACCCGGTAATGCTTGATCCGTCCTGCCACATACACCTGGCGCTGCAGCTGCTTTGCCTCATACTTTCCTGCCAGCTGCTCTATCTTATGAATTAACTCCCTTGATTTCTTAAGCGTGATAAAACGGGAAGACTGAACCGCATCCACCAGCAGTTTCAGTTCCGGCAGCTCAAACCGTCTTCCGGCCAGATAATAGCCGCCTCCTGCCCGTGCCTTCACATAAACGATATCATATCCGAACTTCATCAGCTGTTCCATATCATCATAAATGGACTTGCGTTCTGCCGAAACATCATATTCTTCCAGTTTCTTTATCAGTTCCTGCATAGAAATGCAATGCTGTTCATCCGATTCCTCTTCCAGAATCTTAGCGATATACAGCAGCTTCAGCTTCTGATTGCCCGATTTGGCCACACGCTGTCCCCCCGTTTCCTGTTCCCTTGTATCCCGTCAGTTCCGATTCCCAGAATTCTCCGGATTTCATTCAGATTCCGTATTTCATAATCAATCCGGACCTCTGAATGATTCTCCATCCCTTCCGGATTATACCAGCAGGTCGCAATCCCTGCCCTGTTTCCGCCAAGCATATCGCTGGTCAGGGAATCCCCTACGATCACGGTATGCTCCTTACAAAAACCGGGAATCCGTGCAAAACATTTCTCGAAATATTCTTTCTGGGGTTTTGGCACTCCCATCTGCTCTGAAACAAAAATCCCGTCCACCAGCTGGTCCAGTCCGGATAACTGCAGTTTTTTTCTCTGTGTCCTGTTCACACCATTCGTTACCAGATACTGACGGCAGACCCCTTTCAGACTTTTCACAAGTTCATAAGAATTGTCCTGAAAATAATAAACACTGCCCAAAGCCTCCGCATACACTTCCTGAAATTCCTCCGCATCCACGTCTTTCACCCCGATTTCACGGAACAAAGTCTGAAACCGGCCGGCCAGCGCCTCCTTTTTTCTGATTTCTCCCGTCTCTATCCGTTTCCAGTACCCTTCACTAATTTCCGAATACCGTTTCACGATCCGGTCATCCGCTTCCAGCCCGAACAGCCTGAAACAGTACCGCACCGCATAATCCTCCGACCGTTTAAAGTCAAGGAGTGTCTGATCCACATCCCATAAAATCGTATCAAACCGCTCCATCCCGCACCCCCGTTGAACGTTTATCATGTATAAAGACTGCCATAACAAAATCGGGTGCCCATCTTCCATGGACACCCTGCCATCTTTCACGTATGCACTTTACTTTCCTGTCTCAACCGTTTCCGGCATGGTCGGTCCCGCAACGCCCGCTTTCTTCAGATCCGAACTCTTTCTCCATTTTGCGCCAAGAATACATGCCACCACTACCAATGCGACAATCAGCACAAACAGCAGCAGATAAGACAAAAAAGAATTTATAAACAAAACCAAACTCGCCATACTGATGACCCTCCACTCGTCCCTTTTTTTGACGGAACTTCCCGTTCCGTCTCTTTAACGTTTATCATACCACTACTTCTATGAAATCGTCAAGTAGTCCGTCACCATCCGCCGCACTTGTCGCCAAAAAATCACATCTTTCGTTCTGCGGATGCCCGTCATGCCCTTTTACCCATGTAAAGCTAACCCTGTGGGGCTCTTTGGCCTTTAGCAGCCGTTTCCACAGGTCTATGTTTTTTACCGGTTTATTCCCGCTGGTCTTCCAGTTTTTTTTCAGCCATCCGTCTATCCAATGGCTGTTGAAGGCATCTGTCACATACTTGGAATCGGATATGACTTCCACCTCGCAGGGCCGGTTCAACGCTTCCAGCCCTACGATGACTGCCATCAGTTCCATCCGGTTATTGGTGGTTTTTTTATAACCGGCCGCATACTCCCTCTCGTGAAGCGTTCCCTTTGCATCCACATAATGCAGAACCGTACCGTAACCGCCCGGTCCCTCCGGATTCCCCCTGGCCGCTCCATCCGTATAGATTGTTACTTTCATTACGCCTGTTCCTCCTGCCGTTTTCTTTTTCCGTCTTCTGCTTCTTTTCCATCCCTGCCTGCTTTTTATGTTTTCCGTCACAGCCTGCACTACATGCCTTTTCGCATTCCTTCCGTCCAGGAGCCGGTCCTTAAGAAATGTTCCGCCTGTTTCTCTGCCTCTTCGATGATCCTTTCGTCATATCCCATTACCCCTAACAGCCGGATGGCATTGCGGGTCGTTGCCCGCCCCTTTTTCAGCCGGTAATTAAATACCACATCATCCTCTTTGATTTCTTCCTCAAAATGATAGTTGTTATAATATTCCTCCAGCAGATGCGTCAGTTCGATATCATGGGTTGCCGCAAAGCAAAGTACATTTCTTCCTGCCAGACTTTTCAGAATCTGTGTGGAAGCGGCAATCCGCTCCACCGTATTCGTACCCCGCAGTACCTCATCAACAAAACAGAGTACCGGTCTTCCATTGTCTGCGGAATGATTCAGAATCCTTTTTAAAGATTTGATTTCCACAATATAATAGCTGTCTCCGCCCGCCAAATCATCCTTAAGCGCCATGGAAGACATGATCCGGTACAGACCGCCGCTGTAACTGTCGGCCAGACAGGTGTGTATGGTCTGTGCCAGAAGGACATTGATTGCCATCGTTTTCAGGAATGTGGATTTTCCGGACGCATTGGAACCGGTCAGCAGCACGCCTCGTTCCGTCATGATACTGTTTTTCACCGGATTCTCAATCAGGGGATGATAACCGCTTTCTATTTTTAATTTCTTCCCTTCCTGAAACTGCGGCAGACACCACACCTCCTTAGATGCCCGGTAGCACCCTATTGCAATTACTGCTTCCATCGCTCCGATGAGTGTAAGCATTCGGTCGATATCCGAACTGTTTTTCCTCACTTCCGCCAGCATATGGTTGAATTTGATCAGATCAATATGGAAAACCATCCGCACATAATCCAAAAGCACCTCCAGCGGATTGCCCGATGCACTCATACGGGAAGACGACATCAGAATATAGGCACCGGTTCTGAATTTCCCCATTTTTTTTCTGCATTCTTTTAACTCCGCCAGTTCTTTTTCAAAAACCGGCACCGGAATCTTCTCCAGTTCCTCCACATTTTTTAACAGCCGCAGAATATATCCGAAGCTGGTGAGATACGGGTCGATTTCATTCTTTGTCTTAAAATAGGTGACAATATTGTGACTCATCACCGCTACCAGCGCCAGTATTCCTATCTGTACGGATACAAACATGCAAAGCAGGGAAGCTGCTATTGCCAGATTCCCCAAATAATGCTTTCCGCTGCTCCTTTCCCCAAGTAAATCCAGATAATGCAGGTAATCGTATATGGAATATTTTCCGGTTTTGCCAATCTGAGCAAAAAGCGTCTGGTATTTCACCCGCTTATTGGAATTTTCCGCAAAATACCGAATCTTCTGCTCTGCTCCTTCTATCTCTTCCTTATTCTGTACCGGTGTGCGCAGCAGGTAATACAGATACTCTTCCCCGGCAGCAGAATACGTATGGTTCATCTGCTGAAACACGCCGTCCATGTTCAGGTCATTCCATGTAATGTCATCAATATGGAAGCCGTCCTCTTCGTGTTCCCTGAAATAGCGGGAAATCTTCTCCATCTCTTCCGGTTTGTACGCATCCCTCTCCCGAAGCACACCATAATTTTCCTGCAGCCATTTCACAAAATCGGCCTTCCGCTTCCGGTCATCATACAGTCCCTTCAGCATGATCAATGCTATCACGGCAAATATTGCCAGCGCCAACACTATATATTCCATAGTTTCCTCATTTCTGCGTTGCTTTGTTACGCATTTCAAGTTCAGATACAACGCAAACATTAAACTGTTACAGTAAAAGCTTTGAAAAAACTTTCAATTTTCGAATTCCTGCCCAGCTTCCCGGATATCCATGATCTGTTCCCGGTGCGCATTTCCTGTTCCGGTCTTTTTGTATTGACCGATTATCTCATATTTTTCCCACATATGCATGGGAAATACCGCCCTGGCTCCCACCTGCTCCAAAAAATAATCCATTCCCCATCCGCAGGCCCTTTCCAGCCGCGGATCCAAAACTACGAAAGCCGCATCAATAGATAGCCCTTTCATGGAATCGATTTCCCGTTTATAATCTTTCTCCATATTTTCATTAAAGGGATAGGGTTCCCCCTCCCAATGCCACCAGTTCAAATCGCCGGCATGGTAAACGGTACGGCCTTCCGCCTCGACGATAAAAGCCACACCCGCATCATTGGAACGCAGGGTGCGTACCCGGATCCCGTTCTTTTCGAATCCTTTATTTTTTCCTGTATTCGTCATTTTTTCCTTTAAAGAAGACGGTATCCCGTTTCTTTCCAAATAGTTTTTACTCAGCTTAATATCGCTTCCGAGGAAAAAATGTATCTTTTCATATTGCTTTGCCAAATCGAAGATTCCCATATTAAAATGATCCTGATGTTTATGGGAAGCAAATACATACACGGCTTTGTTTTTTTCCCACTCCGGCAGCTTTCCCTTATAGTAATCAAAAAGCAGTACGCATTCTTCCAGTTCAACGGAAAAACCGCTGTGATATAAATAGGTTATTTTCATATACCATCCATTCTGTTCCTGCACATTCCTGTCGCCCATGTTTTTTCCATGGGCGACAGACTGACTTCCATATTTTCGTTCTATGCACATTCTTTATAAGAATATGTATTTCAAAATAAACAATACCGTCAGTATATACATAAGGATACTGACTTTCTTTTCCTTTGCTTTTCCTGTCAGCAGACAGAGCAGCGTCCATGAAATCACACCTACGGCGATACCCTCGGAAATGCTGTACGCCAAAGGCATTGCAATGATGCACAGAAAAGCCGGAATTGCATCGGTCATATCTTCGAAATCAATTTTCGCAACGGAACCCATCATATAAAAGCCTACAATGATCAGGGCCGGAGCCGTGGCAAACGAAGGAATCGTCAAAAACAGCGGGGAGAAGATCAACGCCAGCAGAAACAGCAGTCCCGTTGTAATGGCCGTCAGCCCCGTTCTTCCGCCTTCCGTCACGCCGGAGGCACTCTCCACGAACGTTGTTGTGGTCGAAGTACCAAGCACCGCTCCGAAGCTGGTTGCTACCGCATCCGCCATCAAAGCGCCTTTGATTCTCGGAAGCCTGCCGTTTTTATCCAACATATTGGCTTTGGAAGACACACCGATCAGGGTCCCCAGCGTATCAAACAGATCCACAAACAGGAACGAGAACGTCACTACGATAAAATCCAACAGCTTAATAGACGAAAAATCTGCCCGGAACAGCTGTCCGAACGTATTGCCGATAGCGGTAAAATCAAAGCTTACGATTGCATGGGGAATCGTGGAATACCATCCTGCATCCGGATTCGGCACATATAAGCCAACCAGCTCACAGATGATTCCCAGCACCCATGTGGCAATGATACCCAGCAGAATACCGCTCTTTATCCTGAGAATCAGAAAAATGGCCGTAATCAGCACGCCGATCAGTGCCAGCAAAGCGGTGATTCCAACGGTAGAAAATTCTTCTCCCGCAAATTTCTGGTACGTCAGCAATGTGGAATCGTCGTTGATGATAATCTTTGCATTCTGAAGCCCGATAAATGCGATGAAAAGGCCGATGCCCACACTTACCGCAGACTTTAGCGTCATCGGGATCGCATTAAAAATGGCCTCCCGCACATTCGTAAGGGAAAGCACGATAAAAATCAGACCTTCCACAAATACCGCCAGCAGGGCAATCTGCCAGGAATATCCCATCTGTCCGACTACGGTAAATGCAAAATAAACATTCAGCCCCATTCCCGGTGCCAGCGCAAACGGATAATTGGCAAATAACGCCATCAATGCGGTGCCTAGAAAAGATGCCAGTGCCGTTGCGATCAGCACGGCGCTCTTGTCCATTCCGGACGCGGACAGAATATTCGGATTTACAGCCAGTATGTAAGCCATCGTCATGAATGTCGTGATACCGGCCATGATTTCGGTCTTTACATCCGTTTTGTTTTCTGTCAGTTTAAAAAATTTCTCCAACATATCTCCTTGAACCTCCTACATAATTAGTATGTGATGATTGTTCTATGAATGAAAGGCATTGCTGCCTGTCAATCCGCTTTCAGCCGCTCTATGATTTCATTCGCTTTCCCATAGATTTCCTCCGGGTTCTCCGGTACATCAAATACTCCGTCGCGGTAAAGGATCCGTCCATGAATCATTGTCATTTTCACGTTTTGTTTGCTTCCGCTGTATACAATATTTTTCTCAATATGGTTCAGAGGCTGCATATTGGGCTGATGCAGATCGACCATTATGATATCTGCCAGCTTCCCTTCCGCAAGCACGTCCACCTCCGTAAGTCCCATCGCTTTTGCCCCGTTTACCGTTGCCATCCGGAGTACTTCTCCTGCATCCACTGCCGAGGCATCCTGTTCCCTTACCTTTGCCAAACCGGTGACAAGGAACATTTCACGGAACATATCCAGGCAATTGTTACTTGCCGGTCCGTCCGTCCCAATGGCAATATTCAGATCTTTTTTCAAAAAATCCTGTATGGGGGCAATCCCGCTGGCAAGTTTTAAATTGGATGCCGGATTGGTAATGACACTGACGTTTTTCTCATGAAAAAGGTCCATTTCCTCCGGCGTCAGCCATACGCAGTGGTAAGCGCCCCCGCCGTACGCAAACATTCCCAGCGAATCCAAAAACATACCGGGAGTCAGGCCGTACCGCTCCACGCACCCGTCCACTTCGCTTTTTGTTTCAGATAAATGCATGTAGACCGGCGCCTTCAGCCGTCCTGCAAGTTCTGCAATCTTCTCCATCAATTCCCTGGAACAGGTATATTCCGCATGGAATCCCAGCTGAAAGGAAAGAAGAGGGTCTTTTCCGTTCAGTTCCCCATACCATTTCTCCAAAAGTTCCGCGGACTGACTGAAATTATTCACGCCGCCTGTCTGTACACAGCGCATCCCCATCTCACTGCATGCCCTGCCGATGCTCTCCGGTGTCAGATACATATCGAACACGGAGGTGATCCCGCTGGTCAGATACTCCAGAACTGCGAGCTTCGTCAAATGATAAATATCCTCTGCCGTCAGTTTCGCTTCGATCGGAAAAACCTGCTCGTTCAGCCATGCCTGCAGCGGCAGGTCATCCGCATAAGAACGCAGAAGGGTCATGCCGGAATGGGTATGGGCATCCTTGAAACCGGGCATCAGCAGATTGCCCTTACAGTCGATTTCCTCATCCCATATCATGCAGGCAGGCCCTCCGCTTTGGAAAATACGTTCCTTATCGATTCCGTCGCCCACATATAATATCCGCTCATCCTTCACCCATATTTCCCCCTCTAATATAGGCCTGTCTTTCTCCATCGTCAATACTTTTGCATTATAAAAACGAATATTCATGAATTTCCTCATTTCTGCGCTGCTTTCTTCAGCTGCCCTTCCGTATTTTCATATTTTCATTATTTCAAATCTGCCGCCCCGAAACTGTCCGGCAGCAGTTCGCCCAAAGTTTTCACACAATATTCTCCTGCCAGATTGGCCATAATTACATCAAATGTTTCCGGATCGCAAAATTCCGCCATCACCTGACGGCAGACCCCGCAAGGTGCGGTATACTGCCCCTGGTCCGTCTCTCCCGCTCCCACAACGGCGATCGCCTGAAAAGAACGCTCGCCTTCGCTCACCGCCTTGAAAAAGGCAGTGCGCTCCGCACAGTTACTCGGTCCGTAAGCGGCGTTTTCAATGTTGCATCCGGTATGGACACTGCCCGATTCCGCCAGCAAGGCAGCTCCCACCCGGAAGCGGGAATAGGGCGCATAGGCATTCTCCCTCGCTTCCAATGCTCTTTTTACCAGCCTGTCCGCCGTTTCTTTCTGCACCATAGTGTTCCTACCCCCTTCTCTTCTTTTAAACTTCCTTCGTTACCATTCACAGCTTTCAGCTGTGAATGGTAACATTCCTTCCAATATCGCCTTTAAAACTTCTTTACTGCTTCCGCCACCAGTTTGGTAAACAAAGGCGCTGCCTGATCCGCCGCTTCCTGCACTTCCTTATGGGTCAGGGGATTTTCCGTCATCCCTGCCGCCAGATTGCATACGCAGGAAATGCCGCAGATACGCATTCCCATATGGTTTGCCGCGATTGCTTCCACCACGGTACTCATGCCCACGGCATCCCCGCCAAGGGCGCGTGTCATCCGTATCTCCGCAGGTGACTCAAAAGAAGGTCCCGTAAACTGCACATATACCCCTTCTTTTAAAGGAATTCCATACTCCTTCGCCGTCTGTCTTAAAATTTCCTGCAACTCCCTATCATACACAGTGCTCATGTCCGGAAAACGGGTTCCCAATTCCTCGATGTTGGGCCCGATCAAAGGATTGGGGGCAAAAACGGAAATATGGTCTGTAATCATCATCAGGTCCCCTGCCTGGAATTCATGATTCACCCCGCCCGAGGCATTCGTCAGAAACAGGATTTCTGCGCCCATCAGCTTCATCAGCCGCGTGGGCAGTACCACATCCCCGATAGGATAGCCCTCATAATAATGCACCCTTCCCTTCATGCATACCACCGGAACTCCACCCAAAGTACCGAAGATGAACTTTCCTGCATGTCCCGGCACGGTGGACACCGGAAACTCTTCTATTTCATGGTAAGAAAGTTCGGTCTCCACCTCTATGGTATCCGCAAAATCCCCAAGACCGGAGCCCAATACAATTGCCACCCTCGGCTTAAAATCAATCTTCTTTCGAAAACTTTCGTAACAGCGCATCAATTTCCCATACTCTCCATTCATAGAACCCATACCTCCAATCTGCCTGATTTCCCATAAATACCGTACCTTTTTCCTATATCGCGCCAATATAGATAAATATAACATGAGTCCCCCAAAAAGGCAACGTATTACTATGAACCTCCATGCAAAAAGCATCTGAAATAAATATTCCAAATGCTTTTCAAATTCATATAGGTTACTTTATTTCCCGGGAATATTCATGATCAGACGAAAAATAAATACTCCCTCATCATTTCTGAAATCCGGCTCCCCGCCATAAGTTTTTGCAGTCTTCACAATACTGGATACTCCGATTCCTCCTGTAAACTCCGGCTTGGGATATCCGTTTTTAAAGCTGGTTTCCATTTTGCATGTATTGCTGCAGTAAATCACCAGTTTATTTTTCTTTCTTTTTACCAAAAGATTTATAATGCACTCTCTTGCCGGCGACTGCTTCCTTGCCTCAACACAGCCGTAAATCGCATTTTCATAGGCATTGGACAATACCGTTACCAAATCGATATCCTGTATACCGCACTCTTTTTCCACTTCAACATCCAGCAGCACTTTAATCTGTTCCCGCTTTGCTTTTCTGGTATATGCAGAAAGGATATTGTTAACGGCTATGTTCTCACATAGGATGGTCGCCGTACCTTCCTCCGTATCCCGTTCATACTGTCCCAGATATTCCAGCAATTCCTTAATCTGTCTGCGGCGGGCATATTCCGCGATCACCATGTTATGATGCCTGGCATCGTGGCGGATGCGCCTGCCCGATTCTACCGACTCTTCCAGAAATTCCATCTGACGTTCCAGCAGCCTGTGGTTCATCTGAAACATCTGATTCTCCGTCCGGTACTCCGATTCCCTCCCGATATGCAGATACAGGCGGAAAACCATAACCTGCAATGTACCGACCAAGAAAAAATTAACCGTAATCCGTAACAAACGGTACTTCATCTCTTCTTCCGAATACGGACTCAGAACAAATATGATCCCGAGGAAAAGACTTATGATCAATACTATAATGCTGAACTGATCCAGTTCCTTTTCCAGATAGATGCCAAAGCCTCTGAGCAAATCCCTCAGATATTTATTGATCCCAAACGCTATTATCATAACCAATACTATCCGTGCAAGGATATCCGCCCATACATTTCCATCGAAAAAAATCAAGGAAATTTCGATTCCTCCTATTACAAAAAAACCCATCAGATAAAAGGTAAATGCCAGCTTATAAAGCGTCAGATAAATACGGGTGCTGCTTAGAAAAATAGAAATCAGGCTGATAAACGTAAAAAGGCTGATAGGCGCAAGACGTATGAAACTCTGCCTGTTTGCCGTATACCAGATGCCGGTAAGCGGCAGAATCGCCAAACAGGAGATTCCATAGATAACAAAAGTCTTTACCCGGCCAAACCGCGGCTCGTCCATTAAGCTGAAAAGCAGAATCGTTCCTGCCATACTTACTAAAATACGGATGATTGATATATATACGGTCCCACCTAACATATTTTGTCGTCTCCTTATGTTTTAATCTTACCACAGTTGCCGCATCCATGAAACAACCGTTCTCCTTCCTATTTCCATCTTTCACTATACCAAAATATTGAATGATTTGATGGTTTTTGTCATGCTTTGTATTTTTTTCGTCATGCTTTGTATGGAAAAAACTGCAGGCGCTCATGTTGAACGCCTGCAGCACTTTATAACTTATATTTCTTCACAATAGTATTTTAAATACATTTCCCGAAGCGGCTGGTAAGCCCCTCTCGGCAGATGAATGATCTTTCCTGTATCCAGATATATTTCCTGCGCATTCAGACTGTTAATATATTCCATATTAACAATATAGGAAATTCCTACTTTTACAAATTCCTGATGGGAAGACAGCATCCTGAAAATCTCTGTCATGGTCATACGCAGCACCAGTTGTCTGCCGTCTTCCAAAGATAATGCCTGATATCTTCCCTGTGCCTCGCAATATACAATATCACCCAATGCTACCCTGCAGATTTTTCCTTCTATCCGCAGCAGTAAAAATTTCTTTTGTTCTTCCTTTACATATTCCAAAATCCTGTCCAGCACAGGAAAAAGCTCTTTCTCCGAAACAGGTTTTACCAGATACTGTACCGCATCCACGCGGAATGCTTCCAATGCATGTGCCGTGGAAGTGGTAAGGAAAATAATTCTGCTTCCTCCCAGTTCCCGGAACTCTTTTGCCACTGCGGTACCAAGCTTTTCCGGCATATAAATGTCCAGTAACAGCAAATCCGGCAGTAATTTTTTTCCCCTGACTGCATCCAGCAATTCTTCTGCACTTTCAAAGCGTTCTATCACTAACTCGCACTTGGGATTTTTGCTCTGATAAACATTCAGCATTGCTTCTGTCTTATCCAGTTCTTCCGTCTCGTCATCACAGAGTGCTATCAGACACATCTTTTCCATCTCTTTCGTGTTAAATTTAGCGTACATGATTCCTGTCTGCAAGTCTGATACCCCGTTGCTTCCAGCGGGGTATTTACTTTCCAACCATGTAAACAACGCTATGGAATATAATTATATTTATTTTTTCATGCAAAGTCAACTCTAAGATGTGAACTGCCAGAAATTATAAATTTAAATTTCTAAATAATAATGCAGACCATCCCGCCATTGCTGTCATTGACAATCTTCTGCATCGTCTCCTGCAGTTTCATCTGGCTTTCTTCCCCTATCATGGCAATCTTTCCTGAAATACCGTCGTTTACTAGCTGTTCTACTGTTTTTCCAAAAATATTCGTTTCCCATATGCCTTCTTCGCTCGTTCCTGCATCGGAAATATATCGGATCAGGTCCTCTGCCTGTTTCTCCGTCCCTACAATGGGGGAAATTTCGGTTTCTATGTTGGCCCGTATCATATGGATGCTCGGACTTTCTGCTTTTATTTTCACGCCGAATTTGTTGCCGTGCCGTATCACTTCCGGTTTATCCAGCGTAATTTCATCCCTGTCAGGAGTGACCACGCCGTAACCTTTGCAGCGCACTGCTTCCACGGCATGAAGCACTTTCACATATTCCCGCTTCATCTTTGCCATATCCCGCAGCACGTTCAGGAGCTGGTATTCGCTGGTAATGCTTTCTCCCACCAGGTCACTGAGCATTTCATAATAATAGGAATCGTCCACATCCAGGGACACCGATACGCATCCGGTCGCCATATCCACGCCGTCCACTTTGCATTTCCTTATGTATTCGCTTTCCAATTGGATGCCGCCGCCTGCCACATCCTTCACGCATCCCAGTTCTCCCATCAGCGCCTTGATCTGCTGTATGATATCCGCTTTCATCTTATGGGTATTGGGAAGCATTTCCACCCACTTCGGCATGTAAAATTCTATCATGGTCAGCGGAAACTCATACAGAATCTTTTCCATAATATCATGAATGTCTTCTTTTTTCAGTTGTTCACAATTAACCGGCATGGCGCTGACCTGATATTTCCTGCTGATTCCTTCCGCCAGCTTAATTGCCTCCTCCGAATAGGGTTTTTCCGTATTCACCAGCACGATAAACGGTTTATGTATTTTCTTGAGTTCCTGTATCGTGCGCTCCTCGGCCGGTACATAGTTTTCTCTTGGTATTTCCCCGAAACTGCCGTCACAGGTAACTACGATCCCGATGGTGGAATGGTCGTTGATGACTTTCCGCGTACCGATTTCCGCTGCCTGGGTAAAAGGAATCTCTTCTGCCGACCAGGGCGTTTTTACCATCCGCTCCGTATCGTTTTCGATGTGTCCGGCAGCGCCTTCCACCATATAGCCCACGCAGTCGATCAGCCGTACATTTACATCAATATCATCCCCAAGCGTAACTTTCGCCGCTTCCTTCGGGATGAATTTCGGTTCCGTTGTGGTGATGGTCTTTCCGCCGGAACTCTGCGGAAGTTCATCCTGCGCCCGTACTTTTTCATGCTCCTGCGTCATGTAAGGCAGTACCATGATGTCCATGAAACGTTTGATAAAAGTGGATTTCCCGGTTCTTACAGGGCCTACCACGCCCATGTAGATTTCTCCTCCCGTGCGGAATTGTATGTCTTTGTATAAGTTATGTGTATGCACTGCATCCATAGAAGCTCCCCTTCCGTATTTGCTGTTTTGCTGTTACCATCATATGCTTGGGAATTTGGTTTTATTCCCTTGCGTAAAGGTTTGTTTCCATAACAGAACATCATCTATTTCCTTGTACAATTTTTGAAAAATAGCTGAAATACTGAAAAAAATAATAAATGTCTTTACACCATTATTTTTATATAATATAATTTTAGCACTATATTATATTATGGAGGTAAATTCTTATTATGAAAAAAAGAATTTTAGGTCTGCTGGCGGCATTTATACTGCTTATGCCGGTATTGCAGGTAGCAGCGGCTGAAGTACCGGAAGGTACGGAAAATTTAAGTTACACTTTTGAAAACGTGGATGGCGGGGAGGTAACCACCACAAGCGACGGAAAACCCAAAATGGTGATTCTCTTCAGCCATACATGCGAAAACTGCAGGGCGACCTTAAGGGATATTGCATCCAGCAGCTGGGTGAAAAGTGACGACATGGATGTGTGTGCCATCGAATTTAACAACGCTACGGTTGATGAAGTGAAAGACTATCGGGAAAATAATTGTGCTGCGGCAGACGGATACATACAGTTTGCGGCCGATTCCAACGGAGATGCATGGACTGCCCTGTGGGACTACGCAGCACACCTCGGTGTAGGAAACAGCGTTCAGTTTCCTTTGATCGTTATTGTAAACTCGGATAATGAAGTACGCGGCGTTTCCAGCGGCCGCATATCCGCTTCCGATTTGGAAAGCAACTACCTGCCCCTTATGACTTCCACACCGGATGAACCGGAAAATCCGGACGACACGCAGGAACCAGAAAATCCGGACGACACACAGACTCCGGACAACCCGGATGACACGCAGACACCCGAAAACCCGGATGACACACAGACTCCGGACAACCCGGATGACACGCAGACACCCGAAAACCCGATGACACGCAGACTCCGGACAACCCGGATGATACACAGACTCCTGACGACTCCCGGAACTCTGGGAATGATGATTCCGGAAATACATCTGCATCCAATGAACCAGCAGTACGCAAAACCCCCGGTATGGAATATGCAGAATATTTGACAAAAACGGCACAGTCTCTCCAAAACACAAAGGAGAAAGAAATCGTTATCAACACCAAAACATGGACTTGCTTTAACAGAACCATGGTGGATGCCATCAAAAACAGACCGGACGTAACAGTAATTGTAAATTATGTTTATCAGGGCAAACCTTATGTGCTGACAATTCCGGCAGGCACGGATTTAACGCCGCTTGTGGATGAAAACGGATTTGTAGGCTTCCGGTATATTGAAAAAATCCTGAATGAGAAAAAATAATCCCTACAGGATATAAAAAGGTAACCGTTTCCCCGCTGCATTGACGGAAACGGTTACTTTTTCTATGTCCTTATGCCCACAATTATCTTCTGCCGGTCAACAGCTATGCTTTATAAACAATCCTCCTAAAGTTCTTCTTCCCCTTCTTAAGCACAATGCCGTCGCCCGTAAGCTGCCCCTTTTCATAAGAAGCCTTTATATCCGTGACCTTCTCCCCGTCCACGGTAACGCCGCCCTGCTCCACTGCACGGCGCGCTTCGGAACGGGATGCTGCGAGACCAGAGGCCGTCAGCATAGCTAAAATATCTATTTTATCCTCCGTAAAGTTCTCATCCTTCATCTCTGCAGTCGGCATCTCAGCCGCATTCCCGCCAGTGAACAATGCTCTTGCGCTCTCCATCGCCCTGGATGCTTCTTCTTCCCCGTGCACCAGCTTAGTCAATTCGAAAGCAAGGATTTCCTTTGCCCTGTTTAACTCACTCCCTTCCCATTTGTCCATTTCGTCGATCTGCTCTAAAGGCAGGAAGGTCAGCATACGGATACAGTTCAGTACATCTGCATCGGGTACGTTCCGCCAGTACTGGAAGAACTCGAAAGGCGTGGTCTTATCCGGGTCAAGCCATACTGCACCTTTCTGCGTTTTTCCCATCTTATTTCCCTCGGAATTCAATAAAAGCGTAATGGTCATGGCATACGCATCCTTGCCTAGCTTACGGCGGATCAACTCCGTACCGCCCAGCATATTGCTCCACTGATCATCACCGCCGAACTGCATATTGCAGCCGTATTTCTGATACAGCACATAGAAATCGTAGCTCTGCATGATCATGTAGTTAAATTCCAAAAAGCTCAATCCTTTTTCCATACGCTGTTTGTAGCACTCTGCCGTCAGCATACGGTTCACGCTGAAATGTGCCCCAACCTCCCGGAGCACCTCAATGTAATTCAAATCCATCAGCCAGTCCGCATTGTTTACAAGCAATGCCTTACCTTCGGAAAAATCAATAAATTTACTCATCTGCTCCTTAAAGCAGTCACAATTATGCTGAATGATTTCAGGTGTCATCATGGTACGCATGTCGCTTTTTCCAGACGGGTCACCTATCATCGCCGTGCCTCCGCCGATCAGGACGATCGGTTTGTTTCCCGCCATCTGCAGCCTCTTCATCAGGCACAGCGCCATGAAGTGCCCAACATGGAGACTGTCTGCGGTCGGATCAAAACCGATATAAAAGGTTGCTTTGCCATTGTTGATCAGCTCCTTAATCTCTTCTTCATCCGTAAGCTGTGCCAACAGTCCTCTTGCCTTTAATTCCTCAAATACTGTCATTTTTTATATGCTCCTTTCTCAATGTATGGATCGTGCCCTCAGGCACAGATACCGGTTAAAAGAATAATTCTTAAAACCTTATTTGCTGCGGCGGTTTCCTGTCCTTCAGAAACGCAGCCTTCCTTAGCACACAAAAAAACCGCCCTAACTGAATAGGACGGAATAAACCGTGGTACCACCTATATTCACAAACAACTCACGCCATCTGCCTTAGCAAGTACGGCCCTCCGTTCTCTCCCTGGCAAAACCATCGGGATAGTTTCGAATGACGATACTCCTCCACCATAACGCGGGGAAACACGTCACAGCCTACTAAAGATACCGAATCTGATTGAATTCCAACATTTTTGCATCTCATTCTGCCATGCAGCTCCCGGATGTATTCACAAACAGCTTCCCCTGCACCTCTCATCTGCCGGTTGCTTTCTGTAAGTTTCCCTGTCTGCTACTTGTTCCGTTCTACGCCTTTTATTTTTAAATTAACTGTATTCTACCCTATAACGGGATATCTGTCAACTGGTAATTCATATCGTTTTACTGAACTGTTACACTTTCTGTCCCCTATTTATTCACCATCAGCTTCACCATCGCCTGATTCAGCCCGTCCACCGTCAGCTTATACATGGGAAATATATTCTTAATGGCGGTTTCCGCTTCCCTCCACGGAGCATGACCCGGCGCCATCTTCGGATTCATCCAGACAATTTTTTTATAGTGCTTTTTCATCAGAAGCAGCCAGTCCATACCGGATAATCCGCCGTTCGGCCCTCTGTAATTGCCCGTTGTGGAATACAGTTCTTCCGGTGCCATCGCCGCATCTCCCACGATGATCACTTTATAATCGCTGTCCAGATTGCGGAACATCCACTCCGTATCGATCCAGTCGCCGTTCTCGCACTCCGGCGTTTTATACAGTTTACTGTAAATGCAGTTATGGAAATAATAGGTCTTCACGTCTTTATAATGATTTGATTTGTGTACCGACTGGAACAGTTCGTTCAACAGCGTGGTATAAGGAATCATCGTACCGCCAGAATCCATTAACAGCAGCAGCTTAACCGAATTTTTCCTCGGCTTTTCCATCACAATCTGCAGACAGCCTCCGTTGTTGCAGGTTTTGTCGATGGTGCCGTTGATATCCAGTTCCGTCTTCGGAATATCCAGTTTGGTGGAAAACTGGCGCAGGCGGCGCAGCGCCTGCATGAACTGGCGGTTATCAATAATCTTGTCATCCCTGAAATCCCGGTACTTTCTTGCACCTACCACGGAAAAGGCCGACTGGTAGCCGGTCGTGCCGCCTACGCGGACACCGCCTACATTTCCGCCCGTATTTCCGAACGAAGTCTTTCCCATCGTTCCGATCCAATAGCTGCCGCCGTTATGTTCGCTGTCCTGATCCTTCAATCTCTGCCGGAACTTTTCTTCCACATCCTCTTTATCTATCTGCACCTCTTCCATCCGGTTCAGATGATCCCGTGCTTCCTCATGGGCCAGTTCCATCATATCGGATTTATCCAGCCAGCGCAGCATCTGGGATGTAATCTCATCATCCGAATGAATCCCCTTGAAATGCTCTTCAAAAGCCAGATCGAATTTATCATATTCCGTTTCGCTTTTTACCAGAATCATTCTTGCCACATAATAAAATTCCGTAAGACTGCTCCCGCAAAGCCCTTTATCCAATGCTTCCTGTAACGTCAGCCATTCGCTCAGCGTCACATTCAGCCCTTTCGCCTTCAATGTATCAAAGAATCTGCCAAACATACATCCTGCCTTTCCGCAGACTGCCATCCCTCTGCCCAACCTGCCGCTTACGCCATTTGTCCAATGCCCTGAATCTTCCGCCGTCCAAGCAAAATATCTTACATCACACTTCCACGGACAGCCTCCAGGTCTTCATCCTTCTTCACGATCACACCGACAAAAGGAAGCTCATTCTTTATCTTCTCCAACGGTATTCCGCCTATCTGGAGCGCATTGACCCAGTCAATCAATTCCGAAGTGCTCGGTTTCTTACGTACATCCTTCAACGAACGTATCCAGTAAAATACGTCCATTGCATTTTTCAGCAGATTTTCCTCAATGTCCGGAAAATGGGTTTTTACGATTTCCTCCATCAGCTCCGCATCCGGGAAATCAATATAATGGAAAATACATCTTCTTAAAAAAGCATCCGGCAGTTCTTTCTCCGCATTGGAAGTAATGATGACAATCGGTCTGTGTTTTGCCTTAACAGTCCGCTTCGTCTCATGAATATAAAACTCCATCTGATCCAGTTCCCACAGAAGATCATTCGGGAATTCCAAATCCGCCTTATCAATCTCGTCAATAAGAAGCACCACCTGTTCTTCACTGTCAAATGCCTCTCCCAGTTTTCCAAGTTTAATATAGCGGGCAATATCATCCACGCCTTCTTCCCCGAACTGTCCGTCATACAGCCTCTGAATCGTATCATAGACATAAAGTCCTTCCTGCGCCTTCGTGGTGGACTTAATGTTCCATATGACCAGTTTCTTGCCCAGCGACTTCGCCACTGCTTCCGCCAGCATTGTCTTTCCTGTTCCGGGCTCCCCCTTGATCAGAAGAGGCTTCTGCAGGGCAATCGCCACATTCACACTCGCCATCAATTCCTCTGAAGCCACATATTCCGCCGTACTCCCAAATCCCTGTTTTACTTCACTCATCCTTCTCCTCTTTCCGCGTCTGTCCCGACACTATAAATACAATTCCGTTCTTTCTGCCATTTCCATGCATATTATAATATAATTTTATGTTACGCCATTCAGCCTTTAAAAGCAATCCTGTATTTACCAGGGAAGATCCGAATTTTCCAGCTTCTTATCCCGCAGCATCAGATCCTTCACCGCTTCGTCCGCCGTCTTCCCATGAAAGAGCACCGCATTCACCTGCTCGATGATCGGAAGCTGTACCCCGTATTTTTCTGCCAGCGCCATTGCCGCTTTTGCCGAATACACACCCTCCACGACCATCTTCACTTCCTGCATGGCTTCTTCCATCGTATACCCTTTCCCGATCAGTATCCCGGCCCTGCGGTTTCTGGAATGCATGGAAGCGCAGGTCACGATCAAATCGCCGATACCGGTCAGACCGCTGAACGTTTCCGCCCTGCCCCCCATCGCCGTACCGAGACGGGAAATCTCCGTAATTCCCCTCGTGATCAAAGCAGCCTTTGTATTGTCCCCATATCCTAACCCGTCCGCAATGCCGGCCGCCAGGGCCACTACATTTTTCAGCGCCGCCCCCAGCTCAATGCCCAGCACATCCGGACTGATGTAGACACGGAACACCTCGTTCATAAATAAGTTCTGCAGATACTCCGCCGTTTCTTTCTCCTTTGCCCCTACCACGATCGTGGTAGGAATTCCCCGTCCTACTTCCTCTGCGTGAGAAGGACCGGACAGAACTGCAACCCGCGCCTGCGGTATCTCTTCTTCAATAATCCGGGACAGCGTCATCAGTGTCTTTTCTTCAATCCCTTTCGCCACGTCCACAATAATCTGTCCGCCCGTCACATATTCTTTCATCCGGTGGGAAGTACTTCTTGTATAAGGCGAAGGCACTGCCAGCACCAGCACCTCCTTCCCCTTTACCGCCGCCTCCAAATCGGTCGTGAACACCATATCTTCCGGCAGTTTCACCCCCGGAAGTTTCTCCTTATGTTCATGCTCTTCGTTCAGCATGTCAATTTCTTCCTCTAAAACAGACCAAACCGTTACTTTATGCCCGTTTTTATGGAGCAGCTTCGCCAAAGCGGTTCCCCAGCTTCCGGCCCCTATAATGCTTACATCCGCCATTTACTTGTCCTCCGTTTTGTTCTTTTTAAAAAGATACGTCTTTCTTTCCTCGCCTTTCAGCAGACGTTTGATATTCTCCCGATGTTTATAATATGCCATAACTGTCAAAAATCCTGCAATTATGTACATTTCTGTTAGGGCCGCCTGAGACATTCCGCCAAACAGTCCCATCTGTCCGGATATAATAATCTGGGTCATAAACCCTGCATATACCAGCAGCGACCCGAGCGATACATAATGGGTCAGCAGGAAAGCACCGAAAAACAGTACCACTCCCATCGGAATAAAAGTGGGATGGAACGACAGAATCAGTCCGGCTGTCGCCGCAATCCCCTTTCCGCCTTTGAATCCTAAATAAAACGGAAAATTGTGTCCCAAAATGGCGCCTGCCGCCGCATACATCTTAAACAGATAGACCATATCCGGATGGGATTTCCCGAATAACAGGCTGCTGATCACAACCGCAAAAATACATTTCAGCACATCCCCGGCAAACACGATCAGTCCGGCTTTCGTACCGAGTACCCGCAGCGTATTGGTCGTCCCCGCATTCCCGCTTCCGTGCTGCCTGATATCAATACCGTGCATTTTGCCGTATATATAAGCCGTCTGAAACAGTCCAAACAAATATCCGATTGCCAAACAAATGATTCGTTCCACTTTACTTACTTTCCTTTCTTTCCCGGATAATGAATTTAAGAGGCGTTCCCCGGAAACCAAACGCTTCCCTTATCTGGTTCTCAATATACCTTGTGTATGAAAAATGCATCAGTTCCCTGTCATTGACGAAAATCACAAACGTAGGCGGTTTCACCGATACCTGCGTGATATAATAGAGCCGCAGCCTTTTTCCCTTATCGGAAGGCGGCTGCTGCATTGCTACCGCTTCGGACATAATTTCATTCAGCACACCCGTCGCCACGCGCATGGAATGGTTTTCACTGACCATATCGATCGTTTCGTAGAGTTTGGTCAACCGCTGTCCTGTTACCGCCGAGATAAAGACAATTTCCGCATAGGGCATGAATGATAAAATCTCCCGCACTTTTTTCGTAAATTCATTTACAGTCCGATTGTCTTTCTCCACCGCATCCCATTTATTCACCGCGATGATAACGGCTTTTCCGCGTTCATGGGCAATCCCCGCGATCTTGGCATCCTGCTCGGTGACTCCTTCCGTGGCATCGATGACCAGCACCGCAATATCCGCCCGTTCCACTGCACTGACCGTACGCACGATCATATAGCGTTCCAGTTCTTCTTTTACCTTATTCTTACGACGCAGTCCTGCCGTATCAATAAAAACATATTCTTTTCCGTTATACTTTATCTCCGTATCAATGGCATCCCTTGTGGTGCCTGCAATATCGGATACAATGACCCTGTTCTCACCGGCCAGCCGGTTAATAATGGAAGATTTTCCTACATTGGGTTTCCCTACAATAGCGATTTTCGGCCGGTCGTCGTCCTCATCTTCCTCCGCTGTCTTGTCAAAATGGGCGATCACCTCATCCAGCATATCTCCCAGCCCCATTTTGTTCGCCGCCGAGATCGCATGTGGATCGCCTATTCCCAAATTATAAAATTCGTACACATCCGCCATATATTTTTCGAAACTGTCTACCTTGTTGACTACTAATACCACCGGTTTACCGGAACGCCGGAGCATGTCCGCCACCTTGGCATCCGCATCCAAAAGTCCCTGTTTCACGTCTGTCATAAACAAAATCACATCCGCCGTGTCGATGGCTGTCTGCGCCTGTTCCCGCATCTGCGACAGAATAATGTCCTTACTGTCCGGCTCGATACCGCCCGTATCGATCAGCGTAAAAGCTGCATCCAGCCATGAAACATCCGCATAGATCCGGTCCCTGGTAATGCCCGGCGTATCCTTTACTATCGATATCATTTCCCCCGCCAATGCATTGAATAGTGTGGATTTCCCTACATTCGGCCTGCCCACTACCGCAACGATCGGCTTTTTTTTCTTTCCCATGTTATAACCATGCCTTTCTATGAATCTGTATTTCCATATAATATCGTTTCGATAAAATCACGTCCGCTTGATTTTACAATATCTACCTTTACTTGTAAAGCCTTTTCCATCTCTTCTACCGTCATATCATCCAAAAAGACCGTTTCCCCGCTGCGGAGCACATTCTGCGGAAGCAGCAGCCGTTTTCCCAGTTCCTTTCCGTTCAGCTGCTTTACGATATCCTGTCCGGTCAGCAGTCCCGATACCGTAATCCGTTCTCCGAAAAACTCATTGATAACCGGATATACGTGAATATGAATACCTGTGCAGACTGCTTCCAGCCGCTTTGCCATATCCCTGATATACGGATATGCCAGCAGTCCCGTGGCAATGGATACCGTTCCGCCATCCGCCTCCAAAGGCTTCCTGCTCTTTCGGATTTCCTCCAGCGCCTCCCCGAATTCATCAAGCAAAAGCCGGAGCATCCCCACACCGTTCTCCAGCTGCAGGTAACCGTCGTAACGTTCCTCCTCCGGCAGTTCCTGCCCTGCCAGAATATACCATTCATCGCTGGCATGGATGAAATGAACGCCATGCTCAGCATATATTTTATCCTGCCATTCGTGAATCATACGTAGCACCGCTTCGGCATCTTCTTTCACAAACGGTTCCAGCGGATACAATCCGTCCCGGTATCTGGACAGTCCCACGGGAACGACCGAAACGCTTTCCAGACAGGGCAGATAGTTCGTCAGCTCCGAAATGCTCCGCTCCAGTTCCGCTCCGTCATTCACCCCTTTGCAGAGCACAATCTGTCCGTTCATCGTGATGCCCGCCTCGTACAGTCTGTCCACTTTCTTCAGGGCTTCTCCTGCAAAACGGTTATTCAGCATCTTACACCGCAGCTGCGGATTGGTGGTCTGGAAGGAAATGTTGATCGGCGACAGGTGATATTTGATAATCCGTTCCACATCATGATCCGACATATTGGTAAGCGTCACATAATTCCCCTGAAGGAAAGAAAGTCTGGAATCATCATCTTTAAAATACAGCGTTTCGCGCATTCCTGCCGGCATCTGGTCAATAAAACAGAAAATGCATTTATTATGGCAGGAACGGTATTCGTCCATCAGCCCGTTCTCAAATTCAATCCCCAAATCCTCTTCATATTCCTTGTCGATCTCCAAAAGCCACTCTTCCCCATCCGCTTTTTCCACCAATACTTCGATATAATCGTCTTGTACCAGATACTGATAATCGAAAATATCCTGGATTTCTTTCCCGTTTATCGCAAGCAGCCTGTCCCCCGCTTCCATCTCCATCTCCTGTGCAATACTTCCTTCCAGCACCTTCCGGATTCCATGCCCTTTCTTTTCCATTCCATACTCCTTTATCTGTTTTTATATGATCATCCTTAATTTTCCATTCCGGCGACTTTTCATGTGCAAACGCCGTTACCATGAGCAGCTGAAAGCTGCGAATCACAACGCCCTTTTCTCTATTCTACTAGAATTTTCTTGACGTGTCACTATCAGGAATGATATAAATTATATAGGATATTTTTACATCGTGGAGGTCATTATGCCTAATTTACGTGAATTGGAAGCTGCCATTCCGGTAGCCCCGCTTAAAATCGTCGCTACGGATTCTGCTGCCATACTGGCCGACAGAATCAACCGCTATTTAGTCTCGTTCCGGAAAACGGTCAAAAATATTGCCAAGAACGACCCTGCCTTTCAGGGATACACGGAAGATAATTATCTGGTAGATGTTTCCTGTCCCCGTTTCGGTACCGGAGAAGGCAAAGCTGTCTTTAATGAATCCATCCGCGGCAAAGATTTATTTTTCCTTGTAGATGTATGCAATCACAGCATTACATATAAAATGAACGGATATATTAACCATAAGTCTCCCGATGATCACTATCAGGATCTAAAACGTCTGATTACCGCTTCCAACGGCAAGGCGCACCGCATCAATGTCATTATGCCGTTTCTGTATGAAGGAAGACAGCATAAAAGAAACGGCCGCGAATCTTTGGATTGTGCTTATGCCATCGAGGAATTGAGCCGCATGGGCGTCTCCAATTTTATTACCTTTGATGCCCATGACCCCCGCGTCCAAAATGCCGCCCCCTTGTCCGGTTTCGACAATTTCATGCCGCCCTATCAGTTTATTCAGGCATTGCTGCGCACGGAAGAAAATCTGCTCATCGACAAATACCATACCATTGTGATCAGTCCCGATGAAGGGGCTTTGGATCGTGCCATTTATTTTGCTACCGTACTCGGCGTGGATATGGGCATGTTTTATAAGAGAAGGGATTATTCTACCATCGTCAACGGCAAAAATCCCATTGTAGCCCATGAATTCCTTGGCGATAACATTGACGGCAAAGACGTCATTATCATTGATGATATGATCTCCTCTGGCGGAAGCATGATCGATACTGCCAGACAGCTGAAAGCCATGAATGCCAAAAGAGTATTTATCTGCTGTACCTTCGGATTGTTTACGGACGGACTGAAAGCGTTTGACGAAGCTTATGAAAAATGCTATTTTGATAAAATCATAACCACGAACCTTACTTACCAGCTTCCCGAATTAAAAGAACGGCCTTATTATATAGAAGCGGATATGAGCAAATTCCTTGCATCCATTATCGACTTCATGAATCATGATTCTTCCATGGCAAATGTATCCACCCCCACGGATAAGATTCATGAAATTCTCTCTAAATATAATAACCGGGAAGAATTGCAGTTATAACCAGTACGGCCTTGCAGTAAAAGGGCTGCGGTATGAAGTACGGATTTCCGCTTCATGCCGCAGCCCTTCTGTTATCTTATTCATTTACAACAGCGGAAAAATCAGAATCACTTTAAACAAATCCCCGTCCAGCTGAATCTCAAATTTTCCTTTCTGCGCCTCTGTCAGGTTCTTCGCAATGGAAAGCCCCAGACCGCTGCCTTCCGTACTGCGCGCCACATCTCCCCGGATAAAACGTTCTGTCAGTTCATCTGCATTGATATTCAGCGGCTGTGCCGAAATATTCTTAATCGAAAATTCCACATAGGAACCGCCCTCGTCATTCTCATGTTCACTCATATCCATATACACCCGCGTTCCTTCCATGGCATATTTGAAAATATTGTTGAACAGGTTTTCCATCACCCTCCATATTCTTCTGCTGTCTGCCTCAATGTACATGCTGCCGTTTCCTGCCGTCACCACCGGGGTCAGCCGTTTCAATTCAAATTTCTCGGAAAATTCGCCTAACGTCTGGTTTACAAGTTCTACCAGATTAATTCTCTCCCAATGAAGGGCGATATTGCCCGAGGATATTTTGGATGCCTCCACCAGGTCGTCCGTCAGCTGCTTCAGTCTTTGGGATTTGTTATCCAGTACCTCCACGTAACCCCGTACTTTTTCGTCCCCTATATTCTCCCGCTTGATCAGATCCACATAATTGATAATGGAAGTCAGCGGTGTCTTAATGTCGTGGGACACATTCGTAATCAGATCTGCTTTCAGCCGCTCATCCTTCATGCTGGTTTCCACCGCAGTCCGGATTCCGTCGCCGATGCTGTTGACTGCCTGTGCCAGTACAAGATTATCTCCGTGCAGATTGGTTTCATCCACTTTATAATGAAAATCACCCTCTTTAATTTTCTCGATTCCCCTTACTATCCGCTGTCTGTCTTTTGTATTCCTGTATATCAGTACCCCGAAAGGCAGGTCCAGACATGCTGCGGCAATGATCCCTTTCCAGCCAAACAGGATCAGGACCAGATTCAGAATCAGAAATATCAGATAAGGCACCCATGTTTTTATGATCACATTTCCATTGTCATAAACTTTCCATGCAGTCGTTTTACCGGAAACGATCATCCGGCAGGTCAGGCTCTCTTTCCATAGATTGTCCGCCTTTAACCGGCGTACCATACTGTAATAAAAGCAGGTAAACAGAAGCTCGCATACCAGTACCACTGCTCCGCCGGCTATTTTAAACCAGGTCTTATAATAGTATTCATAGGACATGGAGTCAAAAATATACACAAGACTGACAATGATACCTCCCAAAAGTACAATGATCCCCAACACTGCACACTCCGTAGGCATATGGTCTATTCCCTTTAAGGCGATTCCCACATTCCCTTCTTTGTCCATAACCAGCCCTTCCTTAGCGGTCAGGTAAACATACAGGCAGAGATACAGGGCAATGCAGATTCCGGCCGCGCCGATCAGCTGCCAATAATAAGGGACATAACTCCTGTAGCCGTTTAACCCCTGTACATATACATCCTTTGCAGGATAAGCGGTATCCACCCCGATCCATACTTTGATGCTTTCCGGATAGGCATATTGGAAACCGTTGAATACCCTGCGTACCGTATCCTCTTCAATCCTGGTATTTGTTTCAAATATCATATTCTCCGGATTAAAATACAGGTATTTGCCAAATCCCTGGAACTGTGCCATAATCTCTTTTTCCGTCAGGCTGCGGGAGTCAAGGTTCGTATAAACTTCTTTTCTGCTGCCGATTTCTTTTAATATATAAAAACGAAGATTGGTATTTTTTCCGTCATAAAACTCCTTATAATGCAGATATTCTTCATAATTGCCGTTTAATCCGGCGGCTGTGCTTGTTACATATTCACACAGGTCATAATAGTCGGCCCATGTTCCCACGTAATGCTCGATATTTTCACCGTCCACGGTCTGATAACGGTTCCTCAGAATATGCGCACTCGTGTCATCCCTTTGGAACTCCCCGTCCATCCAGTTGGCCGATACGCTGTATTCCTCTACCGTCTCTTCAATCTGTGCGTTGAAAGGGGTCACTATACCGCCCTGAAGCTTCATCCCGTCGTAATTGATGCTTGTATATTTGCTGGTAGTGCTCAGAAATTCGTCCGCCTGTTCCGCAGTAAACCAGCGGTCTTCATACTCAAAGCCGTACTGTCCCCACTTGATCAAATCCTCCAGACGGTATTTCACGGTCAGGTATTTCTGCGGCGTTCCTTCAAAACGGTAATAAAAAGTCGTTACGTCAATTTCCTTGTCACCGTCAAACTGCCCGTCCGTCTCCATTTGGGAACGCACTGCCACCATACGCGCCACATCCGCAATCCCCCTTCCGTATATGTAATTGAACAAAAGGGAATCCTCATATATTTTACCTTTTTCCTCATTTTTCATGCTGTAACTGTAATTGCTGTCCACACCTTGAATCATCACACTGGAACCGGTCAGCACCACCAAAATAATGACGGCTGCCACGATGATCAGTACATGTTGTAAAATATGCAATGTTTTCCTGATGCCTTTATCAAGCGGTTTCCCTTTCATTCTGCAAGCCTCCCTGTTATGCTCCTACTGCTTCTCCACTTTATACCCGACTCCCCAGACTACTTTCAGATAGCGGGGATCCTTCGGGTCAATTTCAATTTTTTCCCGGATATGCCGGATATGAACAGCTACCGTATTATCTGCACCGATGGCTTCTTCATTCCATATGCTTTCATATATCTGGTCGATGGAAAAAACCCTGCCCTGATTTTTTACAAGCAGCAGCAGAATATTGTACTCTATGGGCGTCAGCTTCACACTCTCCCCATCCACCGTGACTTCCTTTGTCTCATCATTAATACATAGACCGCCTGCCTGAAACAGTGCGTTGTTCTCCGTATTCAGATTTCCAAGAGTCGTGTACCTGCGCAGGTTGGATTTTACTCTAGCCATCAGTTCCAACGGATTGAACGGCTTTGTCACGTAATCGTCCGCCCCGATATTCAGTCCCAATATTTTATCCGCATCTTCCGATTTCGCCGACAAAATAATAATGGGGATACTGCTGTATTCCCGTATTTTCAGTGTGGCATGGATACCGTCCAGTCTGGGCATCATTACATCCATAATCAACAGATGGATATCTTCCTCTTTCAGAATGCGGATTGCCTGTTCCCCGTCATATGCCTTATATACTTTATACCCTTCCTGCATCAGGTATATTTCAATCGCATCCACGATTTCTCTGTCATCATCACATACAAGTACTGCTGCCATAGCTTTATCCTTTCTTATCCATACCAATATAACTTTATTTTTTTAAGGGATATATAGGAAAATGTTTAAGATTTTCTTAACCTTCTTAAATCTATCCCATTCCACACATATCCCATAGTACTGAATCCCTTGATTTTACGGGTTTTTCCGCTTTCTGTTTCCCTTCGCATATCCGCATATCTTAGCATAAATCCGCATATCTTCTCCCTCAAAAGTTGTAAAATCTGATGTCTTTTACAACTTTTATCTCTTAGTGGCTACATACGGCCTGCATCTCTTTCTGCACATCCTCAAAATCAATATGAGTGTATACATTCAGTGTAATCCCTACATTACTATGCCCCATGATCTTTTGTAAAATCTTCGGATTCATTCCTGCCTTTGCCATGTTGGAACAAAATGTATGTCTGCACACATGGGGCGTAATATACGGCATCGGGACACTGTTCATTTTATTATATTTCTCCCTGATTTCCTGGAAACAGTTTTCCCAATGAAGTGCAATCATCGGCATATCGTTTTTATCCAGATACAGGAAACCTGATTTCCCGTCCACAATCGGTTCCTCTTCGGGATGGGAACGGTTCTTAAGTATCCCTGCAAAACACGCCTTCACCTCATCGGTCATCGGCACAAGCCTTGTCCCATATTCCGTTTTCGGAGTCGAAATGGTATATTTCCCATTTCGCCCCTTTAGTAACTGATGATCTACATTGATAATACCATTCTCCAAATCAATATCGGAAACAGTCAGCCCTGCAAATTCCGATATTCTGAGCCCCGTATGGAACAAAATATAAACAGCATCATAATACGCACAAAAACAGTCATCCTCTTTGATAAAATCAAGAAACAGTCTTTCCTGTTCCTTTGTCAGTGCTTTTCTTGCAACCGAATCATTTACTACCACTGTTGTAAGCTGGAAGTTAAACGGATTCTTACGAAGCAGGTCATCGTCTACCGCCATTTGGAATGCAGGTTTTACGACATCCCGTATTAACTGAATCGAACTGTACCCGCGCCCATCCTTTTGCAGCTTAATCAGCCATATCTTGGCATCGGAAAGTCTTACTTTATCAATCCTTCTCCGCCCGAATTCCTCTTTCTTCAGAATATTAACCACATATCTGTAACTGGATTGGGTACTCTCCCTGACCCCTGCTTTCAGTGAAACATATTTCTCCACAAGCTGTGCAACTGTCGTATCGTCACCCGATGGAATAATGCCATCGTTCAGATCTCTCTGAACCATTTTTATCTTATCCCTGAGCGGCACTTCGTTTTTTACTCCGCGCGGAGCGGTGTCTGTCTTTACCAATTTCCAGCTATACAGATATTTTGTCTTTCCAGCATTGTCAATATACTTATCCTGAATTATTCACGGCGGTATAATCTCGCATAAAATTCGCCGCAGTTATC
>CAJTVQ010000002.1 GCA_910579935.1 uncultured Lachnospiraceae bacterium
AAATCAGCTGCAGAATTAGCACAGGAATTAGTGGCTGCTAAAAAAGAACTTTTCAATTTGAGATTCCAGAACGCAACAAATCAGTTAGATAATACAGCCAGAATCAAAGAGGTAAGAAAGAACATTGCCCGTATCCAGACTGTCATTACACAGAAAGAAAAGGCTGCGCAGTAAATAAAAAGTTGCGATTCGGGCTTACCGGCCTGATTGTTAGAAAGGAGAATCAATCGTGGAAAGAAATTTGAGAAAGACACGTACTGGAAAAGTAACCAGTAATAAAATGGATAAAACAATTGTTGTTTCCATCGAGAACCATGTAAAGCATCCTCTTTACAACAAGATTGTGAAGAAAACCTACAAGCTGAAAGCGCACGATGAGAACAATGAGTGCAATATCGGCGATACGGTAAAAGTAATGGAAACAAGACCTTTATCCAAGGATAAGAGATGGAGACTTGTGGAAATTATCGAAAGGGCGAAATAATCATCATATTTTGCCGGCACGAAATGGAACGTGGATGAAATATTGGAAGGAGAAATAGCATGATTCAGCAAGAGACCAGACTCAGGGTTGCTGATAACACAGGTGCAAAAGAACTTCTCTGCATCAGGGTTATGGGCGGCTCGACAAGAAGATATGCCCATATCGGCGATATCATCGTTGCCACTGTTAAAGATGCAACACCCGGCGGTGTTGTAAAAAAAGGTGACGTCGTAAAGGCTGTGGTAGTCCGTACTGTAAACAGCACACGCCGTAAAGACGGCTCTTATATTAGATTTGACGAAAACGCTGCTGTTATTATCAAAGATGACAAGACTCCGAGAGGAACCCGTATTTTTGGACCAGTGGCAAGAGAGCTCCGTGAGAAACAGTTCATGAAGATCGTTTCTCTGGCTCCGGAAGTATTATAGGGAGGTGCCGGAATGTCTGCAATGAAAATTAAAAAGGGTGATACCGTAAAGGTAATTGCCGGTAAGGACAATGGAAAAGAAGGAAAAGTAGTTTCCGTGGATAAGAAAAACGGCAGAGTGCTCGTAGAAGGCATCAATATGGTTACAAAACATGCGAAGCCTTCGGCTGCCAACCAGAACGGCGGAATCGTTCAGAAGGAAGCCCCTATTGATATATCTAACGTAATGTATGTTCATGAAGGCAAACCTACGAGAATTGGTTTCAGGATGGAAAACGATAAAAAAGTACGTTTTGCAAAATCAACAGGGAAAGTTATTGATTAATTCGAAGGAAGGAGGTCTAAACGCGTGAGCAGACTGAAAGATGTATATAAAAACGAGATCGTAGACGCTATGGTCAAAAAGTTTGGATATAAAAATGTTATGGAAGTGCCGAAGCTTGATAAGATAGTGATCAATATGGGCGTTGGCGAGGCAAAGGAAAATGCAAAGGTTCTGGAATCCGCAGTAAAGGATTTGGAAACCATCACAGGTCAGAAAGCGGTTCTTACGAAAGCTAAGAATTCCATTGCTAATTTCAAAATCAGGGAAGGCATGCCTATCGGATGCAAGGTAACACTCCGCGGCGAGAAAATGTATGAATTTCTTGACCGTCTCGTAAACCTTGCATTGCCCCGTGTACGTGACTTTAGGGGCGTAAATCCTAATTCGTTCGACGGAAGGGGAAATTATGCGCTCGGTATAAAAGAGCAGTTGATCTTTCCCGAAATCGAGTACGATAAGATTGATAAGGTGAGAGGTATGGACGTTATCTTTGTTACGACAGCAAAGACGGACGAGGAAGCACGTGAATTATTGAGATTGTTCAACATGCCGTTTCAGAAATAAGAGGAGGTAAATTCATGGCTAAGACAGCAATGAAAATTAAACAGCAGCGCAAACCCAAGTTCTCTACAAGAGAATATAACCGTTGCAGAATTTGTGGTCGTCCACATGCTTATTTAAGAAAATACGGAATTTGCAGAATTTGCTTCCGTGAGTTAGCATACAAAGGACAGATTCCCGGTGTGAAAAAAGCAAGTTGGTAAGGCGAATAGATAAGGAGGAACTAATTCATGACAATGAGTGATCCGATTGCAGATATGCTTACAAGAATCCGTAATGCAAATACTGCAAAACATGATACCGTAGATGTTCCGTCTTCTAAGATGAAACTGGCAATCGCACAGATTCTTTTAGACGAAGGATACATTAAGAAATTAGATATAATTGAAGATGGAAGCTTTAAGACGATCCGTATTACCTTAAAATACGGTGCGGATAAGAACGAGAAGATGCTTACGGGGCTTAAGAGAATTTCCAAACCGGGACTTCGCGTATATGCCGGCAAGGAAGAACTTCCGAAGGTGCTGGGTGGACTTGGCATAGCGATCATTTCCACGAATCAGGGCGTTGTAACTGATAAAAAGGCCAGAGAACTGCAGGTAGGCGGAGAAGTTTTGGCTTTCGTTTGGTAGAAACAGGCGTTTAAAGATATATACAAAATAATAGGAGGTACGGGCATGTCACGTATAGGAAGGATGCCAATCGCGGTTCCTGCGGGTGTTACCGTGGATATCGCAGAAAATAACAAAGTGACTGTAAAAGGTCCTAAAGGAACACTGGAAAGAACGCTTCCCACGGAAATGGAGATTAGGATGGAGGGAGCGGAAATCGTTGTTTCAAGACCTAACGATCTGAAGAGAATGAAATCCCTTCACGGACTTACGAGAACCCTGATCAACAATATGGTAGTCGGTGTTACGAACGGTTATGAGAAGAAGCTGGAAGTAAACGGTGTTGGTTACAGGGCTGCAAAGTCAGGAAAGAAACTGACTTTGTCTTTGGGATATTCCCATCCGGTAGAGATGGAAGATCCGGAAGGAATCGAAACAGTAGTTGAAGGACAGAATGTCATTATCGTAAAGGGCATTGATAAAGAAAAAGTTGGCCAATTCGCAGCTGAAATCAGGGATAAGAGAAGACCGGAGCCTTATAAGGGCAAAGGTATCAAATATGCTGATGAAACGATCAGACGTAAAGTTGGTAAGACTGGTAAGAAATAGATAAGGAGAGTGTAAAAATGGTTAGAAAAAAATCCAGACAAGATGTACGTGTGAAAAAGCACAAGAAAATTCGTAACCGTTTTAGCGGGACAGCTGAAAGACCGCGTTTGGCTGTATTCAGAAGCAATAATCATATGTATGCTCAAATTATCGACGATACAGTTGGCAATACTTTGGTAGCGGCTTCCACTCTTGAAAAAGAGGTGAAGTCAGAACTGGAGAAAACCAATAACGTTGATGCAGCAGCATATCTCGGAACGGTGATCGCCAAGAGGGCGGTGGAAAAAGGTATCACAACCGTTGTCTTTGACAGAGGCGGCTATATATACCATGGAAAAGTTGCAGCATTAGCCGAAGCAGCCAGAGAAGCTGGTTTGGAATTCTAGGAAGGGAGAGAAAATCACATGAGACGTACAATCATTGATGCAAGTCAGTTTGAATTGACTGAAAAAGTAGTTGCCATCAAGCGTGTAACCAAGGTTGTAAAAGGTGGTCGTAACTTCCGGTTCACAGCTTTAGTAGTCGTAGGTGACGGCAACGGACATGTGGGTGCAGGACTCGGCAAGGCAGCTGAAATTCCGGAAGCAATCCGCAAGGGAAAAGAGGACGCAACCAAGAATCTTGTCAGCGTTGCGTTGGATGAGAACAACAGTATTACCCATGATTTTATCGGAAAATTCGGTTCCGCATCGGTTCTTTTAAAAAGGGCTCCCGAAGGTACCGGTGTTATTGCCGGAGGCCCTGCCCGCAGCGTCTGCGAACTTGCAGGTATTAAGAACATCCGTACAAAATCTTTGGGTTCGAATAACAAACAGAATGTAGTCCTTGCTACAATCGCAGGTTTAAGCCAGTTAAAGACTCCTGAAGAGGTTGCTAAGAATCGTGGCAAGTCTGTTGACGAGGTTATGGCTTGAAAGGAGAAATAGAAAATGGCAGATAAGACTTTAAAAATAACATTGGTAAAATCTCCTATCGGAGCGGTACCCAAGCATAGGAAAACCGTTGAGGCCATGGGGCTCCGTAAGCTGAACAAAACGGTTATACTGCCGGACAATGCGGCAACCAGAGGCCAGATTCAGCAGATCAGACATTTGGTTAAAGTAGAAGAAAATTATTAAAAGTAAAAGATAGGAGGTGTCAGAAATGAGTTTGGAATTATCAAATTTAAGACCCGCAGAAGGTTCTAAGCACAGTGATAATTTTAGAAGAGGCCGCGGACACGGTTCCGGAAACGGCAAGACAGCCGGAAAAGGACATAAGGGCCAGAAGGCACGTTCAGGTGCGCCCAGACCGGGTTTTGAAGGCGGTCAGATGCCGTTATACAGACGTATTCCGAAGAGAGGATTTACAAACAGAAATACGAAAGACATTGTTGCGGTTAATTTAAGCGTTCTTGAAGTATTTGACGACGGGGCAACGGTTGATGTGGATACATTGATTGAAAGAGGTATCGTGAAAAACCCCAGAGACGGTGTTAAGATTCTCGGAAACGGAGACTTTACTAAGAAACTCACTGTGAAAGCGAATGCTTTCAGTGCATCGGCAAAGGAAAAAATTGAGGCTCTTGGTGGAACAGCAGAGGTGATGTAATGTTTACAACCGTAAAGAATGCATTTAAAATCAAAGAAATTAGAAATAAAATATTCTTTACTTTCCTTATGTTAGTTGTGATTCGTTTAGGATCACAGCTACCTGTTCCGGGAATGGACAGACATTATTTTTCTAATTGGTTTGCGGCGCAGACAGGGGATGCATTTAATTTTCTGGATGCCTTTACAGGTGGTTCTTTCCTTAACATGTCCATTTTGGCATTGAATATTACGCCATATATTACGTCTTCCATCATTATGCAGCTTCTCACAATCGCAATTCCGAAGCTGGAGGAGATGCAGCGTGACGGAGAGGACGGAAGAAAGAAAATCGCTTCCATTACCCGCTATGTAACGGTTGGTCTTGCTTTGTTTGAATCGGGAGCGATGGCAATCGGGTTCGGAAGACAGGGCGCTTTGGAAGAATACAACGCATTGAATGTGATCACCGCCATGGCGGCGCTTACTGCAGGCAGTGCGTTCCTTATGTGGCTGGGAGAAAGGATTACGGAGAAGGGCATCGGAAACGGTATATCCATCGTGCTTGTTATCAACATTATTTCCCGTCTGCCGCAGGATATCAGTCAGTTATTTGAGCAGTTTGTATTCGGAAAGTCCATCGCGCTGGCAGTAGTGGCTGCAGCTGTTATTATTGCCGTCATTATTGCAATGGTTGCAATGGTCGTTATTCTGAATGACGGCGTGCGTAAGATTCCGGTGCAGTACGCGAAAAAAATGCAGGGAAGGAAGATGGTTGGCGGTCAGACGACCAATATTCCCCTGAAAGTGAATACATCGGGCGTTATTCCGATTATCTTTGCTTCTTCCCTTATGCAGCTGCCCATTATTGTCAGTTCGCTTGCAGGATACAAGGGAACCGGTATATGGTCGGAGATTTTAAAAGGACTCAATTCTTCAAACTGGTGTAATCCAAGACAGCCGGTATATTCCATCGGACTGCTTGTGTATATCGTGCTGGTTATTTTCTTTGCATACTTCTATACGTCGATCACGTTCAATCCGTTGGAAGTTTCGGAAAATATGAAGAAACAGGGCGGTTTCATTCCGGGTATCAGGCCGGGTAAGCCCACAAATGAGTATTTGACAAAAATATTGAATTATATCATTTTCATCGGTGCGGTAGGCCTGACGATCGTGGCGGTCATTCCGTTTATATTTAACGGGGTATTCGGCGCCAGCGTATCGTTTGGCGGAACCAGCCTGATCATTATCGTCAGTGTTATCCTTGAGACGATAAAGCAGATTGAATCACAGATGTTAGTGCGTAATTACAAAGGTTTTTTGAACGACTGAATGTAAGATGGAGGGCGGGGCGGGCGCATTAAGTCCCCGCAGCCCTCAGAATGGACACACGCGGAGCGGTGTCCGTTTTTTATCTTTTGAACAGGCCCGCATTGGGAAGTTTGCCGCTGAAGCGGCATGCGGGCCGCGCGGCGGGCAGGGGAAGAAATCTTCCCTGCCCGGTCAGATACAGGAATGAACCAGGAAAGCAGCAAGGAAGCGAGGTTAAGAGTGAAAGCTTTTTCAAATCTTTTACTCCCAAGTTTGTGTCCGCGCTGCATCTACAAACTTGAAGTGCGCGGAAAAGCAGCGCAGAAATGAGGTTTAAGGATGAAAATTATTATGTTAGGGGCTCCCGGAGCAGGAAAAGGAACACAGGCTAAGATGATAGCCGATCAATACGGCGTACCGCATATTTCAACGGGCGATATTTTCCGGGCAAATATTAAGAACGGTACTCAACTCGGTATGGAAGCAAAGAAATACATGGATCAGGGACTGCTGGTGCCTGATGAGCTGACTGTAAAAATCCTTTTGGACAGAGTGGCACAGGCGGACTGTAAAAACGGTTATGTACTGGATGGTTTTCCGCGTACGATTCCCCAGGCGGAAGTACTGGATAAGGCGCTGGGGGAACTCGGCGATAAAATTGACTACGCCATTGATGTGGATGTGCCGGATGAGAATATTGTAAAAAGGATGTCCGGCAGAAGGGCATGTCCTGCCTGCGGTGCAACGTTTCATACGGAACATGTTCCTCCGAAGCAGGAAGGAATCTGTGACAGATGCGGCAAGGAACTGGTACTGCGCGATGACGACAAGCCGGAGACCGTACAGAACCGCCTTAAGGTGTATCATGACCAGACTCAGCCTCTAATTGAGTTCTATAGCGGCAAAGGCGTGCTTAAGACAGTGGACGGTACAAAATCCATGCAGGAAGTATTTGATTCGATTGCAGCGGTGCTGGGGGCTTAGTATGGTATCCATCAAATCTGAGAGGGAAATCGCTTTGATGCGCGATGCAGGGAAAATACTGGCGGAGGTACATGCCCGGCTGGGAGAATATGTCCGGCCGGGGATATCGACGTATGACGTGAACGCCTTTGGAGATAAACTGATCCGGAAGTATCATTGTGTTCCTAACTTTCTGCATTATAATGGTTATCCTGCATCCATATGTGTATCCGTAAATGATGAAGTGGTTCACGGGATTCCGCACAGGAACCATATCCTCAAGGAAGGGGATATCATAAGTCTGGATGCGGGACTGATCTATAAGGGATACCATTCGGATGCGGCACGGACGCATGCCGTCGGGAAGATAAGCCCGGAGGCACAGAAATTAATGGATGTTACGAAAGAAAGTTTCTTTCGGGGTATTAAAATGGCAAAAGCAGGAAATCATCTGAATGATATCTGTAAGACGATTGACGGCTATGTGACTTCTTTCGGATATGGTGTCGTAAGGGATCTCGTAGGACATGGAATCGGAACGAAACTGCATGAGGATCCGCAGATTCCGAATTTCACCATGCGCCGCAGGGGAACCAGACTCAGAAAAGGCATGACCCTGGCGATAGAACCCATGGTGAATATGGGCGGATGGGAAGTGGAATGGCTGGAGGATGACTGGACCGTGGTAACGGCAGACGGTTCCCTGTCAGCCCACTATGAAAATACGATTCTGATTACCGACGGCGAACCGGAAATACTGACTTTGTTGTAGGATGCTGCGGCAGATAGACGGTAGGGAACTGTTCCTGAATAACTTTACAGTTTCTAAAAGGGAGGACAGAGTATGGTTGGATGGTTTGCATCATCAAAAGCGGGACATGACAAAGATGCAATTTATATCATAGTAAAGGAAGAAGCCGAATATGTATATTTAGCGGACGGAAAAATTAGAACTTTGGAAAAGCCGAAAAAGAAAAATAAAAAGCATATTCAGATTATCAAAAAAGAATCCGATGATATTTTGAGAGAAAAACTTTTGAACGGACAGCAGGTATATAATGAAGAAATAAGGAAAGCAATAGGAGGTTTTATATGTCAAAGGCAGATGTAATTGAAATCGAAGGAACGGTAGTGGAAAAGCTGCCGAATACCATGTTTCAGGTGGAACTGGAAAACGGCCACAGAGTACTTGCGCATATCAGCGGCAAGTTAAGACAGAATTTCATCCGTATCTTACCGGGAGATAAAGTCACACTGGAGTTGTCTCCCTACGATTTGTCTAAAGGACGTATTATTTGGAGAGATAAGTAAATTGACAAATCGTAGTGCGATTCTGTCTAAAGGACGTATTATTTGGAGAGATAAGTAAGCAGGCTGGCGTAACAGTTTCGTCAGATTGTTTGGTGGTGACAGGCAACGCTCCGGCCAAAGGGATTTCGCGGCGGCAGGTTCCGGCTGTGGGGGTGGGTATTTATCCCTGTTTCCCATGCACAGATTCCGATGGATTTTTCTAAGCAGAATAGCATGGGTTTCTCCAGGCTGCGGCACGCCCTCAAGCGCCATCCATGCCCAACAGCATAAATGCGCAACAGCATAAATGCTGTGGCTGAAATGGCCATCCGTGGCCATTTCACCTGGGCTGTGATATTCTGCCAAGAAAAATTCCCAACGGAATCCAGGAATGGGAAACAGGAATAAAACCCGCCCTCACAGCCGGAACCTGCCGCCGCAAAATCCCTTTGGCCGGAGCTTGGTACTGGCTAAGGAACTGTTAAAAAGCTACTTTTATCTGTTAAAACTGATATTTTGGTTATACACAGCCCCTGTCGGGGTGCTTTGGCGGTTTGGTTGCTCCCTGTTTTCCATGCTGCATTTCCGGTGGAATTTTTCTTAGCAGAATATCGATACCCAAGGGGAACCGGCCACGGATGGCCGGTTCAGCCCGATGCGGCAAGGATGCCGCTTGAGGGCGTCCCGTAGCATGAAAAAACCTTTGCTATTCTGCTTAGAAAAATCCACCGGAATAAGTGCATGAAAAACGGGGAACAACCAAACCGCCAAAGCACCCCGACAGGGGCGTCCTCTTTCACCCCCCAAATAATCCAGCTGAACTGTTACATGTCTGGCGGAAAAATGCGGAAAAATTGGTGAAAAAAGCTTGCAAATGGAAAAGTGCTATGGTATAATGTAAAACGGTCTTTTTGAAAGGAGGGTTTAACATGAAGGTTAGATCATCAGTAAAACCGATTTGCGAAAAATGCAAAATCATTAAAAGAAAAGGAAAAATCAGAGTGATCTGTGAAAATCCGAAACACAAACAGAGACAAGGATAATCCCGGCCGGATATTATAATTGATGCAGAAAAGCAGATTATGAGAAATGGCAGAGGGGCCTTGTTTGGTTGTGATATGTTAAATTGGGAATTGAGAGGTGCTTTTTTTGTGTTTCTTTATGGAAGATATTTACTGAAATGGTACCGATTCACATAGATGCATGTCCGGTTTCCTTAAACGGCGGGATTTATAACAAAAGCCGAATGGAGGAAACCTGATTGAACAAAGGAACCTGCGGAGATTACTTGTTGATACCAAGAAAAAATCCTTTCGGGAATTTTTTTGGAAAGGTCGGAATGGTTTTTCCGGTTGGGTGCGTAGCGTACCCCAATCAGCTTAGTAACTATTATAGTAAATGGAGGAAATGTAAATGGCTCGTATTGCAGGTGTTGACTTACCTAGGGAAAAACGTGTTGAGATTGGTCTCACATATATTTATGGAATAGGTAGAGTAAGTGCAAACAAAATTCTTGAAGCGGCAAAGGTAAATCCTGATACCCGCGTCAGGGAACTGACGGATGATGAAGTAAAAAGACTTAGTGAAGTCATTGATGCGGATTATATGGTAGAAGGTGATCTCAGAAGAGAAGTGGCCATGAATATCAAGAGACTTCAGGAAATCGGATGTTACAGAGGCATCCGCCACAGGAAGGGACTTCCGGTTCGCGGTCAGAAGACAAAGACAAACGCAAGAACAAGAAAAGGACCCAAGCGTACAGTTGCTAATAAGAAGAAATAAGGCAATGGGAATGTACGCTTTGCGTACAGTTGCTAATAAGAAGAAATAAGGCAGTGGGATAACAGGGTAGCATATTAATCGAGAAACAGAGAAAGTAGGTTAGTTTAAAATGGCAAAGAAAGTTGCAACAAAGAAAGTAGCAAAAAAACGTGTCAAGAAAAACGTTGAACATGGACAGGCGCATATTCAGTCTTCTTTTAACAATACGATCGTTACATTGACAGACAATGAAGGAAATGCTCTCAGTTGGGCAAGCGCCGGTGGTCTTGGCTTCAGAGGTTCAAAGAAATCTACTCCGTACGCAGCGCAGATGGCAGCGGAAACTGCCGCAAAAGCTGCACTTGTACATGGTTTAAAAACCGTTGATGTTATGGTAAAAGGACCGGGTTCAGGACGTGAGGCAGCCATCAGAGCACTTCAGGCATGTGGTATTGACGTGACGAGCATCAGGGACGTGACACCGGTTCCGCACAACGGATGCCGCCCTCCGAAACGCCGCCGCGTATAGTCCGGAAAAACGGATGAAATGAATGACAGGTTGGAAGAAAACGTAAGAATACGTTGTAAACAATAGTAGATCGTTTGTAACAAAAGCATAGCGTTTGTTAATAAGCGAAGCGTTTGTTAAGAAAGGAGCCCGAAATGGCAATTAACAGAGTACCAGTTTTAAAGAGATGCAGAGCTTTAGGTCTTGAGCCTGCATACTTGGGATATGACAAGAAGTCTAACAGAACATCTGCAAGGGCAGGTAAGAAGATGAGCGAGTATGCGCTTCAGCTGAGAGAGAAGCAGAAAGCAAAATTCATTTACGGCGTTCTCGAGAAACCCTTCAGAAATTACTATAAAAAAGCGGACAGAATGAAAGGCATGACCGGTGAGAACCTGATGGTTATGCTGGAAAGAAGACTGGACAGCGTAGTGTTCAGAATGGGGTTTGCAAGGACAAGGAGAGAAGCAAGGCAGGTGGTAGGGCACCAGCATTTCCTTGTAAATGGCAAACCGGTACAGATTCCTTCTTATCTGATCAAAGCCGGAGATGTGATCGAAGTAAGGGAAAAAGCAAAATCCCTGCAGAGATATAAAGATATCCTCGAAGTTACTTCAGGAAGACTTGTTCCTGAATGGATGGATGTTGACCATGAAGCAATGAAGGGAATGATTAAAGAACTTCCCACAAGAGAAATGATTGATGTCCCTGTTGATGAGATGCTTATAGTCGAGTTGTATTCCAAATAAAATGAAGTGTTTTGCAGCAAGCGGGCTGTACCCGCTTGTTTGCATACTTAATTATTTGAGTGCAATGGTTCGTAAAGGAGGGTATTTGCAGTGTTTGATTTTGAAAGACCCAATATTGAGGTTGCAGAAATCTCTGAAGATAAGAAATATGGCAAATTCGTAGTGGAACCGCTGGAAAGAGGTTACGGTATCACACTGGGTAATTCTTTAAGAAGAATCATGCTTTCCTCACTGCCGGGTGCAGCAGTAAGCCAGATTAAGATTGAGGGTGTACTGCACGAGTTCAGTTCCATTCCGGGGGTAAAGGAGGATGTGAGTGAGATTATCATGAACATCAAGAGCCTTGCCATCAAGAACAGCAGCGATACAAATGAACCTAAGACTGCATACATCGAGTATGACGGAGAGGGCATCGTAAAGGCGTCCGATATTCAGGTGGATCAGGATATAGAGATTCTGAATCCTGATCTGACCATTGCGACCCTGAGCGGTAAGGATACCAAGTTGTATATGGAACTCACCATTACAAAGGGCAGGGGCTATGTAGGCTCTGACAAGAATAAAACGGATGACCTGCCGATCGGCGTGATTGCGGTAGACTCCATTTACACACCGGTTGAGAGAGTGAATGTAACGGTTGAGAATACCCGTGTCGGCCAGATTACCGATTTTGATAAATTAACACTTGACGTATATACGAATGGGACACTGGTTCCTGACGAGGCGGTCAGCCTTGCTGCAAAGGTACTTAGCGAACATTTGAATCTTTTCATTGATTTGTCCGAAAATGCCAAAACTGCAGAAGTAATGGTAGAGAAGGAAGACGATGAGAAAGAAAAAGTATTGGAGATGAGTATAGACGAACTGGAATTATCCGTTCGTTCCTACAACTGCCTGAAGAGGGCAGGCATCAATACGGTCGAGGAATTGACCAATAAAACTTCCGAAGATATGATGAAAGTCCGTAATCTCGGACGGAAATCGTTAGAGGAAGTGCTCGCCAAATTAAAAGAACTTGGCTTACAACTTAACCCAAGCGACGAGGCGTAGCCGAGGAGGTTGGGAATACTTCGCGAAACTGAAAGTTTTGCTGAAGGACTAGTTTCAGGCAGCAAAGCCTGACTGAGGATGATAACGCATATAGAGTAAGTCCAAAAGGCATATATATGCGGGCTCATAGATGGAAAATGCATTCGGTAAGTAAGTCCAAAGCGCATGGCCGGATGTACCATGGGAGAAATCCCGATTGAAAGAAAGGAGCCGTAAAAATGGCAAAATACAGAAAACTTGGAAGAACATCTTCTCAAAGAAAAGCATTGCTTAGAAACCAGGTAACCAATTTGCTGTATCATGGCAGGATTGTTACTACACAGGCAAAAGCAAAAGAAGTCCAGAAGATTGCAGAAGGACTGATCGCGCTGGCTGTAAAAGAAAAAGATAATTATGAGACCGTTAAAGTGACGGCAAAAGTACCCCGCAAGGACAAGGACGGCAAAAGGGTAAAACAGATCGTTGACAGGGATACGAAAGCAGTTCTTTCCGAAACACACCGCGACAAGGACGGTAAGATTTTAAAGATTGAGAATGGCGTTACGGTAACGGTTTATGACGAAGTTGAGAAAGAAATCAAGAAAGATCTGCCTTCCAGACTTCATGCAAGAAGAAAGATGCTGAAGGTATTGTATCCGATAACGGAAGTTCCGGAGAAAAATGCAGGAAAGAAGAGAGGCACAAAGGAAGTGGATCTGCCTGCAAAGCTTTTTGACGAATACGGACCGAAGTATGCAGGACGTCATGGCGGTTATACAAGAATTATCAAGATCGGCCAGCGTAAAGGTGATGCTGCCATGGAAGTAGTTTTGGAATTAGTATAGGATAATGGTTTTAAAGTAAAAGATGGCGATAAAGCAAAGACCGCACAATAGCGGAAAGGCTTTATCGCTGTTTATGTTTATGCTATTTATCCGGAAACGGTTTTTTTTGGGAAGACAGTCCGCAGATGTAGTTCATATCCACATTATAGTATTGGGCGAGACGGATCAGATGACGGATGGGCATTTCATTTGCTCCGCGTTCATAGCGGGCATACATGGTCTGTGACGTACCGAGATATTCTGCAATTTCCTGCTGGGTCTTATCGTGATCCTCTCTGAGATTCCGGATTCTTATTCTATACTCCATAGTTTGTAACCTCTGGCATCGCTTCGTTCCCGTGAGCAGCCGTATGATAAACTTTTGCCCCGATGCAACAAGTTTATCATAGTAAAAATATTTACTATTGACATTAGTAAATATCTTTACTAAAATACTACTTATAGTATGACCCAGAGGATGAGACTTTATGAAGAAGATAATTTGTGCGGTATGTCTTATAATTCCCCTGCCGTTTATTTGGATAAGCCTGCTTATGCGGTATGGGGAAAGGGAGGGGAATTTTGGGAACGGAAGAAAGGAATACCCGGATGGCAGGGAGACCCCCTGGGTAAAAGTCTTTCAGGAAAAAGAGATGTGGTCCGGCTGGACTGAAAAAGATTACGAAGGGATTCATTCCATTAGTTTCTGCAAAGAATGGAAAGACGGCAAAGACGGGGAAAATCCGGTAACCGTGGTAAGAGTGGTAAGAACGGGCCGAAGATGATCCCCGTCCGGCCGTTAGTCGGGAACTTTCTGAAAATGCTGGTAATCCTTACAGGAGTTCCAGTTGCCTCCCCAGATAAATCCGTGTTCTTTAAACAGTTTATAACACAGGTCATTTTCGTCAATTTTGTAGGCGAAATTTTGGGAACGGTCTGCATAGGTTTCGCTGCCCTGCGGTGAAATATAGGTCGTGCCGTCCGGCTGGAAGACCACATACGGGTTAAAGAAGGGATTAATATCGATGGCAAGCCCCAGCGCATGTTTGGAGAGACTGGAAGTGCCGTCCACGACACGGTAATTAAAACAGGAGGTATTATTGTCCTGCATGGAAAGCGTATCATCGCCGCTGTATTCGTCAATCAGCCGTATCTGTTCGATCTGATATTCATTTTGGTACAATTCATAGAAAATTTCCACCAGATCCTGTGCAATCGCTTTGTTGCATATTAATTCACCCGTCCGCTCCACTCCGTGGAAATTATAGTGCAGGACGCTCATATAAACCAGATCGTCATAGGAAACCTGTATATCCCGGGCAGAGTTTACCACATTTACCGCCGTGGCGGCCGTGCTGTCCTGTTCCTCTTTTGTCACCGGATAAGAGATGCCGGTAATTCTTTTTATAATTTCATCGGAAAGCGGTTCATAATAGAATCCGTTTTCATATACGGTTCTGTCAGGATTAACTGTCATGTTTTTTTCCTCGCCTTTCTGTACGGTAATGCTGGAATTGTTTTCGGCAGCGGATTTGGTGCCGGTTTGGTTTTCTTCTTCTTTATAAGAGGCATTGCTGCTTTGTCCGGTATGATTTGCAGGGACTTCCGCTTCCTGTATGTCCTGGTCTTCTGCATTTTGTGCAGATTCCGTTAATTGTTCTTCTGAAAACGTTTCTTCATTTACAGACTCCGGATTTTTGGCGGCGTATTCGGCTAACGTCTCGGAACCTGAAAAGACGCGCACAAACAGGGAGCAGAAAATGATGATGGAACCAATTAAGATGAGCGGGCCTATTAGTCTGTTTTTATTCATAATACTATTCCTCGTTACTTTATATGCATGATTAGGGTAGTTGACCGTTCCATTCATTAGTATATTTCATAATTTCTTTTTATTCAAGTGTGGTTTGGATTTGCGGAATGGAGAGACCGCGTCATTCATAACCGACTGTTACCGGCATTTTATAGTGCCTCTTGTAATCCTGTAACATTTTTAGTACAATAAAAACCGTGGCAGTTACCGGATAATAGAGGGATGCTGCAGAACCAGGAGGTAAGCGGTTGGGCGGCAAGGAAAGAAAGTACCGGCATGAACAGAAATACTGCTGTACTAAGGGGCAGTTTGCCATGATCAGAAATACAATAAACGGATTGATGCAGATGGACAGGCATGCGGATGCAAACGGATGTTACTGTATCAGGAGTCTGTATTTTGATGATCATAAGGACAGCGGATGGTATGAAAATGAAGACGGAGTCAGTCCGAGGGAAAAATATCGGATTCGTATTTATAACAGCAGCACAGAGCGTATCAATCTGGAATTAAAGCGGAAAGAGAGAGGAAAAACGCATAAAAGTTCCTGCCGGCTCGAAGAGGAGCTTTGCAGGACGATTATGGAAACCGGAAAGATACCGTATGCAGGGGAAAAACCGGCCCTGTATCAAAAGTTTTATACGGCGGGGCAGGTCAGGATGCTGCAGCCGAAGGTAATTGTAGAGTATGACAGGATTGTGTATGTATACCGGGACGGGAACGTGCGGGTGACCTATGATGAAAATATTTCTTCCTCCCGGGATATCCGGCATTTTCTGGACCCGAAGCTGGAACGCAGACCGGTGATGGAATGCGGTCAGGGGATTTTGGAAGTGAAGTACGATGATTTTTTACCGGATTTTATTTATCATGCGCTGCAGTTTGGAAGACTGAGGGAGACGGCTTTTTCCAAATATTATTACTGCAGGAAATTTTCATTGTGATGACGGGAAGGGAAAAACAGGAGGATAAAAGGAATGGGAATACATGAAATTATAAAGAATTCGGTATTGGAACTGTATAACGGGGAGATCGATCTGAAAAAAATAATTCTTGTGGTAGGAGCCACGGCCGTACTGGCGGTCTACTTGTTCGCCGTTTATCAGATCGTGACGAGGAAGACTTTTTACAGCAGGAATTTTAATATTTCCCTGGTCGCGCTGGCGGTGATAACGACGGGGATTATTCTGACCATACAGACAAGCATCGTAGTTTCGCTTGGTATGGTGGGGGCGTTGTCCATTGTCCGTTTCAGGACGGCGGTGAAGGAGCCTATGGATCTGATTTTTCTGTTTTGGGCTATTTCCATCGGAATCATCTGCGGAGCGGGGCTGTTCGAGGTGGCGGTTATAATCAGTTTTGCCGTGACAATATTGATTTTTATGCTGGATCAGGTTCCGGTGTCAAGGGCGCCTCTTATTCTGATCGTCAATGCGGATAAGTTCGAGTGCAAGGAATCGGTAGACGGAGTCCTGAAAGAAACGTGCCGCTGGTTCCGTATTAAGTCAAGAAATGTATCGGAAAACCAGACAGACATGGTATATGAAATCCGTACGGCCAAAGAGGATGAGTGCTTAAAGGCGGTTCGGGAAATCAAGGGAATCCGGTCGGTTTCCATGATCGATCATGACGGGGAGACGACTTTTTAAGCCGTTATTAACAGTTCTTTGGGGAGACGGGACGGATAAGGAGAAGGATTGCCCCTTGTAATCCTGCCGCACATTTAGTACAATAAAGACCGTGACAGGCATTGTAAACTCAGAAACGGGAACAGGCAGCGGACGGAAAGAATATGGGAATCATAGAAACGAAAAAACTTATTTTTGAATATATCAGGCGGGACGAGGAAGGCAATGTGGAAGGCATTACCCGCGCCGTGGATGAGGTGGACCTGGATATTAAACAGGGGGACTTTGTGGCGGTTCTGGGGCATAACGGTTCCGGAAAATCCACATTGGCCAAACATCTCAACGCGATCTTATATCCCACCGGGGGGACGGTATGGGTGGACGGAAAGGATACCATGGAGGAAGATCATCTGTGGGATATCCGTCAGACCGCCGGAATGGTGTTTCAGAATCCTGATAACCAGATCATCGGGCAGGTCGTGGAAGAAGACGTGGGGTTCGGACCGGAAAATATGGGAGTACCCACGAAAGAGATATGGGAGCGGGTGGAAGAGAGCCTGAAGGCAGTAGGGATGTACAAGTACCGGAAACATTCCCCGAATAAGCTGTCCGGCGGGCAGAAGCAGAGGGTTTCGATCGCGGGGGTCATTGCGATGCATCCGAAGTGTATCATCCTGGATGAGCCTACGGCGATGCTGGACCCCAACGGGAGGAAAGAGGTTATCCGCGCCGTTCGGGCCCTGAACCATGCGGAGGGCATTACGGTGGTGCTGATTACCCACTATATGGAAGAAATTATCCACGCAGACAAGGCGGTTGTGATGGATAAGGGGCATGTAGCCATGCAGGGGACACCGCGGGAGATTTTTTCCCAGGTGGAAAAACTAAAGGAACTGCGTTTGGATGTGCCGCAGGTCACACTGCTCGCTTATGAACTGAAAAAAAGCGGGATAGACCTGCCGGACGGGATACTGACCTGTGAAGAGTTAATAGAGGCGCTGCATCTGTAAAGACAGCGGGTACGGGCAGACGGCAGGAATAAACCGGACAGCGGAAAAGGAGCAAAGCGGGAAATGGCAATTATTCTGGATCATGTGAGCCATATATATGAGGCCGGCACGGCGATGGAAGCGGCGGCGTTGAAGGACGTGAATCTGGTCATACCGGACGGGCAGTTTATCGGCCTGATCGGGCATACGGGTTCGGGGAAGTCCACGCTGGTACAGCATCTGAACGGACTGATGAAGCCGACTTCGGGAAATATTTATTACAACGGTGCGGATATTCATGAAGAAGGGTATGACAAAAAGGGCCTGCGCAGCAAAGTGGGGCTGGTGTTCCAATATCCGGAGCATCAGTTGTTTGAGATTGACGTTTTTAAGGATGTATGTTTCGGTCCCAAAAACATGGGATTGGAAGAGAAGGAAGTGGAACTCCGGGCATATGAGGCATTGAAGCAGGTAGGACTGGAGGATGAATATTTTTACCAGTCTCCCTTTGACCTGTCGGGCGGTCAGAAGAGGAGAGTGGCGATAGCGGGCGTGCTGGCCATGAAACCGGAGGTGCTGATTCTGGATGAACCGACGGCGGGACTGGACCCGAAGGGACGGGATGAGATATTGGACCAGATAGCCCTGCTTCGGGAAAAAACGGGAATTACGGTGGTTCTCGTTTCGCACAGTATGGAAGATGTGGCAAAATATGTGGACCGTATTATCGTCATGAATCAGGGATGCGTGATGTATGACGATGAGCCGGGAATGGTATTCCGGCATTATAAAGAGCTGGAACAGGTCGGTCTGGCAGCGCCGCAGGTAACCTATATCATGCAGGAACTGAAGAAAAAAGGGATGGATGTGAACGCGGATGTCATAACGATAGAGGAAGCCAGGGATGAAATACGGAAGGCGCTGAAGAAGAATGGTTCGTAAATGATCCGCAAACTTGCCGGCCTATTTAGCGATAGTTCCCCAAAAGGCCGGAAACGGAAGCAGGAGGATGCAGGGAAAATGCTCAGGGATATTACGTTGGGACAATATTATCAGACGGATTCCGTTATCCACAGGCTGGACCCCAGGGTAAAGCTGTCGGCAACGGTATTGTTTATTATTTCCCTTTTTGTTGTAGACAATTTTATAGGATATATCATAGCGGCCGTATTTTTGGCCTGTATGGTGAAGATTTCCAAAGTTCCTTTCCGCTTTATGGTAAAGGGGATGAAATCCATTGTTTTCCTGCTGCTGATCGCGGTAGTATTTAATTTATTCCTGACGCCGGGTGAGGCAGTGCTTACGGTATGGAAGCTTACCGTGACCAGGGAAGGGATACGGATAGCGGCGATGATGGCGGTGCGGCTGGTATTTCTGATCATCGGCTCATCCCTGATGACACTGACCACTACTCCCAACAATCTGACGGACGGTATGGAGAAGCTGATGGCTCCGCTGAAAATTTTCCGTGTGCCGGTGCATGAAGTGGCGATGATGATGTCCATAGCGCTCCGGTTTATTCCGATTCTGCTGGAAGAAACAGATAAGATCATGAAGGCGCAGATTGCAAGGGGAGCGGATTTTGAAAGCGGCAGCCTGATCAAAAAGGCGAAGGCAATGGTGCCCCTTTTGGTGCCGCTGTTTATCTCTGCTTTCCGGCGGGCGAATGACCTGGCAATGGCAATGGAAGCCAGGTGTTACCGGGGCGGGGAACACCGGACGAAGATGAAGCCGCTGGTATATCAGAAAAGGGACAGACTGGGATACCTTATCATGTTCGCTTATCTGGCGGTCTGTATTTACTTCGGACGGATTTTTCAGATTCAGCAGCTTATCCGTTAGAAATGGAGGCAGGGAGGACTGGGATAGAATGAAACGTGTCATGCTGACCGTCGCTTATGACGGTACTGCTTACAGCGGTTATCAGGTGCAGGAAAATGCGCCGACCATAGAGGGGGAGTTGAACCGCTGCCTGGGGAATCTGCTGAAAGAGGACATACGGGTAATCGGAGGAAGCCGCACCGATGCAGGGGTGCATGCGCTCTGCAATGTGGCGGTATTCGATACGCAGGCACGGATGCCGGGAGAAAAAATGTCCTATGCCCTGAACCAGCGCCTTCCGGAGGACATCCGTATCCGGGAGGCCAAGGAAGTGGCGGAGGATTTTCATCCCCGACACTGTGCCAGCAGGAAAACATACGAGTACAAGATCGTGAATTCGGCTTTCCCGATTCCGACCAAAAGGCTCTATTCCCATTTTACTTATGTGCCGCTGGATGCGGGCAGGATGCAGGAGGCGGCATCATATCTGGAAGGGGAGCATGATTTTAAGAGTTTCTGCAGCGCCGGAAGCCAGGCGGAGAGTACGGTAAGGAGAATTTATGACCTGAACGTAATCCGGGAGGGCGAGGAGATTACCATACGGGTGACGGGAAACGGTTTTTTATATAATATGGTACGGATTATTGCCGGAACGCTAATGGAAACCGGAAGAGGCGTATGGGAACCGGAATATATGACGGAAATCCTGCAAAAAAAGAACCGGCAGGCGGCAGGGCCGACGGCTCCGGCCTGCGGACTCTGTCTGGTGGGATATGAGTTTGTTTAGGCGGCAGTTTGCAGGGGCGGCTGAGGGTGAAAAAAGTGATTGGAAAATGGAAAATGCGCTGGGTGCTGCTTTTGCTGTTTATGGCATTTTCTGCAGCAGTCTGTGCGATGTGCAGGAATATGGAGCGGGAAGCAGTGGCGGCTGACGCCAGGCTGGCGGAAGAGGCAGAAGAGCAGGCCTTGCGGGTGAACCTGTACGGCAGTGACAGGACGGAATACCGGTCCGAAGTGTTTTGACATACGGAAGGGGAAGAAGCATATTTTCTGTTTCTGCCGGAGTGGGCATATGGAGAGCCGGGAGTAATTTTATCTTTTTCGAAAGAGGTGGAAATGGAGGGCAGGACGCTTTCCGCATATGAAAAGGTATATTTGGAAAGTCCGCAGTTTTGCATAAAGGGCGGGGAACGGGAATATTCCGTGGAGACAGTCCGGCTGTCAAAACTGCCGTCCATTTATATTGGACACGGAATCGGGAAGCATGGAGGGCATAAAGGCAGATAAGCGTTACAGAGAGAACATGAGGGCAGCCGTATTGGACGAGACGGGAAGCGGGAAAGCGGATTTGACCGGAACCATTAAATGCCGGGGAAACGCATCCTTTACTTATGCGGAAAAGAAAAGCTATGAAATAGAATTTGATACGGATACGGATCTTTATGGAATGGGCGCTGCAGGGAAATGGGTTTTGCTGGCTAATTTTTTTGATCCGACTTATCTGCGGAACAGCATTACGTTTTATATGGCAGAAAGAATGGGCATGGAAGGAACGCCGGAGTTTCGCCAGGTAGACGTTTTTGCAGACGGAGAATATCAGGGAATCTATCTACTGTGCGAAAAAGTCGAAATCCATGAGGAGCGTCTGGACATCCGCAATCTGGAAACGGAACAGGGAATCATGAGTAACAGGGAAGTGACCGGCAGGGCAAAGTTTTCGGTTCTGTCCGGGGACGGGGAAGCCGTGGTCAGGAAGGGATTCCGCTGGGATAAGGAACCGGAAGATATAAGCGGCGGATATTTGCTGGAACTGGAATCCATACCGTCCAGATATGAAGAGGAAGAGGGGTTTCTCCAGGCTGCGGCACGCCCTCAAGCGGCATCCATGCGCAACAGCATAAATGCGCAACAGCATAAATGCTGTGGCTGAAATGGCCATCCGTGGCCATTTCACCTGGGCTGTGATATTCTGCCAAGAAAAATTTCCACCGGAATCCGGGCATGGGAAACAGGGAGCAACCAACCCACCAAAGCACCCCGACAGGGGCGTCCTCCTTCACCGCCAAACGATCTGATTAAACTGTTACTTTTTGGCTGAATTTTACATTGAAAGTTGTTGACACACTCGGCTGCGTATAATATAATATTTCAATGTGGCGGTGTTTTATAGCGTTATGCCAAAGCCCCGGCAGGACGTTATGATTCCGTATAACAGGATTTGATTCAGAAGCACGGACAGCAGCGCAGGGAGCGTACAGGCTGTTCATAAGTATTGTCGGAGGGAAGCCTGACGGTGTGGCCGGACATCTGCACCACGGCGGAGATGATGACAGACAAAAGGAAAAAGTAAATTGATTTAGTTAAGCGTGGAGGTAACATAATGAAAACTTTTATGGCTAGTCCGGCTACTATCGAAAGAAAATGGTATGTAGTGGATGCTACGAATATGACACTCGGACGCCTGGCATCGGAAGTTGCCAAGGTTTTAAGAGGTAAGAACAAACCGATTTTTACTCCCCATATGGATACCGGTGATTATGTAATTGTGGTAAACGCAGCGCAGGTGAAGGTAACGGGTAAGAAGCTGGATCAGAAAGTATATTACCATCATTCCGATTATGTAGGCGGCATGAAAGAGACTACATTAAAGGAAATGATGGCAAAGAAGCCGGAGAGAGTGGTTGAACTTGCTGTGAAAGGCATGCTTCCGAAAGGGCCTTTAGGAAGACAGATGTACAAGAAACTTCATGTATACGCAGGCGCAGAGCATCCGCATGCAGCTCAGAAGCCGGAAGCGTTAACATTTTAATTAGGAAATCGGAAAGGAGAAAATTAAAATGGCTAAAGCAGCAAACTGCTATGGAACTGGCAGAAGGAAAAAATCAATTGCAAGAGTATATTTGGTACCCGGCAGCGGAAAGGTTGTGATCAATAAAAGAGATATGGACGATTACTTCGGACTGGAGACTTTAAAAGTTATCGTTCGCCAGCCTCTCGTAGCTACGGATACAGTAGATAAATTTGACATAAAGGTGAATGTACGCGGCGGCGGATACACAGGTCAGGCAGGCGCCATCAGACACGGTATTGCAAGAGCGTTGCTTCAGGCAGATGCCGATTACAGGCCGATATTGAAAAAGGCAGGTTATCTCACAAGAGATCCTCGTATGAAAGAAAGAAAGAAGTACGGCCTCAAAGCGGCTCGTCGCGCTCCGCAGTTCTCCAAGAGATAATTCTATGGAATTTTCTTTTGAGATAGACAGAATATTCTTACAGATTCAACAATATGGACTCCGCAGGTTTTTCCTGCGGAGTTTTTGACTTAACTTTTTTAGGCATTTCGGTTATAATGGTATTGATTCATGACAGAAAGGAAAAAAGGATGCAAAGCTATGCTGGCAGTTTTGTTGATCGAGATGACATGGTTTAAGGAAGACCGTACACCCAATGGCGCTTCTATAAGGAAGAAGTACGATAAGCCGGTCCGGATAGAAGATGGGATAAATCTTATAGGGAATGGGATTTTTTATAAAAAATGCTGCTATTTCCAACATGGGGACTGTGTTTTATCAGAGGATGATGTTTCGTGCCGTCCGGATAAGGAATTATATGAAACAAATTCTGGAAAAGCCTTTACCGGAGCACAGGAGCGGGAACTGAGGCGTGCAGGGCAGAGGGTTCAAAGAGTCAGACAGGATAAAGGAAGTTTTTATTCTTTGGAAAAAATAGATGTTCCGTGTGTAACGATAAGCGAAGAGGCAGATAAATGTTACCGTATCAGGTGGTATGATGACGGGAGGGGGAGGCCAAGGCGCAGAGGCGGCAATGAGGATTTATATAAAAAAGGTGCGAAGCTGGCGGGACAGCCGAATACGCTGAATGAAACAGCATTTATTCTGGAAGAGGAAAAGGTGGGACTGTTAAGATATAATTACCGCTATACCTCATACGACGGGCAGTGGTATAAATATTATTGTGTGTATGCGGTGAATACAAAGGTTTTGACACAGGATATATTTATAAGGGACTATGATTATGAGTACCTGCAGATGGCGGATTTATTTTAGGAAGGAAGAAAACCGGGATCGTACCATGTTCCGCCGGAGGCTGGGATTATTGGAGAAAATCGAAATGTAAGGAGCAGAAGAATGGAATTTTATTTTGCGCCGCTGGAGGGCATTACGGGATACATCTACCGGAGCGCCCATCATGCTTTTTATCCGGGAATGGATAAGTATTTCACGCCGTTCCTGTCACCGAACCAAAACCGTGCCCTGAATCCGAAGGAAATGAAGGATATAATGCAGGAACACAATCAGGGTATGCATACGATTCCGCAGATTCTGACCAATCAGGCGGAGTATTTTCTGCGTGCGGCAGCGGAGCTTAAGGAAAAATATGGGTATGAAGAGGTCAATCTGAATCTGGGGTGTCCCTCCGGTACGGTAGTATCGAAAGGAAAAGGTGCAGGATTTCTTGCAAAACCGGAGGAACTGGATGCCTTTTTGGAACAGATATTTGAAAAAGCAGACGTGAGAGTATCGGTAAAGACCAGAATCGGAATGGCAAAGCCGGAAGAATTTTACCATATTCTGGAGTTGTTTAACAAATATCCGCTGCATGAACTGATCGTGCATCCGCGGGTACAGAAGGATTTTTATAAAAATAAACCGGATTGGGATATGTTTGCGGAAGCGGTGCGCATCAGCAGGAATCCGTTGTGTTATAATGGGGATATCTTTACGGTGGCGGAATATAAGAAGTTCCGCGAAACATTTCCGTCGGTGGAGAGAGTCATGATAGGCAGGGGACTGCTGGTGAATCCGGCGCTGGTGCAGGAAGCGGAGCTCTTGGAAGGGGGAATGGAGGAGACGGCGGAGTGTGGCAGTGCGGCGGCAAAGAAAACGATTCGGAATTTCCACGACCGTCTGTATGCGCAGTACCGGGAGGAATTGTCAGGGGAAACCCCGCTGCTTTATAAAATGAAGGAATTGTGGTCATATATGGTCTGTCTTTTTACGGATTATGAAAAATATTGGAAAAAGATAAAAAAGGTGTCCAGGCTGTGTGATTATAACGAAATCATAAGGCGTCTTTTTACGGAGCAGGAATTGCGGCGGCTTTGATCCGGGAAGAATCAGTTCATGCAGCGGGAGGTGCAGGATGGATGTCCGGTCGCTGCGGCGGGGATTGAAGACGCAGGGATGCACACGGCATACCGGATCTGCAGACGGACAGGAATGGAGGATGAGGATGCATAATCAATTGACGGAAAATGATATTAAACGGATGGAGGAAGAAATTGAATATCGGAAACTGGTAGTACGCAGGGAGGCATTGGATGCGGTAAAGGAAGCAAGGGCGCAAGGGGATCTGAGCGAAAACTTTGAGTATTATGCGGCGAAGAGAGAAAAGAATAAAAATGAAAGCCGTATCCGCTTTTTGGAACGGATGATCAAGACGGCGGAAATCATTTCCGATGAATCGGGAGCGGATGAAATCGGAGTGAATAATACGGTAGAGGTGGAGTTTGAAGAAGACGGCACGGTGGAAACATACAAAATCGTTACCACCATGCGCGGAAATTCTTTGGAAGGGCTTGTCAGTACGGAATCCCCCATCGGGAAAGCGCTGCTGGGACATAAGGAAGGGGACCGGGTATGCGTGCAGGTGAACGACAGCTATCAGTATTATGTCACCGTAAAAAAGATTGAGAAAACGGTGGATGACGGAAGTGATAAGATCAGAAGTTTTTAGGGTGGTATGGAAAAAAGAAGTTGAAATCAGAAGTTGAAATCAGAAACTGAGATCGGAAGGGAAGAAATATGAAGGAAGTCCGCGAAGAAGATATCGAAAAAATCTTGAAGGTATTGGAGAATTTTTCAGAGACAGAGACGAGCCGGATGAAAATCGGGGTTTCGGAGGAAAAAGAAGAGGGAACCGTGGACCGGCAGTACCACCATGGTCGCTGTGACGTGGGAAGTCCGTGGGCAAAGGGAGCATGGTTTGACGTGTTGGAATAGGAGTGGAAAATGGAATATTTTATCATCTCTTTTCGGATCATCTTTCCGATTCTCGCCTATATGGGAGTCGGTATAGCGCTGCGGAAAATCAAGCTGATAGACGAACATGCATTTTCGCAGATCAATAAACTGGTATTCCGGGTGTTTCTTCCGATCAAACTGTTTTTGGATATTTACCATTCGGATTTTAAAAAGGCATTTCAGCCGGAGCTGATCCTGTTTGTGCTGGTTTCCGTTTTTGCGGCTTACGGTCTGACATGGTATCTCGTCGGAAGGAAAGTAAAGGACAGAAGGAATGCTCCTACCATGATACAGGCTATATACCGGAGCAATTATGTGCTGTTTGGCATGTCCATAGCTTCCAGCATGTATCCGGATACGGATTTGGGTGTCATATCCGTGATGGCGGCGTTTGTTGTTCCGGTCTTTAATATACTGGCGGTGATTCTTTTTGAGGTATGGCGCGGCGGGAAGGAGATATCCGTACTCCGGCTGTTAAAGGGAGTGGCGACCAACAGTCTGGTGGTGGGAAGTGCGGCAGGACTTTTGTTCCTGGGATTGAAGATTCCGTTGCCGCAGCTGATTCTGAACCCCATGACGGCACTGGGGGATATCGCAACTCCGCTGGCAATCATCTGTGTGGGCGCTACACTGACATTTGCGTCATTACGGAAATATGCCGGATACATTACTGTCATGGCGGCAGGCAGGCTGGTGATAGTTCCGGCGGTATTTGTCTCGGCGGCCATAGCCTTGGGATTCCGGGGAATGGAGCTGGCGGGGCTGTTTCTGGTATTTGCCGCTCCGACGGCAACCGCCTCCTATCCGATGGCAAAGGAGCTGGGAGGAAACGGGGAACTGGCGGGGCTGGGTGTGGCGGTCAGCAATGTGGGTTCGCTGTTTTCCATTTTCCTATGGGTGGTAATACTGAAATATTTTCAATTGTGCTAAAACTGACAGAAGTGTCAGAAGATTGAAAAGGCGTATGAAAGGATGAGATTATGATCATTGAAACTTTATTTGAGAAAAAGAAACCGGTTCTTTCTTTTGAGATATTTCCGCCGAAGAAAGAAGCGGAGCTTCAGAACATTGATGCAACGCTGGAGACGCTGGCGAAGCTGCATCCGGATTTTATCAGCGTAACGTTCGGGGCTGGCGGCAGCAGTACTAACAACAAGACGGTAGAACTGGCGAAAAAGATAAAAAAGGATTACGGGATTGAGCCTTTGGTGCATTTAACCTGTTTAAGCCACAGCAGGGAGGAAATCAAGGCGATTCTGAATGAACTGCAGGAAGCACAGCTTTGGAACGTACTTGCGCTGCGCGGGGACAGAAATCCGGATATTCCGCCGAAGGATGATTTCCATTATGCGAACGAACTGGTAGAATATATCAAAGCCCAGGGGGATTTCCATGTGAGCGGCGCCTGTTATCCGGAAGTACATACGGAGGCGGAAGACGGTGTGACGGATATCCGCAACCTGAAAAAGAAGGTGGATGCGGGGGCAGGGCATCTGGTGTCCCAGTTATTTTTTGATAATGACAATTTTTATGATTTTCTGGTTAAACTGAGAATAGCGGGAATTGATGTGCCGGTGGAAGCGGGAATCATGCCCGTGACGAACCGGGCGCAGATTAAACGGATGGTGAATATGTGCGGCGCCGTGCTGCCGGAAAAGTTTGAGAAAATACTGGAGAAGTACGGGGATAACAAAGAGGCGTTATTCGATGCGGGAATGGCTTATGCGGTCAGCCAGATCGTGGAGCTCATCGCACACGGCGTGGACGGCATCCATATTTTTACCATGAATAATCCTGTGGTGGCAGGAAGAATATGCGACGGAATCCGGAATCTGGTGGGAGGATGACAGGCGCCGGAATTTATATGAGCCGGCGGTACGGTTTGCGGTCGGCAGAAGCCGGGTGGAAGGAGTGCAGATAAACATGGGAAAAAAGGCGTTGATCACCGGGGCTTCCAGAGGCATCGGCAAAGCTATTGCGGAAAGGCTGGCGGAAGCAGGTTATGATTTGTGGCTGACCTGTAAGAACTCCGGACAGGAGCTGCTACGGGTGCAGGAAGAGCTGCAGGCGGCATATGGTATTGACTGCAGGGCGGAAGTCTGCGATATGGGGAATTACCGATCGGTATGCAGGCTGTTTGACGGGATAGGGCATTTGGACGTACTGATAAACAATGCCGGAATTTCCTATATCGGTCTGCTGTCCGGGATGGAGTCGGAGCAATGGCAGGAGGTAATGGACACGAACCTGAACAGTCTGTTTTATACGTGTAAGAAAGCAATTCCGCTTATGCTGGCATGTCATGCCGGACATATCGTGAATATTTCTTCCGTATGGGGAAGTATGGGGGCGTCTATGGAGGTGGCTTATTCCGCATCCAAGGGCGGAGTCAACGGTTTCACGAAAGCACTGGCAAAAGAACTGGCTCCCAGTCATATCAGTGTCAATGCAATTGCGTGCGGGGTGATCGATACGCAGATGAACCGGTGTTTTGATGAGGACGAGAGAAGGGCGCTGCGGGAGGAGATCCCGGCGGACCGGTTCGGAAGGCCGGAGGAAGTGGCGGAACTGGTGATGCGGGTGATCGAGGCACCGGAATATATGACGGGGCAGATCATTACGATCGATGGCGGATGGTATTAGCGTGGGAGTGCGGACTGGTAATATGGAATTGCGAAACAGGAGGAATGGTTAATGTATGATTTGGTTATTATCGGAGCGGGGCCGGCGGGTTTGTCAGCGGCGGTGTATGCGGTGAGGGCAGGGCTGCAGGTTCTTGTGCTGGAAAAAAATCCTATGAGCGGGGGGCAGGTGCTGAATACGTATGAGGTGGACAATTACCTGGGGCTGCCCGGAATTAACGGTTTTGATCTGGGCATGAAATTCAGGGAACATGCGGATAAGATGGGGGTTGGGTTCGCGGAGGCGGATGTGCTGGGAATAGAGACGGAAACAGGGACGGATGCACCGGCTCCGGACGGGCGCGTTCATACGGTAAAGACGGACAAAGGAGATTTTCAGGCAAAGGCGGTGATCCTTGCGGCAGGAGCACAGCATGCGAAGCTGGGGGTTCCCGGAGAGGAAGAACTGGCGGGAATGGGAGTGTCCTATTGTGCTACCTGTGACGGGGCTTTCTTCCGTAACCGTACGGTTGCTGTGGTTGGAGGCGGTGATGTGGCGGCGGAGGATGCCGTTTTTCTGGCGCGTACCTGTCAGAAGGTATATCTGATCCACCGGAGGGATGAACTGCGGGCGGCAGGGATTTTGCAGGAAAAGGTAAAAGCACTGCCGAATGTGGAGATTTTATGGGATACGGTAGTGGAGAAGATTCAGGGGGAAGAACAGGTGGCCGGAATGGAAGTGCGCAATGTAAAGACAGGGGAGAAGAAAACCGTGGCCGCAGACGGTATTTTTATTGCTGTCGGTATCCGTCCCAATACAGAGGTATTTGCGGGTATTGCGGATATGGATGAAAAGGGGTATCTGGCGGCTGGGGAAGACTGTGCTACAACGGCTGCCGGGATATATGCGGCGGGCGATATAAGAACGAAGAGCCTACGGCAGGTGATCACTGCGGTGGCAGACGGCGCGAATGCAGTGACGAGTATTCAGAATTATTTTAACGGCAGTTGTTATTGAGAATGTAACGCTCAGAATATTGTGTGTACCGGTGAAGGAGGACGCTCCGGCCAAAGGGATTTCGCGGCTGCAGGTTTTGGCTGCGGGGCGGGTTTTTGTTACTGTTTTCCATGCTGCGTTTCCGGTGGGTTTTCTTGGCAGAATATGAATTTCCATGGTAAAATTTTTCCACCGGTTGACAAATGCTCTATCAGGTGTTATATTATTTAACAGATGTAACAAAATTGTAACAAATTCAACATAAACAGTAACAATTTGCGGAGGCGCATCCTATGAGACAAAAGAACGTGAAAGTTGTAATGTGTGCAGTAACAGCAGTTCTTACATTTTCAAGTATTGACATAAGTGCGAATGCGGCGACAAGCGTAGCGTCTGTTTTGCCGTCGGCAGGAGTGGATTATACACTGGCATCGGAAGGAACTTCCTTAAAGAACATTAAGGAAGAGGCGGATACGGAAAAAACAGATGTCGGACAAAAAGAAGAGAATACGGACGGCAGTCAGGAAGAAAGCGTATCAGGCAACTCGGCAGCGGAAGTCCTGAATGAAGTTCTGAATAATATGGAGACTGCAGGAGCTGTAACCGTACCGCAGGAAACAACTGAAAAGAAGGAAGAAATCGTTATTGAAGAGACGAAGCAGGTAGATATTTCCCTGTTGGATGAGAAGATCTTAAAAGATGTTCAAAAGCGTTTGGACCGGAAAGACGAGGAAGAAGGTTTTAAGAGTCTCGTTATCGCAAAGGTGAACGATTACGTGAATGTAAGAAATATGCCCAGCGAGGAAGGGGAGATCATCGGTAAGCTGTATGATAAATCGGTGGGAACTTTTATTTCCGAAGTGGACGGCTGGTATGAGATTAAATCCGGTTCGGTAACCGGATATGTAAAAGGCGAGTACTGCGTAACGGGAGATGATGCGGTAGAATTGGCAAAATCGGTAGGTACGAGAATTGCAACGGTGACTACGACAACCCTTAAGGTTCGTCAGGAGCCCGGACTGGATAAGAGTGTCATCGGCTGGGTGCCCATAGAGGATCAGCTCATTGTCACGGAAGAACTGGACGGCTGGGTGAAGGTAAACATCGAAGAGGGTGACGGATATGTATCCACTGACTATGTAGCAATGTCTACGGAATTCGTTCAGGCAGAGTCCAAGGCGGAGGAAGAAGCCAGACTTGCGAAAGAAGAAGCGGCGAGAAAGGCAGCTCAGGAGGCAGCGAGAAAAGCGGCAGGAAGGTCTTCTTCGAACAAATCCTCCAATCAGGTTATGTATGCTTCCGGCGGAGGAAGTGAGATGGGGCGCGCGGTTGCGGATTATGCGCTGCAGTTTGTAGGAAACCCTTATGTGTACGGAGGAACGAGCCTTACCAACGGAGCGGACTGCTCGGGATTTGTAATGAGCGTGTATGCAAACTTCGGTGTCAGCCTGCCTCATTCATCGGCTGCAGACAGAAGTGTAGGCGCGGCAGTCAACGGATTGGAAAACGCACAGCCCGGCGACTTGGTATGTTACTCCGGCCATGTGGCTTTGTATATCGGAAACGGACAGATTGTCCATGCTTCCACATCGAGAACCGGTATTATCGTTTCCAGTGCGAACTACAGGACACCGCTTTCAGTAAGAAGAATTTTCTAAAAAATATATAAACGGAAAAGCGGATATCCGGAAGGATATCCGCTTTTCCGTTATGTTTATCTGAAAATATCATGGTAGACGTTTTGGGTATTATTTGTCAAAACAGACCACTTTTCATTTGCAGCCAGCAAATGTTCTATCTGCTCCATATTTTTATCGGGTTCTGCCAGCAGTTCTGCCAAAGCATCAAGTTCATGCAGTTCCTTTTCATTCAGTGTCTGTATTCCGCCGCGAAGATACAGGGGTTGATAAGAATAAAAGATTTCATTGTTCATCAATGCATGTAAATCCATAAACAGGTATTCACAGACACCTTCCAAAAGAGTAGGGGAAAAAACGTCTAATTTTTTATTAAATGTATTTTTTCTCAAACCGAGCCATGCTTCCGAGGCGGTCACAAACTTTCGGCGCGGTAAATCAAACTGACTGTAACCAAAGCGCTGTTCATATTCATAATAGCCGTCAACATCTGCCAGAACCCATCTGTTTTCGTTGAAATTCCAGTATTCATTCACCCAGTGTTCCATGTAGCTGTCACCTGCATCTCCAAAATCCATAAATCCGGCCCTTGAACGGCAGGGAATTCTTTTTTCTTTTAAAATTGCACTAAATAATACAGAAGCCTGCCGGCAGGAAACCGTAATTCTTTTTGTTACATCCCTGTTCTTTGTAAAGCCTGTTTCATCCAAACGTAAAATACCTGCAATCATTGAAACGGCAGTTATATATATTTCATCTTCATTTTTAAAACGATGCTTTGGATAAGTTGCAAACTTTCCGTAATAAGTATCTTCTAAATAAGGAGATGGTTCCGTAAAATACATGGACGGATGGGTGATCTGATCACAGACCAGCATTCCTATGGAAGGTATGTCGTCCGGAAGCGATGCTATAAAGTCTTTATAAATCCCTGCGTATGTATAAACACTGGTTTCCAAATAACGTTGAAATATTTTTTCATTCATGTGGTTGTCTATAACCTCCTACTGTTTTTTACAGGCGCCTGCTCTGATATAAATACTAGCAAAATAAAAAAATTACGTCAATGCACCTTTGGGAAACCCGGGAATTGTCAGAAAGTTTATGCTGGCGGACAGCGAGCCGGGGTGTATGCGGGCATCTCACGGCTTGTACAAAATTCACAAAGAACGGTTTTTCAAACGGAAATGAGGAAAAAAAGAATAGGAAGTTATCCACAGGTAAAGCATTGGAGAATCTGTGATTCTTCATTTATACACGGAATTATCCACAGTATCCACATGGTTTCAGCTTTGGACAAGTAAGAAAATACGGAAGTTGTCAGAACGGATGTTTTGGCTTATTTTACTAAAATTCTTCTTCAATAAATGGAATCATGAGGATTTCAGGCTGGTACCAAAGTCTTAAAGCAGAAACAAATTTCGTAAATTGTTGCACAAGCCAGTAAAAATATGGTATAATGCTTGTACAATAATCCAATGAAAGGGATGAGTGATATGAAGTTTGTTATAGCAGGCAAGAATATTGATGTGACACAGGGGTTGAAATCGGCGGTTGAGGACAAAATCGGCAAATTGGAGAAATATTTTAATCCGGATACCGAGGTTCATGTGACATTGAGTGTGGAAAAGGAAAGGCAAAAGATAGAAGTGACAATACCGGTGAAGGGGAGTATCATTCGTTCGGAACAGGTCAGCAATGATATGTATGTTTCTATCGACTTAGTGGAAGAGATTATTGAAAGACAGCTTAAGAAATATAAGAATAAGCTGGTAGACCAGCAGCAGTCGGCTGGTTTCTTCAAACAGGAATTTATCGAGAAAGATTACATGGATGAGGAGGAAATCAAGATTATCCGTTCAAAGAAGTTTGACATCAAGCCGATGTATCCGGAGGATGCATGTATCCAGATGGAACTTCTCGGACATAGTTTCTTTGTATTCTGCAATGCGGAAACAGACCAGGTAAACGTCGTTTATAAGAGAAAAGGCAATACGTATGGACTGATTGAGCCGGAGGCATAGAATAGTATAGAAAATGAGAATGGAAGCTGTTGCATGGAGCGGGTTACGCTTCATGCGGCAGCTTTTTTTCGCCCAGCAGACGCCCTGAGGACGTTTGTTCTTATTTTTATCTTATTTTCATATAATTCTATGAGAGGTTCAGGGCGGTGGATAATGCGGTATCTGAAAAAAATAAGATGTGCGATATGGATGGAGATGGTTCTTTTTGCGTCACTCGGCATTTTGTGGGGAATACAGATTGTAAAGGGCGGGGTATCCCCGCGTGCGGAGCAGGCGGTGGAAGTGGAAGTATTTGCGGAGAAGAAATTCATTAAGTGGGTGGATTTCAATATCTCTTACGAAGCGCTCTGTGAGGCATATAAATGGGATGTGGAATCATGGAAGGAAGCGGCGGCCGACAGGGAAAGCGTGCATGTGGACTGGATAGAGCTGCTGGCTTATGTGGGAGCGAGGAACGGAGGTGAGTTTCCTTCGAAAACGGTATCAGAGATTGAAAAGACCGCAAAGAAGCTGATGGAAAAAGAGACTACCATGGCGGAGCTGACGAAAGATATGGAATACTATGCTTATTATCTGGAAGCATATCAGGCGGTATTGGGCGGTTATGTGGGTGAATATGAAATCCAGAAGGCGGAGGAGGACGGAACCGTCAGATGGCAGAAATGTTATGGACTAAAGGCATTTTCCCCGGTTGCGAAAGGGTTTGAATACAGCGATTATGATGATTTCGGTGCGTCCAGGAGCTACGGTTATGCACGTCCCCATTTGGGGCATGACATGATGGGGCAGACGGGCACACCCATATAAATATTATATTGAATGAAAATTAAAAAATAATGCGCAGTACATCGCCGTCAAAAACGCATGTTTTCACGGTTTTTCTGATTACCTCATTTTTTACCGAGTACTCAAGATTATCCATATTTTGGAGTAACCATTCAATGTCATTCAGGATACGGGTCTTTGTTTCCTCGGCGGTTTCCTCATTTCTCTTTTCAACTTCCGCTTTCCTTAAGTCTGATTCCAGTTTCCGCTTATTCTCATCAATGCTGTTTATCTGCTGTATGATGTAGGACGCTGCCGCTGTCTCCATTGCGCCCGTGAGGGCGGTTGTAAGATTTGATATCTGACGTTCCAGTTCCCGGATCTGCTTGCGGATGGAAGGGGCGTCCGCGGTCATGGCCTCCTTTGTTTCGGAGAGGGAAAAACGGTCCGGATTGATACGGATTTCCTCAAGCTGTCCGAGAAAGGCATCATCGAGGACACTTGCCCGGACATATCCGCTGTCACATGCTTCTTTCCCCTGACGCGCCATCTTTGCACAGTAATAGTAGGAAAAGGTAATCCCGCCCTTTTGGTATGTCCGGATATCCATCCTGGAGCCGCATTTGCACCGGAGTGTTCCCTTAAGAAGCCCGCACTTGTGTTTTGCCGCCCGGTACATTTTATGGGTATTCAGCATCTGCTGGGCAGCGATCCACTCCGCAGCCGGAATCACGTAATCATGTATTCCGACACTGATAGACCATGAAGACGCTTTCTGCCTTTTCTGGGACACGGCTGCGGTTTTGGTCCGGCCGTATCCGATAAGGCCCCTGGAACCGTCGAAGGCAGACGGGTCCGGAAGCGCACAGCCAAGGTCCTTAAAGTAATAGTAAGCCTCCATGCTGTTCTGACAGTACACGGGATTGCTGATAATGTTATAGATCTGCGACGTACTGAAGAACTTGCCGCTCTGGGTCCTGATTCCATGGTCACGGCAGTAGCGCTCCACCTTGGTTATGGTATATCCGTCGCACATAAGACGGTACAGGAGTTTTACGTTACCTATGGTATGTTCGTCCACGGCAAGATAGGAGTGCTCTTTGTCACCGATTTTGCGGCGGACGGAAGTCATGCCGGCCGGCAGCTTCCCGCCTGTCCACTTCCCGGATGAGCCGAGGGCTTTCATGTTGTCCGCAACGCGCTCGGACGTGTTTTCCCGCTCCAGCTGTGCAAAAGCGGCAAGTATGTACATGACAGTCCTTCCCATGGGCGTGCCTGTGTCAAAAGATTCTTTTACGGATATGAAAGAGACATTGTGCTGCTGGAAGACTTCATACATGGCAGAAAATTCCTGCACATTCCTGCTTATGCGGTCCAGTTTGTAAACCATTACCGCGTCCAGCTTCCCGCTTTCCACATCCTCCATCATCTCCCTGAAGCTGGGACGGTTCGTGTTTTTTCCCGAAAAGCCCTCATCCTTGTCATAGATATGGAATTCAATGTCCTTGTCCTTAAACACGATCCCCGCATAGTCCTTACATAACTGAACCTGCACGGATACGGAATCACTGTTGTCCCTGTATACGGATTTTCTCGGATAAATTCCTATGGAATACATAAAATGCCCCCTTAAAATAGTGTATGCTAATACTGTATATCAGCAAAAGGGTAACGTCAATAAAAAAATGCGGGGAGGCGGGACAAAAAGGGGGAGCATTCCCTAAATTTACCAATGCAAAAGCGAAAACTCATGGGTTACTATATAACCATGGAGGTATGCGGTGCATGGCGGAAATCCTTTTGTGGAATCTAAGACGCGAAAGGGGAATTACACTGATGGAACTGGAAAAGATGACAGGGCTGGGGAAAACCACACTGAACAATATAGAAAACCATAAAGTCTCTCCGACGATTGACGAGGTGGAGAAGATCTGCAGGGGGATGGGGGTGACGTTCAGGGAATTGTTCAGGTCGGAATATAATGATTGAAAAGAATAGCCGGTAAATTCTTAAATTTTTTCATTTAATTGACATGGAGAGATGGATGGATTAAAATAATAAAAATGACAATTAATCGGGAATTAGGGGAAGATGGGACAGAGGAGCTGGAAGAAAATCGAATTAAAGAATGATTTATGGAATAATTATAAATCATATAACCAATTGTGTTCTTTAGCATATACTATTGAAATGGCAAATGTAGAAAAGATAACATTAGATTTGCAGGATGTTAAATTTATAGCCTCTAACTTATTTTCAGTATTGGGATGCATTTTGGATAGTTTTTATCAGGAACATACGGAAGACAGCGAAGCCCTAATGCTTTCGGGAATAAGTCCGAGAATTAAGACGATAGTACAAAAAAATGGTTTCTGTCATCATTTAGGTTTAGAAAAAATTGCAGATGTGCATAATACAGTTATACCCTATAAAATATTTGATGTGGATGAAATTGACGAATATGAGAGATATTTGACACTAAGTCTTTTCGGAAGAAAAGATTTGCCTGCAATGTCTTTGGCCATGAGTGATAAATTCAGGGACGCCCTTTTAGAGATATTCAATAATGTAAGGGACCATACGAGCAGTAGGAGTGTTTTTACATGTGGACAATATTTTCCGCAGGGTCAAATGCTTTACTTTACAATTGTAGATGCTGGTGAAACAATACCATATAATGTGAGGGAATATCATATCAGACAAGGCCTTTCCGTGCCGTCTAAGTCATTGGAATGGGCAACTGAACCGGGAAATACTACATTGGTAGAGAGGACACCAAGAGGAATTGGATTATCAATTATTATGGATTTCATATCATTGAATGAAGGGGATTTTTTTATGGTGTCAGGAGAAGAAATGCTTGAAATTACGAAGAAAGGGAAAAAATATAGTAAATTGGATAATCCATTCAAAGGAACGATTGTTACAATAGGGTTTAATATGAATGACAAATCAGTTTATTTTATAAAGGAAGAGCATGAAACCATTCAGTTTTAGGAGGTGTGGATTATGGGAAGATATTTGGATGTGGCAAAAAAAATAAATAATCCTTCAGCATTGACACAGGAGCAGGGCGATTTGGTGTACGCGGAAATAGAGGATGCTTTCGATAGCAATGAAACAATCGTGCTTGATTTCGTGAATGTTGAGAGTATGATATCTCCGTTCCTGAATAATGCGATTGGACAGTTGTATGGAAAATATACGAGTGAAAAGATACAGGCGTGTCTTAAATTAAAGAATTTTCCACCGTCCAAAAATTCCACGTTAAATATTGTGATTAATAATGCGAAGAAATTTTATTCCAATAGAGAAGGGTTTTCACATATGGCGAAGGAAGTGTTGAATATTGAGTAACAATATAAAAGATATAACATCTTTTAAGCCACAGGAGGAAGATGTTTTTATATTTGACACAAATGTGCTTATAAAGATATTTTATCCGGTTATGGGAGCCGCTAACAGTACCCACTACATAAATTTGTATAAATTAATCCATGGGGCCAAATCAAAGGTATATATATCGAGTATACAGATTTCTGAATTTATTAATCGGTGTATCCGTTTTCAGTTTAAAATTTATAGTGACGAACACCCGGAGGTAGAGGATTTCAAGAAGGATTACAGGGAAACGGCTGATTACAGAGAAAATATGGATGCTATTTTACAAATTGCGAGGGAAGATATATTGTCGAAATTTGAGCGTATTAATGATAATTTTGACAGTATGGATTTGGACAATCTTTTTATGAATAGTTTTTCTTATGATTTCAATGATGCTTTTATAGCTGAGTTGAACAGGAAATATAAAACTATCCTGGTAACGGATGATAAGGATTATATCAATTTCCTGAATAAATTGGATATTGTGACTAATAACAAAGCATTATTGATGTTTAGACACCAGAAGTAAATAGATGGGAGCAAATGGCATAAAGAGTTGACCGGATCCTCCCGTGGAAGGAATGACCTTGTAAAAAGCAGTGAGTGCAAAAAATAACGGACAGACAAAGTTCATCATATGGCATGGAAGGAAGAAACACCCCGGATTCTTGACAATCCGGGGCGTTTTCCGTACGCAAGAGAGATAGAGGAAGCTCTTAGAGAAAGGATAGGTAAATTAATTACTGAAGAGATTGTTTCTGAAAATGAACAGAAAATAATTGAAGAGGCAGATAAAATTATTGCCATGGAAAGAGAAAAAGCCCATATCAGAGAATTAAAAGTTTTACTATGGGAAGGATTTATCATTGCATTTATAGACGTTCCCTGTATAAGATGCCGGGGTTCATGCTGGTAAAGGAAATAGCAGATATATTTTTAGTAAGTGAGGCTGCGGCAGAGGTAAGGCTTAAGCAGCTAAAGTTATTCTAGGGGGAAAGGAATGGCGGATAATTTTAGCAATCAGGATTTACTGCAGGTACTTCATGATTCCATTTTGGAAGAAAATGCTGGTTCAATATTTGGTACAAATGATGAATCCATGATAAAGTAAAAGGAAATACCCCGGAACTAGAAGCCGGGGTATTTTCCTACCCAAGATGGAGTTGTGATTTCAAGGCATCCTGCAAGACCTGTGAAAAATTGATGTTCCGTTCCAGGGCCGCGGCATTAAGCCATGCGGGCAGGGTCACGGTTCTGTTGACAGAGCGGTTCACATTTGCCATGCGGACGGACGGCATATAAACATCAATCAAAACCGCCCGTTCATTTTCCTTTGTTTTAATTTCGCACAAAGGGGTAGGCGCTGGTATTTCTTCCCCGTCTTCTTCCAGTCCGTTAAGGACACAGCCAAGAAGTTCCCGAGCCGAAAGCAAAGCGTCATCATCATTCGTACCACTGGTCGCACATTTTAAGTCAGGAAAGTCAACGGAGATTTCCTTTCCGGGTTCATAGATGAAAATGGCTGGATAAAAATAGCGATCAACTTTTTTCATAAAATACCTCCTTGATAGTGTGTGTCGGGAGGGAATCAGGGCTAATTGAACTTCAGCCCTGACTGTTCCTCAATGCGCCTTAGCGTTGGGAGCGGGATATCCTTATCAGGATGCTTTACTGTTGTGCGTCCCTTTTTGGTTGGGTGCTTGTACTGGTGATGGCTTCCAACCACGTTTACCTCGTACCAGCCGTCCGCTTTAAGCATTTTGATAACTTCTCTTGATGAATAGCTTTTCATTGGTTTCCCTCCTGACAATAATATAGTAACACATATAAAAGTATTTGTCAATAAAAAACAAATATTTTTACATGTGTTATAAGAGGTGACGATAATATTGAAGTTGAAGTTTGTCAATCCCGTCCAACATATTTCCCGATATCGGGAAATATTAGTATAAGCATAGAGTACAGAAGAAAATATGAAAGTAGGAAAATGACTCACATAACGAAAGAAACTCCGCATACGGCGAAGTTTCTTTGATAAATAACTAAAGTCTTTTATAATGCCCTATAGGCACAGTTTAGGTGAATAAATCCATCTGACAATGTTATTTTAGAATATAATATGCACAAAATTCAATTTAAAAAATCTTGTAATTGTGATAGCAAATTGTAATTAAAAAATTTTTCATTGAGCATAAAAGCGCCATACTCTGGAAAAAGTTCTCTTGCACGTTCAGGAATATTTGTGGCACACCACTTAATTAATGATTCAAGTGTCAGATTTTTACGAAATCGCAAACCTGTGTTTAACGATTCGATACGTAAATTTAGTTCATCACGCGTACAATAGGACAACATTTCGAACCAGTTAAAATTGGCAGTACATTCAAATAAAATTCCTTTATCAACCAAAGAGTCTAAATGATGGCTTAAAGGTTGGACAACCTTTACACATCCTGTTGCAGTGGCATTTATTTGGTTTTGTATAATTTGCATAGATTCTTTATTTAATGATTCAAAGAGCTGAATGCACTCTTGCATGGAATATATATTATTTAAATCATGAGAGGAAAAGAAATTTTTCAAAGCATCTTCACTCATAATCAGGATTGAATAGCCATACTCTTGTAGCTCTTTTGCTTTTTTGATTTTATTACCATAGTTTCCGTAAGCCCAATCTGGGCTTCCTTTTCCGCCAACAAATAAATAGTCTGTTTGACGGGTAGGGGACTTATGTTCATTAAAGCCTCCGTATTTTTCGATTGTTTCTTCGATTTCCTTTCGGCTTGAAAAAGTAAAATTTCCGGTTAGGCAGACATGGCATCCAAACAGAAATTCGATAGATGTAGAAGCGGGTTCATAAATTGCTTCATTACTTAAGATTTTTAGCAGATGTTCCTTTTCTTCTGAGTCTATTACGCCATCGGATAATATTTCATCAATCAAGGAATAAATTTTGTCAAAAGGATAATTGCCAACTAAATGTTTATTGTCATCCATCCAGTATCGGAGGGTAAGAATATCAGTGTCAGATATTTTACCTACATTAATGATATCGGAGATGCAATTCCTAAGTGCCAACAGAGATTGGGTGGTTGAAGAATATTTTATTTGATATTTGCTCATAAAAAACTCCTTTTTACATGAAAATTTATTATGTCAATTATACATTTTATGTCGAAATGTGTCTATATAGAAATAGATTATCTGTCAATATATTTTCAAATATTTCCCGATATCGGGAAATATTTGAAAAAGCATAGAATAGAGAAGAAAAATATGGTAAATTAGAGACATAAAAAAATTAGGAAGGGGAAGCGGGGAAATTACATGGAGTACAAAAGAAAAGTGGTGGAGCTGCTGGAAGAGATAGAGGATAGTGATATCATATTTCTGAACCAGATATATACATTGATAAAACGCCACATCGAAAAAAGGAAAAGCCGGTAGGGGGCTTTTCCTTTTAAGATGAAGTACAGTTAATCAATCTTTGCATTTTCCAAGTATTGGACTATATTGTCATATAATTGTGCCATACGTCTATTTCTTCGATCAACTTTTTTATTTTTAAATAAATAAGAGATTGATACATTATCAATTAGTTCACAGTATTCATCTTTTTTTTCTGAAAATGAATTAATAAAATTGTAAAATATTTCTTTATTTACTGAATGGTCCATATTCGTAACATGGATTCTTCGGGTAAAGCAATAGACAATATATACGAAAAAGGCAATTCGTTTTTCTGAACGCAGAGAATGTATAATAGAAGAGATGCCGTTGATATTGCTAATATAGGGTGATAAACAAATATTATTATCAGCAGCATACTCCAAAAGTTCAGGATTAATATAATCTACATAATCTTGCCCTAATTGTTTTGAAATCATAGCAGATATATCAGCGCTAGAACAATCGGAAGGGAAAATTATATTCAAGTCTTGGGCGTATTCAATCTGTGCTACAGAAGGTTCACGCTCAGTCCAAGAATCAGTATTTGGTGTTATGGTATAAGGTTCCAACAATCCCGATTTTTGTGCAATAATGTTTTCGGAAGTACCATATTTTACAACAACTTTAACTGTTTTCAAACGGTTTGTTTTTGGATTTTTTCCTTTCACTTTAAATTCATGGTAGTTGACTGCATGAACTTTAGTAGTATCATAGAGAGGATATTCATCGTCATCAATGTCATCGTCATCATCATACGTCTCAACATTTAGTCTAGAGTTAAAGGAAATATCTTCATCGTCCTGAATTGAAGAATTAGAATATGGTTTTTGTTTTTTGTTATAAGCCTTATATATGAGTATAAATACGATAATGGCCGCAAGAAAAAAGAAGAATTCAGGATAAGAAAAAATAAAATATAAGGCAAGAATAAAAATAATGAACCAAAACATATAAATAACCCCTTTCACTCATTTGTAATAGATTATAAATTATTATAATTATTACTATAAAAAATGTCTACAAAAAAAGAAGATTCAACAATCTTCTTTTCTTTTTTGATATCCTTCCAGAACGTTATTTAGGTATGTATCAAGTATTTTTTTGGTTTTGGGGTCACTTTTTTGGTAATTGATTAAAAATTCTTTAATGAGAGTATACATGGCATTTTCACATTGTACGTCTTCAAGAATTTCTGATATAGCAGCAGCTGTTTCGTCTTCGGGGAGAACATCGGGAAACATTTCACCAGTTCCGAATCTTAGCCAGTCTTCATTTACACCATATTCTCTACAAATAGAAAAAACAATTCCATCTATGGGAACATTTCGACCAATTTCATAATTTGCTAGAGTGTTTCTTTTTATCCCTATTCTACTCGCAAATTCTTCTTGGGTTAAACCTAGTAATTTTCTTAATTCTTTAATTCTCTTATTCAAATGTTCACCTCCTGTTAAATAGTGTAAATCAAAAATGTGCGCATGTCAACAAAAAAGATGTTGACAAATGTGTGAATAGGAACTAGAATAGTCACATAAACACAAAACAAAAAAGTGAGGTGAAAATTATGCCGGCAATGGTAACAACAGAAGATAAAAAGAATTTACTGGAGATAGGAAGAGCGCTGGCGGAAACAGATGAAGAATTCATGGAAGGCCTTTTGAAATTTCAAAGCGGAGTAAACATTGGAATTGTTATTGGCATGGCGAGGGCAAGAGGAACGGATGTAAAGATGGAAACGCTGCATGGCAGCAGCAATGTCATTTAGTTAGGTTCGTGAGCCGTTAAGTTAAGGAAACTCTGTCATGGCAGAATTTTGTATTTTTCAAATTCGGAAATATACATTTACAGAAAAATATCTTAAATTCACTGTTTGGCGTGGTGCCCGTAGGAGGATTATTTCGTGAAAAGGGAGGATTTTGCCTTGAAAAGTGGATATTTTGAAAGAAGAAAAGGGACTACCCCGATTTCATGTGAAGATCGGGGTAGCTGATAGGTGTTAAGCCTGTATTTTGGAGAGAAGAGCTTCTTGTAATGCTTGGGAGAAGTTGATTCCCATAGAAATGGCACGGTCATTCAGCCATGACGGTATGGTCAATGTCTTTTTTACTGCCTTTGTGTCCTTATACTGGTTAATGTCGCACGATACAAGGGAGGAAAATCCGTCAGCCGCGTGAATGGCAGAAATATCGGAGGGAGAAGCGATATTATCTCCATGTTCTAACAATGACAAAAGATATCCGGTAAGTGCTTCTTGTGCCATTTCCATAGCTTCCGGAATGGTGGAACCGTAGGTGTTGCAGCCTTTCAGATCTGGAAATTCCACCCAGTAGGATTCATCTTCCTTGTGGAAGATAGCGGGATATACAAATAACATAACAAAACCTCCTTTTGATTTTTTGAAAGGCGGAGCTATTTCAGCCCCGCATCTTTCAAAATTTGATGTAGCAGACCGGTAGGAACATCTTTACCATGCACGGGAACCGAAACGGTCATACCCTCTTTTCTGAAAATATGGTGGCTTCCGTTAATCCTGTCAAGCTGCCAACCATTTTTCTTTAGGAGTTTGATAAGATCCCTGTCTTTCATGTTCCACCTCCTTACAAAAACAGTATAACACGTACAATACGTGCTGTCAAGAGGAGATTCAAAAAAATAGAAAAAGATACAGGTACGGTGACGTACCTGCATCATTTTTCAGATGGGTTCTCAATTTCGGAAATAAAAGTTCTTTTTACACTTTCTAAAGAATTAGCAAAAGCCAATAATGCGGTTATTTCATCATCGGGCATCTTTTGAATTTTTTTTAGAAATTCTATTTTAGTGGCTGATAAGGACGGTGAGGATAATTTTTCTCCCTCTCCATTCATAACCCATTGTGCGGAATATCCATAAGTTTCTTCAATGAGTTTTGCTAAGGTATCAGATATAGGACCACGTTTGCCGCTGATTAGAAGACTTACATAATTTGCGCTGACACCGAGAACTTTTGCAAACTCAACTTGTTTTATGCCGCGTTCTTTCAGAATGATGCGTAACCGATCACCCAAAGTCAAGTATAATCACTCCTTCCTAACTGGTATGTATGAATGATATCATAAGAAATTGAGTAAGTCAAACAAAAAAGTTATTGACATGTGATTTAATCAATGATATAGTTTGAGTAAATCAAATAAAAGAAAGGAGAGCAGATATGAAAGCAGCACTGAATAATAGAAGTACTCTTGTCAGATTAATAGAGCGTATGAGTGATATGGATGTGCGGCAAATGTTGGCATATGCAACAGGGTATGAAGCTGGAAAGATTAGCCAGCCAATTCAGTATAATGAAGAACATCCACGCAAGCCCCCCAATGCAGACACTTCAATTACAGAGGTAGGAGCATAACATGAACGAAAACCCAATTTTAGAGCAGTTGAAGCGTGAAGCACTTTACGCACAGCGTTCCTTTTCCACGGAGCTATTGTATCAGACCTATGGAAAAGCACAGATGGCAAGGCAGCTTGAAGTTTTAACGCAATCAGAGTTCATGGAGATTAACCACATGACGGTATATTTCATGAATACAGACAGAGAGTATATAAGGAATTGCAACAGAAATTTTAGAGAGGGAAAAGCCTTAACTTAACAGAGGGAAGGATTAAGTAAATGACATTGGAAGCAGCATTGACCGTTTTAAGGTCACTTGGTTTCGCTCAGTCTATAATGCATTCGCAAAAAGCAGAGAACCAAAGTAACCCGACAAAGCAACTTGTGGAACAGATGTAAAGATGGAAACGCTGTATAGCAGAAAGGAAAGTAATACAGATGGGAGAACTGAGTGAACGTGATGAATTATACAATGCGGTACTGGATACGGTAAAGAAGCACGGCAGAGGAATGGAAATTGGTTCGGTTCGTGCGGTACTGGCAGAGGTCGATGGAGAGATAGCATGCAGGTTAGGCCGGAAAGATTTTGATACTGTGTGTGAACAGTTAAAGGAGAGAAAGCCCCGTGAATGCAGGTGACATTCACGGGGTGGTGGCTAGTACTTAATGCGGGTTCTTTCTTTGCCATAGGCCGCATGCAGTTCGCAGGTAATATCATAGAGTTTTTGAATCATTGTTTCATAGTCCATCGTTGAAAGATTTTCTCTTGCAGATAGTACATGAACTGCTAAAGTACCAAGATTATCCCTTACTTCCACAATAGGAGGGACTAAAGCGTGTTCGTGGTCCTCCTGGTCACAAAACAAACGAGTGTTTGGCATGAAAAATTCCCCCTTTCTTTCGTACTCGGCTACTGCAATAGCCTGTACAGAAAGTATAAGGGAGATGAACGTAAAAAACAAGGATAAAAGTAAGAAATGAGGTGAAAGAAGATGGGAAAGAAACTGAAAAAGAAAAAAGGCTGCTTTTGAAATGGATGGAAGGAGGAAAAGAAAAATGGGAGAAATAATTATTGCAGCAGTCACATCGACTATTGTTTCTGTAATCTGCTGCAACATTTCTTCAAAGGTAACATTTCATATAATTGATAAATATGTTGCGGATATGATTAATCTAGCCAAAGAATCAATCAGGAATACATACCTTGATAAATGAACATCCAAGGGGGGAAAGTCTGGCAACACTTTTTTGTATTGTAACATTTTTATCTGGAAAACTTTTTTCCAACGCAAAGAAATAAGGGTGGTGCTTAAACTGTTCATAGTAATCAGGAAGGTCAAGATACTCAGCATACGGAATTTCAAGCAACCCCAATCTTGTTAATGAAGAAAGGGATTGAGAACATAACTCAAGACTAGCTTCAGGATATTCCAAAAATGCATTTTTAAGAACTGTGATATATCCTTTGCTAGTTTTGGATTCAATTTGGTAATGGCAGATAGGGATTCCTGAAATGTATTTTCCTTTAAATTTTTTTAGGATTCTAGCATCAATTACAGACATTTGTTTGATTATTTCTGCAAATGAAGGATGTATGTCTTGCAAAAAATCGGAATTCATTGAATTGCTTATCAATGAGGTAAACATTTCTCGGAGTTCATTTTCGTTAATGCAGTATTTGGCATTTTCTAATGCTTGCGCAGTAATCTGAAAAGAAGGTTCTAGTTGCTTTTCAGGGGGAATGTTTGAGAGGGAAGCACTTAGTTCTTGATGGAATTGTTTTAACGAATGGGAATATTTGATTCGCTTCTTTTCCGCATGGTAAGAAATAGATCCAAACACCATATACCATATGTCTGACAAGGTATCTCCGATGTTTAGGGTTAGTTTTTCTGTTAAATTTTTAAATGCATTGTCTACAGATTCAGGAACTTCGGCATTAAAGATAGTGTTAGTAGTACTTTTTTCGCTCATATATTTTCCTCTTAAAGTGTACTCGGCCATGGCAGTGGCCTGTACATACAGTATAAGAAAAAGGAGGGGTAAGGGCAAGAGAAACTTTGGAGAGAGCGGAGCCTTAATTTAATAGAGGGAGGCGCAGGAAAGAAGGGAATCCATACAGGATGACAGAAAATACTGCATGGCAGCCGGCAGATAAATAAAGCAGAACGATAGGAGGGGGTGAAAAAAAGGTGGATAAAAAGATAATTGAGTGGCTCAGGGATAAAAAAGAGCTTTGTGAAAATGCCATTGAAAATAGTAAAAAAAGACAGGAGTATCTTGAAAAGGAATTAGAAGCTGTAAATAAATTACTGGATCAGGAAGAGAGGCGGCCGGACAACCCCCAAACCGCCTGCCAGGGTTAAGGATGTTGCTGCAAAAGATAAGTCAGTATTTCGGCTTTAAAAGCAGAGAGTGCTCGTGCCGTAGCTTTATGGCTTTCAGATAATGCCTCACCTGAAAAATCGTCGCTGCACATTGAACATGCGCGTCCGGCAGCAGTCTCATAGTTGGATATGGCTTTATCGAGATTTTGACTTAATTCATCAATAGTCATGCAAAATCCCCCCCTTCTTTGGTACTTGGCACTGGCGGGTGCCTGTACCACCATTATAAAGGGAAAATAAGGAAAAAACAATCCGGTACCTTTCATGCGGTGCATGGCACCGTAAAACAAACTCCCCTTTTTACGGTGATGAACGGTATCATGCCGTGCGTCGCATGAAGGGTACCGGGACATGAAGGGAGCAAGGATGAGAAAGAACCTGAAAGAAGCCCGCCAAAAGGCAGGCATGACGCAACAGCAGATGGCGGACAGTCTGGAAATCAGCCTCAGGTATTATCAGAACATAGAAGCCGGAGACAGGACGGGAGATTTTGCCTTATGGGATGCCTTGGAGGATATTACAGGTATTCATCAAAGGGTATTGCGTGAGATTTCATAAATTCGTCACGTCCAAGCAGATAATCAATGGAAACGTCAAGAGTATCCGCTATAAGGATAAGCAGGTCATAACATGGTGTACGGGTACCTGTTTCATAACATTGGTAAGAACGCAGGGCAATATTAAGGATGTCGGCCAGACGTTGCTGTGTAAAACCGCGTTTCATGCGCATCTCGCGCAGACGTTTATTAAACATATGTACCTCCATAAAATAGCGTGCAAAAAGCACGTAAAAATACTTGACTATGTACAAATTGTACGCTATATTAAAGAGAAAGAAAGCGTGCGATATGCACGTAGTCAGGGAGGTAATGAAAATGCTGGCAGACAAGGTAAAAGAACTGGAATACGAAAATAATTCGTTAAAAGCTCAGTTAGCGGAACTTCAGGAGAGGTATAGTGACCGTGCGAATTTACCAAAGAACTGTGAATATTGTAGCAACTTTATACAGCATTATGTCAGATGCGGAACGGTATATGCTGTAACCTGCGATGGTCATTGTGTAGCCGGAAACAGGTTTAAAAGCAGAAAAGCCGGAGAAACATGCAAATATTTTGTGCAAAGAAAGGCAGAGTGATTTATCTTACCACATATCATATCAAAAGGAGAAAATCGCATATCAGGGGAGGGACAGCATGAATGATCAGGAGTACATCCAGTTAAAGCAGAGGATTGCTGACATGGTAAAAAGTGAAAAGGGAAAGTCAACCAGCGATTACACAATCCTGAAGATGATTATAGGCCGCATCACGGCACTAGCAGGAAGTAAAAACGAAAGGGTATATACGGAAAGCCAGCTTGCGGAGCTGTTTACCATGGTGGAGGAACACTGGTGACGGAAATATTTTAGAGGAAAAAGAGAGGAAGCAGAAATGGATATTATGCAGTTTTGTGAAAAAGTGGGAAAGAGCCTTGCATTACGCATGGGTGACACAGCCACGGTAAACACTGAAAAAGTATTGAAAAACAACGGGGTCACGCTGCACGGAGTGTCAGTTATGGAGAAAGGGTGCAATATTGCAGTCAATATTTACCTGGATGACCTGTACCTGCAATACATACAGGGGAAACAGTTTGGCGGAATCGTGGAGGAAGCGTACCGCGGATGGCAGGAAAACAGGAAGCAGGAGAAAGTGGACATGGGGTTTTTCCTTGATTACGGACAGGTAAAAAACCGCGTCTGCTATAAGGTGATCGGTCTTGAAAGCAACATGGAACTGCTGGAACGGGTACCCCATGTCCCGTTCCTTGACATGGCGGCTGTATTTTACTGTGACGTGCCGGAAGCGGAAACGGGCATGGCGGCCACGGTCCTGATCCGGAACAGCCACCTGGAAATGTGGGGCATTACAAAAAAAGAACTGTACGGGGATGCCAAAAGGAACACGCCCGGCATCCGGCCGCCAAGGCTGCAGCCTGTGCGGGAAATACTGCAGGAACTGGCAGGGGAAGCAGCGGGAATAGCGGACCTGATGCTGGAAGACATGCCGGCTATGTATGTGCTGGGAAACGGGAACCGGATGTTCGGGGCGGCAGCTATGCTGTACGAAGGGATACTTGAGGATGTTTCTGAAATTTTGGGGGATGGTTTCCTTCTTCTTCCCAGCTCCATACATGAAGTCATACTGGTTCCGGCCGGAGATGCGGAAATGTGCGGTGAGATGGTTCACAGCATCAATGCCGCGCAGGTTCCGGAGGAAGAGATCCTGACAAATTCCGTTTACCGTTTCTCACGTGAAAACAAAAAACTGGAAAAGGTTTTGTAATCTGGGCATGGCAAGCAGACAAGCCGCTTCCGCATAGTATGTCAAAAAGGAGAAATTTACATATATGGGAAAGAAAAAGGTTCAGGAAATCAGATGTGAGGTAGAGTTTTCGGAAGGAAAGGAAAAAGCCCAGGAACGGATCGCGGAAGTGCTTTGCGACATATGGATGCGGGTCAGGGACGGGAAGCTGGAGTGCGAAGCACTGGATAAGCGGATGAGGCAGTATGACGCGGAGCGCAATTCCGTGCGCCGGGACGCTGCAGGCCATATCGTATAAAAGAAGAATGCAGAAAGCATTTTGGGTAAGAAGCAGCCGGTACCTTTCATGCGGTGCATGGCATCGCAAAACAAAAACCCCCAATTATACAGATGCACAGCGCCATGGCTGTGCATCGCATGAAGGGTACCGGAAAAGGGAAAGGAGAAAACATGAGGAAAAAACCAGGGGAAAAGGATTTGATATATACATCCTAAGCAAAACCAAATAGAAAAGAAAGGAGGCATCCGAAAAATGTTACACGTTGATTTAGGAGAGCTGGCCGGCGGAACATTGCAGGAAAAGTTTGACAGGGAAATTACGCGGGTTATTGAGAATATGCAGGATCCGAACACGCCATTCAGTGAAAAGCGCAGTATCACGATCAACATATCTTTCCAGCAGACGGAACTCCGGGATGATGCAAAAGTTGAAATTTCCGTGAAGTCAAAGCTGGCAAGCGTTATTTCTGCAAAGACGAATTTTGTAATGGGTAAAGATTTGAAAACCGGCGACGTGCATGTCCGGGAGTATGGGAAGCAGATCCCCGGCCAAATGTCATTTTCTGATATGCAGGAGCCGGAAGAAAAGGCGACGGATCGGCCGAAAATTGCATCCATGCCGCGGCAGTTAAAAGCAGGCACACAATAAAGAAAGAGAGGATAAGGAGAAATGATCAAAGAAGCATTGCAGTACATCATAGGGCTTCAACAGCCCAGAATCGAAGAAATTTATGGGGAAAATTATTATTTTCGCAATGATATCCCCATACTGGTTGACAGTTGCCGCCGTTGTGAACCGTTGGAAATTTCCACGCTTACTTCCCTTGTGGACTACATAAAAGAGCGCATGGCCTACGATTTTAACGGAACCGGAGATTTACCGCAAATGATCGTTCATGTGGAATCAGAAACGGAAGTCCGGCTTGTTACCGTCTTTAATAATGATATGGCCAGATGGAATCTTGTAAAGGTCAAGGCAAGGGTTCCGGCTATTGTTCTGAATAAATTTATTGACCAGGAATCCTTCATCATTCAGATGCAGTCCATGTTCCAAAATACGGAAGATAAAGCAATCGTCATGCAGGTGGCCGGAAATGTTGAGGATAAAACCGTTGCGAATTACGGGGATGATGGCGTAACACAGAAAGCCACGATCAAGACCGGGCTTGCAAACGTGGAAGATATTTTAGTCCCGAATCCGGTCAAATTGCAGCCTTTCCGGACTTTCCATGAGGTAGAGCAGCCGGAAATTGATTTTGTATTCCGTATGAAAAATGGGATGGCTGGTGTTTCTTGCGCGTTGTTTGAAGCGGATGGTGGAGCGTGGAGATTCCGGGCCGTGCATAGCATAGCGGATTATCTGAAGAAAGAGCTGGAAGGCGTGGGGAACATCGCCGTACTGTCATAAATGAAACATATACAGTATAAAAGAATTAGGAAAATTAAGGAAAGATGGCCTCATATTGGGATGAGTGAAGAAGCTTGCGGCTCCGGTTTCCCTTGTGAAAGAAGATACTGGACGGGCTGACAATCGGCGTCATGACCGACCCTCTGATCCGTGGTTCTACATAAAGCATAAGCGCAACGCCAAAGATTGGAAGCCTTCACGCTGCGCCCACAGTTCGGCTTATTGCCTGAACAACAGCCTTTAGTAATTTTAAAGGCTGGAAGCCAAAATGTCAAGATTTGATTATAAAAATGGGCTATATCCGAACGGTGACGGAGTCACGCGGGTTTCCGATCCGTTCTGGCTGAATACCTGCCAGAAATGCGGGTATAAATTTTGGTCGATTCTATGTACAGGGGATTGTTCTAATTGTGGGAATCCGGATGTTGTCCGGAGGCTTGGCGGCATCCCATATAAACAAATTATTGCGGAGCGTGGCAGACCGATAAAGGGAAATTCAGAGTAAATAAGAGTTTATCAGAGTATGTCATAATTTATCAGAGTAAATCAGAGTTTGTCAGAATAAATCACAGTTTTCGCAGTGGAAGGAGGAACTTTGAACAGATTAGGTTTTATTGTCCTTTCAATCCTAAAGCAGAGCGGCGCAGAAAACAAGCTATCTTCCATGACGCTTCGGGAAATTGCGGCGGCTGAAGATTTTGGATTGAAAGAAAATACTATTTTCAAAAAACTAAAGGATTTCCAAATGTCCGGATATGTTGGGAAAGGCCTGAAAGAAGGTCATGCTGACACATTTTTCATAACACCGGAAGGGTTGGAAATGCTGGAAAAGGAAAGGGGCATATCATGAAAAAAAAGGTTTCTTTTATCGCAGTGGGGCAGGCAGGGGGCAACATTGGACAGTTGTTTGAGGAAAAAGGATTTCCTGTTCTTTACGTCAACACTTCGCGGGAAGATCTGGACACGCTGGAAAAAGCAAAATACAGATACCATGTTCCGGGCGGAGAAGGCTGCAACAAGGACAGGCACAAGGCGAAACAGCTCATTATTGACGACTTCGACAACATAGCCGGGGAAATAGAATCAAAGGTCAGGGCGGATCTGATGCTGGTTATTTTCGCCAGCGGCGGCGGCACGGGTTCCGGAGCCGGCCCCATGCTGATTGATCTTTTGACCGGTGAGGGGAAAACGGTTGGTGCGGTTACGGTTATTCCGGCGCCTGATGAAAGCGTGAAATCCCATATCAATTCATACGAGTGTTTTTCGGAACTGACCGAAATTTCACAGACGGCGGCTTGTTTCATCCTGGACAATGAAAATGGGGATAAGCTGGAACTGAACGCGGCTTTTGTGGATGTTTTCGCGGCTTTTTTGGAAATACCGGAAAAGCATAAAAGCGTAAAAGGCAATATTGACAAGGCGGAGATCATGGAAACGCTGAAAGCCCACGGAATGGCCATTCTGGCAAGGGATAAGGGCAAAGACAGCGCCGGCATTATCCAGGCGTTAAAGGGCGGCGTTTTCGCGCCCATGGAGCAGGATGGGGCCGTCAAATACATCGCGGCGTCAATGGCCGGTTCCGTCTGCATGACCGACATTGAAAAGGCCATAGGAACGCCGGTCGACAATTTCCAGACTTTCAACGGCGAAGAAACAATTTGCTGCATTTCCGGCCTTACATACCCGCAGGCGCGGCTTGATCTGGTATATACAAAGGTTGCGGACAATAAGGACGTGATCAGGAAAAATCTGGCCGCCGCCAGGGAATCCGGCATGAAAAAGGACGTCAATTTCTTAAACGATATGGAGCCGACGGCAAAGAAGCAGGAAGCCAAAAAGCCGCAGTCAAGGCGCGATATTATGAGCAAATATTTATAGACGGGGGGTGTTTTTCTCATGGCTGAAATACGCTGGATCAAATTGCGGATTGACATGTTCGACGACGAGAAAATCAAGATCATTCAGTCCATGCCGGAAGGGGATGCAATACTTGTTATCTGGATCCGGATCATTGCGCTGGCCGGCAAATGCAACGCCGGCGGGCTGGTTCTGGTTGAGGATGAGTTTCCCTACACGGATGAAATGCTTTCCGTAATTTTCGGAAAGCCGCTGGCAACAGTCCGGCTTGCACTTAAAACTTTTGAGAAATTCCGCATGATTGAAAGCACTGAAAAAGGGTTTTATATCACGAATTTCGACAGACATCAAAATGTTGAGGGCATGGACAAAATCCGGGAACAGAACCGGATTAGAAAGCAGCGGGAGAGGGCGAAGAAAAAGGCTTTAGGGCTGGAAATTTCCGATCCCGGAATCCCCGCCCCTCCGGATGCACAGGCGGCGGGAAAAGAGGGGGTCACGGATGAAATCACGGGAATGTCGCGTGACAAGTCATGTGAAGTCACGCAACAGAGAAAAGAAGAAGAAATAGAAAAAGATAATAATATATCTATATCCCCTAAAGGAGATATAGATATTGTCGGCGGGGCGCCGACGGAACCGCAGGATCCGGAGCGGGGGGAACCAAAACGGGAAAACCTGAGATACAACATGATCAAAGCGGATTTCAACGGCATATGTAAAGACCTTCCGGAAGTGAAAGCAATGTCTGACACACGGAAAAGGGCAGTCAGGACTCTTTTAAACGAGCTGGAAAGCCTGGGGGTTATGTCCGGGCTTTCCCCGTATGACAAATTGCGGGAACTTTTCCGGATGGTGCAGGAGAGCGATTTTCTGACGGGCCGGTCCGGCAAATGGGCGAAGTGTTCGTTTGACTGGATTGTTAATAAAAAAAATGCGCTGAAAATCCTTGAAGGCAATTATGAGAATGAAAGGGGAGCGAGAAATGCAAGGGCTGACACAGGAGCCGGAAACAATGGGGAATCTGGCAATGCAGACGCTAGACCACTTGAAGGAACTACGATCAATGCACTTGAACGGTTCCGGAGAAACGCAGGAGCCACAGAAGATCTATGATTGCCGGAAATGCAGGGATACCGGGTATTATGAGATTGAAAAAGACGGATACACGTTCATGAAAGAATGCGAGTGCGGAAAGATGCAGCGTGAGCGGATAGAAAAAAAATTGAAGTTTGCATCCATACCGAAAGAGTTTGAGGGGCAGACGGTGGACAATTTCCGGACGGACTGTTATTCCACGCCGCAGGCGCAGGAGCTGGCGAAAATGGCGAAGTTGGTGGCCAAACGGTATGTTGAAAAGTTTCCGGAAATACAGGAGATAGGGAAAGGGCTTTATTTTCACTCTAACGTAAAAGGGAGCGGAAAGACGCGGCTTGCCGTATCAATCGCAAATGATTTGATCAATAAAAATCTGGTGGTTGCAAAGTTTTGTACAACAATCCAGATACTAGACCAGATCCGGGAAACGTGGGGCGGACAGGAAGAAGGGCAGACCGGGCAGACATCCACGGAAACGCGGTTGATACAGGATATTATTTCGGTTCCGGTGCTGGTTATTGATGATATAGGGGTTGAACAGCCGAAAGACTGGATCAATGAACGGTTTTATAACATCCTCAACGGCCGCATGAATGAAAAGCGGATCACGATATTTACAAGCAATTTCCGGATAAATAAATTGCGGCTGGATGATAGGATTGTTGACCGCATAAATAAAATGGCTCTGCCTATTGAGTTTCCGGCGGAATCAATCCGGGCAGTAATAGCCAGAAAGGAGAATGACGACCTTTTGAATCGTCTGTTAGGAACATGATTATTGCAGTAGATTTTGACGGTGTTTTGACGCCGAACGGCCATTGGCCGGATGTAGGGGAGCCAAATACAAAGTTGTTTGAATGGTTGAAATTTTATAAAGAGCTGGGAGGGAAGCTGATCTTATGGACGAACCGCACGGGCGCCGCGCTGGAAAACGCGATTGCTTTCTGCAGGGAACAGGGGCTTGAATTTGATGCCGTGAATAAAAACCTTCCAGAGATCACGGAGCATTTCAATGATGACGGCCCGAAAGTAACGGCTGACCTTTACATTGACGACAAGGCCGCCCGCGTGGAATTTAGAGGGGTAAAAGCTGATGAATGAGCAGGAAAACAAAGTTATTGACAAGATAGAAAAATTACTGGCACTGGCCGGTTCAGACAATGAAAATGAAGCGAAGGCGGCAATGGTAAAGGCGCAGGAGCTTATGGCCAGATATGAGATTGACCGGGAGAGGATCAAGGGGAAAGAACAGAAGGAAAGGCCGGTCATATATCTTTCCGGCGGGCCATTCAGGGATGCATGGACAAGCATGGTCGCAGCCGTGATCGCTGAAAATTTCCGTTGCCGCTGCATAACGGCATTCATGAGGGGAACCGGCGGTTCCTTCCGGCTCCGGTTTTACGGCTATGAAGAGGATGCGAAAATCTGCATCAACATTTTTAATTATGCGGTCAAGGTGGTTCGGAAACGGTTTGCTACTTTACGGGCAATATACGCAGAAGCCGGAAAGGATTTTCGGAAAAATGAAAAAATGAATTATATAGCCGGATTTTGCCAGGGGCTTGACCGGAATTTTGAAGAGCAGAAAAAACAGAGTCGTTCCTTCGCCCTTGCACTGGTTAGGCCGGAAGCGGTCGATAAATATGTCAATGAACTTCCCGGGCTAATGAGGGATGAAACTTTCAAGTATGAGTGGAACCGGGAAAACGCATTATTGCGCCGCACGGGGTACGTTGACGGAAAGGCTTTCCAGAATGCGGGCGACAAGGAAAAGCTGGCGGGCATATGAAATTGCGGGAAGGTGGCTGAATGAATTTTGATAAATGCAAAGAAAAGTATTTTGTCATTGTGGAAGGGGATGAACGGGCCGTTATCCGCGATACTGAAGAAGCGGCGGAAAGAAAGCGGAAAAAACTGTCAAAACACAGCGGCGAAAAGAAAATCTATATCTTTCGTGCAACCGGCCGTAACGGTGGGTAAATATGCGGAAATTGTATGGATGAATTACATTTTTAACGAGCAGCTGGAACTGGACCTGGAGACGTGAAAAATGGAGGGATGGCGGGATGAAACAGTACTGCCGATATTGCAACAACTGTACGCCGGATGCGTACTGCACAGAGTACAACCGGAGCGTGAATGCGACAATGGCAAATAAGTGCCGGCGTTTTCTCTATAGCGCAGTGGACGCCCTGATGTCCGCGGATAAGGACGGCGGCATACACCGGTATGGTCCGCGGAAACCGAGAGGTCCAGGCGCAGGGCAGATAGAGGGACAGCTGAGCCTGTTTCGTAGTTTTTAACGGAGGTGGCAAAGATGGGAAACAGGGCATTCCGTCCTGCGGAAAGCGGGCCGGACTGGTGGAGGGACATACCGGGATATGCCGGGAGGTACCGGGTGAACAGGAACGGGGATATTCAGAGGGTATTCCCGTCCGGGCTTGTAAGGAAAATGACGCCTTACAGGAAGACCGGAAGGAACCGCGGGAAGGGATTGTACGTCAAACTGACGGCCGGAGGAAAATCAAGGGAAGTCGCAGTGCTTAAGATAATGGCAGGAACGTGGCACGGCAGCAGGGACGGGAACCTTGTCGCGTACCATAAAAACGGGCTTGTGACGGATAACCGCGCTGACAACATAGGCTTTACCAGCAGAAGGGAACTGGGGAAATTAACCGGGCATATGGCAGGTAAAAGGAAATGTGTGTTTAAAGTGGCACGGAACGGGGAAGAAGTTGAGGTTTACCGTTCCGCAAGGGAAGCGGCAAGGAAAAACAACATGAGTTACCAGGCAGTGCTTGACCGCTGTCACAATAAAGTGAAAAATCCATTTGCGCTTGATGGATATACATACCGGTTCGAGAAATAGATGAGCCTGTCTGATTACTTGTAGGAAGGATAAGGAGGGGTGAAAAATCAGGATAGGACTAATAGATGTCGATGGTCACAATTTCCCGAATCTGCCGCTGATGAAGCTATCAGCGTGGCATAAATCACAGGGAGACAGTGTCGAGTGGTACATACCAACACAACACGGATTTCCCCTTCCGCCCATGGATAAGGTGTACATGTCAAAGGTCTTCAGCTCAACACCGGACTACTGGGATTTTGTAAATGCGAAAGAGATCATAAAGGGTGGCAGCGGATACTGCATCAGCCTTGAAAATGGAAAGGAAGTTTACCAGAAAGAGAATGACGTACAGTTGCCATATGAAGTCGAACACATATATCCTGATTACAGCCTGTACCCCGGGCTGACAAAAGATACCGCATATGGTTTTATGAGCAGGGGATGCCCAAGAGGCTGTGAGTTCTGCCACGTTGAAGCGAAAGAGGGCAGAAAGGCGCATAAAGTCGCTGACTTGTCGGAGTTTTGGAGAGGGCAGAAAAACATTGTCTTACTTGACCCGAACCCGACAGCTTGTAAGGAATGGAAGGATATTTTACGGCAGCTTATTGACAGTAAATCATGGGTGGATTTTTCGCAGGGTGTTGATATTCGTCTTATGACAGAAGAAAAAGCCGAAATGATTAAGCGCGTCAAGACAAAGAATATTCACTTTGCATGGGATCGGTATGAGGATAAGGATATTGTGATTCCAAAATTAAAGGAGTTTAAGCAGGTCACCCAGTGGGACAAGCGGAAATTGACAGTGTATGTGCTAACAAACTTTGATACCACGATAGAACAGGACCTGGAACGCATTTACACCTTACGGGATTTGGGATACCGGCCTTATGTGATGATATATGATAAAGAGCATACCAAATCAACCGATGTGGTCCGGCGTATCCAGCGGTGGGTAAACATGCGGGCAGTATTTGAGAAGGTACAAAGGTTTGAGGATTATAAAACCGGATGAAATAGCATGCATAAATCGACAAGGAGTTAAAGGGAAAATGTTATGGTGGATATTTTTATCATTTGTTTGATTTAGAGATTAGGAGGATAGGAAAGTGAATAAAGGCAACAAAAACAAATATATAGAGTTAGCAAAACATTGTATTGGTCTTGACAGAAAGAAACCATACAAAAGACATGGAAAATATTTTTATACTCCATACCGTAATTTTTTTGCAACTGGAAGTAATTACGAGGATTGGGAAACCATGAAAGACGCCGGATATGCTGACCGGGACAAGGAAAAGAATCAGCATGGGGGATATACTTATTGGCTGACCCGTGCCGGGCTGGATTGGTTGGGAGAACAGCTTGGAATGCATATCCACGATGAAGCTGATTAAAACTTAAATTTGGTACAACATCCCCCCTGTATCATTAGGGGATTTAGGGGGATTGCGGAAAGGTAGGATAGAATATGAATGTAGAACAAATTGCAATAAGGCAGGAAGTAAGGCAGATGCTTAACGAGGCAGGAATTAACAGGAATACATTAAAAGAAATGGTAAAAGAAGTATTGCAAGAAGAAGTATCCAAGGCTTGTAGGAAGGCTGTTAATGAAAGTGATGTTGACACAGCGCTATTGCGAGAAAAATCAATGATAATTTCGGGAAAATCGTAAGAGAAGCTACAAAGGACGAAATCAGGGGAAGAGTACAGGGTATTTTTAACAGGATGACAATTTCTGTTGATATTACGGATAATGACGGACAGAGTGTTGTCACAAGATAATATTTAGGGGGATTGTGGAGGGAAAGGGAAATATGAGATTAACAAAGAAAATGGTAGATAATGGTAAATATTATTTGAGTGGATTAGCAGAGATATCCAACAGTTATCATAAAGGATATGGACGGATACAAGTAGGACATGCAGTAGAAAAGCTGGCAGAATATGAGGACTTAGAGGAACAAAAGAAACTGCTGAAACTGCCTTGTGCGGTGGGGGATACGGTATACCGAATCAACAAAGGAAAGAAAGATCCAATTATACCAATGCGAGTAATTGGGATTGCTATTAGGAACGAGAACGAATTAGTGATACAGACAAAAGATATTGCTGATGATAATCACAATCTTTATTCCAAAAATAGTATCGGCAAAACCGTTTTCCTCACCAAAGAAGCAGCCGAAGCCGCATTGAAAGAAATGAGCGAATGACAGGGGGGATAGAAACTATGAGCGCAAGAGAAATCGCTAAAATGATAGTGGAAGCACTGGAAAGCGAAAGAGAATTTTATTTGGATTGGTTGCAAAATGGAGATTACGACCAAATAGAAGATGAATTGACAGAATATCTTACAGCGGAATGAGCGAATGACGGGAAAGGATAGGGAAATGAAATCAATTCGGAAATTTGCAGAATTTATCGGTTATACGCTTTATCATGGTGAGAGATTCAATGAGTGGCGTTGCCCAAATAAGAAGTGCGGTTTTGGTGTATCGGAAGATTATACATGCTGTCCGTGGTGTGGCCAGAAAATTAAGTTCAAAGGACCGCCGAAAGTAAAGATGATTGAAATTAGAATGAGAGTAAATCGAGAATGACAGGCAGAAAGCATTTGCAGATTGAGGTGAGAGAAAGTGGAAAATTAAAATAGAGTATGATGATAAAAGCAAATTGACGCTGACTGGAAAGCATAAAGATATTCCGATTAGACTGGCGCTGAAATATTATCATGAGTATGTCAATGGAAAGAGGTGCAAAGCGGTTTATCAGCAGTATCCGAAGAAAGACCATAAAGAAATGGATTTGTTTGATAAAATTGACCAGATGGAAAGTGAGGGATTAAATTTATGAAAGAATATAATGATCAGTTAATGAAATTCAAAATCACAAATGACAAGCTGAAAATGGAAATCAAATTATCGGATCTGGTGTGGTTATTCCGAAATTCACCGGATAACGTGGCTGATGATGGCGAACATGAATTTTGCCGTGTGATACGCGGGAAAAACAAAGAATTTGCTGAAACGGTCGTAGAAATGTTACGGGATGAATCGCCGGAAAATGGAAATGATACAAGATGGGGCCATGCACTGGAAAATGTATTTCATGAAATACGGGAAAGTGCGGCAGACTTCTTGAAGTACCATGATGATTGTTTTTGAGGTCCGGTTGATTTGACAAAATGATTATGGTAAAATAAAAGAACGGGGCGCCTTTCGACTTTCCCCATTTCTCAACCTTTAATAATTATATCACTGGTGCGGTATAATTGCAAGGGGAAGCTGGAAAAATGGCAAAACCGGGTAAAAAGTACACAGAATGGAAGATTTTTACTGAAATTGATCTGAAAATCATGATGATCAATGAACGGATCAAAAATCATGAAAAATCAATCGAAAAAGCAAAGAGAATGTCCGGCTGGAAAGGGCCGGCAGGAGTGAGCGGCATTGACTACAGCCGGGAACCGATGGCCGGTGTCCACATTTCCTTCGCTGAAGGGCTCCGGATGATTGGGCTTGACGAAACACGGATCCGGGAACTGAAAGCGGAACGGGCGGACTTGCGCCGCCAGAAGAAACGGATAGAAAAGATTTATGAGAGCCTGGACGGAGCGGAAGCGCAAGTATATTATTTGCGTGTGATTCAGAAAATGACGCAGGAAGCCGCAGCGGACGAAGCCGGTTTTTCAAGGCGGCATTTTCAGCGGATAGAATCCGCTATGAGGGATGAAGGGCTGATCTGAAAATGTAAATTTTTTCGATCGCATTTTTGAACGGAAAAAAATTCAATTTTTTTGAGCCGGATTTTTAAGAAAATCCTTATTTTATGCGGCTTTCGACTTGTATACAATGTCGCATTTTATGTCGCATTTTATGTCGCATTTTATGTCGCATTTTATGTCGTGGAAATGTCGCGTCAAGGTGTGTTATAATGGCATCAGTGGAAATTATGCAAAGGCCAGATTTTAGGCGTCGCCGGAAGGCGGCGCTTTTTCTATATGACGGGCCGGAAAATCCGGATGCCGATTGAAAGGGGGTGTTTTCATGTGAACACAGTTGAGCCGATCCGGGATATGGACTTGATTTTTGACATGATGGATTTTTTAAAGGGCCAGAATGTCCGGGATTACGTGCTTTTCATGTTTGGGATTTATACGGGGTTGCGTATTTCTGACATTCTGAAATTGAGGGTCCGGGATGTAAAGGAAAAAGATGCCGTCTATATGAGGGAGAAAAAAACGGGGAAAGAAAAACGCTTCGCCATAAATGACGAGCTGAGACCGGTCATTGTGGATTTTATCAAGGGGCGCCGGGATTTTGAGTATCTTTTTAAAAGCCCGAATTTTCCCAATAAGCCCATATCCAGACAGCAGGCCTATAACATACTGAATGCGGCGGCTGATGCAGTGGGCATCAAGGACAACATAGGAACTCACACATTACGAAAGACCTTCGGTTATCATATGCACCAACAGGGGGTATCGCTGGCAACACTTAAAGAGATATTCAACCATTCAAGTGAAGCCGTGACAGCCGGATATATAGGCATCAACCAGGATATACAGGATATGAGCATAAAAGGATTGAGTTATCACAGGGCAGGCAGGGGAAGGAAATAGGCGACTGTACATGGGGCAATAATGGGAAACCTTATCCCTTTATGCCCTTGACTTGACATATATAAAAGCGTGTCAACTAATGGAGCAGCTTTTTGTCGGCACTTTAATGAAAGAAAACAGACAGGGCGGCACTTGACACAATTAGAAGATATGTCAAAAGAAAAATAGAACAAATGTTCTATTTACATGAGCCGGCAAAAGCCAGAGCCAGACGGCGAAAGATTGTAGGTACTTCTAGGTGCAAAAACCGGGTTGCGGCACGGTGAAGTCCGAAATCTGGCTAGATTTTAATAAAAAAATTTGAAGGTTGCCGTTTCCGTTTGGGCGGCTGAAAAGGGGGGGGTAACAGGATGGCAAAGCAGGAAACAGAATCAGCAAAGGTAACAGAAGTTGACAGCCTGACCGTTTCCGTGGGAACAATGGCAAATATGTTCAGTCTGTCAGAGCGGCGGATACGCCAGATGGCAGAGGAAGGGATCATTGTCCGGGCAGCAAAGGGGCGGTATAAGCTGGTGGAATCTTTTAAAAATTATACGCTGTCCCTGAAACTGGCGGCAGAGGGTGCGAACACGGACGATCCGGACGGGGAAATTAACATTGACGAGGAAAAGGCCCTGCATGAGAGGGTCAAGCGCCATATATCGGAGATGAAACTGCAGGTCATGAAAGGCGACCTGCATAAAGCCGAGGATGTGGAGCGGGTCATGATGGACATGCTGGCAGCGTTTAAAACGCGGCTGATGAACATTCCGTCAAAGGTGGCGCCGGTATTGGAAAACCGGGACGCGGCATACATCAAAGACCGTCTGACAAAAGAGGTTTTGGAAGTCTTAAACGAATTGAAAGACTATAATCCGAAAGATTTTTATTCGGATGAATATGTTGAGGAGGAAGAAGATGCGGACTAAAAAGATGCGGACTAAAAAAGTGACGGTCCAGGAATCCCCCGTCCTTGCGCCGGATAGCGTGGTCATGGGGAAAAAGAAAAAAGGCGGGCCGGTTGAGTATAAAACGATGAAGCTGTTTGCAAATGTCGCAAAAGTCCTTTCCCCGCCGCCGGTGCTGACGGTCAGCGAATGGGCGGATCATTACCGGAGATTGTCCGCAGAAAGCGCAGCGGAGCCGGGGCAATGGAACACAGACCGGGTGCCGTATCAGCGGGCCATAATGGACGCCGTAAACGATCCCATGTGCGAACATATTATTGTCATGAGTTCGGCACAAGTCGGAAAGACGGAAATCCTATTGAATATTATCGGTTACTACATAGATTACGATCCGGCGCCGATCCTGGTCGTGCAGCCGACAGTAAAGCCTATGGCCGAAGATTTTTCAAAGGACAGGCTGGCCACAATGATCCGTGATACGCCAGTCCTTTCCGGAAAGGTGCATGATGTAAAATCCAGGGCATCCGGAAACACAATCCTTCACAAAACATTTCCGGGCGGCCATGTGACGATAGGCGGGGCAAATTCGGCTTCTTCCCTTGCGTCAAGGCCGATCCGGATCGTGATCATGGATGAGGTTGACCGTTATCCGGCATCCGCTGGCACTGAAGGAAATCCGATCAAGCTGGCGGAGAAAAGGACAACGGCTTTTTGGAACCGGAAAAAAATCAAAGTTTCCACGCCTGGGATGAAAGCCACAAGCCAGATATACAAGGAATATCTTTCCGGAACAATGGAAGAATGGTGTGTGAAATGTCCGTGCTGCGGCAGATTCCAGCCGTATGAATGGCGCCGGATCCGTCTTTCTGACGTGACAATGCGGTGTATGCATTGTGACGAATACATACCTGAAATTGACTGGAAGCAGAGCGAACACAAATATATTGCAGAACATCCGGAGCGGCACAGGCGCCGCTCCTTTCATTTGAACGAGCTGGCTTCCCCGTGGGTACACTGGCAGGATATTGTTTATGAGTGGCGCGACGCCAACAAAGATAGAAAGAATTACGGCGATACAAAGAAATTGCAGACATTCATCAATACCGTGCTGGGGGAGCCGTGGGAAGAACGCGGCAAGGGTGCGGATGATGATTCCCTTCTTGCCCGCCGTGAAAGATACATGGCCGAAATACCGGACGGCGTTCTGTTACTGACTGCATCCGTGGACGTGCAGGATGACCGTTTTGAGGTTGAGATCGTGGGCTGGGGCCACGGGTATGAATCATGGGGAATCAAGATTGAAAAACTCTATGGAAATCTTGAACTTGATGAAACATGGGATAACTTGGAAGCATACCTGGACCGGGAACTTTTCTTTTCATCCGGTGCGGGTCTTTTGATTGCGGCTACCTGCATAGACACGGGCGGCCACTATACAACAAAGTGTTATCAGTTTTTAAAGAAAATGGAGAAAAAGGGAAAAATGATTTTTGGCATAAAGGGCATGAGCCGGGATAAAGCCGGGGAAGGGATCCCTTTACTCCATATGGTATCTACAAACAATCAATACAAAGTAAAGGTTTTCATCCTGGGCGTGGATTCCGGGAAAGAAATTGTTGTGACCAGGCTTGCCGCAGTGGATGAAGGGCCGGGCTATTGCCATTTTCCCATAAACAAGGAACTTGGCTATGATGAAACCTACATAAAAGGCCTTAACAGTGAACAGAGGGTCACAGAGGTAAAGGACGGACGGGCTGTCATTAAGTGGAAAAAGAAATCCGGAACCAGAAATGAACCGCTGGATCTGCGTGTTTACAACACGGCAGCAGTTGAAATCCTGCGTCCGGATTTTGACATTCTGGAAAAGAAAGTGAAAGCCGGAATTAACTACATGAAAAAACGGCCGGCATCCGCAGCAAAGAAAAAGAGGAAAACAGGGGCCGTGAACCGTGGGATCCGGTTATAGGGGGATAAAATCATGAATGAATTAAGAAAAAAGCGGCTGGAACGCTATAAAAAGCGGCTGGAAATGTATTATGAGGCCGAAGAAGCCGTCCTTTTGAACCAGGAATACACAATAGGCACAAAGAGCCTGAAAAGGGCTGATTTGTCTACAATAAGGGCGGCGATCAGGGATTTGGAAAAACAGGTGGAGTCCCTGGAAGTGGCCGGCGGTAAAAATAAGGCCGGCAGGTTCATCCCGCGGGATTTATAGGGGGTGCCGCATGAATTTTTTTGACAAAATCGTTGAAGTGGTAAATCCGGCCGCCGCAGTGCGGCGGGAACATGACCGCTTCAAGCTGCAAACAATACGGTCAATCCGAAATTCCGGCTATGATGAATCCGGAGCGGCCAGAAATAAAAACTCCATGCGCGGATGGCTGGCATCCAGCAAGACGCCGCAAGAGGACATAGACAAAAATATCCCCATATTGCGGCAGCGGAGCCGAAGCCTTTATATGTCCGCGCCGCTTGCGGTGTCTGCAATCAAAACGAACCGGACAAACATCATAGGGGAAGGGCTGAAATTAAAAAGTACGATTGACGCGGAATTTTTAGGGCTTACGCCGGATCATGCCACGGAATGGCAGCAGACGGCGGAAAGGGAGTTCAAATTCTGGGCGGGGTCAAAGTTTTGTGATTCTACCAGGGTAAATAATTTTTATGAGATCCAGCAGGTGGCCTGTATGTCCTGGCTGATGAACGGGGACGCCTGCATCCTTTTGGAGTATGAGAAGCCTTCAAGGGCGTTCCCCTATGGGCTGCGCGTCCACTTAATAGAATCGGACAGAGTTTCCACGCCGCACACGACGGGAAGCAACGTTTATTTATACGCGACGAATCCGGACAATGGCAACCGGATTTTTAACGGTGTGGAAGTGGATAAAAACAACCGGGTTGTTGCTTACCATGTCTGCAATACATACCCAAACAGTAACCTTTACGCAAAAAAGGAATGGAAAAGGGTCAAGGCTTTCGGGGATCGCACCGGTGCGCCCGGCGTGCTGATGATTTTTGAAACGGAACGCGCAGAGCAGTACAGGGGGGTCCCGTATCTGGCGCCGGTCATTGAATCGCTGAAACAGCTTACACGATATAGCGAAGCGGAAATGATGGCGGCCGTTATCAATGGGATTTTTACGGTTTTTGTAACGTCTGAAAGTGGAACGTCGGAGTTAGGTTTTACTGGCGTTGTGGATGAAGAAGACCGTGTTTCGGATGATAATATAAATTATGAGGTCGGCCCCGGACTTGTAAATGTGCTGAATACTGGGGAAAAAATAGAGATTGCGGACGCAAAGCGCCCTTCCTCTAATTTTGACGCTTTTGTAACATCCCTTGCAAAATATGTAGGGGCGGCGCTTGAAATCCCCATGGAAGTGCTTATGAAAAGTTTCATGTCCAGTTATTCAGCTTCCAGGGCGGCGCTTTTGGAAGCATGGAAAGCATTCCGCATGAAGCGGGCATGGATAGCGGCGGACTTTTGCCAGCCGGTGTATGAGCTTTTCCTTTCTGAAGCAATCGCAACGGGGCGGCTTCATGCGCCCGGGTTCTTTTTGGATCCCATGATCCGCGCGGCATATTGCGGCGCACAGTGGAACGGGCCGGCGCAAGGAATGGTTGATCCGGTCAAAGAGGTATCAGCCGCAGAAAAACGGATACAGATCGGCATTTCCACAAGGCAGAGGGAAACCACGGAACTTCTTGGCGGGGATTTTGAAAGCAACGTGGCGCAGCTTGCCAGGGAAAACCAGATCATGCAGGCCGCCGGCCTATCATCCGGAAAGGCATCTTCCGGCGGTGCGGACGCCGGAAAAGAAAATCTGAAAGAAAGCGAGGAAGAAACAGATGGAGAGGAAACCGAAAATAACGGCGACGCCGCCGGCGAGGGTGGCGCTGAATCCGAAGAATAACAAGTTCTGGAATTTTGTTGACAATGGGGATTCTGCAGAATTACAGCTTTTCGGCACGATTGAGAGTGAAGAAAGCTGGTGGGACGATGATTGTATCACATACCGGAACTTTATTGACGAGCTGAACGGGCTTGGAAACAAAAAGACAATCAATGTGGCCATTAACAGCGTGGGCGGGGATGTATTTGCCGCTAATGCCATATATACGGCGCTGAAAATGAACGCCGCCACAGTTACGGGAACCATAATGGGGATATGCGCCAGCGCGGCGACGATCGTACTTATGGCGTGCGATAAACGCAGGATTGCCAAAAATGCGATCCTCATGGCCCATAATCCTTCCGTGAGCCTATGGGGTTCCTACCAGGCGGACGATCTGATCAGGCTGGCAGAGGTCACGAACACGGTCAAAAAATCCATTGTCGCGGCCTATATGGAGCGCCTGGACAAGACAGAGGACGAAATCGGGGAACTTATGGATGCGGAAAGCTGGTATGTCGGGCAGGAAGCCATAGACGCCGGATTTTGCGACGGGCTGATTGAGGATGATTTTTCAAACAGTGCATTTTCTAATTGTTTCAAGGTGGATGGAGTTTCCTACACTTACGGAAAGTATATGGAAAACTTTGTTCCGGATGAAATACGGAAAAAGGTCCAGGCACTTTCTAAAACGCCGCGGAAGGGAGCCGGGGATTTTTCAAATAAACCAATTTCACAGAAAGGAAGTAAAAAGATGGAAGAAAACATGGTAACGCCGGAAATCAAAGACGCTGCAGGGCTGAAAGCGGCATATCCGGAAATGTGTGCCCAAATTGCGGCGGAAGCCGTAAAGAATGAGCGGGAAAGGCTGAAGGCCATTGACGAGATGGCGCAGGGAATCCCGGCTGACGTTCTGGAAAAGGCAAAATACACGGAGCCGGTCCCGGCCGCCGATCTTGCGCTGGCACAGATGAAAGCCAACAACAGGGCCGGCCAGAAATTCATGGACGATCTGGAAAAGGATCTGGAAACATCCGGAGCGGCAGCAGTCGGCGGGGATCCCAATTCCGGCTATGATCCGGAAGGAGAACAGCGGGCGCAGAGCGCCGAAAAAGTGAGCGGGTTTGCCGCAATGCTTAAAAAAGACAAGAGAAGGGAGAAGAAATAATGAATATGTTTGCAAAAACAGGGGAATTTAAGCCGGATTCGCTCATTGTATCACCGGATTTTCCCATTCTGAAAGAGGGGATCGGCCTGAAAGCCGGGTACGGCGTGTTAAAACGCGGATCCCTTATCATGAAAGGTTCCGACAAGGCTGGATATATCGCCGGAACCACGGTTGAGATTAAAAAAGGGGAAGGCGAGAGTGCCACAACTTCCAACATGGAAATGAAAATTTTCGGAATCCTTGCGGATGATACCGATACGGGAACCGACAAGACGGCGGACAATGTGCCGGCCGTTGCATATCAGAGCGGGGAGTTCAACCGGGAGGCCGTGATTGTTTCCGGAGAGGATGCAACTATTAATACTTACGAGGACGATTTAAAGGGGATCAATATCTACCTTCGCAGCGTCCAGAATTACGAGTAAGGGGGGCTTAAAATGGCAGAGTATACCACGATTGAAATGATACAGGCGATTGACCAGACACCGCCGGTTCGGAGCTTTCTGCAAAAGACTTTATTTCCGGGTGATGAAACGCACGTTACGGAAAAGGTTGAGTTTGACGTAAGAAAAGGAAAGCGCATTATGGCGCCTTTCGTTTCCCCGCGCAAGGGCGGCAAAGTGATCACGCGCCAGGGATTCCAGACGAATCAGTTCACAACGCCGAAAATCGCGCCGGAAAGGGTTCTGACCGTTGACGACATAACAAAAAGGACGCTGGGGGAAAATGTCTACTCACAGAGGACACCGGCCGAACGCGAGGATGAGCTTTTGGCGAAAGATTTTACAGACCTTGAAGAATCCATTGACAGAAGAAAAGAATGGATGTGCCGCCAGGTAATCTATGAAGGGAAACTGGATGTGATTGACGAGGATGAAGGCGTTGACGTGCAGGTTGATTTTGGTTTCACAAATATTTATGTGCTGGGGGCTGATGAAGTCTGGTCGCTGGCAACCGTGGATCCGTTGAAAACGCTTCGGCCGATCAGAAAGAAAATCATCAAAGACACAGGCAGAGCGCCGGACATGATGCTTTTTTCGTCTGACGCAATAGAGGATTTCATGGACAATCCTTTCATCATCAAGGCAATGGATGTTCTGAAAATGAAAAATGTTGTGATTGAGCCGCGTGTCGTGGATCCGGCGCTGACTTTTTACGGCAGGATCGCAGAACTTGACATGGATATTTATACCTATGACGAGTGGTTTTTGAATGACGACGGAGAGGAAGAAGCACTTATCCCGCCCGGAACCGTGCTGATGTGCCATTCCACGGGCGAAGGCCAGATCGAATATGGACTTGTCACGCAGATGGAAGATAAAAAATTCCAGTCATATGAAGGGCGCCTGGTTCCCAAAGTGTGGGCGGATGAAAAAGACGAGGTTAAAAAGGTACGGCTGACATCCAGACCGCTTCCGCGTCCGTTTGATGTGGGAAGCTGGGCGGTTATCTATGTAAACAGGAGCGCAGCGGCAGGCTGAGAAAAGGGGGAAATAAAAATGCGATACAAAACAAAAGTAACAGTCACCACGCAGGGAAAAGTTTTCAAGCCGGGCTCCATCCTTCCGGATGACCTTTCAAAGTCTGACCTGGCATTTCTGAAATCAAAGAAGTTCGTTGAACCGGCAGATGTACCGGCCGCCGCTTACGAGGAACAGGAGGAAGAACCGGAGGATGAACAGGAGCAGGAAAACAGTGGTTTTGACGGTTTTAACGTAACGGAGCCGGACGGGATGAAAAATACGGATGAAATCCGGAAAATCCGGTCAAAGAAAGATGTTGCTGCATACGCAAAAAAAATCGGGCTTGACCTGGGGGAAAATTATGAGGAAAAGAGCCTGAAAGACCTTCAGGCCATGGTCATTGATTTCCAGGAAGAGCAGATGGAAGGCGGCGCTGATACTGAAGAGGGAGTGATGTTTCATGAGGTCATTTAAAGAACTTCTGGTACAGGACGTAAAAGCGGCATTCCTTAACCCGATGGAATTTGGGGAGGAACACACAGTCGACGGAACCTCCATGCTGATTATCATTGATGAAAACGAACTGGTACAGCGGGAAAAGAAATATAAAACAATGACGGAGGGGCTGCATACAAAGCAGCTCCTTATCTATGTTTCCGCAGGGGAAGTCGGTGAACCGCCGCTTATCGGCAGACTGCTGGAACTGGACGGGGAATATTATGTGGTAACGGATGTGGCGGACGAGGGTGGAATATATTCCATAAGTCTGGAGGCGAATGAATCATGATTGTATATGTTCCGCAGGATGTCTATGACAGGCTTTATACACGCCTGAAGGATATGCCGGAGAAAATACCGGACACACTAAAAAAAACAATTAATAATGCAGCAAAGGAAGCAGAAAAAAGTTTACCAAAGGAAGTAAAAAAAGAATATGTCCTGAAAGACGCGATAAACAGGGTTAAGGAATCAACGTCAGTGGAAAAGGCAACAGCAAGGCGTCCCGGGGCCACTATTGAGATAAAAGGTGGGCCGGTTCCGTTATATGATTTCCAAAGAAGAAAAAACGGCGCAAGGACCGCGGCAAAGGCCCGCGTACTAACTGTAAGTTCTATGAAGCAGTTAATATTAAGGGGAGGGGACGATAACGGAAAAGATTTAAAGGCGTTTATACAAGAAATGAAAAATGGACATATGGGGATTTTCCGAAGGTTAAATAGTGAGGAAAGAAAAAAGCAGCAAAAATATTTCGATGGAAGGGATTACAGAAAATCGGGGTATGAAAAGGGAGAAAGAGAAGTAAAAAGAAATGCAATAAAACAGCTGTACAGCGTATCAATGCCGCAAATGGCAGAAAATAAAGAGGTTTCTAAAGAAGTAAGGGATATTATCATGGAGGAACTGCGCAACAGTATGGAAAAGCATATTGCATCAGTCATGGAGGGATTGTGATGGTGCCAGTAATATTTGCAGAGGAATTGGCAGACGAATTGGGAATCATACTTTCCCATATGCAGCTTCCAAATCCATCAGGCGGACGGACAAACATAAATATTTTCCAGTTTGGCCTGCCAATAGAAAAAACAAAAGAAGAAAGTAAGAAAAAGTTTCCATATGTGCTTATTACCCTGCAGGAAGGAAATATTACGGGAGAAAGATCAGACCCGCAGAAGGTACATATATATCTCCTGATAGGAGTGTATGATGACGGCACGGATAATCAGGGGAAAAAGCATGTACTCAACATAATCAATGATATATGTGAGCGGTTCCTGAAGGATCCTGTGCTAAAAGGAAGATACTATGCAGATAAAGAAATAAAGTGGGTAGTAGACGATGATGAAGAATACCCATACCACTACGGCGCGGTATGGATGACATTCAATATTCCAACATTCAGAAGGGAGAACAGATACGCATGAGTGAAGAAAAGAAAGAAGATGGAATTGTACAGAAAGAAACAAAAAGAAAAGCAGCAAGGCAGGAGACCGGAAGAACGGAGACCGGAAGAACGGAAACCGTCATGTATATCGGACCGACCATCAAAAATGTGGCAGTAACAGGAACCCTGTACAACAATGGGCTGCCGGAATCCTTAAAGAAGGAAGCAGAGAAACAGCAGGCAATCAGTAATCTGATCGTGCCGGTAGGAGAACTGGCAGCAGCACAGAGGGAACTTGCCATTCCGGGCAGTGCACTGGCGGTCATTTATGGAAAAGTCGTTACGGGATAGGAGGATTATGAGATGGCAAAAGAATACAGGCATGGCGCATATGTAAAGGAAGTGGGTTCCAGCCTTGCAGCGCCGAGGACAAACGAAACGGGGCTTCACGTGGTTTTCGGGACTGCGCCGGTAAACATGGTGGAAGAACCGGAAAAAGCAGTGAACCGGCTTATTATGGTAAACACTTTTGAAGAGGCGGAAGAAAAGCTCGGATATTCCGGGGATTTTGAGAAATATACGCTCTGTCAGGTAATGGACGCATACTTCAAACTGTTTGCGGTGGGACCGGTGGTGTTCTGCAATGTGCTGGATCCCGCAAAACACAAAAAAGAAAACGAAGAAAAGGAATATCAGGTAGTAAATAAACAGGTAACAGTAGAAGAAATGGGGATCATTCCTTCCACGCTGACCGTAAAGACTGCAGACGATACGGCTCTCAAAAGGGAACTGGATTATATTACCTCTTTTGACGAAGAGGAAAAGCTGGTCATCACACTGTTTTCGTCCGGGAAGGGAGCAAATGCGGCATCCCTTAAAGTGAAATCGTCAAGCGTGGCTCCTGAACTGGTAACGGAAACAGAAATCATTGGAGGGGTGGATGTGGCCACGGGAAAGGAAACGGGGCTGGAACTGGTGCGGCGGGTATACCCGAAGTGTGGCTGGTTCCCCGGCTATATCATGGCGCCCGGATGGAGCCATAAAAAAGCCGTGGCAGCAGTCATGGCGGCAAAATGCAGGGAAATAAACGGCGTGTTCCGCTGTGAATGTCTGATAGACCTTGACACGGAAGCGGCAAAACGGTATACGGACTGCAAAAAGGTGAAGGAAGAGAACGGCCTGTCAAGCGAGTCCATGATAGTGCTGTATCCGATGGTACTGGCCGGAGGGAAGAAGTATTATTACTCCGCGGTATATGGCGCAATGACAGCGCAGACGGATGCGGACAACGATTCCGTGCCTTCCGTGTCGCCGTCAAACCGCCTGCTGAATGCGGACGGTGCGGTACTGGCCGACGGAACGGAACTATGGCTCGACCAGCCGGAAGCGAACATGCTGAACGGGCAGGGGATCGTGACCGTACTGAACAGCGGGGGGATGCGCAGCTGGGGAAACAACACGGCGGCCTATCCGGACGTAACGGAAACAAAGGACAGGTGGATCAGCTGCCGCAGGGCTTTTTCCTGGTGGGGGAACACTTTTATCGTGACGTGCAGCGAGAAAGTGGACAGCCCGGCAAATTACAGGCTGATAGAATCCATTGTGGACGCGGAGAATATCCGCGGAAACAGCTACGTGCAGCAGGGCAAGTTTGCAGGGATAAGGATGGAGTACCACGGACAGGATAACAGCCCGGAGGAACTGTTGGAGGGGAAGATAGAGGTAAAACAGTATATCGCACCTTTCACGCCCGCGGAATACATACTGAATACCCTGTCATTTGACCCCGCACTGCTTGAGAATTCGTTAGGAGGTAGCAATTAATGAAGACAGTAAACGGATATAATATACCAACGGTAACAAATACTTATAATGTGTACAGGAAAGGAAATGCACTGATCGGGATGTCCAATGACATCACGATACCGGATTTCAATGCGATCACGGAGGAAATGTCAGGTTCCGGACTGCTTGGAAAGATACAGGAGGCAGTAATGGGGCATTTTGACAGCCAGGAGATGGAAATCGGGTTCTCAAATCTGGACGATGACATTTTTTCCTTTGCAGATCCTTTGGAAGTTGTCGATCTGAACCTGCGCGCATCACAGCAGACCCTGGACAAAGGCGGGGGAAGGGCAGGTTACAGGAGCGTCCGCATTGCAGTGCGCGGGAAACTGAAATCCTTCAAACCGGGCGTGCTGAAGCAGGGAGGCAGTATGGGCGCGTCTATCACACTGGAAATACATTACATCATGATCGAGATTGACGGGGAAACACAGTTGGAGTTGGACAAACTGAACTCCGTCTATCGTGTGGGCGGTAAGGATATCATGGAGGAAATGAGGAAGTACTGCTAGGCTGGCAGGGAAATATACTGAAAAACAGTTAATGAAAGACGCTTGGAAATAAGCGTCTTTTCATATATAAAAAATTATTCAGGAGGAAAAGAAAGTGGAAAACGAAAAATTGTTACAGGAACAGGAAACAGAAGAGATGAAGGATGAAGGGATTGTGGATGTGCAGGAGTACATGAAGGTAACACTGTCAAAACCGTACAGACTGGACGGAAAAGAAATCAGAGAAATCGATATGAACGGGTTAGAAGACCTTACAGGAGGTGACATGATTGCGATCAACCGTATGATGAAAAAGAGGGGAAATGTGGACGCGTCCCCGGAATTCACACTGGAATTTGCTTTCTTTGCGGCGATGCAGGCAACAGGGCTTCCGCTGGAATTCTTTTATGGCCTGTCCATGAAAGACAGCATAAAAGTAAAGATGCGGGTAAATTATTTTTTAATGTACTAGGGATGCCCCCGGAAGATATCGGGGACGTCCGGAGAATCATGATCATACTGTCAAGGAACATGGGAACCGGGCTGGATTTCCTTTACAACCAGCCCCTGTCAGAAACCATCCTGATCGCGTGGGAATGGGGAAAAATATGGAAGGAAGCGAAGAAAAATGGCGGCAAAGAATAGTGAATACCGCATGGCGATAAAAATAGCAGGCGAAATGGAGAAATCCCTGTATAACTGCACGGACCTTACAAGAAAGGAACTGAACAAGATCGCGAAGGAAGCCGCCAGCGCTTCCTCCAGGACAAAAGGCACGTTCAGGCAGGGATTGAAGGAAACGGAGCCTTTTTTCGATGGACTGGAGAAAGTGGGGAAAAAGACCTTCCAGGCAGTTGCTGCAGCAGCGGCGGCTGCCGGAACAACCATCATAGGGATAGGCACGGCGTCCGCACAGGCCGGCATCGCATTTGAAACGGCATTTGCAGGAGTGAAGAAGACAACAACAGCCACGGCAGAGGAATACGCGCAGATCCGCGAGGAGATCATAGGCATGACAAGGGAAATCCCTGCAACGGGGATTGAAATTTCAGCAGTTGCGGAAGCCGCCGGACAGCTTGGCATAGAAAAGGAAAACCTGCTTGCGTTTACAAGGACGATGGTGGATCTGGGAAATGTGGCAAATGACCTTTCGTCCGAAGAGGCGGCAACCGCGCTGGCAAAGTTCGCAAATATCACGGGAATGAGTCCGGAAGATTACGGAAGGCTGGGTTCCACCATCGTGGAACTCGGAAATAATGCGGCGACAACAGAGTCGGCCATCGTGGAAATGGCAACAAGGCTGGCGTCGGCGGGAGAACTGGCGGGATTTTCGGAAGCACAGATCATGGCAACCGCAACGGCAATATCCAGTGTGGGTATCGAAGCAGATGCCGGCGGTTCCGCAATGAGCAAGATGATAAAAAAAGTACAGGTTGCAGTGGAGACAGGAAATAAGAGTCTGAAGGATTATGCGAGAGTTGCGGGAATGTCGGTCAGTAAGTTCAAGGAGGAGTTCCAAAAGGATGGACTTTCGGCGGTCGCGGCTTTCATAAGCGGATTAAATAACATAGAGAGAAACGGAAAATCAGCAACAGTTATTTTGGATGAAATGGGGCTTACAGAAGTAAGGCTCAGCAATGTCCTGACAAGTCTGGCCAATGCGGGTGATGTCTTTTCGGACGCTGTTGAGATGGCAAACAGGGCATGGGAAGAAAACACGGCAATTACAGAAAGGGCAGCGCAGAAGTACGATACAACGGAAAATAAAATCGCTGTCATGAAGAACAGTTTCACGGAAATGGGCATCGCCATGTATGACCAGTTCAACGGACCGATGCGGGATGGAATAGATATGATCACAGGGATGGTGCAGGATGCCACGGCGGACGCGGGGAATCTGGCAAAGGGAATAGCAAAAGGGGTTCCGACGGCGGTGCGCATGGTGGGACAGATGGCAAATGCGGTTGGCAGTCTGGCCGGTCCGTTCCTTTCGGTCGGCGGATGGCTGGCGGAAAATCCGGGACTGCTGGAAGGAACCATTGCCGGGGTAGGTTCCGCACTGCTTTCATATAAGGTTGCAAACGGGATAAGTTCACTGGTAACGGCGTTTGGTTCACTCAGTGCGGCATCCCTGCCTGTTTTTGGACTTGCGGGTGTGGCTGCGGTTATCGGCGGCGTTACGGTGGCGGTCAAAAAGGCGGCAGCAGAGGCAAAAAGAGCCAGCCTGGATGCCCATTTTGGCAAAATCACACTCTCCATGCAGGAACTGGAAGATGTGGCAGCATACATCATTCAGAACAACAGCTTCGGACAGTTGGAAGAGGCTATAAGTCAGCTGGGGAAACTGGAAGGGATTAACGACAGCATAGATGACAGCATATCTGAACTGAACCGGATGAACTGGAAGGTTTCAATCGGAATGGAGTTAAAGGAGGATGAAAATTCACAGTACCAGCAGCATATAGCGGGATACATTGCGGACATGCAGCAGTATATAGAGCAGGAGCAGTACGGAATAACCCTGTCAGTCGGGGTTCTGACGGGGGAGGAACTGGAAGAAAGCAATATTGTGACCCGGCTGAATGAATTTTATTCCAATAAGAGCGCGGAACTGGCAAGGCTGGGAAGGGAACTGAATGAAACCGTGACGGAGGCATTTAAAGACGGCCTGCTTGATCTTGATGAGTCACAGACGATAGCGGACCTGCAACGCCAAATGGCCAGTGTAAAAGCTTCCCTTGCATCGGGAAGCTACGAGGCAAACCTCGACCTTCTCGGACTAAAATATTCCGAAGGGGAACTGGATGCGGAGAGTTTTCAGAACCTTATGACGGAAATCAATAACCAGCAGGTGGATGCAAGGGAAAAATACGATGAGGCATATATTACTTCAAAACAGGCATTAAATTCCGAACTAAAGGACGGGAGCATTACAAAAGAGCAATACGATTCCGATGTAAAGGCACTGGAAGAAGGGTACCGGAAGCAGGTTGGGGAAATAGATGTGAAGGCTGCAGATTTTGTAATGAACACCATCATGCAGCAGTATGGAAGCGAAATCGGGACGCGCGTGGAAGATATGGAGACCATGTTCGGAGAATTACTGACAGCAGGAATGGAACAGACGGACGCTTCCGGAAATGGCATCACTGCATGGGATGCGGAAAATATGGCACGGAATTTGGGCGGAAAACTGGAAGGTGCAGACGGGGACGCATTGGCAGAATTATGGAAACAGGCGATACCAATGTATATACAGGCAGTAGAAACCATGCAGAAATATGCGCAGTCAGGGGGAGACATACCGGAAGAATTAAAGGAAATTGTTAAAAGGGGCGGTGCTATCGGTGTGCTTGCGGGAGATTATGAAAGTATATATCCGGCATTGGGAGCGGCGGCGAATGAAAGTGAAGAATATGAAGATATCATGAAAAAGCTGCAGGAAAAGGAAGTGTATATTCCCGAACAGATAGCGGCATCCATAAGCGGAAACACAGTTGCAGTGGACGAAGCAGTGCAGGGAATATGGGACTATACGGTACAACTGCTGAAAGACCAGTTTGGCGTTCCCATTGATTTGGAAATGATGCTAAAACCGAAGATGAAGATGGGGGATTTACAGCCTTTGAAAATACAATCCGTTCCAGCAGACGCAATAAAGATAGCAACCCACGCAGACGGCGGATTCGTAACCAGCCCGACCATATCATGGCTTGCAGAGGGCGGATATCCGGAATCCGTCATACCCATTGACGGTTCGCAGAATGCTCTGAACCTTTGGCAGAAAACGGGCGAGATGCTTGGTGCGTTTGACAGGAAGAGCAGGTTCCAGGAACTGAAGGAGAATCTGATGGAAAGTTATGCAGCAGGCGGCAGCATATCGAATTCGGTGGACAATTCGGAGGAAAACAGGAACTTCGTATTCAGTCCCACCATACAGATTAATGGGGGAAATACCGGACGGGGGGAACTGGATGAAGCGCTGCACATGGCAATGGAGGAATTTGAATCCATGATGAAGAAATATATAAGGAATAAAGAACGCTTTAGCTTTTCGTAAAAGGAGGAAATCATGTACATAACCAAACAGGGGCAGGCCTGGGACCAGATAGCAAAGGAAGTATATGGAAAAGAGACACATGCGGATTATCTCATGCAGAGCAATCCGCAGTATTTAGGGATTTTTGTTTTTTCCGCAGGTACGGAGCTGAATACGCCGAAGCTTCCGGAATCAAGAAAAGACCTGCCGCCATGGAGGTAAGGTATGGCGGAGGCAAGAAGGGCAGAAGTGGAAATCACCTATGAGGGGAAAAACATAACAACACCGATCAATGAATATCTTGAAAGTTATACCTATGAAGATATTGCCTCGGGGGAGAGCGACCGGATAAAGATAAGCCTCCATGATATCGGGAAACAGTGGATGGATGAGTGGATGCCTTCCAAGGGAGACAGGGTAAGCAGTACGCTTGTCCTCCGTAATTGGGATGCAGACGGGACGGAGGAGCGGCTTTACTGCGGTGAGTTCGAAGTGGATGACATGTCATTCAGCGGCCGGCCGTTAAAATGCGAAATAGGCGCGGTATCCATCCCGAGGGACGAACCGTTCAATGCGCAGCTGCGGACGAAGACATGGGAGGGTATTACGGTCCGGCAGATTGCGCAGGAGATAGCAGGGCGTGCGGGCGTGGAACTTTATTATGAAGCGGAGGATATACCCGTGGAAATCATCGAGCAGAACGAGGAAACCGACTGCAAATTCCTGTATTCGGTATGCGGGGATTACGGACTTGCCATGAAGGTATATGCCAGTAAGATCATAATATTCGATGAGGAGACTTATGAGGGCAGGGCAAGCGTAAGAAGCATTGACGAAAAAGACATGTCGGGATGGAGTTATAATTCAACGATGGCCGGTACTTATACGGGTGCGGCAATCCGGTTTACGGATCCGAACGATGAAGAGGAATATTCCGTGATGATAGGAGGCGGGAGCCGCATTCTGGAAATCAATGAAAATACGGACAGCATCGAGGACGCGGAGCGGAAGGGGATTGCAAGGCTGAACGAAGAAAATAAAAAAGCGGTTACGATGGAAATAACCATGAAAACGGATATGAAGGTTTTGGCGGGAACCTGCATTGACGTGACAGGGCTGGGAGGAAAGATAAGTGGAAAGTATTACGTGGACAAGGCATCCACGAAGAAAAGCGGAAGCGGAACCTGTCAGACAAAGCTGGAACTGCACAGGGTTGTGCCGCGCATAAAGAGCGCGTCCATAAATACGGTAGAACAGGCGGCGGCAGACGGGGCCGCAGCAGGCACACAGTATACCGTGGTACAGGGGGACACCCTTTGGAGGATTGCGGGACAGTTTTATGGAAGCGGGATGAAATATGAGGACATTTACAATGCGAACATGGAAATCATAGAAAGCGTGGCGAAGGAAAGGGGGAAAAAGGATTCCAGTCACGGGCACTGGATATTCCCCGGCACCACGCTGACAATACCACCGGGGGAGGCGGGAAATTGAGGAAGACAGGAACGGGATTAAGGATTGGGAAAGTATCAAGCATTGACTACAAAACCGGCATGATGCAGGTTGTATATACGGACAAGGCGGATGCAGTAACGGCCAGGCTTCCATACGCCAATTTCAACAACGAATATTGTATGCCGAAAATCGGGGAACGGGTTCTGGTCGTACATATGTCTAACGGAAGCAGCAGGGGCGTGGTGATCGGAACCATATGGAACAAAAAGAACATTCCGCCGGAACACGGGAAGGGGCTGTACAGGAAAGAACTTTCAAAAAAGCAGGGAGCCGCATATGTGCGGTTCGACGAAAACAGCGGTGAATATCTTGTCAGGGTACCGGTTGTCCTGCTTCACGGAATCGACCGGACGGATCTGGAAGGGCCGGAAGTGAACATAGCGGCGAATGTAAGGACGGGTTTTGAAAGTCCGGAGCATAAAGCCGTTGTCCGCAGTGTGCATGTGGAAGGGCTGGAGGGGGAAGACATCACCGCCGGGATTGCCAATAACGTGAAAATTGTAATGGACTCCGGGCAGCTGGAGGCGCTGGTAAAAGGAATCGTACTGGAGACAGTGGAGGCATTGGAGGTAAAAGCCGGTGATGGAATAAAACTATCGGCAGGGAGTGATGTGGAGCTGGAAGACGGGAAGTTCGCAACGACCCTTTCCGCCATACTGGAACGGCTGGAAGCGCTGGACGGTGACAGGAGTGCAAGGAAGTAGGGGATGGAACCATGGTAGGGAAATATGGAAGCATTATATTTGAAACAAATGATAAGAGGATACTTGCTTTCCGGGATTTTACGCAGAACGTGAGCGGAAGGTGGGGAAACCACTCCATAATAGGGAAACGGGAAAAGATGGAGTTTAACGGTCCAGGGAAGCGGAAAATAACATTTAAGATGACCTTTCATGCGCTGTACGGAGTCCGCCCGCGTGAAATGCTGGAAAAACTGGAAGCCATGGTGGAAAGGGGGGAGGTTGACTACCTGATAGTGGGGGGAAGGTCCATAGGCGGGAACCGTTTTGCCGTTACTTCCATAAGCGAGGCATGGAATACGGTATACAGCGGCGGGGAACTGGCCATGGCCACGGTATCGGTCACATTGGAGGAATACGTGTAATAAGGAGGCGGGCATGTTTTCAGCAGAAGATATAAAAATACAGTTTGATTATGACGGGCCGGAGAGGGAGGATATTCTCCGCTGCCTGAATATGCTGTACTCCACGAGGGAAGGAAGCCAGCCGCTGGACCGGAACTTTGGCCTTAATTGGGAATTTATTGATAAGCCGCTGCCGGTGGCACAGCAGGAATACAGTTTTGAGGTAATAAGGAAAACAAGGGAGTACGAAACAAGGGTGAAGGTAAAGGAAGTCAGTTATGTGTTTGACGGGGAAAACGGAAAAATGAAGCCGGTAATCGTACTGGTGAAGGGAGGGGAATCAGGATGAGCCTGAAGGTGCTGGAAAATTATCCGGATATCAATTTTATAGAGGATATGACGCTGGAAGACATGAAGGAGCAGCTGATAAGGGATTTCCAGGAAAAGTATGCGGAAATAACAGGACAGGAGATTGTACTTGCAAAAGCGGATCCTGTGAGACTGGTGTTGTATGCGGCGGCATTACAGCTTTATCAGGGAATGCGGTACATAGACAACGCAGCCAAGCAGTCGTTTCTGAAGTACTCGTATGGAAATTTTTTGGAAAACCTTGGAGCGCTGAAGGGAATTACTCGGAATCCGGGAACATCCGCGAGAACGGTATTGCGTTTCACCTTATCGGAAGCGAGGGAAGGGGCTACGGTAATTCCGATGGGAACCCGTGTTTCGCCGGGAGGGAACATGTTTTTTTATACGGAGGGGGAATGCGTGATTCCGGCAGGGGAGATATCGGCAGACATTCCGGCGGTATGCACGGAAGCGGGTGAAGGGGGGAACGGTTATGTTGAGGGAAGCATAAAAACGCTTGTGGATAAGATACCTTTTGTGGCAGGGGTACTGAATGTGGAAAAAACGGACGGGGGAGCAGAGATTGAAAGTGATGAAAATCTTGCGGAGAGGATTTACCTGGCACCGTCCAAGTATTCCGTGGCAGGGCCGGACGATGCCTATAAATACTGGGTAAAGACATACAATCCCTCCATTTCGGACGTAAAGGTAACATCCCCCTCTCCGGGCGATGTGGACATACGGTTCGTGATCGGAGACGGGGAAATACCGGAACAGGGCATGGTGGAAGATGTGGGGGAATTTCTGATGAGGGGAGAACTCCGGCCGCTGACGGACAGGGTTACGGTAGGCATTCCGGAAATATACCGGTTTCGCGTGTCAGTAAAATACTGGATAAACGAAAGTGACAAGACAAAGGAAGCCGCCATCCGCAGGGGCGTGGAAGAGGCGGTGCAGGGTTTTTCACACTGGCAGAAAAAACAGATAGGAAGGGATATCAACCCGTCCTACTTAAGCCATCTGATGGTCCAGGCAGGGGCAAAGAGAGTGGAGATCGATGAGCCGGTATTTACGGTGGTGGGAGATACGGGACTGGCAGTCATGGAAACGCAGAATATTGTATATGGGGGGATAGAACGTGATTGATTTTTATGACAGTCATATGACGGACATCCTTCCGGACAGCATAAAAGGAGACCCGCTGGTTAAGGCAATGAGCTACGCCATCTCCAATGCCGTAAAACGTATTGTGCAGAACGCAGGAAAAGCAGGGGTATATGCAATGATCGATTCCATGGACGAAAAAGCCCTTGACCTGCTGGCAGTGGAACTCAGGACAAAGTACTATGGAAAATGGCTGGATCCGGAAGAAAAGAAAACCATGATAAAGAAAACCCTTTTGTGGTACACAAGGGCAGGGACTCCGTTTACGGTCCGGGAACTGTCGGATTTTGTCTTCCAAAATGCAAAAATAGAAGAATGGTTTGAGTATGGTGCGGATGCATATTTATTTCGTCTGATTGTGAATGTGGCAAGCCGGGATATCTCACTGGAAAGCTATATGGAATTTCTGCAGTCCGTGTATGGGGTGAAGAACACACGGTCCCATTTGGAAGCGATAATATTCCAGTGCGATAAAAGGGTGGAGATAAAAACAGTGGCAGCGGGAGGGATTGGCAGCGAAATAAAAATAAAGGCAAGAGTTGCAAAAAGTGTTGAGATAATAACGGAAGACAGGCCGACAGCGGCGGTGATTTTTGAAAGCAGTGTGTATGTCGAAGCGTCCGATCTGATCGCAGGGGAAGATGTGTATGTTTTGACAGAAGATGGTGAAAAGAAGCGTGTATTGACAGCAAACGGAAGTGTGGTGAGGGCAGGAGAGGACACACAGGAATAGCTTGCAGGTAAGGAGGATTTTATGGCAGGGAAGATTACCGTACATGAAACAGAAAAAGAATATGAGTCAATAGTTACAGACGTAGGAAACGCATTGATGATGAATGCCGTAAAGAACGGAACAAAAGTCATCATTACTGATTTTGCAGTTGGTGATGGAAACGGGGAGTACTACCGGCCCGAAACAGGGATGACGGAATTGAAAAATGAGTTGTGGAGAGGAAAAATCAATTCGTGTGAGATATGCAGCGATTCTCCTAACATACTGATTGTGACAGCCGTATGCCCCGGAACGGTAGGCGGATTCACAATAAGGGAAATCGCCGTGTTTGATCAAGATAATCACATGATCGCGGTAGGAAATACACCGGACACTCCCAAGGTAACAGTGACAGACGGAGTGGTGAATGAGCTACGGCTCATGATGGAAATTGCATTAATAAATGGAGATTCCGTGGAGTTGCTGATAGACCCTTACATCGTCACGGCAACTAAAAAAGATATCGAAGAGATATGGGAAAAAATCAGGGAGAACGGGAAGGTAACGGTAGGAACCGCAGAAACACCATATGAGGCAAACGAGATACGTTTTATAGTAAGCGAACTGCCATACTAAGGAAGGAGGATTGTATGGATTCAAAACAGTTGTACTCAGGAGGGGTTCCTTTCATACCGGAGACATCAGCCGAAAAAACCAGTGTGTCGGACACACATAACCTGACAAAACAGCAGAAGACCACGGTACAGGCCCTTCTGGATGAGATAGCAGACCGGATCGTAAACCGCCTGCTGGAAAAGGGGGATATAGCGGCATGGGCGAAACAGGAGCAGAAACCGGCATATACCGCAGGGGAAGTCGGCGCGGATGCGGAAGGAAGCGCACGGCACGCGTTAGCGGAAGCAAAAGAGTATTCCGACGCCGCATACCGGCAGGCCACGGGCTATACAGACCGGGCGGTTGCCGGACTGGTAAACGGAGCCCCCGAAACGATGGATACGTTGAAAGAGATAGCAGACGCAATGGAAGAGAACGGGGACGTGGTCGCGGCGCTTCAGGACTCCATCGGAAGCAGGGCGAGCGATGTGGAACTTCAGGCGCACCTGTCCAACGGGACGGTGCACGTTACTTCCAGTGAGAAAAGAAAATGGAATGACGCTGTGGCAAAAAAAGCGGATAAGTCTGAGATACCAGACGTTGGCAACGGTACGGTTGTGATAAAGCAGGCAGGCGTTCAAAAAGGTACGTTTACCATGAACCAGTCCGGAGATACCGAGATTGAGTTGGCGGATAGCAACACAACTTACTCAAATTTTGTTAAATCCGGAAGTGGTGCAAAAGCCGGACTGGTTCCGTCTCCTGGAACTACCGAAGGAACGAGCAAGTTTTTGAGGGAGGATGGAACCTGGAAGAAGCCGCCAAATACCACTTATGGCGTGGCAACACAGTCTGCAAACGGCCTGATGAGTGCGGCAGACAAGAAGAAGCTGGATGAGGTTGCGGAGGGGAGCAGACAGCTTAAGGAGGAACTGGATTCCGCCGGCCTGGAAGTCAGCACAGGGACAGCCGGTATTGTCAGCTATGCAAAGTGGGGGAAGATCGTAACCATATACTGCTCCAAAAATTATATATACGATGCCGTAAACCGTATGAAATGGATCAGTGTGGCCACACTGCCGGCCGGATACCGGCCAAAAACAGAAACAGCCGGTACGCTGAATGCTTTCGGGGCTGCAGGCTGGTTCCGGATCGGCACAAACGGGGTGGTCGCAATAATAAGCGAGAGTACTGCATCCGCTACCGAGCCGGTACGGTTTTCCGCAGCATTTATAGCAGCGTAATGGTCAAACTTACAAAGGGAGGTAAAAATGAAAAGAAAATTAAATGAAAAAGAACCGGACAGGGAATACGGAAGCGGGGTGGAGAAATGGATAAAAATGTAACAAGGGAAATAAGGCAGGAGCATAACGGAAGTATACATAAATTTCCTTTCGGGGTGCTGGCAGAAAATGTGGAAACGGATGCAGACCACCGTTTTATATCGGACGATGAAAAAAAGCATATAAAAGAAACTAAAGAGAAAATAGAAAAAATAGAAAGGGAATGGCAGGAAAGCCTTGAACATGACCATGACGACAGGTATTACAGAATCGGGGCCATTAACGAGAATGATATCGTATTCAAGTATAACCATGCGGTACGGTGGGAAAACAGTGCATATATACAGTCAAACCGCCCGCAGGAACTGACACTGGCGCCATCGCAGGAGGATGAATACAAAATACTGTACGGTATAAGGGACGGAAGCTGGGCGTTTGCGCCAAATGCCAGCGGGATGCTGCAGCTGGGGACGGCAGAGTACGGATGGGCCGGTGTTTACAGCACGGGGGGATTTAATTCGGTGTCTGACAGGAGGCTTAAAACAGATTTCAGAAAACCTGATGATTATGACATAGAGGGTTTCGTTAAGGAACTGCAGGTCCTGTTTTTCCGGTATACATATGACAGCAGCAGAACCTACTGCGGTTTAATGGCACAGGATGTGGAAGCGCTGATTAAAAAATACAGGCTGCCGGAAGATTTTGCCCTGCTTACCAAAACCCCTGTATATAACAGGAAAAAGGAAATTGTGGATTACAGTTATTCGGTGGATTATACCCAGCTGGCCGGCCTTTTAATCCATGTGTTCCAGATGCACCTGAAAAAGGATGAATGCGTTTAAATGTAAAAGTTAAAAAATAATCTGCGCGGAGGTAAAAAGAATGCGGAAAATATGGGATAAGATCATAGACTGGCTGCTCGGTGGCAATCTGGACCGCCTGGTGGAAGCGATGGCAGGGGGTGATGAAGGTGAGTGCCTCTGAGGTGGCAACGATCATAATTTCAAGTTTCGTGGGCGGTGCCGGGATTACTGGTATCGTTTTTTATTTCATACGCCGCCGTTTGGAAAGGATGCTGGACAGGCGCGAAGAAGAGGAAGGAAGGCGGAGGGAAAACAGGATTAAAAGGGCTTCCTATAATGATGCCCTGCAGCATGCGCAGGGGAGGCTCCTGTTCTGGCTGTACCAGGCAGTCATCAAGGGGGAGCATAACGGCGAACTGAATCAGGCTTTTGAAAATTTTCAGAAAGCCGAGCAGCGTATAAAGGACCACGACAGGAGCATCGTGGCCGAACAGGAAAGCGATTAGGTGGAACATGAAACGTATAACATTCCGCAGGGGATTCACGGACAGGATGTACTACTACAATTTCATAGCGGTGCATGTAATTGTCGGGGCAGTAGTACTCCTGACTGCCTTAAGCGGGATCCTCGGCATAACAGACATGAGCGCGCTTGCGGCCATACCGCCATGCGCCTATGCGGAACTGGGCATGCATACCGGTTTCGTTGTATGGAAAGCCAAGGTGGAGAACTGCAGGAAAAACAAGGACATCGGAAGGCTTGAAAGCCTGGAAAGTGAGGAATGATCATGACAGTAACAGTATTTTTGGTATTGCTTACGGCGTCTGCAACAGTAACGGCGCTGGCAACAGAGGCAGTGAAGAATTTTTTGGACGGGCTGGGTGTTAGATACGCGACCAATATCGTAGTGCTGGTTATCGCACTGGCGGTAGGATGCGGGGGGACGGCAGTCTATTATGTAAATTTCCAGGTGCCGTTCACCGCGCTGAACAGTGTGTACCTGGCCCTGATGGGGATAGCCAACTGGATCGGGGCGATGGTCGGATATGATAAGGTGAAACAGGCCATCGCACAGATTGGAAAAGGATAAGGAAATGAGGAAAAAAGTGATTGTGGCGGCACTGGTTATTGCCGCCATATGTTATGTCCTGTTTGTATCTGCAAAGTGTGACAGTAAAACGGATTATGAAAATATCCATGAGCAGATACAGCTGGAGCGGCTTATAACGAGCGGAAAGGTGAGAAGATGAAAATATCAGATAACGGAATAAATTTAATCAAACAATTTGAAGGCTGCCGGCTGGACGCGTATAAATGCCCGGCGGGAGTATGGACAATCGGTTATGGACATACCGGGGATGTCAGGCAGGGGCAGAAGATAACAGCGGCGCAGGCAGAAGCATACCTGAGAGTTGATCTTGAAAAATTTGAAAAAAAAGTGGAAAAGTACAGTAAGTACAGCTGGAATCAGAACGAATTTGACGCACTGGTTTCCTTTGCCTATAATGTCGGAAGCATTGACCAGCTGACCGCAAACGGCACGCGGAACAGGGCGGTGATAGCGGACAAGATACTATTGTATAACAAAGCCGGCGGAAAAGTGCTTGCCGGTCTGACGCGGCGCAGGAAGGCGGAGAGGGAACTTTTCCTGAAGAAAGCAGAAAGCGCACAGGAAAGCGGGCGGACAACCCTGAAAATGGGAAGCCGCGGCGCGGATGTTACATACTTACAGCAGCGCCTTACCGCCAGGGGATACGGCGTAGGCGCCATTGACGGGATCTTCGGTATAAAGACCCTTGAAGCGCTCAGGGCGTTCCAGGCGGAAAACAATCTTGTGATTGACGGAATTGCCGGACCGAGGACGTGGGAAGTCTTGGAGAATAAGGCAGGATAAATAAGAGGGCGGCAGGATAACACTGCCGCCTGTTCTCCTACGCATATGCAACATCAACAATGTCCTCTCCACAATTTATATAGATTGTTTGCCCTAATGCGCTTGCTTGTTTTTCTGCGTATTCAACGGCTTCTTTTTCGGTTCCAAGGAAATCATTCAAAACATTTTCTCCACCTTCATTTGTAAACCAGTATCTCTTCATATTCTTCTCACTTTCTCCCTGCATTACCCGGCAGGGGCAGGATGAAATCAATCAAAATATCCTTTCCTTTCAAGAACAACTTTTACAGCAGAAAAATATTTCTGTACCTGCTCATTGATCCAGTCCGGATGTTCTTCCCGTATCTGCTCTATAGTTTCACATTTCCAAACGATATACTCTGATTTGCTCATAACTTCCTTTCTCCCGGCGCATCCCCGCCGGGTGGGTGGCGTGGTTAATTATAGAAGATTGATTGTTACCCATCTTTTGGCACTTGCTAAGGACTGGCAGTTTTTCAAAACACTGTGTCCGTCTTTGTCAATAACATCAAATGTAAAATCAGCCATAGCGTCTATCCAATAAAATGTATTTTCAGCTATTTTCAAAGACCATTCTGTTGGTGTTCCATCATCTAAATCGCAGTCGTGCACAATATTCCATGTATTCTTCATTTCCATATCCTCCGTTCCTTTGATAATTTCACACAAACAGTAAGACCAAACCAACTACTACGATAACCAGCCAAACAACCGCCACCACAAGTTTCAAAATATTCTTTACCATATTGATTTTACAGACAGACTGTGTTACTTTTTAGGTAGGGGAGGTTTCCCTCCCCGTTCCTTATCGGATACTCTCTACAATCATCTTGGCGACTGCTATAAGAGTTCCGATTTCAAGGGCAAGTTGTGTGAGTGCTCGAACCACTTTTATCAGCTTGCCTATTTTTTTGTCCATCTGCATTTTCTCCTTTCCTCTCTTGATAATATCAAGTATACACTATTTTTTATATAATGTCAACAGTTTTATATATTAATTTTTATATTTTTCAAACTAATTTATTGACAAAATATAAATAAAAGTATATATTTGTATTATGGAGGTGGTAAGATGTATACAGATGTCCGTGAATATATTAACTTATGTCGTGTAAAGCGCGGTAATATGTCAGAAGCAGAGCTTGCCCGTAAAACAGGGCAGACACCGCAGAACATGAATAATAAGCATAAAAGGAATACATTCAAAGTATCCGAATTGGAGAAGATAGCAGAAGCCTTGGACGCTGAATTGAAAATTTCATTTATTGACAAAGAAACTGGGGAGCCTATTATATAAAATCTCCCATGACAAGGGGCGGCAGTGACGCAATAGTTTATAAGAGTATTATCAGATGAGGCAAGTAAATCTGATGAACGGAAAGGAGAATACAGAATGTTGGAGGTAATGGACGAAATGGCAATTAGCGAAAAGGAAATGAAGTTGCTTATGAACTTTGTAAAAGACGATTTGAAAGAAGCAAGGGACAGCGAAGACGTAGAAAAGAAAAACAGCAAGATTGACAGGGTACTGGAACACATTCAGCAATATTTAGAGGATTAGGAAAGAGAGAGCGGAACTTGCCACCGCTCTTTTTTTGTTCAATATAATATTTATATGGGTACACCCATCATAGCGATCGAGTCCGGCTATGTGGAAGCCATCGGCTGGAACCAGTACGGAGGCTGGCGGCTGGGCATCCGCAGTTTTGACGGGAAACGCTACTATTATTACGCGCATTTAAGGCAGAATTTCCCTTATTTTAAAGAATTGGAAGAAGGAAGCGTAGTGACCGCAGGGCAGGTGATCGGTTACATGGGGCATACCGGTTACAGTAAGAAGGAAAACGTGAACAACATTGATATAACCCATCTGCACTGGGGACTGCAGCTTATTTTTGATGAATCCCAAAAAGAAGGAAATAATGAAATATGGATCGACTGTTACAGCCTGACGCGCTTTCTCTATAAAAACCGTTCGGAGACGGTAAAAAATGAGGAAACAAAAGAATGGCACCGCGTATATGAAATGAAAGACCCGGCAGTGGAGGTTTATGAGAAAGGAAAAAAAGCAAAAGCAGCATCCGGTGGCGGGGAAGCGGAGCAGTGACGGACACATTTCCCGGAGTCCAAAGTAAATTTACACATAATTCATAAGCTGTAATTGTGCAAAATTCTGATTGTGTGGTCTTTCCGGAACTGTTATCATAAAAGCAAACGTTTGCGCGATGAAGGGAAAGGATAACGGGATGAAGACGATTCATGATGTGGCAAAAGCGCTGGGCGTATCAACCAGTACGGTTTCCAGAGCGATATCAGGAAAGGGGAGGATTGGGAAAGAGACAAGGGAAAGGGTTCTGAAGTATATTGAGGAAAACGGCTACTATCCGAATGCCGTGGCACAGAGTCTTGCGCAGGCGAGGACGAATAATATCGCGATCATCCTTCCGAAAGTCGATTCGCTGGTAGATATGCCGTTCTTCCATACCTGTATGTACGCAGTGGAGGAAGTGGCTCAGGCCAATGATTATGATATATTGGTGGTAGTGACGCATGGCAGGGATACAAGACCTTTGGAACGTCTGATCTTAAACCGCAAAGTGGACGGAATGATACTGACCAGTACGTATGTGGAGGACTGTTTTGTTCCGCTTCTAAAAGAAAAGAAGATACCGTTTGTTACGATCGGGACGGTGATGGATGAGGAAGTGGTTCAGGTTGACAATAATAACGCCGGAGCGTGCATGGAGCTGACCAGTGTGCTTCTGTCCAAGGGAATGGAACATATCGCCTATTTGGGAGGCAGCATGGAGCAGATGGTCAACCGGCGCCGGTATGAAGGATTTGCGGAAGCTTACAGCCGGTTCGGAAGGAGACCGGAGGAGGATATCGTATATCTTGACCTGGACAGCAAAGTGACGATTGAAAAAGCAGTGGACAGGCTTTTGGAACAGAAAACGGACTGCATGCTCTGCCAGGATGATTTCATCTGCAATGAAGTGGTGCATATGCTGGCGGACAGGGGGGTAAGGATACCGGAAGACATGAAAGTGGCATCCTGCCATTACAGCAGGATACTGGAAAATTATCCGGTAACGATATCCTCACTGAAATTTGACATCGGAGCGCTGGCAGGTACCGCGTGCAGAGTGTTGTTCGAGCTGATAGACGGAAAAGAAGTGGCGGGGAAAACCGTGCTGGAGTATGAAATAAGCCTGAAAGAATCTACCAAATAATGGAAAAGGGCGTACGGGAAAGGGGTAAAAGAAGACATAGGGCAACCGCTTGATATGTTTTCTGTGTTCCGCGGGAAAAACAGTAAGAAATAAAATCTTTTTTGAAAAAATTGTTTAAAATTAACAAAAATAGCTTTTGAATGTCAGCACATTTTATAAGTTGACAGAGTTCCCCTGACTTGATAAAATTAAAAAGTAGACAAGCGGTTGCGCAAATAGCGCAAAGCCGCTGAAAGATAGGAGGAGAAAGATATGAATATGAAAAAGTTGACCGCATTTTTACTTGCAGCAACTATGACGTTCTCACTGGCAGCCTGCGGGAATCCGGAAGTTGCAGGAGACAGTTCCGCACCGGCGGAAACAGCGCCTGCTGCGGAGACACCGGCAGAGACACCGGCAGAGACAGCGCCTGAACAGGCAGAAGTACCGGCGGAAAAGCAGGATGTAAGCCTCAGAATATGGGGGGCAGAAGAAGATCAGGCAATGCTTCAGGGGATGATTGATGCATTTGCAGAGCATTACGCAGACTATGCAAACTTCAGCATTGAACTCGGCGTGGAGTCTGAATCGACTGCAAAAGATACTGTTCTGACAGATATCGAAGCAGCAGCAGATGTATATGCTTTCGCATCTGACCAGTTGGTTGACCTTGTAAATGCAGGCGCATTGCAGTCTATTGATGAAATGGATGGCGCATTGCAGGCCTATGCAGGCAAGAGTGTGGCAGACATCAAGGCAGCGAATGTGGATGGCGCAGTAGAAGCATCTACATATAACAATACCCTTTATGCATTCCCGATGAGCGCGGACAACGGGTATTTTCTGTTCTATGATTCCAGCGTGCTCAGTGCGGATGATGTAAAAAGTTGGGATGCCATGCTTACAAAGGCGGGCGAGGCTGGTAAGAAAGTCGGCATGACAATCGCTTCCGGCTGGTACAATGCATCTTTCTTCTATGGTGCAGGATTTACCACAGGGCTGAATGCGGACGGAACCACTGCAATCGACTGGAACGGTACGGCAGACGTAAGCGGTGTGGAAGTAACAAAGGGTATGCTGGATATTGCTTCTAACAGTGCATTCCTTGCCGTTGCGGATGGTGATATCTCTAACCAGATTGCTTCCGGTCAGCTTTGTGCGGCAGTATCCGGTACATGGGATGCCCTTGCGGCACAGGAAGCATTCGGTGATGGCTATGCAGCAACGAAACTTCCTACCTTTACGGCAGGCGGCAAAGAGATTCAGCAGGCAGCCGTAGTAGGATATAAGATGGTTGCGGTAAATGCTTATTCCCAGAATGCAGGATGGGCAGCGCTGCTGGCAGAGTGGATCACCAATGAAGAAAATCAGGCAATCCGTTTTGCAACGCGTGAAGTTGGGCCTTCCAATAAGGTAGTGGCTGATTCCGGCGAAGTAGCGGCGAACGTGGCAATCGCAGCATTGGCAGAACAGTCCGCATATGGTGTAGTGCAGACAGTAGGCGGCAACTTCTGGGATCCTACAGCTACTTTCGGTGAAATGATCGCGCAGGGAAGTCTTGTAAGGGATGATGACGCAGCAATCCAGACCGCGCTGGATACAATGGTAGAAGGTGTCAGCGCAGCGGTACAATAAACGGCAGCCAGTCCTTCAGGCTGGCAGTTAAAATTGAGACGCTTAGGCGGATGAATGAAAAAGGGGCGTCGCGAGGCTGTGAAGTTGCGTAGCGACGCCCCCTTTATCTCCTAGATTATTCCCAGGAAAGATGGGATTGTGTTACATGGAGCAGAAAAGTAGAACGAAAGGGGTGGAAAGATGGAGCGGGTAAAAACAGCACTTGGTTCCTTCTTCGGTGCGATCGGAGGCTTTTTCAAAAAATTTGGAACCGCGGTAGCGCAAGGAGATATTTTTGTAAAGTTATCCCTGCTTTGGATGGGAGCCGGATATTGCAGAAGAAAACAGTTTATTAAAGCTATTCTGATCACTATTTTTGAGGTGGCGGTCATAGCATTTACTTTTGGCTTTGCTTTGGACTATGTGTCGAAGTTCAGTACTTTGGGTACGGTACAGCAGGAATCAGTATTCAATGTTATGACAATGAAAAATGAATTTAACGATTACGATCATTCCTTTTTAATTTTGCTGATGTCGCTGGTCAGCTTTGTTGTATGGATTATTTTCGCCGTCATATATCTGAATAATGTCATTCATGCTTTTGAGCTGCAGAAGCTGGAAGAAAGTGGAAAGCATATTAATACATTCAGGGAAGACATGAGGGAATTTTTAAACAGGAAATTCCACATCACACTGCTTACGCTTCCGGTGGTAGGTATTATCATATTCACGGTCATACCGTTTTTTGTATTGTTTTTAGTGGCATTTACGAATTATGACCAGCAGCATATGCCTCCCAGTGCATTGTTTACATGGGTAGGTTTCCGGAACTTCAGGGATTTATTCAGCAGCGGCGGTCTGACAGTTACGTTTGGCTATGCATTTGTAAGGGTTTTGGCATGGACGCTCATATGGGCGGTGTTTGCTACTTTTACGACTTATATCGGGGGTATTCTTTTATCCCTGCTGATCAATCATAAGAATACGAAGCTGCCGAGAATGTGGCGTACGCTTTTTATCATTACCATTGCGGTTCCCCAGTTCGTATCCCTGCTGCTGGTGCGGAACTTCTTTGCTAACAACGGTATTGCCAATACGTTCTGTGCCAATATAGGACTGACCGGATGGCTGAGGGATATCGGGGCGATTTCCACCAGTTATATTCCGTTCCTGTCGGCGCCGGGATGGGCGCATGTGATGATTGTTATCATCAATATATGGGTCGGCGTGCCGTACCAGATGCTGATCGCAACAGGCGTTCTGATGAACATTCCTACTGAGCAGATGGAAAGCGCGAAGATTGACGGGGCTACTCCCAGACAGATTTTTGTACACATTACGATGCCTTATGTGCTGTTTATTACGGGACCGTCACTGGTTACGGATTTTGTAAAGAACATAAACAACTTCAACGTGATCTTCCTGCTGACCAATGGCGTATTTACCACAACGAACCAGCTCATGGCAAACTCGCAGGCAAAAGAAGTGGATCTGCTCGTCACATGGCTGTATACCCTGACGCAGGACTATTACAATTACAAGATGGCGTCTGCCATAGGTATCATTGTATTCCTGATCTGTGCGGTATTCACCCTTGTTTCGTTTAACCGCCTGATCCAGGGTGACAGAGAGGAGGCATACCGGTAATGAAGAAAAAATATATTGATATGATATGGAGGCATGTATTGCTGGCATTCCTTGCATTTATATGGTTGATTCCCATTGTGTGGCTGTTTGTAACATCCTTTAGTACCTATCCGGGAAGGAATACTTCCACGTTTTTCCCGGAACATTGGACACTGAACAATTATAAGAACCTGCTGTTTGCAGCAGACAGTGTGGCGCAGTTTCCGAACTGGTTTAAAAATACCTTTATCGTTGCGTGCTGCAGTTGTATTATTTCCAGCGCGTTTGTGCTGATGGTGGCATATGCAACTTCCTGTATGCGGTTTAAGATGCGGAAACCTTTGATGAATATCGGTGTTATCCTGAATCTGTTTCCGGGCTTTTTGTCCATGATCGCCGTGTATTTCATTCTCCGTACGCTGAACCTGACCAATAATCATTGGGGACTGGTGCTGGTGTATTCGGCATCTTCCGGTTTGGGCTACCTGATCGCAAAGGGATTTTTTGATACGATTCCGGCGTCTTTGCGTGAAGCGGCTTATCTGGACGGGGCAAGTGAAGCGACCATTTTCTATAAAGTCGTAGTGCCTATGAGCCAGCCGATCATTGTATATACGGTCATCAGTTCCTTTCTGGCTCCGTGGATGGATTTTGTATTTGCAAAGATGATACTGAATGCAGGTATTTCCTCCAAGTGGACAGTATCCATCGGTTTGTTCAATATGCTGGATAAGAGTCTGATCAACACATACTTTACGCAGTTCTGCGCGGGCGGTGTACTGGTGTCCATACCGATTTCCGCGCTGTTTGTGATCATGCAGAAGTTCTATGTAGAAGGTGTTACAGGCGGTTCCGTGAAAGGTTAAAAGCAGTTTGTCCCATGTGCGTGGATTGGCTGTGCAGACATGGCTGGTCCATGGCATGAGACAGGTTTTTCAAAAAAATATGCCGGTTGTCGGCAGGAACAGAGGTAGAATATGAGTGATTTTATTGTAAACATCATCCATCGGCCGGAAATGGTTCCCGAATATGCGGAGAAAGTAACCGGACATGGAAAAGAAGAAGATATCGGAAGGACGGCGCTTCTTACGGAGTCTTTGGATATCTTCAAATACCAGCAGGAGACAGCCCATAAGAATGGGTTGAAAACAACGATTCAGATGACGTATGCTTCATTATTTAATGAGGAAGCAATTCAGATTGCCAAGGAACATCATGAGAAATATGGAGACGAGATTTCCTTGTCCCTGCTTGGACTGCCCTGCACGGAATTCCGTGAGAAGTATAAGACAAAGGACTTCTGTATCTGGATGTTTTCTATGGAGGACAAGAAGCGCATTGTGGATGATGTGTTCGGAAAATTCCATGATACCTTCGGTTTTTATCCGGAATCTACCGGGTCTTATTACATGGATGCGGATTTGACCAACTATATCAAAGAGAAATATCCGATGGTGAAGTGTGCGGTTGCCACCTGCTGGGAGGAAGGTCCGAAGGCGTATCATACCTGTAATAATTCATGGTATACGTTTATGGACGGCGGCCCGTGGAATCCGTGGATTCCTTCCAAACAAAATACCCATGCACCGGCGGCAAATGAGGCAGAGGACAGCGGCATCGTGGCGATCCCTCACTTATCCAGGGATTTGCTGGCATGTTATGACGGGAACGGCTCCAATTTCGGCACCCATCCCCAGAATGTACTGCGCGGTATGATTTACGATACAGAGACTTGGGATTTCCCTTATTTGTTCAATCTGATTGACCAGTACAGGGATCTGGAAAAATACAACAACGGCTATGCTTATAACATGATGTTTGTAGGTCCTGCATGGCTGAATAAGATGGGACGCTGGGAAGCACCGTATGAACTTTTGAAGAAGAGTTATGAAGAAGGCATGGCATACTACGGAAACCTGAAAAAAGAAGGTAAGCTGATAGATATGACCATGGCGGAATTTGCAGATTACTATCGTGAGAAGAAGACTTATGAAGAACCGGAATGTGCGCTCTGGAGAGACATCCTGTATGGTTCGGACAAGCAGTTGTTCTGGTACTGCGATCCCTACATGAGGGTCTGCGTTAATATGGACCAGGGCGGAGCTATCGTGGATCTGCGTCCTTATGCGGCGAAGCTGGAATGGCCGGTTGGTATCGGTACGAAGCATGTGACGGATGCCTCTTATCCGTTCTTAATCCAGGAGAAGTACCGTGCCGGATATTTCACTCATTATGCAGGGGAAGGCACAATCAGAAGTGCGAAGCTGAAATATAAGGGTGAGGAAGTGGATTTGTGTCTGTGCCGTACAAAAGCTCATTTTACCAAGGAAGGAAAGACAAGAATCCTGACGCTGGATCCTGTGGAAATTGAATTTTATGATTTAACTGTGACATTGCAGAGTGTGATTTCCTTTGAAGAAGGAAGCTCCGATATTAAGATAGAGAGAAAGATTCTGAATATGAGCAATCCTGATGCCGAAGTGGAAATTAACGAATACATGGTGGCATGTTACGGAACAACGGAGTATTCCGAGGATATGACGGGTATTACTCTTGCCTGTGGGCAGGAAACGCTGTCCTATGAGTACAAGTGCAGGGAGATGGAAAAGGAAGGGGCAGCGGAAGTATCCGCAGTGATTCCGCCCATTGAAACTAAGGTATCCATGAAGGCATCGAACGGGGAAGCCGTGGGGTATGTAAAAGAAGGATATGCATTCTCACCGATGTTTACCCTTGGATATACCAAAAATCTGAAAGATAAGGAGGAATTTGCGACATGGCTCAGGCTGGAAAAGGCAAATTAAATTATAGGTGTCCTTCTTGCTTTATGAGGGATTTGGATTTGGATATGTTCTATGATAAGGATAAAAAAGAGTATTATTGCATCAGATGCCAGTACCGGGGGACGGAAGAAGATGTTTTGGAGAAAAACCAGCTGGCAAGGTTCCGTTATGGTGCAATAGCAAAGAGATATACGAAGTTTGATTTTGATTAACTTCCGTGATCCGGAATGGGCGGATACCTGTAACCGTGAAGGTATCTGAACTGTTACAGCGGAATGGAGCGAGGGAAGCGTCCGTAACATATTATGGTTGCGGGCGCTATTCTTATGATGTATGATAGGAATAATGAGAATATATGGAAGTAGGGAATGTTTCTAAGCAAAAAATTTAGTGCGGTTTGCCCATGCGGAGAAGGAACGGCATAGGAATGGAGGATGAAGATGGAATTTGGGAAAGTGCTTCACGGCGGGGATTATAATCCGGAGCAGTGGCTGGATTGTCCGGAGGTGTTGCAGGAAGATATCGAATTGATGAAAAAGGCCCGTGTAAACTGTGTGACGCTGGGGGTTTTTTCATGGGCGGTGCTGGAGCCGTCCGAAGGAGAATACCGTCTGGGGTGGCTGGAGGAAATCATTGACAGACTGTATGAGAACGGAATATATACTGTGCTGGCGACCCCTACCGGAGGGATGCCCCACTGGCTGACCAGCCGTTATCCTGAAACGATGCAGGTACGTGAGGACGGGGGGAGAAATCTGCCCGGCAGACGCCATAATTTCTGCTATACTTCTGTGAAAATGCGGGAAAAGACCAGGCAGATTGATCAGAAGCTGGCACAGATGGCAGGAAAGCATCCGGGGATACTGATGTGGCATATTTCCAATGAAATGGGCGGAAATTTCTCGGACAGCGCCTGCCATTGCGAGCAGTGCCAGCAGGCGTTCCGGGAATGGCTGCGGGAAAGATACGGGACGCTGGAAGCATTAAATAAAGCATGGTGGACAGTATTCTGGAGCCATGTGTACACCGACTGGGAGCAGATACACAGCCCGGTTCCCCGGGGGGAGTGTCTGCTGCATGGACTGAATCTGGACTGGCACCGTTTTGTAACCCATCAGATGACGGATTTCCTGAAATGGGAAATTGCTTCTGTCAGGGAATATTCCGCACTACCTGCTACCTCCAATTTTATGTTTTTTTTCAAACCGCTGGATTATTTCAAAATGCAGAAAGAGCTGGATGTCGTTTCATGGGATTCCTATCCGGCATGGCATAAACGAAAGGATGAAGTGCCGGTAGCAGTAAAAGCGGCGGCATACCACAGCATGATGCGGAGTATGAAGAAAGCGCCCTTTATGCTGATGGAGAGCGTGCCTTCCATGGTAAACTGGAGGGAAAACAATCCATTAAAACGTCCGGGGATGCATATGCTTTCTTCTATGCAGGCGGTAGCGCATGGTTCCAACACGGTGCAGTATTTTCAGTGGAGAAAGGGAAGAGGAGCTTTTGAGAAATTCCATGGTGCGGTGCTGGATCATAAAAACGGTGAGAATACAAGGACATTCCGTGATGTGGCCGGAGTTGGGGAAAGGCTGGAAAAGCTGGATACGCTGATCCGTCAGTCCTGTAACCAGCCGAAAGCGGCGATGATTTTTGATTGGGAAAACTGGTGGGCTTTGGAAGATTCTACCGGACCGAGACTGGATATGGATTACCAGAAAGTTTTCTTGCAGCATTACCGTGCGTTCTGGGAAGCCGGAATTGATGTGGATATCATCAGCATGGACGAAGAACTGGAGGGCTATCGTCTGGTAACTGCCCCGCTGAATTATCTGTATAAAAAGGGGTATGCCAAAAAGGTGGAGCAGTATGTAAAAAATGGAGGCATATATATTACAACTTATTGGAGCGGTATCGTGGATGAAACGGATCTGTGCTTTACGGGAGAGCATCCGCTCCGGAAGGCGCTTGGCATCCGGCAGGAGGAAATCGACGCGCCCAGTGAAGAATTTTCCAATTGTGTGGTTTACCAGGGGAAGGAATATCCTGCCGGGAGGTTTTGCGAGGTAGTATATGCGGAGACGGCAAAGGCTGCTGCGGTATACGAAAAGGATTTTTATAAGGGAATGCCCGCCATTTCGGAGAACCATTATGGAGAAGGAACGGTCTGTTATCTGGCGGCAGAGTTCGGGCAGGAGCTGCTGAATGCCTTTTATGGGGAATGTCTGAAACAGGCAGGTCTGGAAAATCCGCTGGCGGCAAAACTACCGTATGGCGTAACGGTATCGGAGCGTAAGGGGGAGACCAATCTTATTTTCCTGCAGAATTACAATGAGAAAACGGTGGAAGTGGAAGGAAGCGGTTCCTATAAGGAAGCAGATACCGGAAGGGAATGGCAGGGAAGGATAGAGATGGAGCCTTTTGAGTGTAAGGTTTTGGTGAAAAAGTAGCGGCAGTTCGTACGGTGCTCCGGCTCATTCAAAGATGCGGAAAAGACGGAGAAGGTTCTTCCGGCCAGGTGGTGGAAGAAATGCTGCAGGAATGAATATCATTGGAGAAATCAAATAACTGGAGAACCGGATATAACTGAATAGAAAAGGAAAGAACCGAAAATAGCTGAAAGACAGGAAATAACCGGAAAGAGCCGAAAAACAGGGGCAGCCGGAATCACCGGTAATGGATGAAATGTACCGGAAAAACAAGAGTAAGAAGGAAGGAAGAAAGGAAGAAAGGAATGGGAGAATTTATACATGGTATGGATATTTCATCGATGGAAGAAGTGGTGAAGTGCGGAGGAAAATTTTATGATCAGGGGAAGGAAGGGACTCTGCCGGGAATTCTGAAATCCTATGGGGTGAATTATATCCGGCTGCGTCTGTGGCTGAATCCTTATACGGAAGATGGGAAGTCTTACGGGGCAGGGGTGAATGATCTGGATGTAACCATGCGGCTGGCAAAACAGGTGCAGGCGGAAGGATTGAAATACCTGCTGGATTTTCATTACAGCGATTTTTGGACGGATCCCGGCAAGCAGATAAAACCGAAGGCGTGGAAGGACTATCAAGCGGATGAGCTGGAAAAGGCGCTTTATGAGTACACGCGGGATACACTGCTTGCCATGAAGGAAAACGGCTGCCTTCCAGATATGGTACAGGTGGGAAATGAGATTACCAACGGCCTGTTATGGCCGGAGGGGAAGATACCGGATTATGATAACATTCGGCGTTTTGTCAGTGCCGGAATCCGCGGAGTGCGGGAGGTGAGCCGGGATATTCCGGTAATGCTTCATCTGGATCATGGTGACGATCAGGAATTGTACCGGAACTGGTTTGACAATTACAGAGAGCGGGGCGGAGAAGATTTTGAAATCATCGGAATGTCCTACTATCCGGTGTGGAATGGCAAAATGCAGGGATTGATCGACAATATGAATATGCTTGCCGACCGCTACGGAAAGCCGATGGTGGTTGTGGAAGTGTCCCAGCCTTTTACGGTAGAGGATTATGCAGAGTATGAAGGGTTGGAGTCCCAACAGCGCAAAGGATATGCTGCAAAACCGGCACTGACGGAAAAACTGGAATATCCGGCAACGGTGGAAGGGCAGTGTGCATTTATGGAGCGGTTTATCAAGGAAGTAGCCGGTGTGAAAAATGGTCTGGGTCTTGGTTATTTTTATTGGGAACCGGCATGGCTGCCTGTGAAGGGATGCGGCTGGGCAACACCGGAATCGCTGGAGTATATGGGAGATCCCGGTCCCTGTGGAAATGAGTGGGCGAACCAGGGGCTGTTTGATTATGACGGAAATGCACTGCCTGCATTGGAATTGATAGCGAAAGCGTGCGGAATGAGGAAATAGTTTTTACAGGAAAAGGGCGGATACCTGTAACAGTGAAGGCACCTGAACTGTTACAGGAATTTTTATACGAGCAATTCGATATGATTCGCATCTAACGTTTATAGATGCAATGGTAATCACGTAAGGCGTGTTGCTGAAGCAGTAGCTGGGACAGAGAGTAGACTTAGATGCTATTCCGTTATCGTATCTAATATAGAGATTTGGAGAACTTTTAAAAGATGATTGGAACATCTTAAGTGTATGTACCAATCATCTTTTTTGTGTCCTTGTAGAACATCTATGATGTCCGGTACGCGCATTCGGCGCTGGTCGTGCGAAAGAGCACCGGCTGAAAGTATCCGCTCCATCGAGGAGCAGTTTAAGGTCTGCCATATCATGGCATGTATTTAACATTTTTCTCATTTTTCTGATATATGTTTCCATAAAATATAAATAAAATAGGAAAAAACAAAGCGATTTGGAATGGGCGGATACCTGTAACAGGGAAGGTATCTGAGCTGTTACAAAAATAAGCAGGTGTATATGATGAAAAAAAGAATGGGTGCAATGTTAATGGCAGCGGCAATTGTTTCTTCCTTATTCATTGGCTGTCAGAAGGCAGATACAGCAGATGGTGTGAAAGTATATTATGCCGCAATAGAAAGCGGTACTTATTATGAAGGATGGGCGGAGCAGCTGGAAGATCAGGCGAAGATGCGGGGGCTGGAATTTGATGTGGGTTATGCGGAAAATTCCGTTGAGACGCAGGATGCCCAGATTAAAAATGCTCTTACCCAGGGCTGTGACGTATTTTTGTGCGGACCGGTTTCTTCTGATATTGTGACGGAGCTGAAAGCAGCCGCAGGAGATACCCCCATGGTATTTATCAACAATGCGCCGGATGAGGGGCAATTGGAAAAAGACCGTTATATTTATGTGGCATCGGATGAATATATGGCAGGTCAGTATCAGGCGGAATATATCTTGGAAAAACTTGGAGGTAAGGATGAAATTAATATCGTAATATTAAAGGGACCAAAAGGCGCTTCCGGCACCAATGGCAGGACGAGCGGACTGAAGCAGACGCTGAAGGCAAGCGGTAAAAAAATCAACTATGTATTTGAAGATTTTGCAGATTATAATGAGGAGACTGCCAGAGAACTGATGGAGATGTTCTTAAGAACCGGGAGAACGTTTGACTGTGTGGCGGCAAATAATGATGATATGGCGCTTGGTGCGGTTGCAGCCTGTGAAGAAGCAGGACTTGCCATGGATTCTGTTTTCTTTCTGGGGGTAGATGCTTCGGCTGGCGGATGTCAGGCAATCGCTGACGGAAGAATGGATTTCACGGTATATCAGGCAATGTCTGACCAGATAGCTGCTGCAGTAAGTGCGGCAGAAAAGCTGGCGGCCGGACAGTCAGTGAAAGAAATAGAAGGTGCCACAGAGGATGGAAAATATATCCTGATTCCTTTTGAAAAGGTAGATGCCGGGAATGTGGAGCAATACAGGTAGTCTGTGAATTTATTTACAGCTTGAAAAATTAAGGATATAAAATCCGGAGGTGTTCCTATGAAAAAGGAGAAGCAGGGGCAGGGAAAGTTTGTTTCAATCAAAACAAAGCTATTGGGGATTATACTGCCTGTAGTAGCTGTGATTGTAATAGTGCTTGCAGGTCTGTCCTATTATGTATCGAAGAATGTGATTCAGTCAAATGCAGAAGAACTGCTGAAGACATCCGTAGAGAGTCAGGCCACGGAGATTGAATCGTGGCTGAATCAGAATCTGACTTCTTTTCAGGTTCAGAAACAGGCGCTGGAGTGGATGAATTTTGACCGTGACCAGATGCAGACTTTTCTCGATGCTTATTGCGGTTTTGACAGTGATTATCCGGGCGGGCTGTATGTGGCTGATGCGGACGGCACGCTTTATACCGGGCAGGAAGTGGGAAGACCTGGAAGGAACGTGGTTTTGCGGGAACCGGATGAGAACGGAAACTATATGAACAATGGTGATTTTGCTGTTTCTGAGGATTTGACAGATGATAAGGGCTGGCAGTTCCTCACAGCGCTTGAGGGAGAGGCGGCAGCGGAAATCCGGGATCATGAGATTTTCATTCAGACTGATAATGAAGGGACAGTAGATTACAGTGTCCAGCTGGTGCAGGCGGATCTCCCGGTTCAAAGACAGGGTGTGTACAGGGTCAGCTTTGATGCTTATGCGGACGAAGACAGAACCATGCGTGTGGGCGTATCGGCGCCTGACCGCGATTATAAGCGTTATCTGGAAGACCAGACGGTCAGTCTGACAACGGAAAAGCAGACTTTTACCTATGAGTTTACCATGACGGATAATCATGATGCCAACGGACGTCTGGATTTTAATCTGGGAGCAGCGGGTTCCACCGCGGGAATAAGGATAAGCAATGTGTCAATGGTCAGGGTGGGGGAGGCTGCTTCCACAGACAGTCAGGCGGAAGGTTCGGCAGCTGATGTGACACAGACGGAATGGTTTCAGGAAGGGCTTGGCAGAGTAAACATGGGATTTACGAATGCCTATACAAAGGAAAACGGAGAGCAGGTCATCAGCGCCTGCGGGATGCTGAAGACGTATTCGGATGATGTGCGCGTGCTTTCGGTCGATTTATCTTTGGATAAAGTCAGTGTATATGTAAACAGTTTTATTAAAATGGAAGGCGCGGAAGCCTTTTTGGTGAATGCGGAAGATCTTACGATTCTGGCATCCCGGGATACCAGCCTGATATCCGCAAAACTGAGTGAACTGGATGACGCGTTTATGCGTGCCGTAGCAGACAAGATATCGCACAATGAACTTGAACTGGCTGAAATATATGGGAATATGTCGGTTTTTGAAGAAGTAGAGGGAACGGAGTGGGTACTGGTATCCTATATTCCAACGAAAACTATTTACAGTGATTTGAATCATCTCAGGAATATCATGATTCTTTTCGGGGTGGTTTCCGTCATTGCACTGACTATACTGATAGAGCGGATTGTACATATGATTATCAATCCGGTAAAGAGTCTGACGGAGGTTATCACTGCCATGACGGATGGTGATTTTACAGTTCACAGCCAGATGGCAGGCAATGATGAAATCGGAGTGATGGGCCGGTGCGTAGAGAAGTTTATTGCTGTTATGTGCGGCATGATTGCTTCTATCCATGGTGTTTCCGGTACGCTTCACAGACAGGCGGATGAGAGCAGGGAAATTTCCGGCCAGATGTTTGATGCTTCTAGGCACCAGAATCAATCCATGAAGGAACTTAATAAAACAGTAGAGGAGCTTTCGATATCCGTAAACGAAATTGCACACAGTGCAACAACACTGGCAACACTTGTGGAAGAAACGAGAAATGACGGAGAAGGCGTTAACTGCAAAATGAAAGAAACGGTTGATATTTCCCGCAAAGGCAAGGAAGCAATGCAGGATGTAAGTACGGCAATGCAGAATATCAACAGTTCCGTGACCAGACTGCAGAGTGCAATCCATAAGGTGGGGAAAGCCTCGGAGGAGATTATAAGTATCACAAGAACAATCAGCAATATCGCCGAAGAAACCAACCTGCTGTCGCTGAATGCATCGATTGAAGCAGCGCGTGCAGGTGAGGCAGGGAGAGGATTTGCCGTGGTGGCAGTAGAAGTCGGCAAACTGGCACAGACAAGCGCCGAATCTGTCCGGGATATTGATAACCTGATTCTGGAGATAAAGGCATTAATCGGCGATGTTGTGAATCAGGCAAACGACAGTGTGGGTAATATCAACAGCAGCAGTGTGCTGATTGGAAATGCAGTAAGAACGTTTGACGTCATTTTTGAAAATATTCTTTCGGTGGGGGATTTGGTCCGGCAGATGATACAGAAGGTAGACCGGGTGGAAGATGTGGCAAGGGATGTTGCTGCGATTTCCGAAGAACAGGCGGCAAGCTCCCAGGAGATACTGGCATCTTCGGATATTCTGGTGGAACAGGCGGACGGGCTGATGATCCATAGCGAAGATGTGGCGAAAGAATCCGGGGAACTGAAAAATTCCGCACAGGAACTGGCACAGCAGATTGGAGTTTTTAAAATTCAGGATGATAAAAATACAGAAAGCAGGGGGTAACGCAGATGGAAACCATACGATTTACAGACATGGATGGAACTTTTTCCATAGAGCAGCCGGAGAATTACAGTTATCTTTATTTTCCGATTGCAGGAGAAAAGGGATTAAAGAGTTCTGTCACGCCAAATTTAGGCGGCGATAGTAAAATCAATCAGGAGGCTTTTTTACTGGAGCCTGTAAGCGCAGAAAATCTGCATAATAACAGGTCGACAAGGAATTTCTGGTGCATTATAGAAGGAACCGGATGCTGGTCGGCAGCAGGTGCATCGGCGGAAGCGGAAGATAAGAAATTTTCCGGAGCGCAGGATTCCTGTACACTGACTGCGGGGCTGATGTGGCAGACGGTGAAGCGAAATTCGGAGAAATATAAACTGGAAGCAGAGATTACCTCTTTTATTCCGGTAGGCGACAATGTGGAAATCATGCATGTGGCGCTGCGCAATACGGCAAAAACAGAGCAGAAAATCATACCGGTTGCAGCTGTTCCCATTTATGGGAGAAGTGCGGATAATATCAGGGATCATAGAAATGTTACATCCATGCTGCACAGAATCCATACACAGCAATATGGTATCACGGTGACGCCCACCATGTCTTTTGATGAAAAAGGGCATCGGAGAAATCATCTGACATATTTTGTGGCAGGAGCCGCAGGAAATGGCAGGGAACCTGTTTCCTTTTATCCGACGGTGGATGCTTTTATCGGGGAAGGCGGCACTTTTACCCATCCGGAGGCAGTTTACAGAAACCGGGAGGGTATGCCGCCGGGAGTGGAGACTGCCGGGAAAGAGGCAGTGGGAGGCATCCGTTTTGCGCAGATCACGCTGAAACCGGAGGAAACCGCAGAATATGTTATCCTCATGGGAATTGCCGGACAGGAAGAAGAAACGGGGGAGATTATCGCAAGATATGCTTCTTCAGTGAAAGCAGAGCAGGCGCTTAAGGAGGTAAAGGAATACTGGCAGAAGAAAGTAAATGTCAGATATCATACCGGAGATGACCGCTTTGACCTCTTTATGCGGTGGGTAAGTTTCCAGCCGTTTTTAAGGCGTCTCTACGGATGTTCTTTCCTGCCCCATCATGACTATGGGAGAGGAGGAAGGGGATGGAGGGATTTATGGCAGGACTGCCTTTCCCTTCTGTTAATGGATCCCGGAGGAGTACGTCAGATGGTGGTCAGCAATTACGGCGGAGTACGGATAGACGGAACCAATGCTACTATTATAGGGAGCGGGCAGGGGGAATTTATTGCAGACAGAAATGGAATCAGCCGTGTCTGGATGGATCATGGGGTCTGGCCGTTTCTGACAACCAGGCTTTATCTTGACCAGACCGGAGATTTGGAGATTCTGCTGGAAAAGGTGAACTACTTTAAGGATGCGCAGGCAGCGCGGGGTACGGATATTGACATGGATTGGAAGGACGGATACGGTATGCGGCAGAAAACTGCAGACGGCAGTGTATATGCAGGAACGATTCTGGAACATCTTCTGGTGGAGCATCTGTGTGCGTTCTATGAAGTGGGGGAGCATAATGAAATGCGTCTGCGCGGCGCGGATTGGAATGATGCGCTGGATATGGCGGCGGACAACGGTGAGAGTGTAGCGTTTACCTGTGCTTATGCAGGGAATCTGAAGCAGCTTGCGGACTGTCTGCGTCTGCTAAGAGACAGATTATCCTATACGGAAGCAGAGCTTTTGGAAGAAATCAGTGTTTTACTGAAAGATGATGCGGGAATTTATGAAAATACAGAGGCAAAACAGGCTGTCTTAAAGGAGTACACAGATCGGTGCAGGCATAATATCAGCGGGAAGAAGATACAGGTGCCGGTGGACAGCCTGATAGAAAATCTGACCAATAAAGCGGACTGGCTGATGGAGCACATCCGCAGCACAGAGTGGATTCAGGGAGAAGATGGGGAAGGATGGTTCAACAGTTATTACGATAACCATAAAAATGCAGTGGAAGGCATTTCCGAAAAAGGCGTACGGATGATGCTGACAGGGCAGGTATTTGCCATTATGAGCGGAACGGCATCCGAGGAACAGATAAGTCAGATCTGCAAAAGTGCAGACCATTATCTGTATGACGCTTCCATTGGCGGTTACCGGCTGAATACGGATTTTAAGGAACTTAAGTTTGATATGGGAAGAATGTTCGGATTTGCGTATGGGGAGAAAGAGAACGGAGCCGTATTTTCCCATATGACGGTAATGTATGCAAATGCGCTTTATAAAAGAGGATTTGCAAAAGAGGGCTGTCAGGCGCTTCAGACGCTGGCGGATACAGCGCTTGATTTTGACACAAGCAGAATCTATCCCGGTATTCCGGAATATTTCAACAGTGAAGGACGGGGGATGTATCATTATCTGACGGGCGCGGCAAGCTGGTATATGATGACTATGATAACGGAAGTATTCGGAGTTCACGGGGAAGCAGGAGATTTGGTGATAAAACCGAAACTTCTGAAAAAGCAGTTTGATAAAAATAAAACAGCTTCTATCAGCTTCTGTTTTGCAGAGAAAGCCTTTGAAGTGACTTTAAAAAATACAGAGGACCTGGAATTCGGAGATTACGGAATCGGGGCGGCGGACTGTGACGGGAAGGCATTGCAGACTGCCGATGGGACACAGGTTCTTATCGGACGGGAGGCAGTGAAGACTATGGATGGCAGTCTGCACAAAATCACCGTAGAGCTGGTACGCCGCATAGACGAGAACTGAAGGCATGGACAGCCCGGTGCGTACCGGTATGGGTTTTGTTTTCCGGAAAATTGAAGCGGGGTAACAGTAAGGTATCTGAGCTGTTACGGGCAGGGACCACTGTTACCACGAAATGCGGTAATAGTGGTCGCGGTATTTTTTCGGAGTCACGCCAACCATCTTCTTAAAGGTCTGGATAAAGTGGCTCTGAGAGGAAAATGCCAGATAATTGGCAATTTCAATCAGGCTGTAATCGGAATATCTTAACAGATGCTGCGCTTTTTCGATTTTCATTTCGCAAATATAATCACTGACGGAAATGTTAAGCTCTTTTTTAAAAAGCCTGGAAAGATAGCTGGGGGAAAGCCCTGCATGGGCGGCAAGTTCATCTACGGTGATCCGGCAGTTGATGTGGCTGTAGATATAGTCCATGCATTGGACGATAGGCTTTGATATCACGGTGCTTTTTTTCACCAGCATCATTTTTCTTGTATAGTCAAGAGCCATTTGCTTGTGAAGTTTTGAAATGGCTTCAATGGAAGTGCAGGCATCCATTTTCAAAATATAGAAGTCGCTGAGACGGAATGCCTGCTCCAGTTCCATGCCTGCCTCTACACAGCGTCTTGTGATCATGGCAACTGTGACAACAAAATGATATTTTATATTGGTCAGGGGATTGGTAGAGAGGATACCCATTCCGTCCGGATTGGTAAAAGCGTTTTCCTGGCAGTTCTTTTGTACAAAGTCTGTGTCCCCGGAACTGACGGCCTGATAAAAAGAATATTCTTCTTCCAATGGGCGGTGGGAGAGAGATTCCTCACTCTTTTGCAGTTCTTCCTGAAACCATTCATTTCGTAAATTCATGTTGTTTTCCCTTATTAAGTGTTCTTGATAGGAACGCCGCAGTGCCGCTTGCCCGCGGGCTACGCCCTATCAGACATAAGGTGGAAAAAGTGTCAGCAGGCTGCCATTTTTCCATTTTATGTCTGCGCACTGCTCATTGCCTGTGCGTACATTATATCATAATTTTGATATTTTTGTATATAACCTTGTATATGGAAGCGGGAGATGGGGCTATAATCGGAACTGTTGAAATTTGAAATCAAATTACATGGAAAATTAAAACAGGGAGGATGAATATGAAGTTTGGTTATTTTGATGATGCGAAACGGGAATATGTAATTGAAAGGCCGGATACGCCGGCACCTTGGGCAAATTATCTTGGTTCTCCGGAATACGGCGCTGTGATTTCCAATAATGCCGGTGGATATAGTTTTGCGAAATCCGGCGCAAATGGCAGGATTCTGCGCTATATTTTCAATAATTTCGATCAGCCGGGACGCTATATTTATATCCGTGATAATGAGAGCAGGGATTATTGGTCGGCTTCGTGGCAGCCTGTCGGAAAGGAGCTGGAAACTTATAAAAGTGAATGCCGGCACGGAACGGCATATACGAGAATGATTGCGGATTACAGTGGGATTCATTCCGAGGTTTCTTATTATGTGCCGCTTCATAAATCTTATGAGGTCTGGAACCTGAAACTGACGAATCTTTCCGAACTGGAAAGAAATCTGACAATTACAGGCTATGCGGAATTTACCAATGTCAATAACTATGAAAATGATCAGGTGAATCTGCAGTATTCCCAGTTTATTACCAGAACTTCTTTTGAGGGAAACCGAATCCGTCAGGTGATCCATGGCAATCTGGATTGTTTGGAGGAAGGGGAAGATGTAGATGACAAAATTGTGATCGAACGTTTTCTGGGGCTGGCAGGAGCGGAAGTTTCTTCCTACTGCGGAGATAAAGAGAAATTTATCGGGAGGTATCACGGCTATGGCAATCCTGACGGTGTAACACGGGGGGAGCTTGGCGGAGAGCTTAATTATAATGAGAACAGCTGCGGCGCTCTTTCTTCACAAATGATATTGGCGCCGGGCGAATCAGGAAATATTGCTTTTGTTCTGGGGATGAAAAAGGATGCAGAAGCGGAAAATATTCTGAAACAGTATCAGGATCCCGGAGAAGCCTGCCGGAAAGAGTTGGAGGAGCTGACCGCTTACTGGCATGGAAAACTCTCTCATTTCCAGGTCAGAACTCCCAGTCCGGAATTCAATACCATGATCAATACATGGAATGCCTATAACTGCTTTATGACTTTTATCTGGTCACGTGCGGCTTCATTTATTTACTGCGGTCTCCGCAACGGATACGGATACCGTGATACGGTACAGGATATTCAGGGAGTCATCCATCTGGCGCCGGAAATGGCGGTAGAGAAAATCCGTTTTATGCTTTCCGCGCAGGTGGATAACGGAGGAGGTCTGCCGCTTGTAAAGTTTACCCATCAGGCAGGGCATGAGGATACACCCGATGATCCGTCTTATGTAAAGGAAACGGGTCATCCTGCATATCGGGCAGATGATGCTCTGTGGCTGTTTCCGACGGTCTATAAATATGTTTCCGAAGCAGGAGATCTTTCCTTTATTGATGAAGTGATCCCTTTTGCCAATAAAGACGAAGGTACGGTGTATGAACATCTGAAACGTGCCATTGGTTTTTCCATGGATCATTTGGGAAAACATGGTATGCCCGCCGGATTGTATGCGGACTGGAATGACTGTTTAAGGCTTGGCAAAGAAGGGGAATCTGCTTTTGTGGCGCTGCAGTTTTATTATGCCATGTCAATTATGAAGAAGTTTGCAGCATATAAAGAAGATCAGGATTATATCGGTTATCTGGATGAAAAGCAGGAAGAACTTGGAGCAGTCATACAGAAATTGTGCTGGAACGAAGACCGGTTTATCCGCGGCATTACGGAAAAAGGTGAAGTCATTGGAAAACGTACAGACCCTGAAGCAAATATGTGGCTGAATCCTCAGAGCTGGGCAGTTATCAGCGGACTTGCTACGGACGAACAGTCGGATACGGCATTGGATACGGTATTTAAAAGACTGAACACGGAATACGGAGCGGTTTTAATGGATCCGCCGTACCATGAACATGCTTTTGACGGTGCGCTTGCCGTGATTTACAATCCGGGAACAAAGGAAAATTCAGGTATTTTTTCGCAGTCACAGGGATGGATAATACTTGCGGAGGCATTGCGGGGGCATGGAGAACGGGCTTTTACTTATTTCATGGAAAATGCTCCGGCAGCGCAGAATGACCGGGCGGAAATCCGCAGGCTGGAGCCATACTGTTACGGACAGTTTACGGAAGGAAAAGCCAGTCCGCATTTTGGCCGTTCCCATGTGCACTGGCTGACAGGGACGGCATCTACGGTTATGGTAGGATGCGTGGAAGGAATACTGGGTATGCGTCCCGATTTCTACGGACTTAAGATTGCGCCCTCCATTCCGAAGGAATGGGAATGCTTTGAAATTGAGAAGGATTTCAGAGGGAACCGTCTGCATATTACAGTTAAAAACCCGGAACATGCGGAATCCGGATGCAGGAAGCTAATAGTCAATGGGAAGGAAATAGAAGGAAACTATATTCCGGCAGAATTACTGAAAGAACACTCGGAAATTGAACTGATCATGTAACCGTTCAGGCAGATGAAGATTGAGACATCAATTTGATATTTTTAAAACTATTCTTATATATCGTGAGGCGCAAAAAGTATATGTTATTTATATAAGAATTAACGGAAAGACTGATTTCCGGAATGAAACCATTTACTCATTACAGGAGGTACATATTTATGAAGAAGAAGTTACTTGGTATGGTGCTTGCGTCTGCTGTGTTAGCCGGCGCTTTGGCAGGATGCGGCTCAGGAAACTCCGGTTCATCATCAGCCGGTGATGCAGGAAATTCCGCTGCGGACGCGAATGCTCCTGCAGACGCGAATGCACCTGCGGAAACAGGCGGAGCGGATACGGAAGCTGCTGCGGGAGGTACAGAAGGGGCGGTTCTCAATATCTGGTGCTGGAATGATGAGTTCCAAAGCCGATTCAATGATTACTATCCGGATGTAGAGTCGGTTTCCGATGACAAATCTACAACAACCCTGACAAACGGTGTGGTAGTGAAATGGACCATTAATCCAACGACGGATAACAATTACCAGAATAAACTGGACGAAGCATTGATGGCACAGGGCAGCGCGTCAGATGATGATAAAATTGATATCTTCTTACTGGAAGCTGACTATGCATTGAAATATGTCGGTGAGGACGTAGATGTTGCGGTGCCGCTTTCCGAACTGGGAATTACGGCAGACGATCTTGCCGATCAGTATCAGTACACAAAGGATATTGTTTCGGATGCAAACGGCCAGCAGAGGGCAGCTTCCTGGCAGGCAGCTCCCGGACTGTTTGCTTATAGGCGTTCGATTGCCAAGGAGGTTCTTGGGACGGATGATCCGGATGAAGTTCAGGCAGCGCTTGCTGACTGGAGTAAGTTTAATGAGGTAGCAACGCAGGCAAAGGATAAAGGCTATTACATGCTTTCCGGTTATCAGGATTCCTTCCGTACATTCTCCAATAATGTAGACAAACCGTGGGTGGAGGGAACTACAGTTACAGTAGACCCTAACATTGTGGCATGGATTGAGCAGACTAAAGAATTTACTGATAAAGGATATAATCATAAATCCTCGCTTTGGAGTGATACATGGGCACAGGATCAGGGTGCGGACGGAAAGGTGTTCGGTTTCTTCTATTCTACTTGGGGAATCAATTTCACGTTGGTAGGCAATGCCGGTGAAGCAGGTTTTGGTGACTGGGCAGTATGTCAGGGTCCCCAGCCTTATTACTGGGGCGGAACGTGGATTGCCGCGGCAAGAGGAACCGATAACCCGGCACTGGTGAAAGATGTCATGATAAAGCTGACCTGTACAAAGAGCATCATGAAAGCCATGACAGAAAACCGCTCTATTCAGGATTATACCAATACGGTATCCGGTATGCAGGAAATCGCTGCCGATCCTGACTTCCAGTCGGAATTCTTAGGGGGCCAGAATCATATTGCACTGTTCTCCGAGGTGGCTCCGACCATTGATATGAGCAATGTTTCCGCTTATGACCAGGGATGCAATGAGCAGATTCAGAATGCTTTCGGCGATTACTTTGACGGAAACATTGATCTGGATACTGCAAAGGGCAACTTTGAAACGGCAATTAAGGAACTTTACCCGGAAATCACAGAGGTTGTATGGCCCTGATAATTTGTCCATAAACTTCTGGAACGGATGATTTTGATTCAGAGTTACTGGAAAGGGGGCGGGCATTCGCCTGCCTCCTTTAACTTAACGGAAAATGGATTGCGTAAAGAGGCGATCATTGTTTGTGAAAGGATATGATACCATGAAGGAAAAAACTTCCAAGAAGAAAACAGTAACCTATGAAAAATGGGGTTATGTTTTTATTCTTCCATTTTTTGCATCGTTTTTTATTTTTTCCTTTATTCCGCTGCTGGATACCGTACGCTATAGTTTTTATGAATATTACCGCTCCGGACTTAAGGAAATCGGTCCGAACTTTACCGGACTTAAGAATTACATAGAACTTCTTGCAACAGACCTGCCGAAATATGCGGCTAATACCTTTATTCTGTGGGTAATCGGATTTGTCCCGCAGATTGTAATATCGCTGCTGCTGGCTTCATGGTTTGTTGACGCAAGGTTAAAGATCAGGGCAAAACAGTTTTTTAAAGTAGTTATCTATCTTCCGAACCTGATTATGGCGGCTGCTTTTTCCATGCTGTTCTTTACGCTGTTCTCGGATACCGGGCCGGTAAATTCCTTCCTTGTGAATCATGGGATTGCGGCAGAACCCATAAGATTTATGGCCAGCGTGGGAGGAACTAGAGGTCTGATCGGATTGATGAACTTTCTGATGTGGTTCGGTAATACGACAATCATGCTGATGGCAGCTATTATGGGTGTCAGCCCTTCGCTTTTTGAAGCGGCGGAGATAGACGGATGCAATCCCAGGCAGATTTTCTTTAAGATTACACTGCCGTTAATCAGGCCGATTCTGGCATATACGATGATTACGTCTATGATCGGCGGTCTGCAGATGTTTGATGTGCCCCAAGTCTTAACAGGCGGTTCGGGAAATCCGGACAGAACATCCATGACTCTGATCATGTATCTGAATAACCATCTGGCAAGTAAGAATTACGGTATGGCGGGAGCTTTGTCCGTATACCTGTTCATCGTCAGTGCAATTCTCTGCTTTATTGTATACAGAACGATGAATGTGGATGATCCGGATGGGTCAAAGGCGGCTGCAAAGAAGCAGAAGAAACTTGCAAAGAAGGAGGCGAGAGGATAATGAGAGAAACGAAACATTCCTATGGGCGTACGATCGCCGCGCATGTCCTGTTACTATTTTTGTCGTTCCTGTGCCTGTTTTTCTTCTATATACTAATTGTGAATGCATCCAGGACGCATATAGAACTGCAGAAAGGCTTTTCTTTCCTGCCGGGAACAAATTTTTTTGAAAACTTTAAAAATGTAATGAATGATGCCAATGTTCCGGTTTTTAAGGGGATTCTTAACAGCTTGATCGTATCGGGCGGAAGTGCGGTGCTCAGTACTTATTTTTCGGCAATGACGGCTTACGGGCTGTATGCTTATGACTTCAGACTAAAGAAACCGGCTTTTATGTTTATTATGATGATTTTGGTTATGCCGACGCAGGTATGCGCTCTCGGTTTCCTGCGCCTGATTACGGGTATGCATCTGGATGATACATTGCTTCCTCTGATCATACCTTCCATTGCATCACCGGCAGTTTTTTACTTTATGTACAGCTATATGCAGTCCTCACTGCCGCTATCACTGGTAGAGGCAGCCAGAATTGACGGTTCGGGTGAGTTCCGTACCTTTAATTCCATCGTGATGCCCATTCTGAAACCGGCGATAGCAGTACAGGCCATTTTCTCATTCGTTGGTTCCTGGAACAATTACTTTGTTCCTGCACTGGTGATAACAACGAAGTCAAAGCAGACGCTGCCGATTATGATTGCAAGTCTCAGAAGTGCAGACTTCTTAAAGTTTGATATGGGTAAAGTATATATGATGATTCTGATTGCAATTGTGCCGATTATTATTGTATATCTGTTCCTGTCAAAATTCATCATAGAAGGCGTGACGCTTGGCGGTGTAAAAGAATAGGGTCATGTACTTTGTGCATGGGAATGGACAGAGATACATGAAAAACGGAAATTTCCACGATGGGTTCTTGTACTGCGGGACCGGTTTCTGTATAATATTTTTTGACCGGGCTATGTGTCCTGACGGGGTGCAGGAGGGGAACCCGGATTAACAGGAAAGTGGAGATGCGGTATGATATTTGAAAAAACTTACCTCCCGCAATTCAGGGATGCCGACAGAGACGGATATGTGGGGCTGCGGGGATACATGAATTATTTTCAGGACATGGCAACCCATTACATGCACAATATCCAAAAGGGAAATGATACCCTTCCCGAAGAATACGGGATTGTCTGGATGTATACAAAGTATAAGATGCATATAAGCCGTAAGGTCGGCTTTACGGGGGAACTGAATATGGAAACGTGGATTCCGGCGGAGAAATCCCCTGCCGTCATTCATCAGAACCTGTTTATTTCCCAGAACGGGGAAGTATGTGCGCGGGGATGTGTGGAAAGCTGTCTTTATCATCTTGCAAAAAAAAGGCTGGTCCGCCTGAAGGAGATTGGGTTTCCGGACGATATAGCGGAAAACAAAGAATCCGGAATACCGGGGTTTCAGAAACTGCCGGTGGATTTAGAAGGTATGGAATATGTATATACCCATCAAGTCAGATACACGGATTTGGATAAGACGGGACATATGACAAATTTAAAATATGTGGATCTGTTTTTGAATGCTTTTGACAGTCAGTTCATGGAAGCATTTCAGATTGAAGAGTTTGAACTTCATTTTTTGGACCAGTGTTTTGAGGGCGAAGACCTTCACGTTTATAAGAAGGACTTAGGTGGGAAAATATTCCTGGCAGCAGTACATGATGATCAGGTTCCCTGCGCTGCTGCGGATATCCGGGGAAAATAGAAAACGGCCAAATAGGCGGGGATTTTATTCCCCGCCTATTTAGCCGTTGACCGTCTGTTCAATGATGTCCTGCATGATGGCTTTTGTAATCTGTCCGGCCACATAGCCATAGACGTTGCCGTCTTTATCGATCATAAAAGTGGTAGGGTAGGCGCTGATGCCGTAGAGATAGGCATACAGCCCGCCTTCATCCATTACAACGGGATAGTCGTAACCGTTTTCACTTAAGAAATCCGCGATATCTTCTGCCGAACCTTCCTGCCCGTAATCAGGGCCGGCGATACCCAGTATGATCACATCGGAAGCATTTTCCCCATATTCTTCGTAAATTTCCTGTATTTCCGGCATTTCCGCGCGGCAGGGAGGACACCATGTAGCCCAGAAGTTGAGGAATACGGTCTTTCCTTTGTAGTCGGACAGTGTGTGGGTATTTCCGTACTGGTCCTGAAGGGTAAAGTCAGGAGCCGGTATATCCGGACGCTCGGAATCATCCGGTTCGGATGCAGGAGCGCCGGCTGTGTCTGTTTGGCCTGAATCAGAGGGAGCATGATTGACCGTATCGGTTGATTCTGCTGCGTCATGGGTGTCAGATACGGGACTGCCTGTCTGTTCCTCTGCATCGGAAACGGCGTTTTCACGGTTCGTATCAGAAACAGCGTCTGCGTCATTCCTCAGAATGTCCGTATTGCCCGACAGATAAGCGCTGATGCCGTTCATCCATCCGGTGAACATCATGATACCGATGAGCAGCATCAGGACGCCGCCAATCTTTACCGTATAGTTTACCACCGACCGGTGCTTCTTAAAAAACTCTAACAGGCTGCCCGTAAAGATACCGACTCCCATAAAGGGCAGGACGAATCCAAGCGTGTAAACACCGATTAAAGCAAAGCCGGTCAGTGCGGAAGATGCCGATGCTGCCAGCAGCAGGACACTGGCAAGGGCCGGTCCAACGCAGGGGGTCCAGGCAAAACTGAAAGTAAAACCTAAGACCAAGGCAGTCAACGGATTCATGACAAGAGTGTCAGGGTGGAAAGAAATCCGGCGTTCTTTTTGGAACAGGGTGCTGCCGAACAGGCCAAGCTGGTACAGGCCGAACAGAATGACGGCAATGCCGCCGATACGGGTAAACAGAGTCTGGTGGTCACGGAAAAAACGTCCGGCTGCAGTGAAGCCAAGTCCCAGCAGGAAAAAGGCAAAACTGATGCCCAGCACAAAGAAAAGGGTATTGCGTATGACGCGGCCCCGTTTATAAGAGACGGTTCCGTCTTCGTCCACACTTTTCGCTCCGCCGGACAGATAGCCGATGTATATGGGTATCAGTGGCAGGACACAGGGAGAGAAGAAACTGAAAAGGCCCTGGATAAATACGGTAATGGCGGAAATACTGGTCTGAAGTGTTAGATTCATGGGATGCTCCTTTGCTTTTTATGGATATTGTACGCCAATCGGCGGGGTGTGTAAACCATATGCGGGGGAATTTTGCCAATGTCAGGTTTTATTCTGCTGCATTCTCAGCCTGTGCGGGGTTGTCCCGTAGGTTTCCTTAAACATCCGCATGAACTGTTTATAATTCGTGATCCCGTTTTTTTCCAATAAAAAAGTAATGCTTTCATCCGTCTGTATCAGGTCCTGATAAAACCGCAGGAGCCGTACCTGTGCAACATAGGTAAAAAAGGTCTGTCCGGTATATTTTTTGAAGAGCCGGCAGAAATATTCGGGCGTGACGGAAAGCCGTGTTGCGATCACGTGCAGGGAAATCGGTTCCCGATAGTGCCTGCGGACGTACTGCATACTCTGTTCCACGCGCAGGAAATCCCGTTCCGTGCGGTTTTTGTTCTGTACGCTTAGAAGAGAGGAGCCTTCGGTATACAGCAGATAGAGAAATTGGTAAAGCCGGGTGAGGAACAGCAGATGCCAGCCTTTTTCTTTTTGCTGCTCCAGCTCCATAAATGTCTGGAAGATACCGTTCAGCCGGAAGTTCAGGGAGTCCGGAGAGGAATCTTTGGGAAGATATTCGGAAAAATGGAGCAGTTTCCAATCCATACTGATGCGTTCCAGATGGATGGAAGGAATCTGGAGCAGGTAATAATGGCAGTCCCTGCGTGCATGGGTATAGTGGATATCCCTGGCATTGACGATCAGGATATCGGATGGCAGAAGTTCATAGGAGGCTTCGTTAATGCAGGCGGTCATTTTGCCTTCCGTTAAATAAAGTATTTCAAGATGCCGGTGCCAGTGGGCGGGGACAAGAATATCGGAATTTTCCACGGAAGAAAAATACACCTGCGTCAGATTGTCATCATGGATGGTTTCATGTTCGTAGTACATACGGCGTCTCCTTGAAAAGCGGATGTAAAAGTCAAAATGTTCCTCAAATTTATAGATAATTATATCTAAAATGGTAAATGATATCAAGATTGACCTATATTTTATGCAATTTACAGGATAGAATAAACGGGGGATGCCGTTTATAATAATGTTATCAGTCAGAGTACAGAGTCAGGCGTCAGTGCGCACGGAGCAGGCGCTGACGGATCATCAGGCAGAAAGTGCCGGAAAAGAGGGAAACAATGGAAACTAAAAAATGGACCAGAGTCATGTATCAGCCGAACCTGCCTCTCAGGGAGGGAGAATACGTCACTGCATCAAAAGAGCATATTGCGCTTTCCAGGGAAGCTGCCAAAGAAGGGATGGTATTGTTGAAAAACGAGAAAAACCTTCTGCCGCTTCGTGCCGGAAGCAGAATCGCCCTTTTCGGAAAAGGCAGCTTTGATTATGTGAAAGGAGGAGGCGGGAGCGGCGACGTGACCGTTTCGTATGTGCGCAATCTTTATGACGGATTAAAACTTCAGGGAGATGCGGTGGCTTTATATGAACCCCTTTCGGATTTTTACCGCAAAGAGGTAAAGGAACAGTATGAAAAAGGCGCGGCGCCCGGTATGACGACAGAGCCGTTTCTACCGGATGAGCTGGTGGCGGGGGCAAAAGCGTTTGCCGATACTGCCATTATTACCATCAGCCGTTTTTCGGGAGAAGGATGGGACCGTTCCGGCGTGGAATACAATGAGGAGTACAATCCATGGGAGACCGAAACCAGTATGCCCCAGATCGCAGGGCGCATTTTTGAAGACGGCGACTTTTATCTGACAAAACAGGAAAAGGAAATGATCCAAAAGGTAAAGGAAAACTTTGCGCAGGCGGCAGTGGTATTGAATATCGGGGGAATCATGGATACGACATGGTTCAAAGACGATGAAACCCTTTCTTCCGTGCTGGTCGCATGGCAGGGCGGTATGGAAGGAGGACTTGCGGCTGCGGAAATCCTTTGCGGAAAGGCGTCTCCTTCCGGTAAGCTGCCGGATACGTTTGCAGGACGGCCGGAAGATTATCCGTCCACGGAAAATTTCCATGAATCCGTGCATTATGTGGATTACACGGAAGATATTTATGTGGGATACCGCTATTTTGAAACGGTACCGGGAGCGGAGGACAGGGTATGTTATCCGTTTGGTTTCGGGCTGTCTTATACGCAGTTTGAAATAGTTCCCAAAAGCGCGGGAATGGAGGACGGTGTGATCCGGATCGCCGTACAGGTGACGAATACCGGAAAGAAGGAAGGGAAGGAAGTCGTACAGGCGTATTACAGCGCACCGCAGGGACTGTTAAAGAAACCGTACAGGGAACTGGCGGCATTTGAGAAGACAAGGAGCCTGATGCCCGGCGAGAGCCAGACGGTAGTGCTGGAATTTGCAAGAAAGGATATGGCGTCCTATGATGACCTGGGAAAGATTGCAAAATCGTCCTATGTGCTGGAAAAGGGGACTTATGAATTTTATGTGGGCAATTCGGTAAGGGATAACTGCAAACTGGATTATTCCCTGACGCTTCCGGAAAACGAAGTAGCGGAACAGCTGAGCCGGAAAGCGGCGCCGACCAGTCTGAAGAAACGTATGCTTTCGGACGGCAGTTATGAAGAGCTTCCCTTATCACAGGCCAATGACCCGGATGAGTGTGTGCTTGTGAAAATGGAAGGCGGCACGGAGGAGGCATTGACTCCATTAGTCAGAGGGAGGGAGCGTTATCTGCTGCTGAAACCGTATGCCGAAGGGGCAAGGCCGTTTATGGAAGTGGCAGAGGGCAAAATGACGCTGGAAGAGTTCACCGTGCAGTTAAGCGATGAAGACTTAGTTCATCTGCTGGGAGGACAGCCCAATACTTCGGTGGCAAATACGTTTGGCTATGGCAATCTTCCGGAATACGGCGTTCCCAACATTATGACCGCGGACGGGCCGGCGGGTCTCAGAATCTGTCTGTGCACGACGGCATGGCCCTGCGCCACCATGCTGGCCTCCACATGGAATACGGAGCTGGTGGAACAGGTAGGGAAGGCAGGAGCGGAAGAAGTAAAGGAAAACAATATCGCGGTATGGCTGACTCCTGCGGTAAATATTCATAGGAATCCGTACTGCGGCCGTAATTTTGAATATTATTCCGAAGATCCTTATCTGACGGGAAAGATGGGCACCGCAATGGTGAAAGGAATCCAGTCGCAGCATATTGCGGCGGCGGTAAAGCATTTTGCGTGCAACAATAAGGAAACCAACAGAAAGCAGAGCGATTCCAGGGTTTCGGAACGCGCGCTCAGGGAAATTTACCTGAAAGGATTTGAAATCATTGTAAAAGAAGCGGACCCGTGGGTGATCATGTCAGCCTATAATATGATAAACGGACACCGGGCTTCCGAAAACCATGAGCTTCTGGAAGATATCCTGCGCGGAGAATGGGGATTCCGGGGGATGGTGACTTCGGACTGGTGGACGAGAGGGGAACACTATAAGGAGATTAAGGCCGGAAATGACGTGAAGATGGCATGTGGTTTTCCCGAACGTGTGGCGGAAGCGATGGAGAAGGGCGCACTCAGCAGGGAGGATTTGGTGAGATGCGCGAAAAGAGTGCTGGGGCTGATTTTGAAGATTGATTGAGATTCTGGCAGCAATGAATTATTGGAAATTAATATACGTATTGTTGATCCAATACCCGATGATGATTATCAAGTATTTGAAGGAAATTTTTCTTCGGCATCAGATTCACAATCGTATAAATTTTCTATCGATTTTACACAGATGGATTCTGCTGCGGTTTGTTTAGTAATAAGAGGGTATGTGGGTTCAACGGTTGAAGTATTTGATGAAAATGGTAATACGGTTGTATTACGCGGCACTCAGATGGGGCAGCCAAAAAACTGGCAGTATATAGATAAACCTTCTGCAGATATAACACCTAATCGGATGGTATCCATGACCATCAAAAGGTTTCGGATATAAGGTCCGGAACCTTTTCCGGAAAGGAAGGATGTAAAATGAGTGATATAGGAATAAGAGAGATGCTTGCTTACGTGACTGAAAACAAAAAAACACTGGAAGGATATACAACGGGGACCGGAGGGCTGATAAATCCGGTGATTTATACTTCTGCCACTCATGGGACAGGAAGAGATACATTTGAAAAAAGCGAAAATGTAAAAGTGTTCCGTTCGGAGACATACTCAAAGTCTTCTTTCATTAAAGGTATGCCAAAAGGGATATTTGGGGATGCCTTTGGAAAGGAAATGCAGGTTGAATATGCTAAAAAAGGTTGTTTTCATCATTAGTATTATTGCTGTCTTTTTAACCGGATGTGGAAATACTGAAAATCAAGATGAAATACCAAGCGAAAAGGAATCGGTAATTCTATCCGACGGTATGGGTTTTAATTCAGATGGAACGGTAACTTTAGCTGACGGATGTTTTGCTTTTGGACTGCAAAATCCTGAGACGAAGGAAATTCTTAATAAGGGTGAACGGCTTTTGATAAATGAAAGCGGTACGGATGCTGTCATTTCTTTAGAACAGAATGTATCCCAGCGGGTAGAATATTTACTTATTATTATGGTAGATTACATACAGCAGGATTTTTTTGTTGTATTGCCTAATGAGAATTGGAACACGATAAAATCTTCTTTTATGATTTAACAATGCCTGAGGTTGAAGAACCGACCCCCTATCAGGTATTCGTATTTATGAAACCGTTTGACACAGATGTCATGTATTGGAGCAGTTCCTATGCATCCTTAAGAACTATTATACAAATTTAGGGATGGGCTTTTTTCAGGAATCAAGTAGGAAGAGCCGGCATTGTGGATGAGTCAATCATCCCTCCGAAACCCGGCATTTGCGTTGAACTATGCATGGCAGAAAAAGAAGCCGGAGAATGTGGACAGGCTGTGCGAGGACTTGTTCGGGGATTGGGAATGGCTGAGTGGAAGCGGTGAAAGTGCAGAAGGAAAGGAAGGCTTCGTGCTATCTATACGACCGGGCATTAGAGACAGAGGAAAAGTTCTCCTGATCTTCACTTCTGCTGAATGCCCGAAATCCTGCTTGACAGCGAATATTTTATGCCTGTACAATAGAAACAACAACAAATGAGGGATAGGAGATTCGGTGATGGAAAAGAAAGCATTAACGGCGTTGGAAGTCTATATTAATAAGGTATATGTACTGGTCCTGCTTTTGGTACCGGGAACCTGCATTCTTGCAGGTGTCGGGTATACGGCCAATAAGCTTCAGGGATTTTTTACGGATGTAAGCTGGATTGGTCTGATCGTTTTTGATCTTTCCTGTATCCTTTACATGCTCATCAGTCTCTATTTTATAAAAACCGGGAAACAGGACGGCCACGTAATGGATTCCAAATTAAAGCACAGCAAGATTTTTTTAGTTGTGATCATGTTCACACAGTTTAACTTTATTTCTTATCTGGTACCGACAACCGAATTTTGGGCATTTGCTTTTCTGTTTACGGTTGTCACCAGTCTTCTTTTGGATTCCAAAATGGTAGCGGTTACCATTGCTGAAATCGTTTTGTCAGTGGCAGTATCATGGGGGGTAAACGGTGCAGAGCTGCTCCCGGTAAAAAATGATTATTTTATTCCTAACCTGATCGGAAGATGTGTATGTATCGCATTGTCCATGTTCTATATTTTTCTCCTGACTTATATGGTGGAGCATTTTTTGGTGGATGCTAAAAAAGACGAAGTGGAGAAAAATAACGAACGGGTGCAGAATGTTTTGAACAAAGTAACCTACATAGCCAATAATCTGGGAAAAGCCAGCCATGTGCTCGTAGGTTCCTCGCAGGCGGAAAGCGCATCCACACAGGAACTGACGGCCATCAGTACTACCTTGCTGGAGACCAGCAGCGGAATGAGGGAAAAATCCGAACAAAGCAAGGAAAATCTTGCACATTTGGAAGAGTGCAGTTATAACATGAAAATAAAGATGGAGGATGTCAACCGCCTATCCAAAGAACTGGTGGATATTTCCGTATCCAACGAACAGGCGCTGAAGAGGCTGCTCAGCATCAGCGGAACGGTGGAACAATCCACCCACAAGACAAAGGAAGTTACCGAAAAGCTTCTGACGGAGTCGGGTGAGATTGGAAATACACTGGATATTATCAATGAAATTGTAGAATCCATTAATCTTTTGTCCCTGAACGCTTCCATAGAGGCGGCCCGTGCCGGTGAAGCAGGGCGCGGCTTTGCAGTGGTTGCACAGGAAGTCCGGCATCTGGCGGACAACACAAAAGAATCGCTCCAGAATATCAATGACGTAGTGTCGCGGGTGCAGCTGGGAACGAATGATGTATCCAGATTTATCAATGAAAATGCGGAACAGCTTTTGAATCAGAATAAGGTGATCGCGGAAACCGTTGAAGGGGTCAGGACCATGATGAGTCTTTTAAAAGAATCTGTGGATGCCATTGAGCAGGCGGACCAGATCAGGACAGTACAGCGCCAGGTGATTCAGGAAACCGTAGTCGTGAATGAAAAAATAACGAATGAAATCCAGTCTGAAACGGAAGAATTTTCCAATATTGCAAGCATGGTGCAAAGCAACAGTCAGGAAGTTCTGGCCATGTCGGAGCAGATAGAGAATATTAACGATATGATAAGGGAACTGGAAGAATTGCTGGAAGCTTAAACCAGCCCTTAAAACAGTTCATACAGACAAAAAAGCGGACTCCCGGGCGTACAGGCGGTACATTCGGGGGTTCTTCTTATGTTTTCCTTGCACTATGGGTTATTTCATACTATAATACAACGGTAAGAATTTTGGAAAAGGATTCCATGGCAGATGTATGGTCCTGTCATGAAAGGCATGGTTATTGATATGATGGAATGGGAAAAAAATGTACGGAAGGTGGAGCCTTATGTGCCGGGGGAACAGCCGAAGAGCACGAAGGTCATCAAGCTGAATACCAACGAGTGTCCCTATCCGCCGGCGCCGGGGGTGCGCAGGAGGGCGGAGGAATTTGATTATGACAGGCTGCGTCTGTATCCTGATACGGAGGCTGGGGAACTGGCGGATGCCCTTTGCGGGTATTATGGGATTTCACGGGAGCAGCTGTTTATCGGTGTGGGAAGCGACGATGTGCTGGCAATGGCGTTCCAGACTTTTTTCAATTCGGAGAAACCGGTTCTGTTTCCTGATATCACGTATTCCTTTTATGATGTGTGGGCGGAACTTTTCAGGATTCCCTATGTACGGAAGCCTTTGGATGAAAAATTCCGTATTGTAAAAGAGGACTATATGACGGAAAACGGCGGTATCATTATTCCGAATCCCAATGCTCCCACAGGGGTATTTGAAGAAGTGGGGGTAATGGAAGAGATCATTGCAGCCAATCCTGGCAGTGTGGTGATCATAGATGAGGCATACGTGGACTTCGGCGGAGAGAGCTGTCTGGGACTGATTGAAAAATATGATAATCTCCTGGTCGTTCAGACGTTTTCCAAATCCAGGGCGATGGCCGGGATGCGTATCGGTTTTGCCATGGGCAGTCCGAAGCTGATTGCCTGTTTAAAGGATGTGAAGTTCGCTTTCAATTCTTATACGATGAATATGCCCTCCATCGAACTCGGTGTGGAAGCGGTGAAGGATGCGGAATATTTCCGGAATACGGTAAATAAGATTATGCATACGAGGGAGCGGGTGAAGAAGGAACTGTCGGAACTTGGTTTTGTTTTTCCCGATTCACAGGCTAACTTTATCTTTGCATCCCATGAAAAAACAGCGGCGAAGGTGATTTTTGAGGAACTGAAGAAGCGGAATATTTTTGTCCGCTTTTGGGATAAACCGAGGATTGGCAATTATCTGCGCATTACGGTGGGAACCGATGAGCAGATGGATGTTTTGCTGGAAAACCTGAAAGAAATCATTGCGGTTCAGGCGGAGTTGAAAGGAGTATAAAATCTGATGATCAAGAACATATTAAAAGGAATTGTGATCGGGCTGGCGAATGTCATTCCCGGTGTCAGCGGCGGAACGATGATGGTGTCCATGGGGATTTATGACAGGCTGATCCACTGTATCACCCATCTGTTTTCCGAGTTTAAGAAGAATGTGATGTTCCTGCTTCCGATTTTTATCGGTATGGGGATTGCGGTGGTGGTGGTTCCGTTCGGAATCGAGTATCTGTTTGCGGAATACCCTTTTGAGACGAATCTTTTGTTTGTGGGGCTGATCGTGGGCGGTCTGCCGGCGGTGTGGAAAAATGTGAAAGGAAATTCGGTCAGAATCGGGCATATCATTGCCTGCATTGTTTTTTTTGCCCTGGTGGCCGGGCTGGCTCTGATGGGCGGTACGGAAGGGACGGCAGCGGATTTAAGCTTTGGTTTTCTTTCCGTGGCAAAACTGTTTGGCGTTGGAATCGTGGCTTCTGCCACGATGGTGATTCCGGGCGTCAGCGGTTCCATGATGCTTTTGCTGATGGGATATTATCATCCGATTCTGGAGGCAATCACGGATTTCATTTCGGCAGTGTTCGCATTTGATATGGACGGAATCCTGCAGGGCATGGGGATATTGGTTCCGTTCGGCATCGGTGTGGTGGCGGGGATTTTTGCCATCGCCAAGTTAGTGGAAATCATTTTTGAGAAATTTCCACTTTATGCGTACTGGGCGATCATCGGGCTGATCCTGTCTTCTCCGGTGGCGATTTTCCTGATGGGGGAAGCCGGCAGTATTACGGTGCTTTCGGTGGTTGTAGGTGCAGCCGCTTTGGCGGTTGGTTTTGTGGCGGCTTTGAAACTGGGAGAATGACCGCATGACGGGAAGGTCTGCCCGGAGTGTGGTGTACGGAGGCTGGAAATGGAAGCGTATACGGATTTTGCAAGTGTATATGATACTTTTATGGACAATGCGCCATATGCGGAATGGGCCGGATATATTGTCGGGCTGTTAAAAAAATATGGGATAAGGCCGTGCGGGGAGGAAGCGATAGAGCAGGGAGATGAAGCGGATCGTGTGCACCAGGAGGCACTGGCGGCGGAGCGGAATGTCGTGGTGGATTTGGGCTGCGGGACGGGAACGCTGACGGAGCTTTTGGCGGATGCCGGTTATGATATGATAGGAATAGACAGTTCCCAGGAGATGCTGAATCTTGCCCTGCAGAAAAAAGAACGGTCAGGCAGGGAAATCCTGTATCTTATGCAGGATATGCGGGAATTTGAATTGTATGGGGTTGCAGGCGCTTTTGTCAGCGTCTGCGACTCTTTGAATTATCTGTTGGAGGAAGAGGAAATCGTGGAGACATTCCGGCTGGTGAATAATTATCTTTATCCGGGCGGTATTTTTATTTTTGACTTTAATACGGTTTATAAGTATGAAACGGTGATAGGGGATGCCACGATTGCGGAGAACCGGGAGGACTGCAGTTTTATCTGGGAAAATTATTATGATGCGGAAGCGCAGATCAACGAATATGATATTACGGTGTTTATACGTGAGGCGGAGGGGGACAGGTTCCGCCGGTTTACGGAGACCCATTTCCAGAGAGGGTATACGCTGGAGCAGATGAAGGCGATGGTGAAGAGGGCCGGAATGGTGTTTGTGGATGCGGTGGATGCGGATACGCATGGAGAGGTGCACGGGGAGAGCGAGAGGATTTATTTGGTGGCGCGGGAGTGCGGGAAGGTGTGATGGGGGGATGCTTCCGCCGGACGCTGGGTGTCGGAGGGCGGGGGATAGAGTGGAAGGATGTAGGTGGATCTGGGAGTGGGGATGGGATGTAGGAGATTGAGTGTTTAAGGGGAATGGGATTTGGGAGTGGGCGGGTTGTTTGAAGGGGGATGTTGTGGTGGGAAAGGAGTTTGAGGCAGGATGGCAGAGAATAAGGATTATATTGTGCGGGCGACGGCGGCGGGGGCGCAGATTCGGGCTTTTGCGGCGTCTGCCAGGGGGATGGCGGAAGAGGCGCGGCGGATACATGATATGAGCCCGGTTGTAACGGCGGCGCTGGGACGGCTCCTGACGGGAGGGGCGATGATGGGGGCTATGCTGAAAGGGGAAAATGATTTGTTGACTCTTCAGGTCAAGGGGGACGGGCCTGTGAGGGGGCTGACGGTGACGGCGGATTCGAATGGGAATGTGAAGGGGTATGCGGGGGAACCGCAGGTAATCCTGCCGGCCAATGATAAGGGGAAGCTGGATGTGGGCGGCGCTGTCGGGAATGGTATTTTGAGTGTGATCAAGGATATGGGGTTAAAGGAGCCATATATTGGGCAGACTGTACTTCAGACGGGTGAGATTGCGGAGGATCTGACGTATTATTTTGCGGCGTCGGAACAGGTGCCTTCTTCGGTAGGGCTTGGGGTTCTGATGGACAGGGATAATACGGTGAGACGGGCCGGAGGGTTTATCATACAGTTGATGCCTTTTGCGGAGGAAGCGGTAATTGCTGCGCTTGAGAAAAATCTGGCGGCGTTTTCTTCGGTGACGGCGGTCTTGGATGAGGGCAGTACGCCGGAACAGATGTTGGGGATGTTATTGACCGGATTGGACATGGAAATCACGGATACCATGGAAACTAGGTATTACTGCGGCTGTTCGAAAGAACGGGTGGAGCGTGCGCTTGTCAGCATCGGTAAGGCGGATATCCGGGAGATGATAGCGGATGGGAAGGAAATAGAGGTCGGATGTCAGTTTTGTGACAGGAAGTATGTATTTTCCGTGGAGGATTTGAAGGGAATGCTGGAACGCGCCAGATAGCGGCTGGTTTGTGTGGACGGAAGCCGGCAGGTTTCTGTATATATAAATGATGAATGAATGGGAATAAACCAGCGTAGAAATGAGGTAGGATATGGAACATGGATTCATAAAGGTTGCGGCGGTGACTCCGAAGATACGGGTGGCAGATACCGTTTATAATGCGGGGCAGATTTGCAGGAGTATGGACGGGGCTGTAGAGGGCGGGGCAAAGATCATCGTATTTCCCGAACTTTGCATAACCGGTTATACCTGTAACGATCTGTTTTTGCAGGCACTGCTTCTGGAGAAGGCGAAGGAAGCGCTTTTTCAGGTGGCAGGGCATACGAAGGGAAAGGATGCGCTTGTGTTTGTGGGCCTTCCGGCGGTGAGGGACAATAAGCTGTATAATGGGGCAGCGGCATTGTATGACGGGAGAATTCTGGGACTGGTGCCGAAAGCCAATATTCCCTCTTATGCGGAATTTTATGAGGGCAGGCATTTTACGCCGGGGAACGGGGAACCGGTGGAATATGTGCTGCGCAGCGGGAAAGAGGAAGCGCGGATTCCTTTTGGGACAAAACTGTTATTTGATGTGGAAGCCATAGAGGGGCTGAAGGTCGGATGTGAAATATGCGAAGATATATGGGTGCCGGATTCGCCGGGAACGGCCCATGCACTTGCGGGGGCGACGCTTTTGGTAAACCTTTCCGCTTCTAACGAGACGGTGGGGAAGGATGAATACAGGGAAATGCTGGTGAAGTCCGCCAGCGCGCGGACCATAACGGGGTATGTGTATGCCAGTGCCGGAGAAGGGGAGTCTTCACAGGATCTAGTATTCGGAGGGCATAATATCATTGCGGAGAACGGTACGGTGCTGATGCAGGCGAAGCGGTTCCGAAACGGGACGATTTATGGAGATGTGGATGTCCGCAGGCTGCTGCATGAAAGAAGGCGGATGTCCACGTACCGGACGGAACATGCAAAAGGGTATCAGGTGGTGTCGGTACCGATGAAGCAAACGCAGACGGCGCTTTCCCGTACGTTCGGCTGTATGCCCTTTGTGCCTGCGGATAAGACGGTACGGGAGAAGCGGTGTGACGAGATTCTCTCGATCCAGTCTTATGGTCTGAAAAAGCGGTATGAGCATACGGGGAGCAAAAAGGCGGTGGTGGGGATTTCCGGGGGACTGGATTCCACGCTGGCTCTTTTGGTTACGGTACGGGCGTTTGACATGCTGGAGCTGGACCGGAAAAATATTCTGTCCGTGACGATGCCCTGCTTCGGGACAACGGACCGGACTTATGACAATGCCTGTAAACTGGCACAGGTGCTGGGGACAGAGTTACGGGAAGTCGATATTAAGGAATCGGTATCCCTGCATTTTGAAGATATCGGCCAGGATATGGAGAAGCATGACGTGACTTATGAGAACGGCCAGGCGAGGGAACGGACGCAGGTACTGATGGATATTGCAAACAAGGAAAATGCACTGGTGATTGGTACAGGGGATATGTCGGAACTTGCCCTTGGGTGGGCGACCTATAACGGGGATCATATGTCCATGTACGGTGTCAATGCCGGGGTGCCGAAAACGCTGGTAAGACATTTGGTGCAGTATTATGCGGATACCTGCGGCAACGGGGAATTGGAACGGGTATTGCTGGATGTGCTGGATACGCCGGTCAGTCCGGAACTGCTGCCGCCGGTGGATGGTGTGATTTCTCAAAAAACGGAAGATTTGGTGGGGCCGTATGAACTCCATGACTTTTTTCTCTATTATATGCTGCGGTGCGGTTTTGAACCGGGGAAAATATACCGTATTGCCTGTCTTTCCTTTGCGGGGCAGTATGAGGAGACGGTAATTTTAAAGTGGCTGAAGACTTTTTACCGCCGTTTCTTTGCCCAGCAGTTTAAGCGTTCGTGTCTGCCGGACGGCCCGAAAGTGGGAAGTGTGGCGGTATCGCCGAGAGGGGATCTGCGGATGCCTTCGGATGCCTGCGGCAGGATATGGATGGAGGAACTGGAACGGCTGGAGTGAAAATGGCCGGAATCCGGATAACGGCAGCCAAAACGGAGGAGTCCCCGGGAATGCAGGACGGATTACTTGCATTCCTAAGAACTCCTTTGTTTATGTTAATAGTACTTTGCAATTTGTTTTTCTATTTTTTCTGCGGATATGGTAAAGTTCTGCTCCAGTTTTTTCTGTGTGTCGGCTTTGGAAAGGGGAATGTATCTAAATAGTAGCTGAACGTCCTCAGGCATATACAGGGTCAGAAGGGGAAGAACGGCTGTTGTATGCGCCCGCCCCTGTACATCGGGCAGGGAGAAAAATCTCCCTGCCCGATAAAATGTATATGATTAAACCAAAAAGGACTGCAGGTTTTCATCCAGACGGTTGGCAAGCCGTGATAAGTCGATGGTAAGGGTCTCCAGATTTTCGATTTCCCGCATCATCTGTTCCGTAACATCTGCCGCATTCCTGGAAAGGGCGGCATTGTCCGCAGCCGATTCCGATAAATCGGAAATAATCTGGGACATGTTGTCTTTGGCCTGGTTCATGCTGGAGACATTATCCTGCATATCGGATTCTGTTTCCGTGATTCGGATGATGTCATGGTTCATTTCATCAAAAATCTGTTTGGTTTTTTCCACATTATCTTCCTGATGCTGCAAAGCGCTTTCAATGGTGTCCATGACTTTTACGATGCCGTCCGTTTTTTCCACCAGTGAACGGATGTTGTCTCCGATTTTGGAAGCGGAATTGTTGGATTCTTCCGCCAGTTTCTGGATTTCTAAGGCAACGACGGCGAAGCCTTTGCCTGCGGCGCCTGCCCTTGCCGCTTCAATGCTGGCGTTCAGGGCAAGGAGATTGGTTTCTTCCGCAATGTTGGTGATGTAATCCGTTACGCTTTTGATCTGCTGGACCGATTCGCTGGTGACCGCAACCTGAAGGCTGATTTCTTTTACTGCTTCCCTGGAGGCTTTGCTGCTGTCGGAAAGTTCGTTCAGAATATTTCTGCTGTTTTGGGACAGCCCTGCAATATTGTCGGAAAGCAGGTTGACATCCTCCAGCTGCCTCAGAATCTGGTCGATGGCGCTGCGGGTGGTTTCCACATCAGAGGCAGCGTTTTGGGTGTCGGTCTTCTGGCTGTTGGCTTTTTCATGAATCTGTCCGACGCTGTTGTTCATTTCCCTTGCGGCGAGGACATTTTGTTTTAACAGGCCGCTTAGTTTTTCTGCGGCTTCCGTCAGTTGTAACATGCCGGCCTGAATGTCGTTTAACAGATTCCCGATTTTATTGCGCAGCTTTTCCGTGCCGGAAGCCAGTTCCCCGAATTCGTCTTTCCATTTGATCTCCGTCAGTCTGTCATCGGAAAGGTTTCCTTCCGAAACTTTCAGGAGTACCCGCCGTACATCGTGGAGTATTTTGGTCAGTCCCCCTATGTACCAGATGATAAATGCCACCACCAGGGCAAGGACTGCCGCCGATACAAGCGTACTGGTCAGGATGTAGCGTTCCATCATGCGGTCCAGTTCGTCTGTCGGAGTGGAGGCCATCAGCGCGCCCACAACGGTTCCGGCGCTGGGCTGGACGATGGGAATGATATAAGCATGGCACATCCTGCCGTCTATTTCAATGTTGCGGTACCAGAGCTGTGCTCCCTGCTGTAAGGTATATTGGCGGATATTTTCACCTGCGGTCATGCCGATCCAGCGCAGGCCATCCTCGTTACAGACGGAGGTCATGACGGCGGTATCCTGATAGAAAAAAGTAATGTCAATGCCGGTCTGTTCTTTTAGATCGTCCACGACCGAAGTTTCCTGCGAAACATTAAAATTCATTCCCCGCCATACGTTTCCGTCGGATTTTAAATCATAGTCCCCGTATCCCTGGCTGGTGTAGAGGCTCATTGCGGCGAGTGCGCCTGATTTCAGGCTGCTTTTTGTCTGGGTGTACATGCCCGAACGGAACTGGACCAGTCCTATGATAAGGGAGAGTACGGTCAGCAGCAAAAGGGGGACACAGCACAGAGTAAGCATTTTCTGCTTGAATTTCATATTGAACCCTCCCCCTTACATTGAATCTTTTGTAATGACTGTGACTCCGGTATCCGTCTTGGTATTGGTATCCGTATAGGCGCCTTCCAGAGACTGGATGGCAATGGTCATTCCGTCATGCCCCATGACGCCCGGATTCTGCTGCATGGTGGCGTGGATGACGCCTTCCGATACCAGTGCCAGTACGGCGTCCGATGTGTCAAAGCCTACGATAACGGTTTCAGCCCCGGCCTCTTTTGCCGCTTCTCCCACGCCTACGGTAGTTCCCTCGTTGCTTCCGAAGAATCCTACATAATCCCGGCCCAATCCGTCCGCTACCGCATTTTTCACATTGGCAACGTCATCCTGCATATAGACGGTGTCCGCCAGTGTAAAATCCGTACCTTCAAAAGCTTCCCGGAATCCGGTTTCCCTGGCCACGCAGGAAGCGGTATCCGCGGTAACGCCCATGATGCCGATGGTGCCCGAAGTGATGCCTTTTTCCTGTAATGCCGTTTTCATCGTTTCTCCTGCCGTCCGTCCGGCGGCCACGTTGTCGGTGGAAAGCGACGTTACGCAGTCGTAGCTGGCCGCACTGTCTACATAGACGATCTTGCATCCCGCTTCGTCCGCTTTCTGCAGGCTTTTGTTCACGCCGTCCGCGCTGTTGGCAGCGATCAGGATAGCGTCGGCACCGTCTGCCACGGCAGCGTCTACACATGCGCTTTGCAGTGCATCGTCATGGGCGTCGGGGCCTGTCCACTTATAAGTGATGTTGCCAAGCTCGCTGACTGCCTGCAGACAGCCGTCGTCAATGGATTTCCAATAACTGTCCGTTAAGTCCATGGTGATCAGATAGACGGTGTAGCTGCTGCCCGAGGCGGCAGAAGCGTCCGTACTCTGTCCGCTGTTTTCAGCGGATGCATTTTGTTCCGCGGTCTGTGCCGCTGTCTGCGCTGCGGGCGCTGCGGCTGACTGCATGGGCTGGTCCGGCATGATGATTTCGGGCGTGGTTGCCGCCCCGCATCCTGCCAGTGAAAGCCCCAATAATACACTGCATAGTAAAGCTGTTTTTTTCCCCATTGTTTTACCTCCCTGTTTATTGATTCTTTGTGTGTATATTATAAGGTAAAATCAGGTAAAATTCAATAGATTTAGTTAAAAATAGTTAAAAAAATTAATTTAAAATTTATTTTTAAATTATATTTTAAAGTTAAATTAATTTGCGCATGTATTTCTGCATATGCAGCTATTTAAATCAACTTTCCGTTTTCGGCTGCCGTAATACTGCTGTGGTCTGCCCTTGAGGCTGGCTCAGAGTGCGTTTGAAAATCTGTCCAAAAAAGTAATTTTTACAACATTTTTTTGCCGCTCTATATGGAGCATACGGCAGCAACCCTTTCAGAAAGCAAAGAAAACGGGCTGATTATGGGATACCGGAATTATTTTGGAATTTGACAGGCGGCATATACAAAATGGTTTATTTCCGCGGGCAGTAAACAGGGCGGTTTCGTCTGTGCAGATGCTGGGCGGATACTGCCGGGAGGCATTTACATGGGAGAAATACGGTCCGGACTGCGCGGAAGGAAAAGCGGACAGGAAGCGGGCTCCGAAGCGGGAACCTGCTTCCTGTTATGAAACGGAACGGACAGGATGCATGTCATTTCTGGGAACCGGCGGTAGTTTTTGCTGCCGCCTCGGCTTTTTGCAGGGAGGTTTTGATGGCGTCCAAAAGAACCATGGAGGTATATTTGTTATCATCCGCATAGGTAATCCCGTCCAGCGACTGGTTTTCGCATATCTGGATGACAAGGTCTTCAAAGGCCGGCTCGATCAGCGGGTACATGGCAGTTACCGCTTCATCCAGATTGACAATACGGATATCATTGATATTGGATTCATCTACGGTAACTTCAATATCCACCACGTTGTCGTTTAAAACGAGAGAAGTCGTATAGACGCCGGGCATATAGGAGTTGGACGGCTGTTGGAGCGTGGTATCCTTATCTTTATTTCTGGGAAGGAACATAATGATCAGGAGGATGATGAACAGAATCCCCAGAATGGCAAAAATGCCCGTATATATTAATTCTTTTAAATGAAGTACAACGATTTTTGTTTTGGAACTCATAATTATATTCCCGCCTGTTTTCTTTTTACTATCTTATTAACGGAGGAATGGTTTTATGACAAGATTGTTGGGGCGGTTATGGTTCCGAAACAGAATCCATGTATTGTTTCAGGAGGCTGTCCAGTCCGGTCAATTGTGGATTGGAGTATCCCTGTTCCAGTACTTTGCACAACTGGAAACCGATCAGAACGCCTGCCTGTAAGTTTATGGAAAGCGGATTTGTGAAGTGGCAAAGCAGTATGGGCCGGAATATGAATGCGAGGCAATATACCGCCGGCTGAAGGAAGAGGAAGAATTGAGTCTTGACAAACCTTAAGGAGAGTTGTTATGATAATACCGAACAAGGGCGTTCTTACAGGAAAAGAGCGCCCTTATTGTATGTAATTCACTGTTTGGACAGAATGCGGAAAAAAAGCAGGAGAACGGGAATAATGTAATAATGCAGAGAATAAAAGCCGAAGGAGTTGTGTCCGGGGGCATAAATTTTTACGTAGGGAAAGGAGCATGGTGAAAGATGAAAAAAAATTATGAGAAGGATGATATTATCAGATTGGCGGAAGCGGAAGATGTGGAATTCATCCGACTGCAGTTTACCGATATGTTCGGGAACCTGAAGAACGTGGCGATTACGGCGAGCCAGCTGGAAAAGGCGCTGGATAATAAATGTATGTTCGACGGATCTTCCATTGAGGGATTTGTGCGTATTGAGGAATCGGATATGTATCTGTATCCGGACCTTGGTACGTGGCAGATTTTTCCGTGGCGGCCTCAGCAGGGCAAAGTGGCCAGGCTGATTTGTGATGTGTACCGTCCCAATGGGGAACCTTTTGACGGCGACCCGCGCTATATCCTGAAACGGGCAATTCAGGAAGCGGAGAAGATGGGGTATACATTTGAAGTGGGACCGGAGTGTGAGTTTTTCCTGTTCCATACGGATGAAAATGCACTTCCTACTACCATTACCCATGAGCAGGCCGGATATTTTGATCTGGGACCGGTGGATTTCGGGGAAAATGCCAGAAGGGATATGGTGCTGACACTGGAGGATATGGGATTTGTAATCGAAGCCTCCCACCATGAAGTGGCTCCGGCACAGCATGAAATTGATTTTCAGTATGATGAGGCGCTGGTAACGGCAGACAACATCATGACCTTTAAACTGGCGGTGAAAACCATTGCCAAACGCCACGGGCTGCATGCGACGTTCATGCCGAAACCGAAATTTGGTGTAAATGGTTCCGGTATGCATATCAATATGTCTTTGGCCCAAGACGGGAAAAACCTGTTTGCGGATGCGTCGGATAAGCAGGGACTCAGTCAGGAAGCTTACTATTTCATCGGCGGCATTATGAAACATATGAAAGGGATGACGGCGATTACCAATCCGCTGGTGAATTCTTATAAGAGACTGGTACCGGGTTATGAAGCGCCGGTTTATATTGCCTGGAGCGCCACGAACAGAAGTCCTCTTATCCGCATCCCGGCGGCGGGCGGGGAAGGGACCCGTGTGGAATTGAGATGTCCCGATCCCTCGGCTAATCCTTATCTCGCGCTGGCGGTGTGCCTGCAGGCAGGACTGGACGGCATTCGTAATAAAATGATGCCTCCGGCCAGTGTGGACCGCAATATTTTTGCCATGACAAAGGAAGAACAGAAGGCTTTGGATATCGATGAGATTCCGGGAACTTTGATAGAAGCGGTAGGAGAATTGGAAAAGGATGATTTCATCCGCTCTGTCCTTGGAGAGCATGTCAGTGTAAAATATATAGAGGCGAAAAAGAGGGAATGGGAAGAGTACCGCTCGCAGGTGACGGATTGGGAAATACAGGCATACCTGAACAAATTTTAACACGGCTTTCGGGGAGGTGGGTATATGACAAGCATTATCGTAGCGCTGCCGAAAGCGGAAGATGCGAAGGGCATTAAAAATCTTTTGGTGCGGAACGGTTTTCCGGTAGCGGCTGTCTGCACTACCGGTTCGCAGGCCATCAGTCAGGCAGATCATTTGGGCGGCGGCATTGTCATATGCGGTTATAAACTGTCGGATATGATTTACTCCCAGCTGAGGGAATGTCTGCCTGCAGGTTTTGAAATGCTGCTGATCGCTTCCAGGCATATACTCGTCGAATGTGCGGACAATGATATCGTATGCCTGGCCATGCCGTTAAAGGTTTATGATATGGTGAATACCGTGGATATGATGGTACAGGCGGCGGAGAGGCAAAAGAAGCGCCGGAGGGAAAGGCCAAAGGAAAGGAACGAAGAAGAATCTGCCCTGATCCTGGAAGCAAAGAAGGTGCTGATGGGCCGGAATCATATGACGGAAGAGGAGGCGCACAGATACATACAGAAATGCAGCATGGACAGCTGTACAAATATGGTGGAAACAGCACAGATGGTGCTGTCCATGATGAAAAATTAGAAAGAGTAGACGGTTGCGATATGGAACAGATTATTTTTGATAAACAACATCTGATGCAGCTTTCGGAAAAACTGAAGGCTGTATGGAAGGAAATGCCGGAGACAGAACCGGATTTTTTGGAACAATATTCCTCTGCCGGGCAGGAGAAAAAAGAAAGGGAGATAAGCCGTGCAGTGGAAAAAGGAAAGAACGGGTTGGGAGAATATCCCCAATCCTTTTTTGCCTTTCGGAAAAGAAAGAAGTGGAAGCGGCAGATGGAGGAACTGTCGGAGTCATTTCTGCAGGAAGAACCGCTTTTGGATATAGGCAGCGTAATGGGGAAGGGGGAACTACGGGATTTTCAGGCATCCATGAAAGAGTTTTTGAGAAATGCAAGGAAATTTGACAAAAAACTTGGTTTGGAAGATATGGGGCAGGCCTTGCGCAACTATATGGTATATGCGATCTTTCTGGCTCTGAACGGCAGGGAATTAAAGTACCGTCCGGCTGCATTCGGATACAGTATGCTTTATCCTTATACGGATAACTATATTGACAGTCCGGAAAGGACAGGGGCGGAAAAGGAGCATTACAACCGCCTGATAGAGGACAGGCTGAAAGGGAAGTCGGTGAAAGCCTTATCCCGCCATGAGAAAAAGACGGCGGAACTTTTGGCTCAGATAGAAAAAGATTACGGAAGGCCGCATGAAGTATATGAAGGACTGCTGCTGATGCTGGAAGCGCAGGAAAACAGTCTGCATCAGGAGGAAGAGTGGAAGCGGGAAAGGAAGGAAAGCCTCCGGCAGGAGAATGGTCAGGGCGGGGAAGAAGACCTGCATTGGGAAGAGAAACGCAGGAGGGAGGATAAGCTGCAGCAGACCCGGGAGCGCGTTCTCGGAGTTTCCATTTACAAGGGCGGTATTTCCGTTATGATGGACCGGTATTTCGTTGATAAACCATGGACAGAGAGAGATCTGTATTTTTATTACGGCTTCGGCTTTCTGCTTCAGCTTTGCGACGATTTACAGGATATTGTGCAGGATAAGGAAGAAGGGAATCCCACTGCTTTTTCATTGTGCCGGACAAAGGGGGAAGCCGTGCGGAAGGTAAACAAACTCCTGCATTTTACGAAAGCGCTGTTTGGTTTTTGCGATACGGAAAAACCGGAGTTTAAAAGATTCCTGCAGAAAAACTGCTATTTGCTCATTTTGGCGTCGGCAGCGGGAAACGCGGAGTGGATGGAGGAAGAATGGCTGGCCCGGATGGAAAGGCGGCTTCCGGTGCGGTTAAAGTATCTGCAGGAGTTCGGAATCGGGATGCTGGGCGCAAGAAGGAAGGAGCAGGAGGAAGGAGAGAAAAACAAGGGAGAAGACAGGGAAAAGGAACGTAAAAAATTTATGAGAATGCTGGATGTATTGATAGCGGAGGAAAGAAATTAAGGAAATGACCCATATTTAGAAATATCAAACTCTTTCTTAAGAAAATCTTTGGAATTCCATGCGCTTCCTATTCAGTTTTTCCGGATAAGATATAGCCATCGGAAGAAAAAAGGGATCCGGGGCGGAGACATTTCCGCGGATGCCGAAACCGGAGGATAAGAATGGATATTTTACTTTCTGGAAATATGATATACTGGTGTTCAGAAGAGGGACAGGAGGAGTTTTTGGATGGAAGCATATCATATTTTAATTGTTGAGGATGACAAGGATATCAGGGATGGTATTGAGATTTACCTGAAAAATCAGGGATATGTGGTTTCGCAGGCGGCGGACGGGATAGAAGGAATGCGCAGGATCGAAGAAGAAGAAATCCATCTGGCCATTGTGGATATCATGATGCCCCGCATGGACGGTATTACCATGATGATGAAAGTGCGTGAGAAAGGATATGACTTTCCGGTCATCATGCTTTCTGCGAAATCAGAGGAAGTGGATAAAATCATGGGGCTGAACATGGGAGCGGACGATTATGTGACCAAACCGTTTACAACGATGGAACTTCTGGCGAGAGTGAATTCCCATCTGCGCCGGTACGGAAAGTATCTGCAGGCAGTAGGAGGCGTACAGGAAAACGACAAGGTGCATGTGATTGGCGGTCTGGAACTGAACGAGGAGACGGTGGAGGTCAGTGTGGACGGCAGGCCGGTGAAAATGACGCCGCTGGAATTCAAGATTCTGCTGCTTCTCATGAAAAATCCGGGCCGGGTATTTAGCGCCGATGAAATCTACGAACGCGTCTGGAACGAGCAGGCGGTCAATACGGATACCATCATGGTACACATCCGGAAAATAAGGGAGAAAATAGAAATTAATCCAAAGGAGCCGAAATATTTAAAGGTGGTGTGGGGCGTTGGATATAAAATTGAAAAGCAGTAGTAAGAAGTACGGTTTGCTGGCAGCAGTTCTGCTCGTCACACTGTGCTCCGTCGTTTTCCTTGCGCAGTATCCGCATTTTCAAAAGAACGCACAGGCATTTGAAGGGAACGGTCTGCAGGATGAGAATTTCCTGACAAGGCTGAATGTGAGCAATTATATTTTCTATAAGGATATTGTGGAAAAGGTAGAGCAGGAGCACTACGGTTACGATGAGCTGTATCTGGATGTGGAAGTGCTGTCACAGGAGCTGCAGCGGGACGGAGATGCGCTTTCGGCGGGGCAGTATTTTATAGACGGAAATGCGGATTCATACAGGAAGCAGATGAAAGAGGCGCTGCAGTTTAAGCTGGGAGAAGAGTGGAGTATGTCGGCATCTGAGGTGACACAGGTGATGGATTACTGTGTGATGGACCATGAGACAGGAGAATTCATCAAAAATACCGGAAGGGCTATCGAAGCCCTCGCCGGACCGGGAAGCGGGAATGCGGACATGCAGGAGGCAGATTCGGATGCAGGGCAGGTAATGGAAGATTATCAATATTATGTAGTAGTGAGCTATGACAGTGTAGGCAATCTGGAAAGGGTATCGGTAAAGGATGAAAATCCGGACGAACTGCTGAAAAGCGTGCAGAATGCAATGAAAAACCGTCCTTTGGAGAAGTGGATGAGGAATATCAACGGACAGGAAGGCGGAGAGGGAACTCTGTACGCATACAGCGAGACCGACCGTTCCGTCCAGACCCTGCATTACCGTCTGGGAGCGCCGCATGATGTGACGTTTGTCTATGCCATGACAAAGCAGCAGAAAGAAACGCTGCAAAACAGAAATGCCGTAAATTCCTCATGGTATGCGTATTATCAGAGCGGGGCGGGAGAGGTATACGTGTCGCTGCTGCTGCTCATGGCAGTGATCACCCTGGTTTTGATGAGATTTCACTGGTACGGACTTCACCGGCTCCACGCAGTCAGGATCCCGCTGGAAATCGCTGTCTTAGCCATTCCGGTCTGGCTTGCCGCCTTTTCGGAATGGGTGATGGAGATGGTAAGGGCTTCCTGTGTGGGGGAGTTTTCCGCCTTGTATAAGAGCAGGCTGCCTTATCTGTCTGCGGATCATTATCAGACGATAACGTTTTTGCTGAATTTCCTCTTTCTGTTTCTGGTATTCGGCGGCTGGTTCTATATCGTGAATTCTTTTGGCGGGGTATTTGTTCTCGGCATAAAAGGATTTCTGGCGGAAAGAAGTATTGCCGTCAGAGCGGGAATACAGGTACGGGCATGGATGAAAAGGCATTATGAACAGTTTAAACAGGAAATGCTGCATACGGACTTGGGGGAGGGCGCCATAAAGATGGTGCGAAAGATAGTTGTTATCAACTTTCTGCTGCTGGCGGCGGCGTGCAGCATGTGGTTTTTTGGGTGGGCGGCTTTGGTGTGCTATTCGTTCGTACTGTATTTTCTTTTGAAAAAATATATCAGCCGGATACAGAAACAGTATGGGAAAATGCTGGAGGCCACGAATTCCATTGCGGAAGGCAATCTGAATACGGAGTTCGATGAGGATTTGGGGGTATTTGAATCTTACAAAGAAGAACTGTACCGGATTCAGGAAGGGTTCCGTAAGGCGGTGGATGAGGAAGTGAAGAGCCAGCGGATGAAAACAGAACTGATCACCAATGTATCCCATGATCTGAAGACGCCGTTGACAGCCATTACGACTTATATTGATTTATTGAAGGAAGAGAACAGTACGGAGGAACAAAGGAAAGAGTACATTGCCGTGCTGGAAAAGAAATCGCTGCGCCTGAAAACCCTGATCGAAGATTTATTTGAAGTGAGCAGGGCCAACAGCCGGAATGTATCGGTGCATCTGGTGGATGTGGATCTCTGTAACCTGATGCGGCAGGTATATTTGGAATATGAGGACCGGGTGGAAGAGGCAAATCTGATCTTCCGGTTCCGGATGCCTCAGGAGAAAGTGATCCTGAAGCTGGACAGTCAGAAAACGTACCGCATTTTTGAAAACCTGTATATCAACATCATCAAATATGCCATGCCGGGAACGAGAGTGTATGTGGATGTGGAGCAGGAGGAAGGGGAAGTACGGATTGAACTGAAAAACATGTCGGCAACGGAACTGCATGTGGAAGCGGATGAACTGACAGAGCGTTTCGTGAGAGGGGACAGCTCACGGAATACGGAAGGAAGCGGACTGGGGCTGGCTATTGCCAAAAGCTTTGTACAGATACAGGGGGGAAGGATGGAAGTGACCGTAGACGGTGACTTGTTTAAAGTGACACTGTGGTTTTAGGAACTGTTAAGAGAGGAGGCATGCCGTAACGGCATGTCTCCTCTCGCCTGGATCAGGGATATCCCTTACTGAATGGGGGAGGTGCGGTAGAAACCGTAGGAACCTGCCGGAACGGATATTTTACCTTCACCGGCAGTGATATCCCCGCCGAAGGAGTACAGCTTTTCGGACAGGGGAAGGGTGCATTCAAAAACAGCGGGCGTGTCGGAGGGATTGAGGAGAACAAGGATCTGTTCTTCCGCCATGCTGCGCAGGTAAACAAGCGGATAGGAATGGCTTTCGGCGTGGATAAAGTCAATTTTTCCTTTGCTTTGCAGGGCCGGGTGTGCCTGCCGCAGGGCGATCAGTCTGCGTATCTCGTGGTAGAGAGAATCCGGGTCTGCCATCTGCTCCTGTACGGTAGGGCGGTCCGGGCTGCTGTCTAAGGGAATATAGAGCTTTTCCCGGACAGCGCAGCTGAAGCCGGCATTTACCGTGTTATCCCACTGCATCGGGGAGCGGGAGCCGGTGCGGTCATATCCGCCTTCCACGGAGGTAAGGTTTTCCACGTAACGCATACCGATTTCGTCTCCGTAATAGATAAAGGGCGCGCCGGGCATGGAAAGCAGGAAGGCAAATGCCATTTTCAGTTCATCTCCCTGCAGGTATGCGGCCAGCCGTGCCATATCATGATTGCCGGAGGGGATGCAGATCAGGCCTTTTCCGGCAGTCTTGTCATAATTTTCCTTATATTTCTTTACGAATTCCCCGGCATCGCCTTTTCCGCGGCCGGAAAAATAAGGTTCCTCGCAGCGGAATAGATCGTTGTAATGGGAAGGGCCGAAGTGGAGCAGGAAGTCCATATGGAAACCGCCCTGAAGGGATTTGTCCGGTTCGCCCCATTCGGATACCATGGCTGCATCGGGAAATTCTTCGTCCAAAAAGGCGCGGATATCCTGCCAGAGCCGGATCGTGCCTTTTCCGTCTTCATCCTGTTTTACAAGGGAACCGGCCATGTCCACACGGAACCCGTCGCAGCCTAATCCCAGCCAGAAACGCATGATGTTTTTCAGTTCGGCAACGGTGGCCTGCGGACCGGGAGCATCCACGGGCTGCTGCCAGGGGCGTTCCGGTTTGTAAAAGCCATAGTTTAACGCCGGCTGGCTGGAAAAGAAATTCACGGCACAGGAACCGTTCCGGTCGGAAATACCTCTGAGACAGCCCATTCCTTCCGGGGATTCCCATATATTGTCCGTCCATACATAGCGGTCGGAAAACTCGTTTTTCTCTGCTTTCATGGATTCCAGAAACCATTTGTGCTCTACGGAGGTGTGCCCCGGAACGAGATCCAGCAGCAGATGCATATCCCGTTTATGCACTTCGTCAAAAAGACGTTTTAAATCATCATTGGTGCCGTAGCGGGGCGCCGCTTTGTAATAGTCCGCCACATCATACCCGGCATCGCCGAAGGGGGATTCAAAGCAGGGATTCATCCAGATGGCATTGCATCCGAGTTCCCTGATATAGTCCAGTTTTTCAATGATACCGTTAAAATCTCCGATGCCGTCGCTGTTGGTATCCTTAAAAGACTGGGGATAAATTTCGTAAAATATTGCATTGTCAAGCCACTGTGCCATGTTAAAACTCCTTTCGCTGTTTTCACTCCTGCTGATGGCTGCCGGTCAGCGGCTGCAAACGGTCTTGGACGGGTCAGCCGCCGCAGGATATTCGACTTGTATTTGTTTGTTATGATGATATAATAATCTTTGTAAAGGGGAGAAACAACTATAATGGTATTGGAAAACGATACTATAATACTTTTTTGGAGAAGGAACAAAGATATGGGCGGTGCATCTTCCAAAGAAAAAAGACAGCATGGATCCGTGAGGATTCCATACGGTTATTATGAAAGCAGGATACCGGAATTTTTCCCGATGGTGCCGCTGCACTGGCACAATGAATTTGAAATCAATTATGTAATAAGTGGAAAGAGCGAGTTCGTATACGGGAATGAACGGTTTGTGACGGATACCGGAGACATCGTCATCCTTCCGCCGAACATGCTCCACGCGGTATACCCGCACGGGGATGCCGGACAGATATACGATACACTGGTCTTCCGCGGGGAAATGTTCGGAGTAAACAAAGAAGAGAGGGGCTGGGTATCCCATATCGAACCTATTATAAACGGGAATCGCGGGATTACTGCACCCATAACGGCAAAACACCGATTTTACGGGGAGATCAGGAAGAGTGTGGAGCACATTTTCCGCTGTTCCAAAAAAAATGAGTCCATTGCGGATCTGTATTTGAAAAGCGAACTGCTGCATCTGATCTGCCTGCTGGAAGAAGGAGACTGCATCAAAACCGTAAAGAACCGGGAGGATAAATCCATGGAGAGTATCCGGTCAGTGCTTGTGTACATAAACCGGAATTACAGGGAAAATATCAGTGTGGAGCAGCTGGCAGATATGGTGCATCTGAGCAAAAGCTATTTCATGTATCTTTTTAAGCAGGTGTCGGGTGTCAGTGCGATCGGGTATATCATACAGCTTCGAATCAGGGAGGCGTGTGAGCTGCTGAGGAATTCGGACGATACCTCTGCGGAAATCGCCTTTGCGTGCGGGTTTCAGAATCTATCCAATTTTAACAGGCAGTTTAAGAGCTGCGTGGGATATACGCCGGGGCAGTACCGGCGGCTGCAGAAGGGGCTTGCGGAGGAATTGCGGGAAAGTCGGCGGTAATAAGACGCTCCGGCCAAAGCGCCCCGACAGGGGCGTCCCCCTTCACCGCCAAACAATCAAATCCCCCCAAATTCAGGCAAAAGCAAAAAAACATTTGACACGATAAGCGCGATACAATATAATGAATTTAATTGACGTGCACAGGAAGTTATAAAAAAAGTATTAAATTTATTTTGGTAGAGACGGGAGAAAAAAAATGGATAATAATGTGAATGCAACGAATGACAATGGTGGTATTTTATGGGGACTTCTTGGATGCTGTATCCCGATTGTCGGACTGGTACTGTTCCTTGTATGGAAGGATACGAAGCCCAAGACTGCAAAAGCGGCAGGAATCGGCGCTCTTGTAAGCGTGATACTGATTGTGGTATGGTACATATTGATGGCAGTGCTTGGAATCGGTTTAATGAGTCTTGGCTACTAAAATCGGCAGGTTTCTGCAGATTTGTTTCGGATGCCATGCCAGGCCGGATCGTTCTTTCTTTTTCCATGGGAAACAGTTTCCGATTTGTGCGCGTTGTACCGGTGAATTAGTAGGAATGATCACGGGGATTCCGATAGCAGTTTTTGCTGGTTATCCGGATTTTTGGTGGGTGCTGCTGCTCATGGTTCCCATGTTGTTTGATGGATTTCTGCAACTTCTGACGCGCTATGAGAGCGGTAATTACCGCAGGCTGTTTACCGGATTTCTGTTCGGTATTGCATTGGTGTTTGCTTTTATTTATTTCCATCGGATCTGCATGTGGATCGCAGGGGGGATTCTGAAGTGGTTCGGAATGGACCCCGTAAAGGTGGACTGGGCAATCGAACGGTTGCCGTAAAACAGAATAATGTGATATAATTTTATAGAAGAGGATGCGTTTGGTATCCTCTTTTTCTCTATAGAAAGCGAAAGGGTATGGTAATGGGTATGGGAGAGCTGTTACAGAGGATCAAAGAGAATGCGGCGAAGGTGATCGTGGGAAAGGAGCACGTAACGGAACTGCTTCTGACGGCACTGGCTGCCGGCGGACATGTGCTGTTAGAGGATGTGCCGGGAACGGGAAAGACGGTGCTGGCGAAATCACTGGCCAAGTCCATGGATTTTTCTTTTGGCCGGATTCAGTTTACGCCGGACTTGCTGCCCAGCGATGTGACGGGGCTTTCTTATTATGACCAGGAGAAGGGAACGTTTGTGTTTAAGGAAGGGCCGGTATTTACGAACCTGCTGCTGGCGGATGAGATCAACAGGGCGACTCCCAGGACACAGTCAAGTCTGCTGGAATGTATGGGAGAGGGACAGGTGACCGTGGACGGTGTGACAAGGACGCTGGGGGTTCCGTTTTTTGTCATCGCTACACAGAATCCGGTGGAGACACTGGGCTGTTATCCGCTTCCGGAGGCGCAGATGGACCGGTTTCTGATGAAGATCAGCATGGGGAGCCTGAGCGCGGAGCAGGAGCGGCAGATGATCGACCGTTATATTACTGCAAAGCCGCTGGAAATGATAGAACCGGTCTGTACTTTGGAGGAGATGGCCGGGCTGCAGGAGGAATGCAGGAAGATATATGTGCACGCGGATTTACGGGATTATATGGTGAATCTGGTACAGGGAACGAGGAAGTACGGTGCGGCTGTCCGGGGAGACAGAGGGATTGCGGAAGGTGTCAGTCCGAGGGGAACGCTTGCGCTGCTGCGTGCCTCCCAGGGGTATGCGATGGTGCAGGGACGGGATTTTGTGGTTCCGGAAGATATTAAGGAAGTGGCGCTGCCGGTGCTTGCACACAGGATGATAACGGAATCCGGGTTTGAGGAACAGAAGATATCGATGATAAACGGATTGCTGAACAGCGTTGCGCTGCCGACAGAGGATTGGACAAAGCCATGATCAGTGTTTTTTTCTTAAGTGTATTTCTGCTGGTTGTTTTATGGGATTTCTGTTTCAGCCGCCTTTGGTACAGGCGGGTGAATGTGTTTTTGGATTTCACGCAGGATTATGTGTATGCGGGTGAAAAGGTACAGATGACGGAGCGGATTGAGAACCGGAAGAGGATGCCCCTGCCGGTTTTGGAGGTGGCGTTCCATATACGGAAAGAACTGATCTTCAGCGATTTTGAAAATACGAATGTGAGTGACTTTACCTATAAGCGGGATGTTTTTGCTATGCTCGGAAATCAGCGTATTACGAGGACGCTGACGCTGGATTGTACCAAAAGGGGGTATTACCGGATTGACCGGTCGGATCTGACTACGTTTTCCCTGTTGTTTCGGAGGCGGTATTCCAGAGAATATGCGGCTGATGCGGAGTTGTATGTGTATGCGGCTCGGACGGATGTATCGGAGATCATGGTGGTCTGCGAGCGGATGATGGGGAACGTACAGTGTGCGAGACTGCTTTGCGAAGACCCGTTTGCCCATGCCTCCATCCGGGAATATACCATTACCGATCCGATGAAGACGATCAACTGGAAAGCCAGCGCCAAAACGGGGAATCTGATGGTCAATACGTTTGAATCCACACGGATGGAAAAGGTCATGATTTATGCAGATATAGAAGATTCCGGCATACTGAAATACGAGGGATTGATCGAAGAGACCATTTCCGTAGCCGCATCCCTTGCCAGCCGTATGCTCCGGCGTGGGATGGAAGTCGGAATCCGCATCAATGCGAAACCGGAAGGGCGGGAAACCGTATATTTAAAACCGGCGGGCGGCAGGAGGCAGCTGACGGAGATAGAACGGATGCTGGCAAGGCGCAGGGCGGGAGAACCGACGACGGCATTCGCTTCCATTCTGGCGGAGCCGGAGGAGGAAGCGGTGATCGTGCTGGTTTCAAAGAACGTGCAGGAAAATCAGGACGCCATCGGAGAATGGATCGGGAAGGAGCGGCAGGCGGTCTGGGTAGTCCTTTTTCCGCGGGCGGAAGAGTGCCAGGCAAGGGGAACGGACAATATCCGCATCATCAGGCGGGAGGTGGAGAGAAGTTGAGAAAAAAGATTAAAATAACGGCGGGATGGATTCATGCAACACTCATTCTGGCGCTTCTGCCGCCGGTTATTTATGCAGTGGGAGCGGAGCAGAATGCAGAGACCAGCGGGACGCTCTATTTCCGCTGCCTTCTTATCGCATTGCCTGTCGTGGCGACGGGAGTCGCCATAGAAAAATGCAGGGGATTGTCTGTTTATCTGCTGGTATGCGCGGTCACGTTTGCCGCCACGTGGGGGCTGGGCTGGGCGGCAGCCGGTATGCTGCATCAAAACGGAGATGCTTTCGGCTATCTGTTCCTTCTTTTGGCGGAGACTCTGTTCGTGGCAGGCCGCCGCATGGCGGCACGGCTGCATGAGAAACGGGAGGAAGAGGCAAGGAAGCGGGATGAGCCGATTGCGGCGCCCTATTCGGATCTGCTGAAGGAACCTTCCTTTTTGATGCTGCTTTATTTTGTCGTGGTTTATGTGCTGGCGCTGAATGTGAACAGCCCGGAGGTATGCAACGCTGCTTTTTTCAGCGCCCCTGTCTATGGTGCGGCCGTGCTGCTGTACCGTTATGTGGATAAAACGGAAAACTATCTTTCACTGAACAAGAGAACCTGCAACCTTCCTTCCAGAAGGATTTACGGAATCGGGAACGGTATGCTGGCGATTTTTCTGCTGCTTCTGATGATTGCGGTTCTGCCGTCCGTTTTCATGATTTCAGGGCGGACTTACCGGGATGTAAGGAACGGGTTTGAAAACTGGAATTTTTATGGCGGAACGGCAGCAGGGACGCCGGATATGACAGGCGGGGCGGAGATGCTTCCGGACTGGGTCAGGGAGACGGGAGAACCGAAGTCCGCGCCGATTTGGGTAAACGCGTTGTTTTACGCACTGGGAGCGGGAATTCTGCTGCTGCTGGCGGCGGTATTGATAAAGATGGTTTTCGATATGTTTCGGGAGTTCCGCGGGGCGGGGGATGAGAACGGCGATGTGGTGGAAGAACTGAAGGATGCGGATACGGAGTCTGAAATAAGACTGGAAGTTACGAAGCGGAGGAACGGCCGTCCGCTGTCGGAGCGGGAACACATCCGCAGGCAGTACCGCCGGTTTATCCGGAAACACCGGAAGGAACGGCCTGCGGCCTATGAATCCCCGGCGGAGATTGAGGCCGCAGCCGGAATCGCCCAAAGCGAAGAGGGGAAGAAAATGCACGGGCGGTATGAGTATGCCAGGTACGGTGCGGGGACGGAGTGAGGGGCAGGAACGGTTATTGTATTCGCTGCCATGCCAGATTTTAAGTTCCACGATAAACTGTTCTCCGGGATAATCGACGATAACATCCGTGCGTCTGGCATCTTTTGCATAGTTTGCCGCAGAGTATGCGGTATGGGTATGGAAAAATAAGTGGTATACTTATTGGCAGATAGTGTGTAAACTGTAAACGGGATGTGCGGTGCGGGCACAGGGCATTTGCAAACGGCTGGCAGAATGGAGGGATATGGCATGAAGATAAACTTTACGAAGATGCATGGGTGCGGGAATGATTATATTTATATTGACGGAACAAAGGTGCCGGAAGAGGTAAGGAATTCCGCGGAAAAAAAGGCAGGACTGGTGCGCAGGCTGAGCGACCGGCATTTCGGGATAGGCGGGGACGGGGTGATCTTCATCCACCGTGTACCGGAAACGGCACAGGGGGAATTGGGACAGCAGGCGGATTTTGAGATGGAGATGTACAATGCGGACGGCTCCAGGGCGGAGATGTGCGGAAACGGAATCCGCTGTGTGGCAAAGTATGTGTATGATAAAGGATGGACGGATAAGAAGCAGATAAGCGTCGTCAGCTGCGGGAAGGTAAAGCATTTGGCTCTGACCGTGGATGCGGGGAAAGTGGTCAATGTAAAGGTGAATATGGGGGCGCCCGTCCTGAAGGCGGATGATATTCCCGTCATCTCAGAACAGGCGGAAATTGTGGATGAAGAAATAGAAGCGGCCGGAAGAACATATAAAATGACATGCGTGTCGATGGGGAATCCCCATGCAGTCATTTTTGTGAAAGATGAAAACATATTGACTGAATCGGACAATGGAAATGGTGAAGGCGGACAAAATGCGGGAGAGGGAGGAGCGGACCGGTTTGGCAGGGAGATTGTGGAAGGAGTCGGTTCCCTTATAGAAAAGCACGCCCGCTTTCCGAAGAAGACGAATGTGGAATTCGTAAAGGTGCTGGACCGGGGGAAGGTGCAGATGCGCGTATGGGAACGGGGAACCGGAGAGACACTGGCCTGCGGGACGGGAGCCTGCGCGGCTGTAGTGGCCGGTATATTAAATGGTTTGACGGAAGAGGAAGTTACTGTTAAACTATTAGGAGGCGAATTAAATATCCTGTGGGACCGAAAGGAAAATCTGGTGTACATGACAGGGCCGGCGGAAACTGTCTTTGACGGAGAGGCGGATATAGAGATATAGTTGTGTGCAGGGGATTCTGACGGGATCAGGATGAGCGGAATATGATAGGCTGATAAGCGGAGGCAGGCCGGCGGCGGGAGACCATACCGGTAAGGAGTGGATCGCGGCCGGCAGAAAGTAAATATGCGTAAAGGAGAAACCATATGTTCAAAATTAATGACAATTACCTGAAATTACCGGGAAGTTACCTTTTTTCTACAATCGCAAAGAAGGTGAATGCTTATTCGCAGGCAAATCCGGATAAGAAGATCATCCGTTTGGGTATCGGCGATGTGACCCAGCCGTTGGCTCCGGCCATTATAGAGGCGCTGCACGGGGCTGTGGATGAAATGGGGAAGGCGGAGACGTTTCGGGGCTACGCACCGGATCTGGGCTACGAGTTCTTAAGGAATGCCATTGCGGAGAATGATTATAAAGCAAGGGGATGTGATATTGAGGCGGATGAGATCTTCGTTTCCGACGGGGCGAAGTGTGATTCGGGAAATATTCAGGAAATATTCAGTGTAGACAATAAAATAGCCGTATGTGATCCGGTGTATCCGGTTTATGTGGATACGAATGTAATGGCGGGCAGGACAGGCACTTATGACGAGAAGGCAGAGACCTGGAGTGGCGTGATCTACATGCCCTGTCTGGCGGAAAATAATTTTGCGCCGGAACTGCCGAAGGAGACGCCGGACCTGATCTATCTCTGTTTCCCCAATAATCCTACCGGCTCTGCGATAACGAAAGCACAGCTTCAGGAATGGGTGGATTATGCCAACAAAGCGGGAGCGGTGATCATCTATGATGCGGCTTATGAGGCTTACATTTCAGAGACGGATGTGCCGCACAGTATCTATGAGTGCGAAGGTGCGAGGACCTGTGCGATCGAACTGCATTCCTTTTCAAAGAACGCAGGGTTTACCGGGGTACGGCTGGGTTACACCGTGATTCCGAAGGATTTGAAATGCGGCGGCACGGCACTGCATTCCCTGTGGGCAAGGCGTCATGGAACAAAGTATAACGGAGCGCCTTATATCGTGCAGCGTGCCGGGGAAGCGGTTTATTCCGAAGCAGGAAAGGCACAGCTGAAACAGCAGGTGGCTTATTATATGAACAATGCGAAATATATTTTAAACGGACTTAAAGAGGCTGGTTATACGGTGTCCGGAGGAGTCAATGCTCCGTATATCTGGCTGAAAGCGCCTAAGGGCATGACCAGCTGGGAATTCTTTGATCATCTGCTGGAAAATGCGAATGTGGTAGGAACGCCCGGTTCGGGATTCGGCCCCAGCGGGGAGACTTATTTCCGTCTCACTGCGTTCGGAAGTTATGAGAATACGGTGGAGGCTGTGGACAGGATTAAAGCGCTGTAGGGCTGAAGTTATAATATGGTTGTTTGGATTATATAGAATAAAAATCTGAAAACGGCACGGGAAAAGATTTTGACTTAACTTTTCTTGTGCTGTTTTTTTGTGTTTTTTTATATTAATTTATTTCAGTTTGTGGTATAATTATAGCATAATAAGATTACTTTGTTTACACTTTTGATTATGTGTGTGGAATTATATGAGATTAGAATAAAATAAAGAAAAAGGGGAAAAGGTACTGAACAATAACTGAATAATATGCTTGAAATACAAAAGACATTCTGTTATAGTTAAGATACCCGACAGAAGAATGAATGTATATACACGTTTTTATAATATATTAGCGGATTTAATTCGATGGGTGGAAGATAATACAGAGGAAGATTTTTTTATTAAGTATCGTGGAATCAGCAGGGCATATGTGATGAAAATGAATCGTGCATTAGGAGCGCTTTTTCCAGAACTGATTCAGCAGGAAACTTATCAAACACTTGAAATTGTGGATGATGACAGATGGGATGATGTTTTTTTTGAACGCCTGATAGATTTTATTGATAAATGTAAAGAAGACAAGAAAAGTAGGAACAATAAAGGAGATGTTTTGGTTCAGTTAATCCATAAGCTTGACAAAGGTCTTTCTGAAAGGATACTTGCGGGGGAGGATTATTTAAATATATCAAAGCCTGTAAACTGCCTGAATACAAATTGGAATGAAACACAGATTATGCTTTTGCCTCGTTGCCGGTGTTTATGGGAGAGGAACAGTCAGGGGAAGCAGTACGGAAGCGGGCTTATGAATGATATGAAGAGTATGTATTATATAAGGACAGAGGATTTGAAAGGGTATGAACTGCGAAATGTATTTTTGGGAAAGACTTTTTTCAGTTATCGTAAGAAGCTGAGAATAGGGGTGTCTCCGATTACTAATAAAGATGTGCTCAAGGTTTCTTACTATGAGAAAGAGAATTCGGTTTATTTTTCGGTGAATGGTTTGAGGAAACCGTCCAATATTCGAAGCAGAATGAGAAATATCCTGCAAAAAGCCAGGGATGCAGGGGTAGACATCATGCTTTTTCCGGAAATGTTGGGGATGGAAGTTTTGATAGAGGATTATAGGGGTATGTATGAAGACGATTGGGACGGGAAGTATCCGGAACTGCTTCTTTTCCCGAGCATATGGAATGCTCACTCAAATACCTGTGTTGTTACGGAAATGGATGGCACAGAGCTAGGGAGGCAGCAAAAGCAGAATCCCTTTTTGTACGATTTGGGAAAACAGGAAAAAGCCAAAATGAGAGAACTGGCAACAGAAGCAATCGAAGGTTTGGAGCCGGATAAGACAATTTGGCTGTTCCATATAGAGGGTATTGGAAGGATGGCGGTAATGATATGTATGGATTTTTTGGAAAGGAATTACAGGCGTATCCTATTGGATGTACTCAAGGGAACTTTTTTGATGGTGCCGTCCTTTTCTACGGGATGTTTTGATTTCGAAAACGTCATGAAGGAATGCTGTCAGTATGATTGTTCTGTGGTATGGGGAAATTGTTGCAGTGCAATGAATCTCGAAAACGCAAAAAGGGAAAATTTTAATAATATCGGTTTTATACAATTTTCAGGGAAGCTGACAGATTCCGTGGGAAAAATTTCCATAGAAGAAAAAAACAGATGTAATAAGAAAAGCTGTAAAAAAGATTGTCTTTTTATAAATGATATTCCGTTGGAGGCTGATGGAACAACAAGAGAAAGGAGGGAATTTTATGTTGCTGAAAAAGACTTATTATGATGATTTAAAAAAGTTGTTGGAAGACGGAGAAAGGTGCGCATATTCAGATGGTGAATTAGGTAGTGGCAATAATGAACTGTTGTACGAAGTTATGCGCTGCTATGAAAGAAAAGATGGGGAGAATTTGGGACGGTATTTGCAGAATGGAACTAGATATCGTCGCCTTTTTGAGAAATTTATGGCGAAAGTGGAAAAAGAAAAATATGTAAAGATATCATATGCTGTTGGAGAGTTTACTGGGATAATGAAAGCATTGGAAAAGCTTGTAATTTACTTGTCCGGAAAAGAGAAAAATAGGAAAACTCTGACCGGTTTATGTGTATCCAGAAGGTATGTGAAACAAATTCTCCTTCAAATATATCAGAGTCCGGACATTCGCCATAATGAGTTGGCGGATAAGGTGGGAATAGCAGCTAATTACTTGTCGGAATTGATGAAACTGCTGGAGCCTACCGGAAGCATCGACAGGTATGCATATGGACGAAATACCTATTATGAACTGACGTTGGATGGACAACAGTTTGTGGAGGAAAATCTGAGAGAATCTAATCACGATAACGGAGAATTCTATTTGTTTAACAATGGGAAAATCTCAGGGGAATCATGGAAAGGCAGCATGGCGATAGGAAAACTGCAGGTTTTTCCGGCAGATAAGATTTTAAATGAGGATAGGATGAGGGTACCAAAAGGACGAATTGGCCTTGCAAATAAACCAAAGAATAAAATGTCGGATATGAATAAACTCATACCTATAAGAAAACTTTATGACAATAAGATGGTAGGAAGATTAGGATAGGATGGACGTAGTAATGGAAGATTTAGTGCATAAAATTGGGCAGTTGGATGAATATCAGATTAATTGGGAAAAGCTGGAGAAAACAGGTTACAATATTGGTTACGGAGAACCATACTTGACGATATGGGGTGAAGTAATAGCTGAAATTAGGACACTGTTAAAAAAGCATACTTTGGAAGAGTGTTGCGAAAGACTGAACGAGTTGACAGACAGATATGTATGGCTTAACGCTGTATTAAAGTATGCGGATGCCTCTTTGGTATATTATAGGGGGTTGGCCGCTTTGCGGGAATTAGATGAAAGGGGGAGGAATTTAGCAGCTGGTTTCATTATACAGGCTTTTGATAATTATATCGTGAAGGTAAATACGGAATTTTCAGAAAGCTGGGAGCAGTTTGGGATGAAAAGCGAGAATGAGATGTTTCAGGTTCTGAGAGCGCTTAATTCATTGGCTGAGTTTTATGTTGCTTATAGCTATGCTAAAGTTTCCGTAAAGAAAGATTTCGAGGAGGAAAGCGGACTGAGTGAAGAGCTATGTGAAATTTATTCAGGATTAGTAGATAAGAACTATATGGAAATGAAGATGAATCTGATTTTTAACAAATTGAGTGCATCGGAATAAAAACAAAGGGGAATCTCCCCGCAGTCGGATACTTTTCTGCGGGGAGTATTTTTATGTGCAGACCCGTGCCGAGGAAGATACGTTCCCTGCCCGATTACCATAAAATCCTGCGGGAAAAAACGTATCTATAGGAAGAAGTGATTTCTAAGAATAGGCGGGAAAGAGCTCTGAGGGGAGAAGGAGGAAGTGTGTGAGCGAGGAACAGTTTGAAAAATGCATAGACGCCATGGTTCAGAGCGATAAGCAGGGACTCCGGCAGGTGTATGAAGCTTATGCGGGATATATTTATACGATTGTGTATGGCATTTTGGGCAATAAAGAACATGCAGAGGATGTGACCAGTGAGTTCTTTATCAGGCTATGGGAAAAAGCGGATCATTATAAACCTGGAAACGGGCATAAGGGATATCTGGCAGCAATGGCCAGGAATATGGCGATCGATGATCTGAGGAAATACAGGCGGGAGGAGCTTACGGCGGCCGTGCATGGAACCGAAGGACGCGGGGAAGGGAATGATGGGGCAGGTATCAAGGGCGGCCGGCGGAAAGAAACGGAAGACAGGACGGTCAGTGTGGAAGAGGAAGTCATTGGGAACATGGCATTGAAGGAGGCATTGGAATATCTGAAGCCTGCCGAGCGGCAGATTGTGGACATGAAAGTGCTGGGCGGCCTGACTTTTAAGGAGATTTCAAAGCTGCTGTCCATGCCCATGGGAACGGTTACATGGAAATATCAGAATTCGATGAAGAAGTTAAGGAGGTGCGGTTATGGAGAAGTTTGAAAAAGAATACAGACAAATGATTCAGGAAGATATGCCGGACCTTTGGGGGAGGATAGAAGCCGGTCTAAAGGAGAAGGAGTTAAAAAAAGAAGCAGTGGCCGGAACGGAAAAACAAGAGGGAGTAAAGTGGCAGCAGGAAGAGCGTTCGCAGGAAGTGCAGGAAACATATAAAAGATGGTCCGCAGCCGGATGGCGGCGGTACGCGGTCACTGCAGCGGCTGTTGTATGCGTATTGTTTATGATTCCTGCCGTACTGTCTTCCATATCTTTAAAGTCGGATATGGGAGGGAACAGCAGCAGTGAGGCGCCGGTTGAAGCAGAGGGGATGTACGGGCCGGAAACGGACGGTGCGGCTTACGATACTGCAATGCCGGAGGATACGGCATCGGGGAGCAGCGGGCCGGAAGATAAGGCATGGGAAAATATGGAGTCGGGAGCAGGAGAAGAAGCGGCCGAAAGTGCGGAAGGGAAAATGAATGCTGCGGCAGCAGGAGAAACAGGGACGGAAAATACCGGCGGGAAAGCGGAAAGCGCAGACGGTGAGGGAGAATCGGAAGGACTGGATATTGAGGATGGGACGGTCATAGGGCAGGTGCATATCAGGGTGCTTGAAACCACGGATATGCAGTACCATACGGTTTACCATGTGACAGTAGAGCAGGATGACAGCGGCCTGCTGACGGAAGGGGCAAAACTGAGTATTCTGTCCGACCATAGTGCGGAACTGAAAGAAGGAGTGGAATACCGGATTTCGGTTCTTTACAGTGAGGAGGCGTCGGTTCCTTTCCGGCTGGTGGATTGGGAGGAAGTCACCCGATCGGAATAGGGAATTGTTATAAAAAAATTATAAAAATTCCATAATTCTCCTTTGCATATCCGTATCTATAATAGAAGCGCAAAACAAAGGCTGCGGATAGTCAGGGAGGATGGATTATGGAAAAAAGAAGAATGGAAAGCGGATTTGAGGGAAGTAAGGGCAGGAACAGCGGAAACGGGAATGAGGAGAGAAACGGAAAAAAGATGGCAGGACGGAAGGGGAGGGCGTCTTACACGCCGGCGGCAGGTTTTTTGGCGGGTGTTATGCTGGCTGGCAGCGTACTGACAGGCTGCGGCTCTGCCGGCGGGGCGTCATCATCTGCAAAACAGTCGGAAACCGTGATGGATACGGCGGGTGCAATGGAGGCGTCGGCTGAGGAAGGTTATCTGAATGGAGCGGCGGAGATGGCAGGCGGCGCCACAAGTTATTTCGACGGTGGCGCATATGTGCCGGGCAGTGCGGAGGAATATTCGGAATGGGAAGAAAAAGGTTTTGCTTCCGTATACAGCGAACCGCTTTCCACTTTTTCCGCGGACGTGGATACGGCATCTTACAGTAATCTGCGCAGACTGATACAGGATGGTTATGGTGTGGACGAACTGCCGAAAGGAGCGGTCAGGATAGAGGAAATCGTCAACTATTTTTCCTACGGGGATTTGAACGAGCCGGAGGACGGAGAACCTTTCGGGGTGACGACGCAGATCATGCCCTGTCCGTGGAACCGTGAAACCCAGCTGCTGCGTATCGGGTTAAAGACGAAAGAGGCAGCGTATGAAGAGTTTCCGGATTCCAATCTGGTATTTTTGCTGGATGTATCGGGTTCTATGTATGCGGAGGATAAGCTGCCCCTGCTGCAGGAGTCTTTTGCCCTGCTGGCGGAAAATCTGACGGAGAAGGACTGTGTTTCCATCGTGACCTATGCGGGGGAGGATACGGTAGTGTTAGAAGGCGTACCCGGAAATAGGACTAAAACGATATGCAGGGCAATTTATGATCTGGAAGCAGGCGGAAGCACGCATGGAAGCAGGGGAATCGAAACGGCTTACCGGCTGGCGGAGGAGTATTTTATTGAAGGCGGCAATAACCGGGTGATCCTGGCCACCGACGGGGACTTGAATGTAGGGCTTACCACGCAGGAGGAACTGGAGGAATTGATCCGTGAGAAAAAGGAATCCGGGGTGTTTCTTTCCGTGCTGGGATTCGGCAGGGGCAATATCAAGGATAACAAGATGGAAACACTGGCAGATAAAGGCAATGGCAATTATGCCTATATTGATTCTCTCAGGGAAGCCAACAAAGTGCTGGTGGAAGAAATGAGCGCAACGCTGCTGACGGTCTGCAAAGATGTAAAGTTCCAGGTGGAGTTTAATCCGGCGGTCGTGGAGGAATACCGTCTGGTCGGTTATGATAACCGAAGGCTGGCGGCGGAGGATTTTGACGACGATGAAAAGGATGCCGGGGAAATCGGGGCAGGCCACTGTGTGACCGCATTATATGAAATCGTGACGACGGAACAGATAAACGGCAGGGGAAGACCAGATAAGGAATTAAAGTACGCACAGTTTTATGAAGAGGCGGAAGGTAAGGAGGAAAAGGGAGAAAGTAAAAAGGATAAAGGGGCAGAGACAGAAGGGAACGCCTGTGAGCGGTATGAGTGGCTGACCGTCAGCATTCGTTATAAGGAACCGGAGGGGAGTGAAAGCAGGTTGCTGGAGTATCCGGTGGATTTTTCTTCTTATACGGAGGAACCGGGAGAGGACTTCCTTTTCGCGGCGGCTGCTGCGGAATTCGGACTGGCTGCAATGGACAGTGAGTATAAGGCGGACGCTTCGTTAAAGCACGCAGGAGAGGCGCTGGAGGGGTTGGATCTGGAGAATGAGTATAAAAAAGAATTCATGGAACTGGTGCTCCGGCTGGGGAGGAATTCCGGGTGAGGGAGAGAACATATCTGGCAGTTTCCGTGTAAGGAGAGAACCGTATCTTGTGCGGAGGCACGGCATGAGTTATAATAGTGGCGGATGGATGAATACAGGGAAGGAAACGGGCCGGTATGGAAAAGCAGGATTTAACGGAGGGCAGTTCATGCACCGTCCGGATGGCGACGGAAGCCGATGCGGAGGAACTGTTGGCAATTTATGAACCGTATGTAAGGGAAACGGCAATAACATTTGAATATGAGGTTCCTGCCGTGGAGGAATTCAGGAGCCGGATCAGGCGCACACTGGAGAAATATCCTTATCTGGCGGCAGTAAAGGAAGGGGAAATCGTAGGTTATGCCTACGCGTCCCCTTTTAAGGAAAGGGCTGCTTATGACTGGTCGGTGGAAACTTCCGTTTATGTGAAGCAGGGGCTGCATGGAGGCGGAATCGGCAGCAGGCTGTATGCCGTTTTGGAAGAAATGCTGAGGCAGCAGCATATTCTAAACTGCAATGCCTGTATCGCCTATCCGCATCCGGAGAGCGAGCGTTTTCATGAAAAATGCGGCTACCGCAAAGTGGCGCATTTTACAAAGTGCGGGTATAAGATGGGAACGTGGTATGACATGATCTGGATGGAGAAAATGCTGGGGGAGCATCCTGCGGAGCCGGAGGCGGTAGGGACGGTAAGGGGGATGTTGTGACGGTTGCTGATGGGCGGGAATTTATAGTTGTTTTTTTGTGGAATGAGAAGATTGCCTGCGTGTGAAATAAATGATTAGGGAGCAATGCCAATGGAGCATATTTGTGAATTGAGAAATGGATTAGAGAGTGCATTTATTAATCAGAATGTGAATTCTAATTTAGCTTTCCGCCCGGAATTTGTATCAAATGATTACAAACAGGGAAAGCGGGTTCTTTCAACGATTGAACAGGAACTGATGAATTGTGAGGAGTTTTTTATCAGTGTTGCATTTATTACTTTGGGTGGGATTGCTCCTTTATTACAGACCTTGAAAGAGTTAGAGCAGAATGGAATTAAAGGAAAAATTCTTACAACTGATTATCAGGTATTCAATGATCCAGAAGCTTTGAAGAAATTACATTCTTTGAAAAATATTGAATTGAAAATGTATTGTACCAATGAGGACAAGGATGGTTTTCATACTAAGGGATATATTTTCAGAAAAGATGAAGTATATCGTATGATTGTCGGCAGTTCTAATATGACAGCCAAGGCCTTGAAGGTAAATCGCGAGTGGAATGCAAAACTTGTCGGATATGAATCAGGTGAAGTGGTAGGTGATATTTTAGAAGAGTTCCGTTCTTTATGGAATGATCCGCATAGTCAGATTTATGAAGATTTTATTGAAAAGTATCGTGTCAGATACGAACTGGTCAGGAAGCAGAGAAAAACGGCAAAAGAGGCGTCACTTGTTTCACTGGAGCAATATAAGCTGCAGCCTAATAAGATGCAGGTGGCGTTTGTGAAAAATATTCAGGAATTGCTTTATAAGAAAGAAAAGAAGGCGCTTTTGATATCGGCAACAGGAACCGGTAAGACTTATGCATCGGCTTTTGCATTGCGGGAAATGAGTCCAAAAAAAGTATTGTTTGTTGTACATAGAGAGCGGATTGCAAAACAGGCTATGACCAGTTATCAGCGTGTATTTGGGAATAAACGTGAAGATGGAGCGGACTACAAGTATGCCTTGCTTTCTGGAAATACTTCCAAGGATATGAATAAAATAAAAGATGCGGACCTACTCTTTGCAACCATGCAGATGATGTGTAAAGAAAGTATTTTAACAGAGTTTTCTCAAGATGCTTTTTCTGTGATTTGTTTGGATGAAGCACATCATTCGGGGGCAGACAGCTATCGAAAGATTATGGATTACTTTAAGCCGGATTTCTGGCTGGGAATGACAGCCAGTCCGGAGACCAGCCGATTTGATGTTTATGAAATATTTGACCATAATATTGCATATGAAATTCGATTACAACAGGCATTGGAAGAAGATTTACTTTGTCCTTTTCATTATTTTGGAATTACTGATTTGAGTATTGATGGTGAAATAATCGGAGATGGAGATTGTGAAGACGGTCTTCGCAGTTTTAATCGTTTGGTGAGTGATGAAAGAGTAGATTATGTGATAGAGCAGGCGAAATATTACGGCTATAGCGGAGAACGTGTGAAAGGGTTAATTTTTTGCAGCCGAAAAGAAGAAGCTAAAAATCTGTCTCAACAATTTAATGCGAGAGGGTTTCGGACGGAGGCGTTGACGGGAGAGGATAGTGAAGCAAAAAGAGAAGCGGTAATTGAACGGTTAGTGAGGGATATTCCAAAAGAGAAAATGAAAGAAGAGGACTATTTGGATTATATTTTTACGGTTGATATTTTTTCGGAAGGAGTAGATATCCCGGAAATAAATCAAGTAATTATGCTTCGTCCCACTCAGTCAGCGATTGTGTTTGTACAGCAATTAGGACGGGGACTTAGAAAGAAGGATAATAAGGAGTTCGTTATTGTTTTGGATTTTATAGGCAATTATAAAAACAATTTTCTGATTCCGATTGCACTTTCCGGTGACCGTAGTTACAACAAAGATAACATCCGTCGATATGTAATGGAAGGAGAGCGGATTATTCCGGGTGTATCTACGATACATTTTGATGAGATTAGCAGGAAGCGTATTTTTGCAGCGATCGATGCAGCGAATTTTAATGATATTAAATTGATTAAGGAGAACTATACGAATTTAAAGCGTAAGCTAGGAAGAATCCCCAAACTGAAAGATTTTGATGAGTATGGAGAGATGGATGTATGCAGGATTTTTGATAATAACAGTCTCGGTTCTTATTATAACTTTTTGGTAAAATATGAAAAAGACTATAAAGTGCGGTTATCTAAAGACGAAGAAAAAGCGATAGAATTTATTTCCAAAAAGCTGGCGGCGGGAAAACGAATTCATGAACTGGAAATGCTAAACCGTATTATGACATACCGGCATGGGATTTTTAGCGGTCTGCGAAAAAGTTTACAGGAAAATTACGGAATTTCAATAGATACCTATGCATGTAGGAATCTTGTGAATGTTATGACAAATGAGTTTTCATCAGGCTCTGGAAAGAAAACGTATGATTCTTGTGTTTTTATCAAAGAGGAAAACGCAGATTATGGGGTTTCTCCTCAATTTGGAGAAATGTTAAAAAATCCGGAATTTTTTGATGTTGTCTATGAATTGGTTGCATTTGGAATTTCCAGATACAAGGCGAATTTCAGTAATCGGTATCCGGGAACGGATTTTGTATTGTATCAAAAGTATACGTATGAGGACGTTTGCCGTCTTTTAAATTGGGAAAATAATGAAGTACCGCTGAACATTGGAGGATATAAGTATGATAAAAAGACAAAGACATTTCCAGTGTTTATTAATTATGATAAATCCGAGGATATCAGCGATACGATAAAGTATGAGGATCATTTCATAAGTACCAATACTCTAATTGCTGTTTCAAAGTCGGGAAGGACCCTGCAGTCGGAAGATGTGCAGAATTTTCTTCATGCAAAAGAGAGAGGAATAGGGGTTCATTTATTTGTGCGGAAAAATAAGGATGACAAGATTTCAAAGGAATTCTACTATTTAGGGCGCATGTATGCATCGGGAAAGACAGAGGAATTCTGCATGGCAAATACAACGAAAACAGCGGTGGAAATTGAATGGTTGCTGGAAACTCCGGTACGGGAGGACATTTATCAGTATATTATTGGCTGATGCTGAGTGGATGACAGAGAAGGGAATGATTGAATCATGAAAACAGTGAGAGTAGTTGCGGCGATTATAAAGAATCATGATAAGATATTCGCTACCCAGCGGGGTTATGGAGAGTTTAAGGATGGATGGGAATTCCCCGGCGGAAAAATTGAAGAGGGAGAAACACCGGAGAAGGCGCTGATTCGGGAAATTAAAGAGGAACTGGATACGACCATTTGTGTGGGCCGGAAGATTGCCTGTATTGAATATGACTATCCCGCATTCCATTTGTCGATGGAATGCTTTTGGGCAGAGATTGTTTCCGGGAACCTGGTATTAAGAGAGCATGAAGCGGCCAAGTGGCTTTCAAAAGAGGAGCTGGACAGTGTGGACTGGCTGCCGGCGGATTTGGACCTGATCGCAAAGCTTAAAGAGGAGCTGTAGGGCGGAAGAGCCGGAAATCGAGGCTGAAAAATTCAGACAAGAAAAACTTCCACCGGAATCGGGGCATGGAAAACAGGGATAAGAAAGCGCAGGGGAAAGAGCATGAACAGGACAGTAGTTGTGGATACAGAAGATATGGGTAAAATCCAATGCAGTTATGAAGCTTCTTCACTGATAAACGGAGCTGACATTATTAATAAGTCTTTGGTTCGGATGAGACAATTACTGGAAGGAACTTATCCGAGATCTCAGCTAAACGGGGCAGAATATGAATTGTATGTATATGAGTCGGAAGAAGTTAACGCATTTTCCGTAAAGAACGGTTCCGAATATGTAATTGCGTTTTCAGCGGCTATGTTTGTCAGGTTTTACTCTACGGTTAAGAATCTGTTTACTGTCAGTGAGATCTGTGAGTGGTTTGGGACAACGCCGAGAGAATCTGCCGGCTGCGTAGCAGCAGTTTATGATTACATGGTTTGGTTTATCGCTTATCATGAGTTTTTTCATGTTTGTAACGGACACTGCGGTTATTTTTCCATGAAAAATATGCTGCATGTGGAGAAAACAGGTGAACGTGACGAAGAAGAAAATCTTCTTGTGCAGATCATGGAAGGAGACGCGGATTATTCTGCCGTATGCGCCTGTGTTAAGCTTATTTTCGTTCAGGCAAGGAATGCCGGCGCATTTGACAGCAGTAAAGAACCTGTAGTCCGAAAGGATATTTTGAACTGCTCGAAATCGGAATTAATATTTTTAGAGTTTGCAATTTACCAGGTATTCCTGATATTCTCAGATGACGAAAGAGGGAAAACACAGGAGTGTGCAAATAACTTATTGAAGTATGATCATCCGTATGCAAGCATCAGGATGGCATATGCATTCTTTGCGATGATATATCAGACCGGATTCTTTTTACCGGAAGAGGAAGTTGTGAAACTTGTTTGGGCCATGTCGGAAATCTGTATTGCCTATGACCGAATATATTACGCGATGGAGGACTTTGCAAGCTCTCTTTTGTCATTGGCTTTTACGGAAAAGGGAGTGCAGCATATAATGCTCCTTCATAATGAGTGGAATGACCTGTATGATGAACTTAGTGCGTATGCCTATTTAAAGCTGAAAAAGAAAGAACCATTAGATGGTGTATATTACTGGGTGAACGAAGACGGAACCATGAAAATATAGGATTATCCTGTAGTGTGATGCAGAAGCACATGAGGACAGATTTGCAGTAGGAGCCGATTGGAAATGAAACTATATGATAAAGGACAGATTGATTGGAAAAATATTTTATTTGATAATAAAGCGTTGCTGTATCTGCTTTTGCCGATAGTCATAGAGCAGCTTTTAAATTCCCTTATGGGAATGGTGGACACGATGATGGTTTCAACGGTCGGAAGCGAGGCGATTTCGGCAGTGGCGCTGGTGGACGCGATCAATAACCTTGTCATCCAGATATTTGCAGCGATGGCTTCGGGCGCCGTCATTATCTGTTCGCAATATATTGGAAGCGGGAATAAGAAGGAAAGCAGCAGGGCGGCAGGACAGGTCGTGCTCATGGTACTGGTGATCTCGCTGTCCATTACGGTATTTTGTGTTTTGGACAGGGAGCGTCTCCTGCAGCAGTATATTGGAAAGGTTGAAGATTCCGTGATGGAAAACGCTTTGACCTATTTTATGATTACGGCCATTTCTTATCCGTTTCTTGGATTGTTCAGTGCAGGTTCCGCGTTTTACAGGGCGTCGGGACAGTCCAAGTTTCCCACAAAAATATCGGTTATTTCCAATGCCATTAATGTGGCAGGAAACGCATTGTTTATCTATAGCTTTAAGTGGGGCGTGGCAGGCGCTGCGCTTGCCACACTTTTTTCCAGAATGTTCAGTACGGTCGTGATTTATTATTGTTTAAGGAAACCGGGGCAGACCATTATTGTAAGGGACTATTTAAAGATCCGTCCCGATATGCCGCTTATACTGACCATCATGGCGATAGGCGTGCCTGCCGGAATTGAGAACGGTATGTTTCAGTTCGGGAAGATTGCCATCCAGTCCACCGTATCGTCAATGGGAACGGTGGCGATATCCGCGCAGGCAATGACGGACATTCTTGAACTGGTGAATGGTATTTTCAGTAACAGCGTGGGTATCGGGCTTATGACGGTGGTAGGCCAGTGCATCGGTGCACGCAGAATAGAGGAAGCAAAGTATTATATCGTAAAACTGATGGGGATCGCGTGGATCGGAGTCCTGGTATCGTGTCTTTTGGTGCTTGCAATTACAAAGCCGGTGACATGGCTGAGCGGTATGGAACCCGAAGCGGCAGCCATGTGTTTTAAGATGGTCACGGCGATGACGGTTGTAAAGCCGTTAGTATGGGTAGGCGCATTCGGTCTGCCGTATGGGTTCAGGGCGGCAGGTGACGTTAAGTTTTCGATGATCGTTTCCGTATGCAGCATGTGGTGCTGCCGTGTGGCATTCTGTATTTTTCTCGTAAAAGTATTTCACTTCGGACTTATGGCCGTGTGGATTGGAATATTCGTGGACTGGATTGTAAGGGCGGTCATCTTTTCGGCACGGTTTGTGAGCGGGAAGTGGCTTCATGGGGACAGGATGGCACGGATTTAGAAACAGCAGGGGCGGCGTTTTGCATGAGAGAGACAAATATCGGACTTGTGGAAGCAATGTGGGGGCAGTTCCAGAATCTTGGGACATATGAAGCGCATGTTATTGATGCAACAGATTGTTCAGTGCAGGATACTGTATCCATGATAAAAGAAAAGATTGTAAATAAAACAGCCCTGCTCTGCAGGTGGTTTTTGTAGGAAACAGATAGGATGGTGCAGGCAGTGGACGGAAAAGTGTATGAATATGAATCCATGATTTATGAAGCGGGGAAGACAGGCGGAGCTTATGTTATATTTCCTTACGACATCAGGAAAGAGTTTGGACGGGGACGGGTGAAGGTACATGCCACGTTTGACGGGGAGCCGTATGATGGCAGTATTGTAAATATGGGAGTAAGGAACGTTGACGGGAGCGTATGCTATATCATAGGCGTGCGTAAAGATATCCGTTCCCGGATAGGGAAGAAACCGGGGGACAAGGTTCTGGTGACGGTCAGGGAACGGGAATAAAGGAGGTGCGGGATATGTGGACATGTCCGAAGTGCGGGCGTACTTTTAAGAAGCAGGAGCAGAGCCATTACTGCGGGAAAGCGCCGGAAACGGTGGAGGAATACATTATGGCACAGCCGGAAGGGATACGGCAGTACCTGAAAGAAGTAAGGAATGCGCTGCGTGAGGCGCTGCCGGAGGCGGAAGAGCGGATCTCATGGAGTATGCCGACTTACTGGAAGAAGCATAATATCATTCATTTCGCCGGTTTTAAAAACCATGTAGGGCTGTATCCGGGGCCGGAGGCTGTCCTGGAATTTTCCGAACGCCTGAAAGAATACAAGACCAGCAAGGGGACTATAAAGCTTCCATACAGCAGTCCGGTCCCGGCGGAACTCGTCTCCGATATAGCCAGGTGGTGTTATGAGACGGGGAATCATCCGTAAGACTGGATAGTAATTGAAAGGTGCGGAGAATGGATCGGGATGCGCTTTTGTTTCTTTCCTGCCGGCAAACGCTGAACCTGCGGGGGTATCTCTTCAGAGGTGCTTTTTCAGTTGGGAGTTGTTTGAAACAGTGCTTGACAATTTATACATTGCCCTGTAGAATCTATTTCCAACTGGAATTTGTACTGCAGATTTAAGTCAGGAGGGTATTATGAATATTGAACATTTGAAGGATAACGGGATTGATATTGCAGTCGTTTCCGGTGA
>CAJTVQ010000003.1 GCA_910579935.1 uncultured Lachnospiraceae bacterium
AGATAAAGTTTGTTACGATGCAAGCATCGGGGAATGTACCCTCCTATGATTCAAGTGAATCACTCCCTATCATATACTTTACAAACCAAAGGAAGCTACTATATCTCCGAATTCCTTACTTCTGGAAAAACCATAAAAAACATCCAGCCTGCTCATCCCGTTCTCCAGACGCCCTACCCAGTCATGCAGCCCCGTTGAATCATATTCCCTGCCAAGAAATGTCCGATACAGAAGCTTAACAAAATCTTCGTTGCTCAGCTTCTTCCCTGCAACTTCAGGTGAGAAAATAAATCCCTTTCCAACATCCTCCGGAGATGCTTTCTTATCTACCAATCTGCCTGTCCAATCATTCAGACCAGCCATATCAGGAGTCCTTTCCAAGGCAACTTGATAAAACCGCCATACAAATCCGGTAGCCCCCCTGTTCTTATCCCTGTTCTCGACTACGTTAATCGTTCCTCGCCGGATTCCATAATATGCGCAAAGTCCGTCAAATTCCGTACTGTCAATAAATCCTTTCAAAACAAAGGTCCTGCTCATCCCCGTATTCAGCGCATCCTGCCAATTTTCCCTGCCTGCCCGGTCGGATGCCCTGTCAAACAAAGTCTGATATAGAATCTCAATATATTCTTTATCGCTTACATTTCTCTCTTCAAATTCTTTACTTTGAATAAATCCCCTGACCGCTTCTCCTCCACTAATCTGCCCCTTGGCAAGTCTGTTTGTCCAGTCATTCAATCCTGCCGAGTCTGCCGGTCTGTTGAATACCTTTAAATAAAGGCGTTTAACAAAATTTCTTATTGCTACTGTTTTGTAATCTTCCAGCTTTACCCTGAATTCTTCATAAGAATTCGTAACGTCTGTTTTTCCATTAAAATAGACGGCAATACACTGGATTGTATAAATTCCTTCCTTATACTTCCCCACATCAGTAGTATCCCATTCAAAAACAAGTCTGGTCGTTCCTACCTTTTTGTCATAATTTCCAATTTTCCTTGTCAATGCATCATTCGGATTCACCGACTTCCCCCTGAATATCGTTATACGGTATTCATCCAGTTCCTTGCCAAAAGAACGCAGATCAAAACTAAGTTTGATCTTTGTATTGTTGGAATAAGTCTTGTTATACATCGTTGGATCCGGAGTGATCGTTCCATGCATATTAGCCTGGGTAACAGGTTCTCCATCTTCTTCCAAAACCTGTACTTCTACTAGGGAAAGCTCACCAAAGTCTTCAAATCCCTCATTGGGACTCCTATGTACCGTCTCAGGAATTTCCTCAGATACCTCTTTCTCTGTCTCTCCTTCCTCCAGCACCTGTCCGAAATCAATATCTATTTCATCTGTTTCCAGTATTTCATCTGCAACAGGCTCTTCATCCACCGTACCGGTATCACTGTCCGTATTCTCCATTTCCTCCTCGGAAATATTAATATCCTCTATTTCCATATTTTCCATTATATGATCCGATTCCGTGTTTGCAGACGGTTCTGCAGCTGTAACTGCCATAGGCACTACCATTGCTATAATCAACGCCCACGCCAGCAATAATTTCTTTGATTTTTTCATATGTCCTCCTATGCTCTTTACAGACCCATTTTCGACAAAACTTTCATCTATATTCTATAACTACACATAGTTCATTGTCAACATCTGAAATCCTAATCTTGTATATGGCAATTATTCTGATTCATTCTAATATAATCTATAAATTTCCGGACAGTTGCCTGATTGTCAAAGTCTTTCAGTCTCTCGTAACCATTCTCTATCAGTTTTCTTCTGAGCGTTTCATCTGTAATAACCCTGTTCATTACTGCTGCAGTTTCCAACGGATCTTTCTTATCTAACAGAATACCTGCTCCTCCCAATGTCTCTCCTACTGCACTGCTGTCATACGCAACTACCGGAACTCCGAATATCATCGCTTCAATCAAAGGAACACCAAAACCCTCATGCTCACTTTGACACAGAAATAAATCCGCACACTGGTAAAACGCCAAAATCTCATCGAATCTGATATGGCCGGGATAAATCACATCCTCCACTCCCATTTTCTTCGTGTATTCTTCCAGCTGCGCCTGATATTTCTCCATTCCTCCATAAGTTCCGACCAAAATAAGTCTCGATTTCGAATTATAATATTTCTTATAATGATGGAACGCATTGATCACGTCATGCTGTGCCTTATTAGGAACAATTCTTCCGACAAAAACAATATTGGTCCATTCGTCTTTGTATTGCTCCATTATTTTTTGATCCGGCATCTTTTTATAATCATCATACGCAATCAGTATGGGAACCACTGTTATATCGCACCGATATCCCATATGTATCAGATCTTCTTTATTGTACCGGGAATCCGCAATGCAGCATGCTGCCTTATCTGACAGATATGCCGCATCCTCCAGTCCCGTGATGCAGTTGATTTCTCCCTGCCTGTTATACCCTGCAAAATATTCGGGCGGTGTAATATTATGATAATTAATAATAATCTTGCACTTATGTTCCGTAACCTTTCTGTTTAGTTCCGTTCCCGTGGATAAATGATATAATATCACATCTTCATCCATTTCCTCATACAGCCCATAATCTTCTGCCGTACCTTCCGGCAGCCTGGCATCTATTACTTCCGCATATATTTTTGTCTTAATCCTGTTTTCCCTGAATGCTCTTTGCAGGGCGATTACATGATTCCCTATTGCATCTCCAAATGCAAGTACTTTCAAGATCTGAACTATCCGCATACTTTTTCTCCCAAACATCATCTACACTGTATGTTTCCATACAGACAATTTAAAACATAGATACCTCTTTGATTATTATATCCTCCGAACCATCATTGCTGATAGTAAATTCTACATTCTGCTGCAACTCTTCCAGAAAAAATGAAATCGCATTATCCCCATCCTTTAACCCTGCTGTCAACAGTACTTTTCTTCCCTTATCTGCAGTAATCTTAAGCATTGTGACTTCCCTGCCATTCAGTTTCACGGCAAAATTCATTCTATATCTGCCTTTTCCAAGAATCATATAAGGACCGCACATAAGCCCTTTTTTATGCAGGATAATGTTTCCGTCTTTTCTTTCACCATATTCCGATACATACATACAAGACTTATAATCTACCCTGTCATTTTCTCCCGCGAATACATAACAGATAAAATCTCTTTCCTCCATCGCATTCCGATGATCCAAAATTTTCAATCCCGCCTGCTTACTCATAATTTCCACCGAATTGCCAGTAAAGAAATGCGTATGAAATCTTGTGTACTCATATTTATACATATAACAAGCCGTGCTATGCGCCATCTTAGACTCGGGATGCATTAACAAAGTTTTCATGAATCTGAGGCCCTCTATGGGATCAAGCAGATGCTCCAGCAAATCATTGGAATAAATACCGTCAAATTTCATTTTTACCAATTCCGCCTCATTTGTAATCATATATGGATTGTCCGCTTCTGACGCATACGGCTCGTATCCATATACATTATATCCTTCCGCCCTTAACTGCTGTATGGATTTAGACCAGCATCCACATCCATAATTAAGATATACCCCGTCTTTATTCGGATTGAGCATATAAAACGCTTCTATTTCTTTATCAAAAGAACAACCTTCATCAAATCCATAATAATGTATCTTATAATCTTCATCTATATCATTTTGGGAAAGATTCATGAATTTTGTAGGTCCAAAAATAACGCCGCATTCCGGGCATACATATCTGACCAGCCTGCCGCCCCTAAATATACATTCTGCTTCCTTTGTCTCAAAGGAACCTCTTTGGGCATGATAGCCACAGATATTACAACGGATGATATCTGTGGCATGCTCTTCTTTTTTTGCTAATTCGTCATTTTGTTTCCATTTCACGCCCATCAGCTGCCTCGTAACAACTCTCAGCTTTTCATCCGTCAATATCAGCTGCCTCGTAACAGCTTCCAGCTTTTCATCCATCAATTCCTCGTAAAATTTCCTTGTCGCCTTCTGTTCCTGCTCTAATGTCTGTATCTGTTTCCTTATCTCTTCAAATATAGTATTTTCATCATCTACATAATACTTCAACTGATTCAACGTTCTTACTACATCCGAATTAAACTTATTCTGATAATTTACAATAGGCCAGAAAACACATTTGGATACCTTACGTATTATCTTTTGGAAAAGTTTCTTAACCGGATTACTGCCAGGAAAAGGAAAAAACATTGGATTATTCCAATCTTTATTGCACAGATTCACCTGATTCAGCAGTTCTGCCGCATTATATCTTCCATTATCCATCCCCTGTATTGTGGGAATCGGTATATCCTGAAACTTCAAATCTTCCTCTTTATATCCTTTTTCTTTTATTTCTTTCCTTATTTCGGACATGATCAGATCAACATCAATTCGCTGCATTTATCCTATTCCTCTCTATTTACACATTTTTTCAAAATATGTTGTATATTTCTTAACTATAACATCCCATGCAAAATTATTAATCACAAACATTCTTCCCTGTTTTCCCATCTCCGATGCAGTTTCCTTATTGTTCAAAATATAATTAACCGCACCCTCAAACTCAAAATAATTATTAAAATAGAGTCCAGCACCGGCCTGTCTTGCAAAATGACTGGTTACTGCGCATTCTTCATGCACCAGCACCGGCCTCTCACACAGCCAGCTTTCCATAATTACAAGTGAAAAGCTCTCGTTTTTGGAAGGCTGGCACAATAACTCTGCAGCCGCATAAGCATCAAACTTGTCCTGTATATCCACGAATCCCAAATCATATACATCTTTTTTCACCGGCTCCGGTATTACTACCGAACCGCCTCCAATCAGCACCAATTTGAGATTGTTATCATTTCTCGATTTATATTCGGCAAAATTATGAATCAGGGTATAAATATTTTTACCCACATCTTTACGTCCCGCATACAGAATAAATGGATCACTGATACTATATTTTTGACGAAATCTTGCACTGTCATACATAATATCTGTATATACTCCTTCCCCCAGCACCGCATAATTAACTCCCGACAAATCATAAACCCTGCATGCCAGTTCCGCCTCCGGTTCAGCGTGGAAAATCATTCCTGCAACTTTGGGGAATTGCTCTTTGAAAATCTCCATATATACATAGCTTTCATTATGGAAGCAAGGTATTAATACCGCCCTATCCAAACAACGCTGAATTCCATAATATGTCGTACCAAACATATAAGGTATGAATACAAATAAACCATATTCCTCTTTATGCTGTTCTATATATTCATATAAATCCGGACTGTTTACCATTTCTTCCGCAAATATTTTTTCTTCTTCCTTTTTTAACGGCATTTCATCCCGCATTAATTTGATATTTACTTTATGAAAAGCATCCGCATTGCGCTTTCTGACTTTAAAACGTCTTATTTTAATTCCATCCTCTACCGTTATTCCTGGCTTATGGTAATCCTCATTCCAGTCTGCCGAAAATTCTTTTACACAGGTAGATAAAATTTCCAATTCCATCCCTGATTCCGACAAATGTTTTGTCAGTCCTCTGAGTTCGGCCTCTGCACCACCAGGAATATTCATTCCAAACCACGGAATGACAAATCCGATTTTTTTCATAATTTCTTCAACCCTCTACTTAACATTCCATTCATGCTCTATTCTCATTACACCTACATCTTCTATTACCGAAAACATTTCCACAGCCGCCGCTCCCTTGTAATAATCAGCCGTACTCCCATCTTCGGATTCAATGGCAAAATCCATCAGATACTTTCCCTGCAGCAAATTCACATTTTTCAAATAAAGTTCTGCTACACCGTCCTTTTCCAAAGTAAAACTCTCCAATTTATCTATTCTGGTATTCGTTCCGTAACAGTGCATTTCATCGCTACGGTATACGGCTATACCTATTACGGCATTTCTGACTGCCCTTTTTACTTCATAATAAATCTTAATCTTTATATCACTTCCTGTCCGGAAAGTTGTCTTCTTTTTCCCTTCAGAATCCAAAATCTCTATCTCCGTAATACAGGCATTTCCATTACCCCACCGGTTGCCGTTTTTCTCCTCTGTATCCTTTGGTTCCGTATTATCCTCCTGAATGATACTGTTTTCCTTTTCCGCTGATTCCTGTTTACTTCTCTGGCGTTTTGCCTCTTTATCCGCAATCTCCTGACGTTTTTCCCCCATATAATTCAAATATAATGGATGTACCTTTCTTGGTGTCCCTTCTGCCTTTATTTTTCCTTCATGTATCCAAAGAGAGCGCTCGCATATCTGCTCGATTTGTCCCATGGAATGGGAAACAATAACAATCGTCGTACCCTTCGCCTTAATTTCTCTCAGTTTATTAAAACACTTTGCCTGAAATCCGGCATCGCCTACGCCCAGTATCTCATCAATAAGCAGGATATCCGCATCCACATTTATGGCAACAGAAAAAGCAAGGCGCATATACATACCAGAGGAATATGTTCTGACAGGATTATCTATAAATTCCTCCAACTCGGAAAAAGCAATAATATCATCCAGCCTCCTCTCGATTTCTTTCCTTGATAACCCAAAAATGGAAGCATTAATAAATATATTCTCCATGCCGCTCATATCCGGATGAAAACCAGCTCCCAACTCAATCAGACTGGATACCCGTCCCCGCATCTCGATACTTCCCATGTCTGGATACATAATCCTTGTAAGCATTTTCAATGTCGTACTTTTACCACAGCCATTCTCCCCGATAAGACCAATTGCTTCACCTTTTTTTACATCAAAACTGATTCCCTTCAGTATTTCTCTTTTCTCATATTTACGCCGTTTATTGGATACTATCTTTTCCTTAATCGTACTGCCTTTATCCAAATATATTTTAAAGCTTTTTGTAATATCTCTCACTTCAATAGCATTCTCTGGATTCATTATAATTCCTCCGCAAAATGTCGTTTCAATATGCTAAACATAAACCATCCGATGATCAGCAATACCACACCCAGCAGACAGGCATGCAGTAAAGTTGATATCTGCGGCGGCTGTTTGTAATATAATATATCGCGATATGCGACAATAACCGGCGTCATGGGATTGAGCATAAATATAGGTTTAAAGCGATCCGGCACCATTTCCACCTCATACATAACCGGTGTAAGAAACTGCCATGCCATCGCAACAATTATCAGAATATGTTCCAGGTCACGCAGATATACTGTAAGTGCGGATGTAATAAATGCAATTCCCAAAGACAGCAAATATTCCACAAACACCACGAATGGCAGATAAATCAATGCCCTCAGCCCGATTCCCTTGCCTGATATTATGAGAACCGCCAGTACTACAATAAAGGACAATAGCATATTAACCAACTGACAAGTCACATGGGCAATCGGTAATACTTCTCTTGGAAAATATATTTTCTTTACTAATTCCTTTTGTGAAAAAACACAGCTGGCGCCTCCCGTAAGAGACGAACTGAAAAAAATCCATGGTATCAATGCTACAAACAAAAATAAATAATAATCCTCTATCCCGGCCCGCATAATTGCTGAAAAAACGACTGTATATACGCCGAGCTGTAATAACGGATTTAAAAAAGTCCACGCAAAACCAAGCACTGACCCCTTATACCTTCCCCTTAAATCTCTCTGTATCAAACTGCTTATCATGGATTTGTAAGCAGCCAATTCCTTCAGTGTTTTCATTTCATCTCCCTGTCTTAATCAAGATATTATGGAATTTCTATCATGGCTTTCACCTTTTCCATTATTTTATCCCATGCATAAAATTCCTGTATATACTTTCCTGCATTCCGACACATCTGTTCATAATCTTCTCCGAATATACGTCGCATGCCAGTCAGGAAATCATCATATTCTGTATAGTATATACCACTCCGGCTTTTAACACAATGCCCTTTTAACACCTCACACTTGCCGTTGACAATGACCGGCTTGTTCAGAGCCATCGCTTCCAATACAGAAATCGACAGACTCTCGAACTGCGAAGGCAGCCACAATGCTTTTGCCGCTTTTATTCCGTCAAACTTATCCTCTTCCGGCACAAAACCTAAATATCGTATAGTTCCGACTTCCGGAATCTCCATAAATTCCTGTCCCATAATAACCAATTGTAATTCAGGATTATCCTTTCCATACCGCATAAAGAACCGTAGCATTTCCCCACAGCCTTTATTGACGTCTACCCTTCCGGTATACAACAGAAACGGTCCGTTTATGCAATATTTCTCACGGAATCTTTTTTCATCAATATCCTCCGGCAAATCTATACCGACTCCTGCCACTTCATTCGGAACATACTCATTATGAAACGTCCTGTGTACAAATTTTTTTTCTTCTTCTGTCAGATAGATTATCGCCTTGGGAATATGAAACAGCTTATTATAACAGTCAAAATAAACACAAAATTCATCGTGTGCCGTAGGAATAAAAACTGATTTTTTACTAACTTTTGGCATTCCCCATACTGTAGTATAATACAAATATGTTATAAATACAAATACATCATATTCTTCTTCCTTATTACCAATGTACTGCAGCAGTTCCGGAACACATGGTCCCTGGGCATTTACCCATGCCCTGTTTACTATTTTACTGTCCATACCGCATCGGGTAATAAGTTTTCCGCATATTTTCTGTTTCAGTACATTCCTGCTCTTTTCCACCGTAAAACGACGAACCAGTACCCCGTGTATCACTTCTTCATCACACTCATAACTATTTTCCCATGTGTCGTATGAAACCGCTTTCGTGGTAAGCACTTCGACCTGATAATATTGTGCCAGTTTTTCTGCCAGCAATCTTGTATAGTATTCTGATCCACCGTTTACTTCCAATCCATATCTCTGATTAACCAGCGCAATTTTTTTCATAAGAATTTTCCTGCCAGCTACGCAACAATAATGGCTTTACAGCTTCCCTTTCCACTTTTTCCACCTGTATAATACTCGAATTCCAACCGGTATTCTCCCTGATTATGAATTCCCCATATAGTAATATCCATTTTAACAGTATTTTCCCGAAGCATTATTTTCTGAAATTCGGTAATCGGCATACCTTCTGCCGTCAGATAACGAAATGCAAGAACCGAACTTTCTCCCAAATTACAGAATCCGTTCTCATAACAGATCGAAAACTCCAGTTTATGGCAGCTTTTCCTTTCCATAACAATATATTCCGGCAGATATATTGTTATATCCCTGCCAACTGTTACCGTTCCGGCTGGAAATTCTCTATGTTCCAAACTATACACAGTCCGGTATGCCTCATATTTTTCATCCGCACATTCCGCCTTATGCTGCCTGTTCATATACAAAACGATTTTCCTCAGGTTTTCTTCACATATGTTTTCTTTCCATTCTTTTGAAAATCCTTCAAAAATCCCGCCTTTTTCATAGTGTTCGGAATAATAATTTTCAAACATATACTTTTCCGGTCTGATGAGCATCTGCCAGTCACTGCTGTTTCCCGGCCACATTAACGTCATATATGGCTGTATCTCTATATCCTCTGGATAATTCTTCAGCATATAATTAAAATATGTGCTCCATTCGTCCAACCCCTCTGTCCTAATTTCCGGATATCGGTTCAGCATTTCCAGATAAACATTTCTGTTAATAATCTGCGGCATATGCGCAGAGAACTGATAGCAGGGATATTTACCATCCTTCAGGAATTCATATGTCCTGAACATTGAGCTGTCAAAGGACGTGGGATTTCCTCCTGTTCCCTTCCAATCCCCCAGCATATAAAAATAATATCCGATATACTTTCCATTATGATAAAAAACCTCTTTCCCCATCGGAAACATCGGCCGGTAATCATCATCACTCATAATAAAAGTGTCATCAAGCAGTTCGCTTTGCATAGCCATACATCTCAGATAAAAATTTCTTCTCGTATGATCTTCCGGCAGAGGAGTACCGGCAAGCGCCTCCATGTCTGTCAGAAATCGTATCCTTAGTTTTCTGTTATATGCTTTCTCCACTTCATATTTCATACCATCCGGGCAGCATAATACAATTTCCTCAATATATGTCATGAAGTTTTCTATAAAAAGAAGGGTTTGCATGAAATTCTCCGCTCTGGATGAGAGCATTACCATCTGTTTGACAACAGGTTCCTTTAATCTTCTTTTTTTATTCAGCGTTCTCAACATCTCTGCCATATTCCGCACCACCCTGTCCCATGATAAAAAAGTGTAATCCTTTATCCTTTTTTTCTTATCCTGATAAAGTCTTTCCTCCCCCATGTATTTATTAACAAGTTTAAATAATTCCATAGGATTGTCCGGAGGAAAATAGTCACACCAACTGCCTCCCACCTCCCTCATAACGTCCACGTCCGAAGCCAGTACCGGCGTACCATTTTTCATAGCTTCCACAATAGGGAGACCAAATCCTTCCGTATAAGACGGAAAGGCTAAAAAATATGCATTCTTATATAAGTATTGAAGTTCTTTATCACCCAATCCTGAAAAGATAAAAAATTTATTCCCATATTCGCTGTGCCCTGCTACTCTTTTCTTCAAATCTTCCATATTCCATCCCCAGTTTCCAACCCATATAAGACGCAGCCCCTTTTCAAAAAGCCCTGCCTCAAAAGCTCTGAGAACTGTCTCATGGTTTTTGCGCGGCTCGATTGTTCCAACCATAAGAATATATCTTCCCGCCTTTGCCGCCTCCCTTACTGCAGAACTGATTTCCTCATCCTCCGCCGCAGCATATTGAAGATCCGCTCCCAGCGGACAAACACAGCCATTTATTCTTTCCATATTGTATCGATCCGTCAGTTCATTTATCTTTTTAAGTGTTGACTCTGCGGAGGTCAATATAATATCAGCATATAACAGATATGTCCCTATATAATCCAAATAGTTGATCAATGTATTCTCATGTACATATTCTGGATGTGTCAACGGTATAATATCATATAGATACAAAGCTATCTTCACTCCCCTCTGTTTCAGATACGGAATGACAGAACTTCTTCTCAGCCACATATTCCACACGTTGTCCATATCAAAAAAAACCGAACCGCACTCCATATCGGAAAGGGCAATATCTTCGCCCAGGCCATTCTCCGTCAAATGTGCATAAGTACCGGATTTATAATGATAAGTAATTAATATTACCTCAATATCCGGTTCCTCACTTAATCTTTCCACGGTTTCCTTAACTACCCTCTGAATTCCGGTTATATGACGGGTTTTGGATAAGTTTGTAATATCTATATACACTTTCATTTTATGTCCACCATGATTTTCACTGCTATCTCCCTAATAATCCCTTTATTTTTCCATATATATCAAAAGGAAGTTTTCTGGCAATAGCTTTCAACTTCACTTTCATTTCTTCTTTATGATGCATTTTTCCCATCATTTTAGCTCCTGTAATAAAAGGCACATATATATTGTGGCTGCATCCGGAATTCTTCATCCCATATTCCTCGGATTTCAGCATCTGATACACCAGTTTCCCGCGGAACTCTTCCTTCCCCAATCGTCCGGCTTCCGCCTCCCACTTTTTTTCCGCTACCTTATCCGGCATTCTGTAAAAAAGATTTTCATAAAGGGCATAAAGAAAATCTTTATTTTTCATGGGATAAAGCCCGGACAAATCTGTCTGTCCGGGCTCCTTTCCTATACATGTCAAAAATGCTTCTTTTGAAATACGTGTATCCTCAGTTACCGTTTCCTCATATAATTTTGAAAATAATTCCATGTCATTTTTACTTAATCCATTCATCTTACAATCCAAAACTCTTAATTAAATTATCAAATTCTTCCGAATCTGAAAAGCCGTCAACCACATCCTGCATACTTGCACCTTTGCTGAGTCTGTTCATCCAGTCATTATAACCTGCCGTGTCTGCCTGTCTGTCAAAATATGTCTCATACATTACTTTGATAAACGCATCATTGGACAGTTTTCTGTTTGTGAACTCTTCCGAGAAAATAAAACCGGCAACCACATCCTTAGGTGAGGTTCCTGTTAAAATCCTATTACACCAGTCATTCAAACCATCAGAATCCACCTGATTTCTTGAAAGTGCCTTCATATAAATACGGCTGACAAACTCCGTCACTCCGCGATTTTTATCGCGTGCTTCGCTCATCGTCACATAACCTCTTTCTATTCCATAACGATTACATAAATTCTGGAATTCCTGCGACTCCGCAAAGCCTCGATATACAAATTCTCTTGAAAATCCGGTATCAAAATCCTTCATCCATCCTGACTTTCCTCCTGCATCTGCCGCCCGATCGAACATTGCTCCATATAACGTATCTACATAAACGCTGTTACTGGTCTTCTTGTTCATATACTCGTTGCTGAAGAAGAAGCCGCGGGCAACCTCTGCTCCACTTTCATCTCTTATAAGAAGACGGCTTGTCCAGTCAAAAAGGCCTGCCTGCTCGCATTCTCTGTCCAGTACTTTCTGATAAAGTCTTTTTACAAAATCCTCTACTTTCGACTCGGTAGTATAAGGATTGTTATCCGTTGGCGCCGATACCGTCGTATTTTCTGCCTGAACCGCATTACCGTTTACGACAAAAACCCTTCCTCCTACAAGAACATTTCCCTTAATGGTTCCCGTTGAACCATTGTATGCAATACATTCCTCTCCTACCCCGCTTACATAATTGCCGCCTGTCTTAACATTGGAATTCTCATTAATAATTCCATGGTTCTTACTTTGGAGCACTCTGTTTCCTGCTATAATGCCCTGCGAATCTCTTGAAAATGTAATTCCCTGATGACCACTGCCGGATACATCATTTGCCAGTACAGTAACATTTTCAGAAGAATAAGTAACCTGTATTCCATGGTTTCCTGAAGACGTGACTTTATTCTTATACACAATTACATTGTCACTGTTATTCGCAACAATAATGCCGTTACCATTATTATATTTTGCAGTTTTTACTCCTGAAATATTATTTTCTGAAATAATACTGTCACCGGAATACTGAACGACAACGCCTTCTCCTACTCCTGCCCCTGTATCCGATACATTATTCTTATTAATGTCCGCCTTTGCATGGAAGACGAGTATTCCGCTGAGATTATCCGCTTTCACTGTATTTCCCGTAATTGCAGTGAAATAATCCCTGCACGCCCCGATATTATTAATATTCCCTTCCACATAAATACCCTTGTCCCTGTTTGTTTCCGTGGTATTTCCGCTTATAAGAGAATCACCGCAACGACAAATGTAAATACCGATATGATTGGAGCGTACTGTATTATCTGTTATTTCGGGCGTTGAAATGCCATCCGTCTTAATTCCGTCACCGCCATTATCTGTTACGATATTCTTACTAACCTTAGGTTTATCTGAAGCCGTATGTATCAAAATACCGTCCGATTTATTATTCTGGACACTATTGCCTGTTACTTTAGCGCCAGCGGAACGGTAAATTACAATTCCCTGTAATGTATTGCCGGTTATTGTATTATTTTCCACAGATGCATTATTAACGCCTTCTACATACAATCCCATATTAGCGCTATTAGCCATCGAATTGCCTCTTATAATACAGGGACTGCCTGCGGCTACCGATAAATTCTGCATTCCTGATTCTTCGACAGTATTGCCTTCTATCCTAACCTGACCGGTACAGTTTGAAACAACTGCAATGCCTTCAGAAGCGCTTTTCTTAATCTTGTTACCCGTTACGGTAACACCGTTCGTATTGACTACCAGAATCCCCCGTCCGGAAGTGTTAAAAATAATATTGCAATCCGCCATGAAATTTTTCGTATTTTCCACGTATACTGCAGCTGTTCCGTTCGTTCCCGCTATCTCATTATTCTTAACCGTACAGTTGGCACCCGTTACGAGAATACCGTTGCCACTGACATTATTCAGTGTATTGTTTTCTACCCTGACATTGGAAAAAGAACCCAGTACCCGTATTCCAAAGCCATAGTTCCCCCCGTTAATCGTACATCCCGAAATAACAGTATTGCTTCCGGTAGCATCTGCACTGTTCCCTGCATTAACCTCTGATACTTCATGAATGTCCAATGCAATTCCGTCCAATATCATGTCTGTAAGTTCAACTTTTCCGGATACATCAAACGTCAGGCAGTCTTTACCGCTCCCCTTCCATGTTCCTCCTTCCAGCCGGAAAGGAATATCTCCTCCACGCTTTGCAAAAACCACTTCATCCTGCTGCAGATAAACAACGGCCCCGTTTTCTGCCACGATTTCCGTATCCAGATTCAACTCCAAAGCAGAATTAATGTAATAAGCTCCTTGCGGAATGATAATTTTCACTTTCTTAACTTCTGCTGTGTCACCGCCTGCCCTCAGCCATTCATCAGAGTCCACAAAATTCAGTGCTTTCTGCAATGCCTGTGTATCCACATCCGCATTATTATTTCCCGCACCCAAATCCCGGATATTTATTATCAGGGTATCAGAAGAAACACTGTATACCGTATCACCCTCTTCATCCATAAGCTCCATATTCTGTGCTATTTCTTCTACAATCAGATCAGCGTCATCCACATCCTGAATCTCTATCTCAATTATCTCTTCCGGCGGAACATCTTCTTCCGTATGATCTGTACTATTCTCTGTCTGATCTGTATCCAGCTGATTGTCCGGTTCCCCTTCTTCGTCTACACCCGGCTGATTGTCCGGTTCCCCTTCTTCATCTACACCCGGCTGATTGTCCGGTTCCTCTTCTTCATCCGCATCCGGCTGCCTGTCCGGTTCTGCATCTTCGCCTGTATCCGGCTGATTGCCCGGTTCTTCTTCATCCACATCCGGCTGCCCGTCCGGTTCTTCTCCGTTTTCCGTTTCAATATCCGTGCGTCCCGATTCCTCTTCGATTTCTCCGGTTATCTCAGCCGCATATACCGGAATTGTACAAACACTGCTACCTGCAGTAAAAATCATACCAACAGACATACCCAGTGCCAAAAGTCTTATCATCCTTTTTTTCATCCTTACTATCTCCATTCTGCCTAACTATTCTATATCCCTTTTATCATCATACAGGATTATAGTTGCAAAGTCAACAATACTGCTACATGACCAGCTTTGAAAGGTACTTTATGCTTTAGGATAAGTTATCCACATCTTTCGGCCGAACAAGTGTTTTATTCGCATTTATGCGGATAACTTCTTCTGCATGGTCCTGTATATTTTTTATCTTCCCCTGTCAGTGGTTCCCCAGAACTTTTCAGCAGGTCGGAAGATATCCTTTTTATACTCCTTTTTGCCTCCCTCAGGCCCGGACTGCCTTTTTCATAAAGCTGCAGCAGCATGTCTGCTATCTGTGTCAGCAGCGTCAGTTTATATCCGCGATAATCTATCTCCGCCACCCATTCCATATAGTACTTTTCTTTTACCCTTCCTTTGCGCGGGTACTCCCTTGCGGCCTGCCTGTCCAGCCGCAAGGCTGTTGACCTTACAGCATTTGCCAAATACACGTGCAGGCACGGCACTCATTTCATTGTCCGATAGAACCAGGCTACATTCAATTTAATGGGACTGTCGCACTAAGGATTAGATATGCAGGATATTGTTACCCCGCTCCTAAATGCAACAGCCCCATCACTCGTCTGTCAAACTGTATCGTTATTATAAACCATATTCTTTCATAATATTAGCAAATTCTGTTGAACGTGAAAATCCTTCCAATACTTCTTCTCTGGAGGTGCCGGCATTGAGTTTACCTACCCAATCTTCAAGTCCGGACTGATCATATTCCCTTCCCATGAAAGTTCTGTACAACACTTTTACAAACTCTGTATTATTCAGGCCCTTATTAGAGAATTCGTCAGAGAAGAAAAAGCTCTTTGCTACGTCCTCCGGAGACATCTCTTTTCTTAAAATACGTCCTGTCCAATCCTCCAGTCCATCCGGCTCGCCTTCGCGCCCCAGCGCTTTCGTGTAAATACGGTTTACAAACATTGTTACGCCTTCATTTTTGTCGCGCCAATTTCCAAGTTTATATTCGCCTCGCATAATACCATATGATTTACATAAATTCGCAAATTCCTCCGAATTTACAAAGCCTGCCAGTACATATTCCCTGGAAATCCCGTTCACAAGTTTCTTCTGCCAGTCCGATTTTCCGCCTGCATCAGCTGTCCGGTCAAAGAAAGCCTTATACAAAACATTCAAAAAGTCAGAATCATTCAGTTTTCGGTTTGTGAATTCCTCACTCATAATTATACCCTGTGAAAATGAAGAACCGTCTACCTCCCCGTCTACCAATTTCTGTGTCCAATCATTAAGCCCTTCTTCTTCGGCATTCCTGTTAAGGGCAACTCTGTACATTCTTGCTACAAATTCCCTTGTTTTGTTTTCGTCAGGCTTTACCCAGGCTTCAGATGGTCCCGCTGCCTCACTATGAGCGGTTTGATTAATATTGCTGCTCAAAGCCGTAACTGTAAATACATATGTATAGCTATCTTCCATGTCCTTGCTCCAGTCACATGATGTATCCGTTACTGTAGCCCTGGCAACCCTTTCACCGTCCTCATACAGAACCACACTATAATCCGCTGCACCATCCACTGGCTGCCATGCCGCATTCTTCCCCTTCCATGTAAGACCAGCCGGTGTTGCAAGCTGTGAAGCAGGTCTATTATAATGAAAGACTGCACTTATCCTGTACATGCTGTCTGCATAGTTTCTTCCGTCTCCGATTCCTCGAACTGCCACTCTATAGCTTCCACTCTCGTTCACCCATGGCAGGAATGTATATTGATTTGTAGCCAAAGACCTGGGAATAGTCACTCCGACAATACCTTCATAATCTTTAATCTCATAAAGATCGCCACCATCTTTGAGTTTGAGTAAAACAACTTCATATTTCACTGCGTTTTCTACACTGCCGTATTCCATCAATGCCTGATTAGTATCTGTCCATCTGACATATCCCGGTGCTGTAAGCCTGGGCAGATTCGAATCCCGCACTACCGTCTCTCCACTGCCTATGCCTGCATATATCTCTCTGTCATTTTCAAAATCCAGCAATATTGCACCATTCATCATTATGCTGGCAAGAGTATCATCATCTTCTTCTGCTGCAGATATTACTATTTCTTCGTTCTCCACTACCTCATCTTCCGTGATTTGAAAGTCAATAAGTTCTGTTTCCAGCACTTCTTCCTCTACAGGTGTTTCTTCCTCTACAGGCGCTTCTGTATCGGAAGGCGTTTCTCCCTCCGCAGGTGTTTCTCCCTCCGCAGGTGTTTCTCCCTCCGCAGGTGTTTCTCCTTCATCAGAAGGTATTTCCTCCTCCGCAGGTGCTTCTTCCTCTACAGGTGCTTCTCCTTCATCAGAAGGTATTTCCCCCTCCGCAGGTGTTTCTTCCTCATCGGGCACTTCTTCTATAAGCACATCTTCAGTTGTCTTTGTTTCTGATTCCTCCGTAGCTGCATTTTCAGTTACTCCGGCCTCTTGCGCATTTACCCCCACTGGCGTTATGAGCATTGCAAGAGAAAGCAACAGTGCCATGCTTTTTTTGAATTTCATTTTTTCTCTCCTCCATTCGTTGATTAAATCACTCGTTTATTATAGCTCAAATCTTTTACCAAAATGTTTCCCGATACCCGATTCTTGATTCCGGCTCAAAATCTAAATTATAAAGCATAATCAGTATTCCATAATGAATAATTGCACCCAGTAATTATAGCCATCCTTTTGGTAATGTCCCACACCTATGGCATTAAAGCTACCATTAAGTATATTACTTCTATGTCCCGGACTGTTCATCCACCCATTCATTACTGCCTGTGGTGAAGCATATCCCGCTGCAATATTTTCTCCTGCCATCCTGTATATCATTCCCTGCTCCTCAATTGCCGTAAAGCAGCTGTTACCATTCGGTCTTGTATGCGAAAACTGCTCCACAAGTTCTCGCGCCCTGATATTTGCAGCAGCTTCTATCGCTTTATTCAGATTCAGTGCTCCGACTCCCGCCTTCTCACGCTCCTGATTTACCAGCCTGATTACCTCATCTGCATATGCAGACTCACTTTTTACAGGATCTAATGACAAACCATAAGAAGAAAGAATATTGGCAAATTCCTCTGACCGCGAAAATCCCTCCAGCACCCTTTCCCTGCTCTCTCCATATGACAGCCTTCTCACCCAGTCGTTCAAACCTGCCTGATCATATTCCCTGCCCATGAATGTACGATAAAGAACCTTAACATATTCTGTATCATCAAGTCTCTTATTTACAAATTCTTCGGAAAAGATAAAACTCTTTGCCACTTCTTCCGGACTCTTTATTTTATCGAGAATTTTTCCGCTCCAATCCTCCAAACCTGCCGGCTCGCCTCTCCTCCCTAATGCCTGTACATAAAGGCGATTCACAAACATGGTAATCCCTTCGTTCTGATCTCTCTTATTGCCAAGTTTCATTTCTCCCCTTTTAATTCCATAGAAATCACAGAGGCTCTGAAACTCCTGAGAATTCACGAATCCCCGAAGCACATATTCCCTGGACATTCCTCCATCCAGCTTGTCCATCCACGTTTTCTTGCCTTCGGAATCGGCTTCACGGTCAAAAAAGGTACGGTATAATACATCCACATAATCAGAATCGTTCAGTTTACGTTCCGTAAACTCATCACTCAGAATAAATCCCTGTGCAACTGCGGCTCCATCTGTTTCCCCACTCTGCAGCCTGTTCACCCAGTCATCAAATCCCGCTTTTTCCGCCTCACGATTAAGCGCCACTGTATACATACGGGAGACAAAACCCTCCACACCACTTTCTGATGTCAGCAGAAGTTCATCCTCCGATACCACATCATCAAAAAGAAAATCCTCTGCAATCTCCTGAATAATCTCATCCTGAAATTCCATCGGAACAGTTTCTTCCACTATTTTATCAGGCAGCTGCTCTTCTGGTTCAGACATTTCCTGATCAGGTTCCTCTGTATCAGACGGTATTGGCCCCTCTGGTATTATGTCCTCCGCCGGATCATCCTCCATGATCATATCCTCTGTAATTTCTTCTGATACTTCTGCGTTTTCGACGAAATATTCTGTTCCGCCACCTGATTCTGATGCATATGCTGACATAGGCAAAGAAGATAACAATGCAACCGACATCAAATATATGACGCCTTTTTTCTTCATATCCTTTCCCCCTCTCATAAGATTTTATCTCTTTATATTCACTGGATATATACCTTTTGGATTATAACAAACCCCAGTCAAACTTTCAATAGTACATACATATAATTTACAATTATTTCTATTATTGCCGCATCTTCACCCTCCCATATATCGGACTTGTTTATGTTCTTTCAGCATTTTTTTATTATTTCCCCGATTCATGGAAAGAACCCCTTTATTATATTCATTACCATAGTTATAGATATGAAAAGAAAAAACACTTCCAAATTATATTTCCAAAAGTGTTCTTTCCTCAGGAAAAGGACTTTTTCCACAGTCCTTTTCATTGTTATATATTTCTGTATCTAACCTGTACGGCCATTATAAACCATACTGCTTCATGATATTATCAAATTCAGTAGAACGTGAAAAACCCTCTAATACTTTTTCTCTTGAAGTACCGGCATCCAGTTCTCCTACCCAGTCCTCAAGACCAGACTGATCATATTCTCTTCCCATGAAAGTTCTGTATAATACTTTTACAAACTCTGTATTATCCGTTTTCTTATTTGCGAATTCTTCAGAGAAGAAAAAGCTCTTTGCTACATCTTCTGGCGACATTTCTTTTCTCAGAATACGGCCTGTCCAATCTTCGAGTCCATCCGGCTCACCTGCACGTCCCAATGCTTTTGTATAAATACGGTTTACAAACATTGTCACACCTTCATTTTGATCCCGCCAATTCCCCAGTTTATACTCCCCGCGTTTAATACCATAAGATTTACATAAATTCTCGAATTCCGTCGAATTCACAAAACCTGCCAATACATATTCTCTTGACACTCCGTTTTCAATTTTATTCTGCCAGTTTGATTTACCTTCTTTATCTGCTGCCCTGTCAAAGAAAGCCTTGTACAAAACATCAAGGAAATCAGAATCATTCAGCTTGCGGTTTGTGAATTCCTCGCTCATAATTACACCTTGGGAAAAGGAAGAAGCATCAATATCACCATTTACCAATTTCTGTGTCCAGTCATTAAGTCCCGCTTCTTCGGCTTCCCGATTAAGAGCAACTCTATACATTCTTGCTACAAATTCCCTTGTTTTAACCTCATCAGCTTCATTAACCTCGCCAACTTTAATAGTGACAGTCATAGAGTGACCATTCCCGCAATCATAGTCGTAAGTTCCTTCCTCCCCCTTGATTATACGGAATATCCCTCCATTAAAATCTAAATTCTGCAAATTACTTACCCTGCCAGCATCAAACCGGGCATCACGTTTGATCATATCTATCTGATTTTCCGCAGTATAAACAACATTCTTAACTGCACTGAAAACCATCAGCGTCTGACAGGCACCGACATCCAAACTGCTTAATTTATTATTGTCACAATTCAGCCTCCTCAATGCCGGATTATGGCTCAAATCTAAACTAACCAAATTATTATTGTAGCAGGTCAGGCTCTCCAAAGCCGGATTACCGCTTAAATCCAGACTACTCAGATTAATTCCTTGACAACTCAAGTCCTTCAATGCAGGATTATGGCTCAAATCTATATTAACCAGTTTATTATTAATTGAATCATGCAGCAGACTAGCATCTCCACAGCTCAAGCTCTCCAAAGCCGGATTACCGCTTAAATCCAGACTACTCAGATTATTATTTTGACAGTTTAAGATCTTCAAAGCCGGATTTCCACTCAAATCCAAACTACCCAAATCCAAGCCGTGACAATCCAGCTCCTCCAACTTCGGATTCTTACTCAAATCCAAACTTCTTAGTTTTGCAGAACCAAATCTCCCTGTCCCACACCTCAGTATCTTTAAATCCGGCTTTCCACTCAAATCCAGACTTTCTAACTCCATTTGATTGCTACAATCCAAAACTTCTAACCTATCATTCTTACTCACATTCAGATTGCTTATCTTACCATACGCATTCAATACAGAGCAATACAACTCCCTTAGGTACGGATTATTACTGCAATCCAGATTGCTTAACCTATTATATCTACAATCCAGAATCTCCAGTTTTACATTTTTACTCACATCCAAACTTTCCAAGTTATTCAAAAGGCAATACAAGTTCCTCAAATTGGGAAAATATTCTATCCCTGTTAAATCACTTATGTTGCGGTTTCGGCAGTCAATCGATGTGATGCTTAGTCGTCTGTCGGCTGACATTGTCTTATCCTCGATGCGTTCAAGCAAATACTTTCTGAAATTCTCATCCGGGAAATTCTCCTCATTGATTTCTATATCCCCCTCTGCCTGCACGAAAAGTTCTTCTGTTTCCATAATTATATTATCTTCTGATAAAATTCCATCCGGAATATCTTCGGTTTCCCACAGTTCCTGTTCTATTGGGCTTTCCTCTATTGTTTCTTCTGTTTCCTCTATCGTTTCTTCCATTCCTCCTATTTCCTGCCCAGACGGACTTTCTTCTGTGGGTTCTTCCGCTCCTTCTGTTTCCTGCCCAGACGGACTTTCTTCTGTGGGTTCTTCTGCTCCTTCTGTTTCCTGCCCAAACGGACTTTCTTCTGTGGGTTCTTCCGCTCCTTCTGTTTCCTCTCTGAACGGACCTTTCTCTGCCGGTTCTTCCGATTCTTCCGTTTCCTGCCCGGATGAGCTCTCCTCCGTCGGTTCTTCCGTTTCCCCAATTTCCTGCACTTGATCCATGTCTACCTCACTTGCATATACCTGCAACGGAAGCAACCCAAGCACAACAGCAAGGCAAACAGCAATTCCCTTTCTTCTTTTCTTCATCTCCCTTGTTCCTCCTTCTTCCCCCCTTCACAACGCCATTTGATCAATTATACTTCTACGTGCAAAAATTGTCAAATCACAGACATCCTGTACAAAACTTTCATGTCATGTGTTATCCAAAACAATGAAACAATCAATATACTATAGCAGAGCAATTGCAAAATCTCTTACTCGTTATTCTTCCCTTTCATTCAGTATCACTCTTACCGGAATGGTATCATTTCCTTCAAATTTAAAATATCTGAATTCAATTTCACAGGTTGTATCCTCCAGCCCAAAAGGTATCTTAACAAATTGAGAAACTCCATCCCAATTAACCGCACCGATAATATTGTTTCCACTGTCACTGGCTACTTCCAGCCTTCCCAAATCACCCTGGGCATCTTCACTGGAATTCATTTGGAATACCACTTCATATGCCCCTTTCTCCAAACGGATATATGGGCCATACATAGCATAACCTGATTCCTCCGTTCCAATTTCATTATATGCAAACTGGTTTTTACTAATTTCACCCTGCAAATCATTTAAATGGATTTTATCCAACGAATAAATACTTTTTTTCCCAACCATACATACAAAATGATAATCCCCAACAATATTTTTATCTATTGTACTTTCGTCATTATCAATAATTAACACTTCCGGTAGCTCATTTAATTCCTTCATATCCTGTACACAGATGAGTGGAATATCCTGTAAATAAAGCTGAAAAGATCCTCTGGTATTGTATTGTGTATTCGTAAGGAAAACCACGTAATTATCATGCTCCCTTATATATTTCCACAAATCATGTTTTAAGGGCACTTCCTGGTTATATGACGCCTGGTACGGACAAATCTGCTGTTTTACAACTACTTCTCCTGCCTTAACCCAAAAAATACCAATCAAAACCATATCCACAAAAAAAATCCATTTCCTTACAACCCTAATTTTTGTCACCGCAAAAATCAGGGTTTCCAACACCATGATTACAAAACACAATTCCATAACCCGAAATCCCCGCAAGGAATAAAACCAATATACCGCTGCAGCACAAACACCCTGATAAGAGGTATCCAAAGATATATTCCATGAATATATTTTATTTATCAGCAGCCATGCCAGGCATAAAAATATCAAGGATGAAACCGCAAATACTATCCAGCTTTTACTCCATTGCACAAAATCTGGTAAATACAGAAAACCAATAATAATAAAAAATCCCACAGCAATTTCAATATATCTTCCATAAATTAAATAATCAACCCTACTGCCTGCTTTCCTCATAAAGATAGCAGATACCATCAGTATGCCTGAAAACAACAGGAGAATAAATCCATAGAAATAACCCGTTTCATCCTTCTTTTTCCATTTTTTTATGCACTGCACAAATACCATTCCCATTCCAAATGGGATAATCCCGAAACTACCAGCCCACAAATAAAAAAACTGACCGGCAATCTCCCGTATAACCGGAATAAGGAAATTAGAAAGACTCATTCCGCCCACTATGGAAGAATAATCGTTTACCTCTCCCTTCGCACCATAAATGGCATCTTTAAGACCGCTTTTTAAAATGTAAGAAAGACACATCATGCCGACCACTGTTACCAACATATAAAACAAATACTTTAATGATATTTTTTTACGAGCCACCAATAAGATAATTAAGCATATGCCCGCAATCAAAAAAGGTATGGTCCTCTGATGTATCATATATATATATACTAATTCAATGGCGAATACCAATATTCTTATGGTGGTGGTCTTCCTGCATATGAAATATCCCTGCAAAAATATCAGCCATGTAAACAGAACCAGATAGCACTCCGACCATGCAACGCTTGATTGCGATACATAGGATGCATACAACGCCATCACAGTACAGGCAATACTAACAAACGCTTTGCTTCTTTCAGGCAAAAGGCGTACAAACAAATAATAACTTATGAGAAAAGAAGCTACCATAAATAAAGCATTGGCAACTATCGCACAACGGTACATTGCCAGTCCTGATACCGGCAAACACATGATTAACATCAAAAACAAACTATAACCATAAGAATAATAAGGACAATAACTTACCGTATTCCCCCAATCCCTTCCAAGAAAAAACGCCGCATTTCCCCAATATCCCAATTCATCTTCACTAAGAAAAAAGGCATACAAATTATCTATATTAAATATATGAACAAGAAAAATCAGCAATATTTCACATACCAGTAAAATCCTAAGTCTATTTTCATTTACGAAATTCATATATCCTTCACCTTCCATAAAATACCGCGTAACATTCATCACTAAAATAGCAGCTACTGTTCAAGCTACTATTTATAAATTTTCGCTCTTGTATCCTTTATATATCTCCTCCATCCGCCCCCTCACCCGATCAGACATCTTTTCCAAATCCAAACATTCCTTAATATATTTCTCCCCCCCGGCAACTTTTCTCTTATAGAATTCCTTATCCAAAAATAGTTCCCGCATATACTCCGCCGCATGCCCGACATCCGCATCCGCCCAGCGGTTTCCCTTCCGATACGGTCCAATATCCTTTATCAATGACACCAGCTCATAATCCACTAGACATGCGCTATCCACATCCATAAATTCTGTAGTAGAAGACCAATTCGTTGCAATCACTGCCGTTCCTAAATACATTGCTTCTGCCAAAGGGAGCCCGAATCCCTCTGCCCTGTGCAGAGATACCAGTACATCCGCATCCGCAATCAATGATTCTACTTCTCTTCTGCTTAAGTTATCCGTAATAAAGTAGATATCCGGATATCCGCTTAATTTCGCCCTCAGTCTGTCCAACTCTGTCTTTTTTTTCAAATGATTCACTTTAATGACAAGTCCCATACCCCTATCTGTCTTTTTAAACGCTCTCATGTATGCCTTTATAACCCCATACGGATTTTTCCTCTCACTGATACTTAAAAAATCATACATGACCAAAAAAAGAAATTTATCTTCCGGTAAATGAAAATATTTTCTCCCCACCAGATTGCTTTTATCCAATACTACCCCATAGGGCATTGTAATAACATTTTTTTCAGTTTTCTTTCGTAATCCTCTGCTAATAAATTCAGAGGGCGTCCATATCTCGTCCACGGTATCAATGCAGGAAACCCAGTCATCCGGAAATTCCTCCAGCTCCCAAAGCCAAAAAGCAATATTATACCGCCCGCTTAATTCGCCAATTGGTATCCTGTTATAATTTTTTTTCCACACATTATTATTAATATGAATCAAATTAATTCCGTATCTGCTCTCCGATGCTATTTTATGGTCCCACTTTCTCTCCTGATGTTCTATATTATCTGGTGCATCCATCTGCCTGACCAAAAAAGGAATCCCTGCCTGTTCCAGCATATCTGCAATGATACGCATACTTTGTCCCAATCCTGTTTCCGCACGAATATCCCCTATCAGATTGACACCGAATTCGCTCTCCGAAGGTCTGAATTCTTCTATTAATTTACACTTTTTCCTCATTTTTCCTTCATAATATTTATCTGTACAGCTCTTTATTTCATTCCATATCCTTTGTGGCATGACCCTCTTTATTTTATCCTTGACTCCCATCTCATTACCTTTCATCAAGCATTCCATACTATTTCCCCTATACACTTATATGATTCCGTTCAATCCTCATTTATACCTACTTACTATACCAAAAAAATAAAGGAATGAACAGTATAAAATGCAAAAACGAACAAAACGATCAATATAAAAGTGTTGCATTGATAATCTCTTAATACCAATGCAACACCATCTGTACCATCAACCCGCCTTTTATATAAACATATTTCTTATATGACATACATTTTCATTTGTAAATACTATTTTTTAGCCTTTCTTATTCTTCGAAACAGTTTTTGTTCCATGCTCCGCCCTTGCACAAAGAATAATTAACAAGAAAAACATGGATATTTCTAACCTCTCCATATGTTCTCATAATTTACATTTTTCAAATTCGTGCTTTGGTAATCATAAAATGTTCCCCTAATCACAGTATTGGATATTGTTACATTGGTTCCTGAATAATTACCGCAATCCCCATTAAGCGTACAGGAATCAATAATCATATCATCTACCGTATGCATAGACTTATCATTAGGATAATAAGCCGTCATAAAGCAGAAATACTGACCATAATAATCATCTTTTCCAAGTACATTAATTGTTGTATTGGTAATTCGGATATGCTTGCATATAGCATCTTCCGGAATCCTGCCGCTACTATCCCTGTTAGGTTCAATATTAATGCCGCATTGAGGCGCCGCACCTTTCGCATCAGAAATGGTACATCTGTCAATGGTAATATTATCAGCGTCCACAATAGAAATATTGCTTCTCCTGTTATTGAAAATCTTACAATTCTCAATTCTTATATTATCACAGCCATATATATCATCTTTGTCATCCATGGTTCCAAGGTATATGCCGTCCCCCCAGTTTCCAGATATGCTTATATCCGAAATACTGATGTTGACACCATCATAAATACCAATACCCATTCCTGACTCTCCGCCAGAACCGGTATGCTTATCGCGTTCTCCCCGAATCTGACCACCTGATATGGATACATTCTGAACGTTTCTGATATTTATCACATTATAAGTATCCATGGAATTGCCAACCACATCCAGCACTGCCTCAGAGTCCATAACCAAACTTTTATTGCTCTTAGGATTAATTCCTTTTTTGGCATCAATTATATAAGTACCAGCAGGAACATATATCGTTTCCAATCCTTCCCGCTCAAATGCATCGTTAAATGCATCGGTATCATCGCCCGCGTCATTGGGAACAGCCCCAAAGTCTATAACACTTACAGGACCCAGAGATAATCCATATTCTGAAAGCAGATTAGCAAATTCTACTGACCGCGAAAATCCTTCTAATACCCTTTCTCTACTCATTCCATCCGCAATCTTCTTCACCCAGTCATCCAAACCTGCCTGATCATATTCCCTACCCATAAATGTACGGTAAAGAACTTTTACATATTCTGTATCATCAAGTCCCTTATTTGCAAATTCCTCAGAAAAGATAAAACTCTTTGCTACATCTTCCGGACTCTTAATATGATCAAGAATTTTTCCAGTCCAATCCTCCATACCTGCCGGTTCTCCTTTCCGCCCCAATGCCTGTATATAAAGACGGTTAACAAACATGGTAATTCCTTCATTTTGATCTCTCTTATTTCCGAGTTTCATTGTCCCTCTTTTAATTCCATATGAATCGCAGAGTTCCTGAAACTCTTGGGAATTCACAAATCCCTGAAGAACATATTCCCAAGACATTCCCCCTTCCAATTTGTCCATCCATGTTTTTCTTCCTTCGGCATCGGCATCCCTGTCAAAAAAGGTATGGTATAATATATCCACATAATCAGAATCACTCAAATTACGGTTCGCAAATTCCTCACTTGTAATAAATCCCTGTGCGACTGCTGATCCGTCAGCGCTTCCAGTCTGTAACCTGTTCACCCAGTCATCAAGTCCCGCTTTCTCAGCCTGACGGTCAAGCACCACCGTATACATGCGGGATACAAAGCCCGTCACACCACTTTCTGATACCAGCGGCTCATCTTCTGATACTACATCATTGAACAGAGACGTCTCTGCAATCTCCTGAATAAGCTTCTCCTGAAGTTCAATTGGAACAATTCTTTCTTCTATCTTATCCTGCAATTGGTTTTCCGGTTCAAGTGATTCTTCTTCAAATTCCTCTGTATCAAAAGGTAAAGTTTCCTCTAGGATTATGTCTTCCTCTTCTTTTTTATCTTCCGTGATGATACCTTCCGATACTTTCATGTCTTCAGCAAAATAATTTGTTCCATTTTCCATTTCAGATGCATATACCGACACTGGCAACGAAAAGAACATGGCAACCGCTATCAAATATATAACTTTTTTTTGTTTCATACGCTCCTCCATTCATCAATAAGAGCGGTCTCGGAAACTCTTTAAGCCCGAATTTCCGCTCTTTTTTCATGTTCTTCTTTTTTGCTTTCCTCCATATCCCGGAAAACATTTTTGTTAAATTTTCAAAAAAGTATTGACATATAAGTCAAAATGTGCGGCGCGTTTGGTGACCATATACGCCAGTCACCAAACGCGCCCCTTGTAGTTAAGAAGCGTCTGTGCCCCACGCGCAGCACTAAACTACAAGGAGGTGCACTTTATGATCAAGTACTGGCAGTCCATGCAAGATTACAAGTACTTTCTCACCGAATCCAAAGCCCATTTCGATTTCTCTGAAAGGAACCGGCTCCATACGGAGCTTTGGGAGGTCTGGCAGAAGCCCCGGCTCTTCGACACCGACAGGGCCATGGAGTTCCTTCTGCCCTTCTGCTTCGCTCATCGGCTGTACGCAGGATTCCCTTCCGCCTCTTGGCTCTTACTTTGACTTCATGGACAGGCTCTGGGCCGCACCAGCAACGGACTTATACACCCTGTGCAAACTGCTCCCCGCTTCCTAGTCTCTTTCCATGAACTGTAAAAGCATATGCCGGCTGTTTCCATTGGAATACGGGCATTCATCGACCTGAACGACAAATGCGGCCGGTCAAAAACGATTCCTGATACCATCACAATCGACAAGGATGGCACTCCCTTATGCCAGGAAAAGCTGCGCATGCGACCCAATGGCTATGACAGGTCCAGCGGCTACCTCATGTGGTGCTGCCCTTATGGGAAAGAGCACTGCTCCAGATGCAGGAACAGCTGCACGGATTCCAAATATGGGAGAGTCGTCATGACCCGGCCCGAATGGGATATCCGGCTCTGCACGGATGTCCCCCGTGGCACAGATGCCTACAGGAAAATCTATAAGCAGCAGATGCAGACAGCAGCATAAACCATGTTTCCTGCTTCAGGATTCCTTCAGGCCTGTTTCCCGACAGGCTTTAAAGTCATGCCCATTTTTATTCTTTATACCCTCCGAATCACTCAGGCTCCACAAACATCCATCCCTTATCACACTCATTTCTGAAAACCAACCCTTTCCTATCTGTCCGCTATTGAGTTTCCGAGACTGCTCAATAATCTATCACACATAAAATCCCCCATATCTTTGGACTATAGATGAACCTATAATAGCATATCCTTGTCCTACTTTCAATCAATTTGATGTTGAGCCCACGGAAATCAATTTTTGAAAAAAATACCAAGGTTCTGACAATCGTGTATAACAGAACCATGGAAAAGAATACATTGCGGAAATCGAGCTTAATGTAATGACCCGGCAATGTCTGACCCGACGGATTGAATGCATTGATGTGCTCCGCAATGTTACCACATAAAAATGTTGCATTGACAATTTCCCACCATCAATGCAACATCTTTCACATATAAAATTCACCTTTTACATGAGTACTTCCCTTTCATGACAATTATAATATACCATATTTTACTATATTTGTAAATATTATTTTTGAAACAAGATTGGAAAGTTAACTATTTTCTCAAACTTTATTAAAATACTATTTTATTATACATTTACAATGTCACTGTAAAGACTTGCCATAGCCTGTTATTACTCGCTAGCACTAAAATAAAAACTACCTGTACTTTTAAATCGAGAGTTCTTCGAAAAAATTTACTTTATAGAAAAATGTTGCATTAATGCTTCTTTCGACATCAATGCAACACCATTTGTATATAACTTTCACCTTTTACATGAGTACATATTGCTCTGTACAAATATAATATACCATATATTTCCTTATATGTAAATATATTTTTAAAAAAATATTACAAGTTAGAGCATTGCAACAAATAGTATTCAAATACTATTTTATATATCAAAATTGTAAGATAAAACACCGCTCACTCAACTGCCTCAACAATACTCTTCCCTCCAATCTTTATCTCCCTCCCCCCTATCTCTTCGTCTTATTGAAATTAGAGCTGAGCAAGTACCCTTTGTCTTTATGATAATAGTCAAGATAATCGACAATTATATCCGTACGCCTCGCATCTCTTGTTTGTGCTTCAATATAATGATTTCCCATCCCGTTGATAATCGTCTTCAAGTATAACAGAAAAAGTTTACGCCCGTTATCTTCGACAAATCCTTCATTATTCTGACCGTAAATATCATAAAAATACTCTACGAATTTTCTCATTACGATATCCATATCATACTGTCCGTCATGGATAAAATAACTTTTATCCCGGTTAGACATGCCACAATCGCACATCAAGGAAAAACAATATATTTATCCTTTAGCGCCCGCAGCGCCATCGTCTTTCCATACTGCAGCCCCCAGTTGGCTGCAAAATAACTTCCTTTATATATAATCCACCTTTATATTTTCAATCTGCCATCCAATTTTACCATATAATGTCTTTGCGGAATACAAAAGCCTGTTACGTTAAATCTGCGTCTCATTTTGTTTTTCCTCCATACAAAAACTTTGAAAAATGATATCACATGATACAAAAACCTAAAATTATTTTCCATTTCATCCTTTAAAATGAGTATTGATTTAGTATAAACAAAAATGTTGCATTGATATTTCTCTCAACATCAATGCAACACTCTCTTGTATAAACTTCACCCTTTACATGAGCATGTTCCGTTTGGAACAAATATAATATATCATATTTTTCCATATTTGTAAACATTATTTCTAAATAATATTGGAAAGTCTAATATTTTTTTCGCATACTATTAGCACTATTCTATTCTCTCAAATCATATATTTCACCACCATTAATCCAAACTCCCTCCAATCAGCACCTTCTTCCCGCAAAAAGCAAACCCATACCTCCATATCCTGAACTTTAAATTACAAAATAATCGTGTCAGCGCCCCTCCATCCGATTTTGACACGTTCCTTGGCTCCAGCATGACATTATCACCTTCCAAACGAGCTTGTCTCGTTTGGACCACATTCCCTGTTTGATGTAATTACATACCGGTCAGCCAGTTCGTTCCACCATCAATCCAAGCACAAACTCGTTATAAAAACGCCCCGTTTCTTCCCCCGATGCCCTTTTCTCCGTGTCAAAGTAACCGAAATCAGATCATAATCAGTATGCCCTGCTCTCTCCATAAACGTTGTACCAGCCACCTTCAGATACCCGCTGGCAAGCAAAAAGGCTCCATATGTCATTTTTTTTAGATAACTGATTATAAACAATCTGCTCATCAATTTCCAAATGCAGCACTTCGCCTTTTAATGAATCTTCAAAAGTCTGCTTTACACTCGTTTTCCCTTCCCTCAGTAGCTTTTCCACCAAACTGTTGACACTGGTATTCGCCCGGTAAACGCAAAAAGCGGATAAAAGGTGCAGCTGCAAAAAGCACGCAAACCTTTCGTCCGCCTATTTTTCTTTCCGTCCTATATACTCTTTCTCTGCATAAACATTACTTTTTCTCCTGCAGAAAAGACAAATAACTAAACACATTACTGCGCTGGGTTTCACTCAGCTGCATCAGGTTTTTCACCAGTTTCCGATAGGAAATATTCCTGACATATTCCGCATCAGGAAACTTCGTTTCGGGCGGATTCGTTTCAAGCCCTAAAATATAATCGGTGCTGACATGATATAATTTAGCCAGTTCCACGGCATGTCTGGCCGGAAGCGCTCTCTTATTCTTCTCATAATTTGAATAAGCCTGCTGAGATATCTGAAGTTTTCTTCCAACATATTCCTGAGTATAGCCGCACCCATCTCTAAGATTTTTAATTCTTATATGGACGTTATCCATATCCGTGCCTCCTTTCGTGGCTCACCTAACTGATATCGTATACATCCTGCATTCCAAATCAATACTATCAATTTATTCTTTTAAACAGCATATGACCAAATCCAAACAAATATATAAATCAAGGGCTGCCGCACTAACTTATGCAACACCCCCTGCACTCTGCCATGAAGAACCATATCCAAAATAGCTTATCTTTTGTACAAACTACGCTGCTTACTACCTTGAATATGATTCTATAGTTAATATTATAATGCAAATATCCATCTTTGGCAAGAAAGAAATGCAGAATTTTTGTCGAATTATACAAAAACAAAGAACCACATTCAAGACAGTCCCTTATTCCGTCAAACCCATGCTGTCTACCGTCTTGAATATGACTCTTCACTTTAAAATTATAACGCAAAAGCACTCCATTGGCAAGAAACAATTTACCTTTTCTATAATATTCCCCAAATGTTGCAACAGTCATTTCCGCGGAAACATAAATCCCATTCCGGCGCTCTTTCCCTCTGCCGGCAATCCTTCCCTCCCCTACTTCTTTCCCATACAGCACTTCTTATATTTCTTCCCGCTGCCGCAGGGACAGGGATCATTTCTTCCTACCTTCTTCCCGTCACGGACAAAAATCCCGTTTTCGAAACTATCCCATACCACCTCTTCCGTCTCCGGGCGTCTGTCAGGATACAGCGTATAATAAATTCCGTCCCCATACAGCTTCTCCAGATCCGCATACTGCATCCTTAATTCATCCCGCAGCATCCGCCTCTGCTCGGGCGCCAGCTGAAGTATATTCCAAAAATCTCCGAAAAACTCATAAATACTTCCATACTCATCCCTGATTATATCAACTTCTTTCTTCTGCTTCGGCCATTCTTCCAACTGGCAGAGTACGGCATCCAGTTCCATAAAATATTCATGTCCCCGCTCATCCTCATGCTCCATGGATTCCATAAAAGTCTCCACCGTCCGCTTCGTCAATTCCCCTATCCGTTCATCTGCCAGCATTCCTGACAGCTGCATGAGCATCCCTATATCCCCCATTTCATCCCCGGCATCCGGAAACAGTTCCAAGATAATCTTCTTTATTGCTTCTGCCTCAGGATTCCCTGTATTTCCAGTCCGGAACGCCCCCAGCATGATCGCCCCGTATAAGTTCTGAACCTCATACCCATACTCCTTCAGCAAACGACGGGAACTTTCCAAAAACTCCCGGCATTTCCCGGCAATCTCCGGGAATCGTTCCGGTACGAATGCCGACAGGGCAGCCATCCCAATATGCGCATCCAGCAGGTCCATCATCCGCTTCTTCCTGTTCCTTTCATCAATGCTGCCCGCCAGCACTTCCAGGACTTTAATCCCCTCTTCCGGACATTCTCTGTGCATACAGCACTGACTGTAACAGATCATAAAATCCGGCTCCCGCCATCCCAGTTCAAATGCCTGACGGAAAGCAGCCAACGCCTTTTTTCCGTAACCCCTGCTGAAATATGCTTTTGCCAGGTTCCCCTTGTAAACCAGTTTATCCGGATACCGGCCTTCCAGCTTCTCATAACACTTAACCGCCTTGCCGGTCTTTTCTTCCATCATGCTGCATCTGGCAAGTTCATACAGAAATATCTCCGTTTCACCAAAATAGCGGATGCCCTCTTCCGCTGTCTCTGCTGCTTTCCGATAGTTTCCCACTCTCTTCAACGCCTGTATCTGTGCCAGCATCTTCTCTGCAAACGGATCGGCAGGCGCCTCCATCGTCATTTCACAGGAGTCATCTTCCTTTTCCTCCGTCAGTCTTTCATATGCTGCCCGTATTTCCTGAAAACGCTCCGGATCTTTCTCCGGGGAATACGTACGGATCAGTTTAAAATAGGCTCTTTTTATTGCTTTTTCATCTGCCCCTTCTTCCAACCCCAATATCCGGTAATCATTTTTCATTCCCGTATTCCTCCATCCGTTCCCTGATTTCTTCTTCCAAATCCCCTGCCTCGCCGTCTTCTTCCTCCACCACTGCCAGTTTCAGCTGATACAGCAGTTCTTCTATCTCTTCATACGCTCCTTCTGTCCCTGCATCCCCTTCATGTTTTTTCAGCCATCTCTCGGCACGCCGGATCACGGTACGGTAATCTTCCGCCAAAACAGATTCTTTCCATCCGCTCACATCCTCCCGTTTTTCCCCGTCTGCCGTCTGCATCATATCAATCGTTATGGATGCCTCTTTTCCCGTGGTCACAATTTTGGCCGTAACATTCAGCATTCCGTTCTGGTTGTAGGAAAAAGCCACCTCCAGCTGCTCCTTCCCCGCAGGTCCGGACGGTATTCCGTGTATCCTGAAAGTTCCAATGAGATGATTCTCCTCCACGGACCGCGATTCGCCCTGATACACTTCGATATCCGCACTCGTCTGACCATCCCATGAAGTATAATACATCTGCTTCTTAGTAACCGGTATCGTCACATTCCTTGGAATAATGACGCTCATATAGTCCATCATATACTCATTCAGGCTGCGGATTCCCAGTGTATAGGGATTGACATCCGTCATCATGATTCCTTTTTCATCATCCACCAATCCGTTGATAATACCTGCCTGAATCGCCGCTCCCTGCGCAACCGCGTAATCCGGATTCACGGCAAAACACGGCTTTTTCCCGAGATATGCCTCGATATCCGCCTGTACCAGCGGAATCCGTGTGGATCCTCCCACCAGCAGGATCATATCCAGATCCGCCGCTGCCATGCCGCTGTCGTCCAATACCACATCGATCGGATCATGCGTCCTTTCCACCAGGTCCCGGACCAGCTCTTCAAAGCGCTCCCTGCTTACCGTTTCATCCAGTTCTAGCGGCGTCCCTTCCTTTTCCGCAAGCACGGGAAGCAAAACCCTGTATTCCTCCTGTGTACTCAGTGCCTTTTTACATTCTACCGCCGCCTGATGCAGCCTCGCCATAGCGTAGATATCGTCCTCCAGCGATACGCCCTGCTTCTTTTCAAACTGTCCGGACAGATACTTTACCAGCCTCTCGTCAAAGTCCTTTCCTCCGAGTTTATTATCCCCGCTGCTCGCCCTGACCTCCAGCACCCCTTCGAACAGTTCCAGCAATGTCACATCAAAAGTCCCACCGCCCAAATCATAGACCAGGATATTGCTTTCCTCCTCCAAATGGGAAATACCATAACTCAGGGCCGCCGCTGTCGGTTCATTCAGAATTCTTTCCACCGTAAATCCGGCCTGCTTTCCTGCTTCTACCGTAGCCTGTCTCTGTATCTCGTCAAAATATGCCGGCACCGATATGACAGCCCTGTCAACATCCTCACCCAGATACTTTCCTGCAAAATTCCTCACATAAGAAAGAATCATGGAAGAAATCTCCACCGGTGAATATGCCCGCTTTCCCAAAAAGACGTTTTCCTTTGTTCCCATCAGGCGCTTCACCTCTTTCACGGTCTGTTCCGGCGCCAGCAGAAGCTGTCCTTCCGCCTTTTCCCCGACTACCAGATTTCCGGTGCCGTCCAATCCTACTACGGAAGGCGTCTCAACCTTTCCGTCAAAGTTTAAAAGCATGACCGGCTTCCCGTCCCGCAAAACTGCCGCTTCCGTTGTTGATGTTCCCAGATCGATCCCTATCACTGTTTTCATTTTGATTTCCCTCTCCTGCTGTTGGCTCCCTGCCCGCATAAGCCTCCGATCGGCCTGCCGGCAGGCGCTTTCTCAAAGTTTATACGCTTCCACTTTTGCTTTCGCTATGACCCTGCCTTCATATACCATTCCCCGGCTATGTACCTTTGCCACCGTTCCGGCAGTGCCTTCCCCTTCTGCATCCAGCGCCCTGATAACCTCGTGAATGCGGTAATCCACATGCTCGCCCTCCGTTCCGGTCTCCTCAATGGAGCAGAGCTTCTCCTTTACGGCAAGCTGTTCCTTTAACAATCCAAGCTGCTTCTTCCATGCCTCCTGTCTTGCCGTATCCTCCATTGCTTCGCCGCATATCCGCTCTTCCAGCATCCCCATCTGCTGCTGCCATTCTCCGATCAAATCCAGCAGGGCCTCTTCCCTTTCCTGTTTCTCCCGCAGACTGTTCCTGTACTCCATGGCCGCCGTTTCTTTTTCCTGCAGTTCGTCCAATAAATCCTCTACTGCCTCCGATTGCCTTTTTGCCTGCTTATTCAGATTCTCCACCATTGCTTCCGTCGCCTGCAGCCTGTTTTCCACAGCCTCCAGCAGCTTCCTTTCCCCTTCCCGAAACATTTCACCTGCACATTCCCCCATACACTTCTTTACCGACTCCTGCACGCACTCCTGCAATTCTTCCCGGCCTATAAATTTATCCTTTTTCTTAAATAATCCCACGCTGCTTTCATCCTTTCCGATTTCTTCAACCGATATATCCCGCGTTCCGTCTCAGTTCACGTCATCCGTCCCTGTTCCTACACGCCCTTTCGGGTAATCCTCCTCATCACTTTCTCCGCCGACCTGCGCCACTGGAACATCCCGATCCTCCGCCGGATCTCTTCCACCGTCACCTCGCCGCACTGCTGCCGGATTCCCTGCCGGATCCGCTCCTTCAGCCCTTCCTTGTCATGGGGGTCAAAATACGCCGCCGCATTTCCCAGCGCCTCCGGCAAAGATGCCGCATTGGAAGAAATCGTCATCGTTCCAACCGCCATCGCCTCCAAAGGCGGCATACCGAATCCCTCATAAATAGAAGGGAAAATAAAACAATCCGCCATATGGTACACATAGGGCAAATCCTCATCTTCGATAAATCCCGTCACAATGATCTTCTGAGCATATTCCTTCTCTATCCGTTCCCAAAACCCATCCATCTTCCAGCCCTTTCTCCCGGCCAGCACGAGCGGCACCTCCACACTCCCTTCTTCCAGAAGTTCCACATATGCCTCCACCAGAAAAGGCAGGTTTTTTCTCGGTTCCAGCGTGGCAAGGCAGAGCAGGTACTGCTCCGGCAGATGATATTTATGCCGCACATCCAAAGAACGGTTCCTGATTTCTTCTTCTTTTTCCGCCGCATTCCCGCTGCCGTTATATGCCTGATTCCGCGCATAATCCATAAACACATCCGAAATACCGCAATACGCAATCGTAATCTTTTTCTTTTTATAATGAAACTTATCCACAATCCTGTCTCTCGTAAACCTGGAGATCGTAATAATTCCCCTGCTGACCAGCAAAGCGTTGAGAATGGACAGTTTAAAATACCACTCCATATGCTTCTTCATCGTCTCCGGACAGTCCCAGCAGGTCAGGTCGGGTATCATATTGAAGATCCCCCTGTGCCAGAACAGCAGCGGCCCCTGAAAAGCCAGGAACAGAAAAACATCCGCCCTGATGCCATATAAATGAAAAGGCAGAAGTATCTGTGCAAACAACAGCTTATTCTGGCCCTTATATACCTTCATATCCACATTCTTTTTCTTTTGGTATTTCTGAAACTGTGGATGTACCTTTCTTTTAAACAGCAGAATATAAGTATGTTCCTCTTTTTCGTCCATTTCTATCAGTTCCCTGGCTATATTCATGGCGTACCTTTCAATACCTGAAAAATTATCCGCCAGAGAAGTCAAATCTATCGCTATTCTCATTGTTCCGCTCCGTATACCCGATATTCCTCTATTGCACATGCATGGCGGTCATAACGGATTCCTCCTTCCGTTTCCATACCTCACGCGCCACCTCTACTATATCATCTGCCAATACGCAAGTCAAACCACAACGCTATCACCGCTCCCCCTAAGACCGCATAAAGAACGCTGTCCCGAATATGTTCCATCCCCGGAACGGATCCTGCCTTCTCCACCATATACCCCTTATCCAGATTCATATGTTCCATCCGGTCTTCCCCTGCGCTCTTCCAGATCCGCTCCCCGTAAATCCCTTCCCTCACAAAATACTCTCCCTCTTGCGCTTCCTGCACGCAGGCCGTCATCCGGTCCAGCAGAACCGCATATTCCTCCTCCGTTATATCATGATACAGTTCCAGCAGTCTTATACGAAACGTATCATAATTCCCGCTGCCCTGTACATACACGGGAATGGAATATTCCATGGCCGCTTCCAGCTCTTCCTCCGAAAGCCTGTCCTCCACACCGGCCTCCCTGATCGCCCTGCCTAAATACTCCCTGTTTTCCAAAGCCATGCCGTATGCAGCCATTTTCTCTTTCAATCCGTCCTTACTGTTCCCTTCGTTTAAAACGGAAATCTGCATACTCTGCGCCTGCACATAATTCAGCGCCCTTATTGGTACGGAAACATATTCCTTCGCAGGCGCTGCCAAAAAATAAACCGCAAAGATCACCGCTCCCGTCACGCCGCCGGTCAGCACGGCAGCTACGCTGACCTTCCTTCCGGAAACTTTTCTCTCCTCTTCGCCTGTCTCTTCTCCGCTGCCATCCCCATTCGCCCTGCCAAATAACACCTCGCCGAAAAACAGCAGGGAAAAGTTCATAAATGCATTGGAGATAAACTGCTCCATAATCCCATATAACAAAAAGGAAAATATCATGGCAAGTTCCGGCAGTTTTTCCGAACCTCTCTTCTCTTCCTGATACCCCCTTCCCGCTTCCTTTTTCCTTCCTGCGGCCCATTCCACCAGCCCGCTGCAGCGTCCGATCACCACTGCATACCCTGCACAAAACAGCACAAATGCCGCCGCGCCGAACGTCATAAAGAAATACACATACCCGTTATCCATAATGACCCAAAAATACGGCACGTCCTTCATCCTGGCCCCAAGCAGCGTAAACGGCTGGTTCTGCAGATAATAAGCGGAAAAAGTCAGTCTCGCCTGCAGCAGCGCGTCCAGCCTTTGTACCGCCGGATACTGCAGCAGAAAAGGCGCTCCGAAAGAAAACAGCAGACAAAACGGCAGAGGCAGCTGACAAATGATCCGTTCCGCCATGCTGAGGCGTTTCCGCTTCACCGCATAGAAATTCAGCAGCAGATAAAATGCCGTCACCGTCACGCCGGTATAGCTCAAAGAATACAAATACACCAGCAGATTCCCTGCCATCAGTCCAAGCAGCCGCTTCAGGTCATAGCGGCTTCCCCATGTATAACAAAGCAGAACCGTCAGCATAAAATACGATATATGAAATACATTTCCCGTACTATATCCCATTCCCCAGCGGATTAATTCCATGCCACCCTTTTCATGCACAACCAGGGGATTTCCGATAATTCCCAGCTTCGCTGCCGCCACGGTAAAGATAAAAGAACCGGTATAAACTACCGTTCCCAGCCGGAACAGCTTCCTCACATCCATATCTTTCAGACCGACAATGGTCAGCACACTGAGTACGATTCCCAGTCTGCCGGAATTCCTGTACGCAGCAAAGGCTATGGCACATAACAGAACCACAGCCGCTATCTCACGCTTTTTATATTTCGTCAAAACCAGCTTGACACCCACACACAGACAGGCCGCCCCGCTCAGGATATAATACAGCCTGTCCCCGCTGTCCAGCCCGATTCCTTTTGCAAATATCATCAGTGAAAAAAACAGGTAATAAGCTAACTCTTTTGTCTTGCCCTTTGTCATTCTGATTCCCCTGCCCATCCATTCCGGTCGATCATTTATCTCTTCTATTTTAACAGAACCTGCGAATAATGCAAGGAAATCCATTGACCTTCCATCGTCTTTTCTTTATAATAGTAAAAGCAAAATTACAAATCGAACGATTGCAGGCGTATAAAAATCAAACTCCTGCCGATTATGTACAAACTTAATAGGTGTGCAGAGCAGCACAGAAATGAGGTTAATTATGAAAGTTGCAGTAGCGGGAACAGGATATGTCGGACTGGTTACAGGCGTATGCCTGGCAGAAAACGGAAACGAAGTCACCTGCGTTGATATTGACGAAAACAAAATCGCCCGGATGGAGCAGGGAATCAGTCCCATCTACGAACCCGGCCTGGAAGAACTGATGCATAAAAATAAAGAGCGCCTTCACTATACCACAGACTATCAATCCGCATACGAAGATGCAGATGTCATCTTCATCGGGGTAGGAACTCCGGAAAAAAAGGACGGTTCCGCCAACCTGACCTATGTATACCGGGTGGTGGAACAGATTGCGGAAACGGTACGGAAAGACTGCGTGGTAGTTGTCAAGTCCACGGTTCCGATCGGCACCAATGACAAAGTGGAAAATCTACTGAAAAACAACCTGAAGCATCCGGTCAACATCTCCGTGGCATCCAACCCCGAATTTCTTGCACAGGGTACCGCCATCCGCGATACGCTGCATGCCAGCCGTATCGTCCTCGGCGTGGAGGACAAGCTTGCGGAAGACACTCTCCGGACAGTCTATGCCGGCTTTAAGGATGTTCCGCTGCTGATCACCAACCGTAAAAGTGCGGAAATGATAAAATACGCTTCCAACGATTTTCTGGCTCTGAAGATTTCTTATATTAACGAAATTGCCAACCTCTGTGAAATCGTCGGCGCCAACATTGACGACGTTGCTAAGGGCATGGGATACGATGCAAGGATTGGCGACCGCTTCCTGCATGCAGGCATCGGCTATGGAGGCTCCTGCTTCCCGAAAGATACCAAAGCCCTGAACTGGCTGGCTTCTTATAACGATGCAGAACTGAAAACCATAAAGGCAGCCATAGAAATAAACGAACAGCAGAAACTGAAATTATTAAAAAAATCACGTAAATACTATCCCGATTTTACCGGACTCACGGTAGCCGTTTTGGGACTTACGTTCAAACCCGGCACCGATGACCTGCGGGAAGCGCCTTCCCTCGTAAACATACCGATCATTCTGGAAGACAACGCCAAGGTAAAAGCATGGGATCCTGTGGGACAGGAAAATTTCCGCAGGAAATTCCCGGACGACATTACTTACTGTGATTCCATTGCAGAAACCCTGAAGGATGCGGATATCTGCTTTATATTCACCGAATGGCCGGAAGTGCGGGCGCTTACACCCGAAGATTTCTTAACCTCCATGAAGAAGCCCATTGTACTGGACGGGCGCAACTGCCTTGATTATGAATCATTCCATTCATCGGATGTGATTTATGAAAGCATCGGACGCTGAGAATCGGAGCCAAAACTATATTTGGTGCTGTCGGAAAATCTGGTATTTCCCGACAGCACCCTTTTCCCCAAAACACTGTAATACTGATCATTTTGAATTTCCCGGGCAGGATATCCTGTTAAAACCGCTTGTTTCCAACGCTTCACGGACTAATTTCATTCCCTCCCCCGCACTGTACAAATATATTTCCGGCATCTTTCTGCTTAAAAATAAATAAATCCCTTCCGTGACAGAATATGCGCCGATGTTCTTAAATACAAGCAGATCCCCTATTTTTAATCCCTTTTTTACAGTTTTCCGCACCAGTACATCGGAAGTCGTACAAAGCGAACCGCATATGGTCCATTCCTTTTCCCCCGGTTCTCCTTCCCCGTCCATATGTATGTGGTCTATCAGCGGCACCCGCATTGCCATATTCTGCCCATAATAGTTCACATGATTGATTCCGCCGTCCACAATACAGTAATGCTTTTGGTGATTTTCCTTTATATCCACCACCTTTGTAACATAATAACCGCAAGACGCCGCAAGAAATCTTCCCATTTCGATCACCCATTGAATATCCCTGCCTGCACTTGTCATCACATCCGTCAGTACACCCATGCCCGTTTCCAGTTCCGTTTCAAAATTCTCGCCTTCGAAATACGGAACCGGCAATCCGGGTCCATATTCAATCGTTAAACAGCAGGAATACTTTTCTTTCAGCTTCTTATAATAAGCGATCAGATACTGCAATTCTTCTTCTATCTTTCTGGCTTTCTTCTGCGTACCGGAAAAATACTGAATTCCGGTAATTTCCACATAACGGCATCCGTTTCCATTATCTAACATTCTCTCTAATACCGTTTCATCTACCCCGAACTGCGTACCGCTGGTCAGACGGAGCAGGACACAGACGCTTTCTTTATTTCTTTCCGCGCACCTGCATACATCAGCCATCTGTTTCTCTGATTCCACCGTAAAAATACGGACACCGCATCTTAATGCCCTTTCCATATCCCCTTCTTCTTTATTTACCCCTGAAAAAACAATGTCCTCCCCCTGAATACAGCCTGCCATGCATATATCCAGTTCTCCCGGCGAACATACCTCGTATTTTCGCACCATACCCTTTAAACTTCCTACCAGAAACGGATTCGCTTTTACAGCATAACAGATTTCACCATTGTCCGGCATAAGCTTCCGTATTTTCTCCGCCCTGTCCCTTAATATATCCTTATCAAATATGTACATCGGCGAATGACTTCCATATTCTTTTATCAAATCGGTCTGCATTCTCTTCCTCATTTCTGCGCATCTTTTCACGCATCTTCCCATCTATGTTTCCGGTTCCTTGCTGATCCGTTTTCGCTTTTCCCATTCGGCATTGCTGCCGCGGCTTCTGCAGTTCACCTGAATCTCAATCTTACTCTCCAGATATTGCGCCGGAAGGAAACATTCCGCATTTTCACTGTACTCCTGCAGCTTCATCCACTGGCCGCCTTCTTCACGAATCCAGAATTCATATTCGGGAATTACGTTTTCCTCATGAATACTTTTCGCACGAATGATTCTGTCCCCCTCTTCCCCGTACGGCTTCGTCCCCAGATCACAGACCACAATACCTTTTATATCCTTTTTCATTTCCTCCACAGAATGATAAAAATAATCCGAAACATCCTCCCCTGCATGCTGTCTGTTAAATACTTCCGCATATATACCGCTGCATATCACTGCCCCGTTATATCCTAAATGTCCCTCATCACTCAGCATACAGTCAGGAAAAACTTCTGTCCGGTTCCGCATCAGATTCATATCGCAGAACGGAACCCCTCTGGCCGATGCATAATCATTAAAATAATCAATTGCAGACTGATAAGTATCCGAACCATAAATTCCCGAAAAAGAGGTGGGCAGCGTCACCAAATACAATTCCACCTTTTCCTCCCTGCACAATTCAACAATTTTATCCAGATATTTCCTTACCTTCCCTGATGCCTGATCCACATGGATCTCATAGGCATCATAAATTCCTGTATGAAATTCTCCTCTTTCCGTTGAATGCACATACCCTCTCTCCTGATAATAAGTTCCTTCTCTGCTGTCCACGCCTTCCCGGTAACTCTCGTCCAGCTTTTTTCTGACATTCTCCGCAATGCTGCCAACCCCTCCCCTGTACCGGTAGCTTTTTAAGAGGTATATATATTCTTTTTTTTCAAAATGGTTCTTAATGTATTCCACACGGATATCGAACGAATGAATCCGGTCCAGCACGAGCAGATCCTTTTTAATATTTTTGCTGTTCTCTCCGAAAAATGCGCTGTAATCAATACCTACCACCACATATTTTATGTCATACTGTCGAAGCAGATCCTTTAGATAATAATAAGTTCCCCATATCTTTTGGGAACCCGTTCCGGCGTTCAGGACACAGCTGACATCCCCGATTCCCTCTTCCAGAACGGAAGGTACAAAAGCCATTTCCACGCTGGAATTCCCGATCACAACCATATCGGGCAAGACACCTGCTGCCTCGTCCGCCTTCAGTTCTGTCTCCAAAAAATGCTGATAGGTGACCGGTTCCAGCAAAAAGGAAAACAGCATTTCATATGCTATTACAACTGCCAAAAACAAAACCACTCGTTTAAAATTGCGCATACATAAATCCTTTCGTTGCATCTGTTCCTATATCGCCCAAAAGAAGTATCATATAAGCCATACCTACAACACCTGCATACCGTATCACAAGCGGCATCCGATCCGTAATATCCCGTATTCTCATCTTCTTTTCCTTCATGACATCTATGATTCCCATCAGCAGGACGCCGAATAAAAGTATCGCAACATCATAACATTCCATACCAAAGGTCTCCAATAAAGCATATCCGCCCGGAGTTCCCCAACGGAACATGGAAACCGTCAGCCGTATGGCCGCACTGGCCGAACAGGCGCTGGAAAACATCTCCATATAAGCAAACAACCAGAAAGTCCTGCACATCTGAAAAGCTTTCCACCACCAGCTTTCCGAATTTATATGCAGCAGTTCCTTCCCTTTTGCATACACCGGTTCCAACAGTATGCCGGAGCCGATGAAAAAGAAATTCATCCACCCCCATATGCGGAAGTTCCATGCATTCCCATGCCAGAATCCGGTAGCCGTCCATACTACAAACAAAGCGATAAGGCTGGGCACGATTCTGGCAAAAGCATTTCCCAGTCTTTTCCTGCACTTCCTGCCAAGCGCCTGCGCACCCTTTCCCATCGAAACCGGGTAGAATAAATAATCCCTGAACCAGGCCCCGAGCGTGATATGCCATCTTCGCCAAAACTCTTCTATGGACCTGGCAAAAAAGGGCTGACGGAAATTTTCTTCCAGCCGGATACCGAATATCCTGCAGATACCCGCCGCAATATCCATATATCCGGAAAAATCCGCATATAACTGCAGCGTGACCGCTATCATAAGGAGGATTATGTAAAGCCCTTCATAAGCCGTTTCCTGTCCGTATATACGGTCCGCTATCATACCGAAACGGTATGCGATCACGGTCTTCTTAAACACGCCCCATAAAATCCTGATTCCGCCTTCTTTGAGCCGGCTCCGGGAAAACGTATGGACCTCATACAAGGTTTCCGTCAGACTGTTGTATCTGCTGAACGGTCCCTGCAGCATATGCGGGAAAAAGGAAAGAAACAATGCAAATTTGGCCGGATTCTTTTCCGCCTGGTATTTTCCCCGGTATACGTCTATACAATATCCCATCGCGGTAAACGTATAAAAAGAGATTCCAAGCGGCAGCGCTGGGGAATGCGAACCTTTCAGCGTCAGCCATATTCCAAAGTTGAAAATAAAGCAGACTGCCATAATACACTTCTGTATTTTCGTACATTTCTCTTTGTTCTTCTGTTTTTCTTCTCTTGTATGACACCCGCTTCTGCTCTTCTTAAATCTTTCCCTGACCCTGTCCACCATAATTGCACAGCAAAATGCAGAAATACAGGTTACGAGCAGAAAAATTGGGAATACTTTTCCGGCCAAAAGATAAAAAATTATATTTGCAGCCAGCATCACAACCCACTGGTACTTCCCTAGAACAAGAAAATATACGGCAGACAGGGCTGCCGTAAAAATTAAAAATTCCACTGAAATCAAAGACATGGATTCTCCCTCTCTTATTCATCCTGTAACCGGCATACCAGCGCATAGATGGCCTCTGCCGAATTAAAATTCTCAGGCAGCAGATTCTCCACATTGATCTCGATTCCATAAAGGTTATTCAGTTCTCCCACGATGGCGATAATATCAAATGAATCCAAAACCCCGTCATCAATTAATTTCTTCTCCGAAACAAAATCCAAATCCGGACGTACGTCCGACAGCAGCTGTATCAATTCTTCCATTGTTTATCCCTCTCTCTCTGAATTTTTCCCTATGTACTCTTCTTTCAGCCTGACCCTGTCAATTTTTCCATTCTTATTCACAGGCAGACACTCCATATAACAATACCGGTTCGGCCACATATATTTCGGCAGCTTTTCCTTTAATCCTTCTATAATTCTCTTGTCACAGGCCTCTCCGGCCTGATAAAACAGATATATTTTACCCTCCACACTATCATGAACACAACAGGCCGCATCAATAAACGAAAGCGAATTTACGATAATCTCGATTTCTCCCAGTTCGATCCGATGCCCCATATGTTTGATCTGATAATCCTTTCTGGAACAGAATTCCAGCTCGTTCTTTTCGTTATACCTTGCCATATCACCCGTATGATAAATCTTCTCGGAATATGACCCGTTACAGGGGTTTGGGGTAAATGCCTCCTCCGTTTTTTCAGGATTCCTGTAATAACCGAGCGCCAGACAGGTTCCCCTGACACACAATTCTCCCTCCTTTCCTGCCTCTCTTATCGGCTTCCCGTCTTCCCCCAATAAAAACACTCCGGTATTCCGAAACGCCTTTCCGATAGGCAGCGTCTCATCGTCGGCAAACTCCCTGTCTACAATATAGTAAGTACAGTTACAGGTTATTTCCGTCGGCCCGTAAAGATTTACATACATGGCATCCGGAATATACCTGCGCCAGTAATTCAATACCTTATTGGACATCACTTCCCCGGAAAACAGAATCTGCCTCAGATATCCTGGCGTCATCCTGTCAAATGCCTTAAAATTCTCTATGATTCTCATGGCCGAAACCGCCCAGAAAATAGTGGTTATTTTCCTGTCTTCCAAATACTGCACCAGCAAACCGGGAAGCGAAAACAACTTTTTCGGTATCACTTCCAGGGAAGCCCCCTTACTTAAACACACATAAATATCCTTTGTAGACACGTCAAAGTCGAACGGCGCCTGATTCCCTATAATTGTATCTTCCGTAAAATGAAAGGTCCGGCTGAATTGTTCCGCCAGGTCAATAACCGAACGATGGCAGACCAAAACCCCCTTCGGAACTCCGGTAGAACCGGATGTAAAAATTGCATAAAGCGGATCCGTATCGATGGCGGAGTTCCTGATATCCGCCAAAACTTCCTCCCGGATATCCCCGCCCGTAATCTCCTCCATGGAAAAGGTTTTTACGGCATACTCCGCGCTCCCGCCGGCCGCATTGATCAGACATGCCGGCTGTAAGGTTTCCATGATCAGTTCCTGCCGTCCTCTAGGTAAATTCACATCGACCGGACAGTAAAAGTTACCGCTGTAAACAATGCTCATAAAGGCAATCAGCGTATTCACGTTCCTGTCTATCAATACCGCAACCGGCCGGTTTCTTTCCTGTAAAGTCTCTGCCAGAAAACTGCCGCCCCGGCGCGCCGTCTCTGTCAGTTTGCCATAGGCAATATCCCCGTGCTCATCCGAAAAAGCCTTTTTATCCGGATGTTCCTCCGCCGCACGCTCCAAATATTCCAGTACATTCGTTATCATATTAATCTGATTCATTAACTTTTATCACCTTATTCTTTTTTTCATACTCATCACAAATGATAAATTCCCACTCCGTGTTTCCCTCTGCATCTTCCCTTATTTTATCAAATCCCTGTACTGCGTAAAATTCTTTTACCATTCCGTTTTTGGCCGTGGGATAATAATAGCCTTTCATCCGCCGGATTCCCTGCTCTCTGCATTTGAAGACCAGCTCATCCATCATGGCGAATTCCATATCCCTTTTCAGGACACGGCAGCTCATCAGCCACAAATCAATATGGAACAATTTCCCGTCCGCCTCGTCTTTGTGACCGAACACGACGGAAACCACCCCGTTGTCACCGAACCTGTCCGTGAGCTTTCCATATAAGGTAATATACTTGGAATCCCCTGCCAAACTCTCTATATCCGCCTGACTGCACCGTTTCGTTGTCAGGTTGAACTGATTGCTTTTATTGGTCAGCTGGGCAATACGTGCCATATACACTGTCGCAAAAGGCCGTATCTCTGCTTTCATATCCAGCGAAAGCAGATAATCAGAATAATCCGTATAGCCTGCCTCCTGTTTCAGGCGCTCTGCATTGGCCTTATACATATCGTTCCGTTTTAAATCATCCTCTGAAAGGCTTGTCACCTCAAAATATCCGGCACGGTCCAGCGTCGTAATAAACCTGACCGCATCCTCCACTTCCGGAACCTTGATTCCCTGTATCTGTGCTTTTACGATATGGCGTTCCGCCGGATTGTCATCCACAAACACCAGACTGTCCGTACCGATATTCAATTCCTTTGCAATCTCCGCAATATTCCGATCCTTGTTCTCCCAGTTTGCCTTTATGATGAGAAAATCCTCCGGTTTCAATACACTGTCCGGACGGTTTAAACCTGCCAGTGCATTTTCCTCATCATTTTTGGAATCGATGGTCAGAAGCACTCCCAAATCCTTATGCGCTTTCAGATATTTCTGAAATTCACTGTACAGCTGTCCCATGGAAGTTTCCTGCCCGATTTCGATATTGTCCGCACCGTCGTCCCCTACCACACCGCCCCAAAGCGTATTGTCCAAATCCAGTACAAATGCCTTCTGATTTTTTCCGTAAATCGACTTGATGATATTAGCTGTATTATATGCCAGTTCCGGTATCGCCTGAACCGCACAGGTATATTTATACATATGCCAGTAAAACGGATCCGCCCATTTCTGCAGCCCGTAACAGGACGCCATATAATTGATGTCATTAATGAAGAAGTTCTTATGCGTTCTGGCATACGCCGCAAACTTTTCATTCAGCCTGTTGATGAAATTCAGCCTCCCATGAGAATCCGAAAAATCCGCATTTCCAAGCAGACGGAAAAAAGGCGGTTCAAAGTTGTTTTGGATAACGGTACACTGATAGGAATCCTCTATTCTATTCCATATCTGCTCAAAGTGCGTGTATACCCTCTCCAAAAGTTCCTCTATCCGTTCTTCCGAATCCTTTACCGTTGGAAATTCCTCAATATTTCTCGAACTGGTATGAATATAGATGACATCCGGCCGGAATTCGGTCAGTTCCGGATTATCAAACATAACATCCTGCCAGTACTGATTATATTCTGATTCATAAAAATCCGGCGCTATTCCGGCATTAAGCAGAAACAGTTCCAACATCTCCTTCAAATCATGGGTCGTGGAACCTCCTAAAACGGCTATGCGTTTGGAGATTCTGCTCTTCCCCTCTTCCTGAAGCAGAATTCTTTTCAGCGCTTTTCTTTTTTTTAAAATATATTCCGCGTCAAACGGATATTCCAATTCTTCCAACATTTGTCTCCCATCATCTTCCGATACTGTAATATTCTACGTCGTTTTGCTTCATTTCCTCTAACGGATAGACATTCCTTCCATCGTATACAAGCGGCGTCTGCATCAGCTCTTTGTAACTTTTTACCGGAATCTCCTTAATTTCTTTCCATTCCGTAAAGATAAAACATATATTGGCTCCTTCCAGTGCCTTTTCAGGGCTGTCCACATAAGTAATTTTCCCTCTGCCAATGGCTCCTTCCGGATATTTCTTTCTGAAATTATCCGCCGCCACCGGGTCATACGCATAAAGATCCGCCCCGCCTGCCAGCAGCAGTTCGACATTATCAATAGACGGCGCTTCCCTCAGGTCATCGGTCCCCGGTTTAAATGCCAGCCCCAATACCGCTACTTTTAACCCCTGAAACGTAATCATACGGTCGCTGGCCTTCTGAAACAGCCGTGTCTTCTGCCTTGCATTGACCGATACCGCGGATTCCACTGTCTCCAAATGATAGCCAGCCTTCTGTGCCAGAAATTTTAATGCCTTCGTGTCCTTCGGGAAGCAGCTGCCTCCATATCCAATACCTGCTTTTAAGAAATTGGCTCCTATTCTGGCATCATAACTCATGCCCAGCGCCACATCCTCAATATTCGCCCCCACCAGTTCACAGAGATTGGCAATATCATTCATATAGGATATTTTCAACGCGAGAAAATCATTGCTGGCATACTTTATCATTTCCGCACTTCTGCGGCTGACCGATACTACCGGCAGCCCGAAGGGCTCATATATTCTCATTAATAATTCCTCTGCCTGCTTGCTTTCCGTTCCGATAATAATTCTTGCGGCATGGAGCGTATCATGCACCGCGGAACCCTGCGCCAAAAACTCCGGATTGGAGGCCACTTCTATCTTCACGTTGCGGATACGGAAATCCTTGATGAACTGTTCTACTTTATCATTTGTTCCAACCGGAACCGTAGATTTTACCACTACCAGACAATCCTTCTCCACGGATTCCGCAATCTGCCTGGAAACGGTTGCAATATAATTCAGATTTGCCGAACCATCCGGCTGCTCCGGTGTGCCCACTCCAATAAAAATGGCATCCGCCTCTTTATAAGCAGACTTATAATCCACTGTATAGTGCAGTCTTCCGGCCGCATAATTCTTTTGCATCAATTCCTCCAGCCCTTCCTCATAAATCGGAGAGATACCGGCCTCCATCTGCTTTACTTTGTTTTCATCCACATCCACACAAATTACATCATGTCCTACCTCTGCAAAACATACTCCTGCAACCAAACCTACATATCCTGTGCCCGCTACTACCAGCTTCATTTTCTTACTTCCTCCCTGACCATTCCTTTTCATATACTTTTACAACAAACACCTGCATGAAATACTAATTCTATTTTAAACACCCTGTCAGAACTGTCAACAGAAAAATCGGAATATTTAACACCGAAAAAAATTAAAGGCTTCGTGACGAATTATTTCTCATCTTCCTGCATTCCGTCCTGCGTACCAGCATACTGCCGAACAACCCAATCACGGAAGACAGCGACACTATTTCCGCCAGCCTCCAATACCAATACTCCCTATATCTCACAGAAAGATTCCCCTGATAGCCTTCGGGAACCATAACCCTGACTTTTCCATCTGCCTTCACCACGGAAAGTTCTTCTCCTGTATCCGTATCACAAGCCCTGTAACCTTTATAATACAGCAACGGAAGGTCTATATAACCCGCTTTCCCATCCATGCTCTGACAACTTATCCTGAATACATTATAACTCCGGTCTGTCTGTACAACCTGCAGATTTTCAGAAGAAGATAATTCCGAATTATTCATATTTTCAAAGTCTGTTTTCTTTATCTCCGCCGGAATATATTCTCCTCCCATATAGTGAAACGTATCTAGATTATCCACATTCTGTATATACCATACCGGCTCCTCTGTCAGCCTGTCACTGAACAAATATCCGCTGCTCAAAACTGCAAAACCTACCACAATGGCCTCAACTGCGATTTTATACCTTTGCTCCCTCCCTATAATCTTTACTGCCATTATGGAAAAAAGCGATAACCACAAAGATGCAATTCCTAACAGCCTCCAGGAGAACTGTATGTTTTGAATCAAAAACCGTAAGGGAACCAACGTATTCCACAAACTATTCCATGGAAAATGTAATGTAGTCATCCATACTGCCACTCCGGAAAGCCCTAAAAAGCATATACACTGTTTTACTTCTTCGTCTTTTTCAGGCAGATAATACACCCAGTAAAATAAGAAGAGTACAACGGCTGCGATAAAACCGCCGCCAAGTGAATAGGACATTTCATTCATATTTTCTACTCTTTGCACTAAAGCATACGCCTTGCCGTCCCCATTGGGAAACAGGCTGAATAATTGGCTGAAAGTCACTCCGTAATCCTGCAGATCCAGACTTTTTCTTCCCTTATTCAGCCAGTAAGAATCTCCCGAAAGGGTTAGAAAAGGTACCCAAAATGCTACCGAACAAACTAAGATTGTTACACCGCATTTCATAATTTGCTGCATCGTGTCCTTCTTAAAAGTATACTTCCAGGCAGCAAGCCCAATAAAAACAGTAAATATTGCAACTAATTCACTGGTAATAAGATGGCTGTATACAATTCCCACATATCCAAGTGCCGCCATCTGCCAGCCCTTCAGCCTTCCGCTTTCCTCCTTCCGAAAGAGAATTTCATATATTCCGACAAAAAATAACGGCAAAAAAGTCATCGCCAGATATTCCCCGACCGCTGCCCGTACATAAATACATACCAAACGATAAACCGATGTTGTATATAAAAAACTGCCAAGCAGGCCACTGTAACGGCTTTTGGTAAACCTGGTAAATGAATAATAACTTATCAGACAGGTCGCCGCATTCACTGCAAATACAAATAGTTTATATGCGTTTTGGATACTGATATTGCACAGTCTGAGAAACGCTGGAAAATATAAAAAAATGTCTCCGTAAAATATAGATGCACCATATCCGTAACCATTCATCCAATTAGGCTGTATCTTCACAGGAAACTGCCTGCTCAACAATCCGTCTTTTACCCCTTCGATCCGAAGCAGATGAAATTCCAAATCATGTCCTTTATGAATTCCTGCAAAAAACAGCAGCAGCGACGAAAACAGGATAATAAAGCAGCAGCCAAGCCAGACAAGCCGGTGTTCTCTATTGGAAAAATACCTCATGAGCATATCCTTTTTCCAAAGCAGCCAGTCCATACCTGCAAATATCAGTAGCAGAAAGCCCATAAGCCCTATCAGCCATGTTTTCTTTTCCACAATCTCAACATTTCCTATCAGAATATATCCATCGCCTTTGTAATCAAAATCAATATGGAAATTTTCCAACTTCCTGTTATTCCATATCACAATCGAATATTCCATACTGTTCTGCTTCAACTCTGCATCACAATTACCTGTCTGAAGCCGGAAATCAATCTTATCCGCATCCAATGTATACGTATGCGGTCCTCCTTCTGCTACGTAATGCATGGTAATCTGATAACAGCCTGCAGGAAGAACGATAGAGCCTGTACTTATAACTTTCGGTGTTGTCTCAAAACTACTGTCTATATAAAAACCGTTTACTTTTGTGTCCAAAAAATCATCGAAATATATCCCTTTTGATTGAAATTCCTCCGCAGGCAAAGTATAATTCCTTCTTTCCCTCCCATAGTACAACAGGCATATAAGCAGTAAGCAGCCTTGTATCCCTATCCAGATTATCCAAAATGCCTTAGCTTTTTTATTCATTTTCTTCTCCTTTATCACTCTCTGTAATACAAACGATACATTCCTGATGAATAACACTCAAAAGGATATTCTTCCAGTACACTTATATATTCCTCATCCGTTTCACGTACCACATAGATACAATTATCCGGATCTATCTCATCCGGAAACCGGAACACAAACTTCCAATATGTTACGGTTGCATCTTCCCGGCTCATATCATATTCATACGGGCTGACCTGTGCGCTGATTAAATAATAAATATAAGACTGCTCCCCACTGGATACATACACCGATTTCGGTTCACCGGTACTTGTTTCAATATAATCCAAAATCCCGCTGTATTCCCCGGAAAAGAAAATCTGCGGATATACTTCTTTCGGATAGCGCAGAAAATAATAAAAGCAAAACGAAGCGGCATATACCGCATATACCGATACCAAAACCGGCAGTACCAAACGGGCTCTTTTCATAAAATACCCCATAAAATCCTCAATTCCTGTGGCAAGGCAATAAAATAGCGGATAAAAGATCACGTTGCTTTTGTTTATATTGATTCCGTCGCCCTTTACCATGGACAGCACAAACATACCGGCCGCTATCCATATCAGAATGACCGAATCCAACGAAAACTGCCTCTGACTGATATATTTTGTTCCCTTTTTTATCAGGCTGCACAATCCATATAAAGTAAACGGTATGGATATATTATAAAACGTATCATAAGTCGGAAACGCATTATACACAAGCCAGTCGCTGCCCAGAATACATTGAAACAGACTACAGAAATTCTCCCACAGCCCATTTAGGCTGAATTCGCTTCCTGCATAAGAAGGCAATCTCGGAATCGTAATCCTGCCCCATACAATCTGTGGAAAATCAAATGTATTAATAATGATCATCAAAAGCAGCGGAATTCCCAATATCAGAACCGGAATATAAAATGCAAGGAGCTGTTTCCAGCTGCTTTTCCTGCACCATAGCAAATATCCGCCCATAAGCAAAAGGCACATGGAAATAAATATATAGGAAATAGCATACGTATAAAATGCAATTCCCCATACCATTCCGGCCAGCACATATCCGCAGATTTTCTTTTTCTGAACTGCCCTCATCAGCAGCCATAGCCCAATGGTGCAGGCTCCCAGCATCAAATTGCAATCCAGTCCAAATCTGGACTGCATAATAAAATAAGGCATAACAGCCATCAGAAATGACAGAAAAAGCGCTTTCTTTTCTCCCCATCTCTGTCTGATCAGGCTTGTACCTGCCATATAAAATAAAATACCGATAACAGCCGCAGGTATTCTTATAGTATACGTATTCAGTCCAAAAAACTTCACAAAAAATGCGCATAGATATGCATACAGCGCACTCTGCCCCCGCCCGAAATTAATAAGATAAACGGGAAAAGAATTCAGATAGCGGTCTACTCCGTAATTTGCAAGACAATATGCATCATATCCCATACCAGCCTCGTCTACGTGAATCCCATACGGTACATCCGCCAGTTTGTATAAATGCAGAAAGCAGACGAAAATCAACAGCCCAATATAGCTGAGCCTGATCCTATTTGTTTTTAAGTATTCCCTCACTCGATTTCTCCTTTGCCGGCTCCATTCTCTATTTCCCGCTTATGAATCCTTCTCCTCTGTCTTCTTTCGACAATCATACAGCCCAAAAACCCCATTATCCCTGCCAGACTCACCAGCATTCCTAGCTTCAGATACGGCGTACTATACACAAAACGGAATTCATGTGTTCCTGCCTCCAACTCCACTCCCATGAACGCTGTATTCACCTTTTTTACGGATACTTCCTCACCGTCCACATAAGCCTTCCATCCTGCTGAATAAGGAACCGTAACACATAACATCTGTTTCTGACTGCAGTCCGCTTTTCCGGCTATTTCATTCGTATTCATCTGCCAGTCGCTGACGCCTCCCTGCTGCAGACGCACAAGCTGCTCCTCTACCTCTGAATATGGCTGAACCGCCACACGCATACTTGAAAAAGTATAAATTCCCGTATCACTAAAACTCAGCACGATTTCCTGCGGACCTTCCTCCACATATCCCAAATTACACAAAAAATCTTCCTTTCCGCAGTACATCCGATGCATCCTTGTAAAATAATTAAAATCTTTCTCTCTCTCCCCTGCTCTGATCTGAATGAATATATCATCCTTTTCCTGATACATGGCCTGCGCGTCCCTTATAATCTGCCGGTTCTGCCAATCCGTATTAAAAAGGTTCCCTCCTGCATACAAATCAACCGGAGAAATTCCTTCATAACCCAGCCCTTCCACTATCACATAAAGCTCCCCGTCCTGCGGAACCTGTTCTAATCGTAGTACCACTGAGGCGCCGCTTCCGGTCACGGTATAACTGTTTTCCCCTGCTTCTACCTGTCCCACGGTTTCTATCTGATATCCGATTTCATAGTTTGTAAACTCCGGCACAGCTTCCGGCAGGGAACTCTCCCCGGCTACCGCTCCATATAACATCGCTTCCTGCCTGTCCGTCACTCCCATTTCCTCCCATTCAGAAGCCGGAATATAGCAGTCATAAAAATAAACAGGCAAAAGTGCATAAGGATTCTCGTATATCGAATATTGGTCTGATTCTTCTATTTCCTCTCTCTTCTCCAGCTTTCCAAACATTTCTGCTTCCCGTCCGTCTGTCAGGTAATATTTCACGCCCGCCAAGCTGTCCAAAATCAGTCTGTTATCAAACCCGTTATATTTGTGCTCCATAGGTTCATTATAATACATCTTCCTGTGAAGCTGGTTTACGCTTCCCACCACGACACTGTAATAAAATTCACACCCCGGCATTTCCTGCAGCACATATGAATTCTCAAGTTCCCCCTCAGCATATACAATACTTCTGTAAGAATCAATGTCTTCTATTTCTTTCAGCCGGTTGCTGGGCAGTTTTTCCGTATATTCTTCCAACACTTCCCCCCGCTTCACATAACGGCTGACTGTACTTCCGAAAACAGGGGAATATTCATAATACGCATTCAGAAAAATACTGCCGAGAGTTCCTGCCCAAAGCAGGAGTGTTATATAACGCTTCGATAACTGAAAATAACGAATGGCTGCCAAAACGGTCACCACAACCGCAAGCCAGATACCTGCCCTGTAAATCGCAGCATTCGCCTGTACCCCAAACAGCGGAATCAGATTTCCCAAAAGCAGATATCCTCCTGCCACACACAGCAGTCGCACCGTTTCCTTTTCCGTTAATTCATAAAAAGCCGTATACAGTTTCGTTAAGATACAGGAAATTATCAGGGAATAAGCAAAAATCCAACGATTGGATACATAACCAAAGCCGTTAAACACGGAGCCTGCTGCCGGAATGCATAAACATGCCGTCAAAACCGCTAAACTGATCTTAAGCTGCTTTTCACCCTTCCTGACCAACAGCAGAAAAACCGCCAGCAATGCCGTCACCGTATATCCTGTGCGGCTGTCAAAATCCCTCAGCTCATTCGTACAGATTCCCCAAAACAGTTTATAATAGTAAGAAATATGATATAACAAAGGCACTTCATTCGAAGCCCCCGGACGGCTGCTCCCAAACATCGCTGCTACCATCGGCAGAAAAATAAAAGCCGCTATCGCAATACCTATGATACCATAAAGGGCAAATTTTCCAATCCAGCTGAAAAAACGCCGGAAGCTTTTTTCTTCTTCTAAAAAGAAATACCGGAGCAGGACATATAACACTACCACAAGTATCGTCATATAAAAATAATACAGATTCCCCATCGCTCCCAGGGCAGCCGCTATTATAAACAGAGCCGAAGACTGTCTCCTGTAAATTTTGTCCGCACCAAGCAGCAGCAGCGGAAGGAAAACCATGGGTATGATAAAAAATGTATGCTGGATTCCCTTCTGCATTACGAAACCGCAAAAGCAATAGGACATACTTCCCAAAAGCACGGCCCCCTGATTCTTCTGCCAGGTTCTGGCAAACAAAGAAAAACTGATTCCCGCCATATAAAGACGAAACGAAAATTCCAGCGCGTAAAAATGCTCCATCCACCGTTCCGGACAAAAAACAGCCCCAATTGCAGTCGGTGTCATACATACATAATAAAAGACCGTTGTAAAAGCATCTGCACCCAGACCCATGTGGAAATCCCAAAGCGGTATTTCCAGGCTGCCGGTATTCCGTAAATTCTCCCATATCTGCCTTCCCCACCTGTGGAGATACAGCAGGCAGTTATATTGTTGGTTTAACCCATCGACCCGGTTCACAAAAGAACGGCCGCCTCTGATAAAAGAATAAAATACCGCTGCTGACACACCGACAAACAGCACCGTATAGTACAGCCAATAGCTGTGTTTCAACCGCTCCCGCCAGTTCTTTTCTTCTATGGAAGTTATTCCCTGCAATCTGCTGCCTGCTTCGCTCATGTTTATCCTCCCTAGCCTTCCGGGAACACCTCGTCCTTCTCCTTCTTCCGAACCTTCCCTTCATTCACCTCATAAATGATATCCGCGTTCCGGATCGTAGACAGACGGTGTGCAATGATCAGCATCGTCTTCTCCCCCCGCAGCCGCTCCACGGCTTCCATAACGGCAGTCTCCGTCTCCGTATCCAGTGCGGAAGTCGCCTCATCCAATACCAGCACTTCCGGATTATGGTACAAAGCCCTGGCTATGCCAATTCTCTGTCTTTGTCCGCCTGACAGGCGGATTCCCCTGTCACCGACATAAGTATCCATTCCCTCCGGAAGGCTGTCTATGAATTCTGCAAGCTGCGCCTTCTCTGCTGCCATTGCAAGAGCCTTTTCATCCATTTCCTCTTCCCTGATTCCAAAAGCGATATTGTTGCGGATGGTATCATCCGACAGATAAATCACCTGCGGAATATAGCCGATCTGCCGGTGCCAGGCACTGATATTCTTATAAATATTCCGGTCATCCGCATATATCTTTCCCCGCTGGGGCGGAAGCAGTCCTAAGATAACATCAATCAATGTCGTCTTTCCGGCTCCTGACGTTCCGATAAATGCCACGGTATTCCCCTTCGGTATGCTGCAATTCACATCCTCCAATACCGGTTTTTCCATATTGGGATAATGATAAGTCACATGCTTTGCCTCTATCCCATTCTCCATTCTCCATGTATCCTCTGCCTGCGTATTTTTGACAGTTTCAACCGCCTGATACTCTTCGATTCCCTTTAAATCTTCATAAATCAGCTCTACGGAAGGAGTCGCATATAAAATATTGTTCACATGGTCATTGATACGCCCCACCGACGGCAGCAGACGGAATGCAGCCACGGCGAATACAGCAAGCTGCGGAATAAAATCAATGATATCCTTCTGACCGAAAAACATCTTGATGATAACCGCTGCCAAAAGCCCGGTCATACAAACCGTTTCCACTACATATTTCGGCATCGCCGAAATCAGACGGTTATTTTTCAATCCCCTTGTAAATTTGGAATAGAACTCCTCGTAGGAACTGGTGAAAAATTCTTCCCTTTCCAATACCTTGATTTCTTTAATCCCTCCCAGTGACTGGTTTACCCACTGAAACAGCTTCGCCCGGTAATACTGGTTGTCCCTGCCGATTTTCTTGGAATATTTCCTCGTAATATAAGTGAATCCCCCAACGCACAGCACCAAAAGCCCGAGCACGATTGCGGTAATCGACTGGCTGACAATATACAGATAGATTCCGATCACGCCACATACCGCAAACTCTGCAATCACTTCCAGCGTATGAATCAGGAACTGGGAAAACTGTGTTACGTCTTCCTGCATACTTCTCTGCAGTTCCGCCACGTTTTTATTCAGATGAAAGGTATAAGGCTCCGCCATATAAGTTCTTAACAGTCTGGTAGAAATGCGTTTCTGTGTATTATAACAGAATTTAATAATGCAATTCTGCATAAAAGCCAGAAAGATATTTTTGGCAATGTAAATAAAGATAATGACTCCCGCTATACTCGCCAGAAAACCTTCTACCGTCTGGAAACCGCCCCATTGATAAAAGAAATATAATATCTCACTTTCCTGAATCTGTCCCGGTTCCATAATGATATTGATAAAGGGCATGAAAATCGTTACTCCCATCAATTCCAACACGCTTCCTATGACCATCATGATCATTAGCAGCACCAAACGGATTTTATCCCGCCTGGAAAAAATATAATTTAACTTACCAAACATCTTTTTTCCTTTCACCTGCATGTATTTTCCATCTTTCACCTATTATAACAACTTATTGCTTACCGCGACAATAGGCAATGCATAAAATAAAATCAAATAATACCGGACCAGGACAATCGGCCCCAACAGACAGGTCAGGCAAATGCATAAAATCATAAGAAGCATCCCTGCCGCTCCCTTTTTTCTGTAACACCATGCATATCCCAGCATATATAACAGAATCCAAAACATCGTACCGATGGAAAAAACAACCGGTATCCCTCGCGCCGTATCAAACGTCATATGTCTTGCGATCCATTCATATCCCTTTAACAGCGCCGGAATTTTCGAATCCATCTGTACCGGTTCTTCCGTCTCCAGGGCAAAATAGCAGCTCTCACTGCCCTGATAGCGCGGTTTGGCATTTTCCCCGCAGTATCCATCTGGTATGGTAAAAGGATACCATGCCTGGTAAGTCTGCATCCGCGCGGCATCCAAATAAATTTCCGGCGCGCGCAGCCCTGTTTTCAGCCACAGCACAAAAAAATCGGGCAAGGTAGAATTCAGCCCCACGTGAAGGTTTGCCTTTACCGGATCCGCCAGTTTTTCATTATACCGTCCCAAATCTTCCTCCGATATGAAGCTATATAACTGCTGTCTCTCCTCTTCATCAAAAAAGCCGCCGCCTTCCACGGCATACACCCTCGCAAGCTGCTGGGCCGGAACCGACAGCATTTCTCTCAGCCCGTCGGTATTTTCCGCCCCTGCCAATGCCGCCAGCAGGCGGGTTATCAGAAAACATAGTACCATACAGGCCGCTGCCAGCGCCGCGGTCTTCTTCCGGACGCCTTTTGCCGATATCACCACGAGCGGTAAAAACAGCAGATACGAATATATCCCGTTATTCCGGAACAGCATTGCAAGCACCGCCGTCACCATAAACAGCAGAACGGATTTCGGATACCTGAAAAATGCCTCTCCCTCTTTCAGCAATTTATAAATAAAAAGCAGATGCAGCGTCATCCATGCGGCAAATCCGCTGTCTTTGGTCGTACACAGCCCAAACATCACACAGGTGGGATAAAATGAGTAATACGCATAAAAAAACCAAAGCAGCCACGTCCTGATTCCCTGTTTTTCCATAAAACAGATCACCCGGCAGAAAATACCGGTTATCAGCACCATCTGAACCATGCAGAATATCATCACACCCGTTTCATAACTTCCCAGATATTCTTTTGACAGCAGCAGCGTTTTTCCAAGCAGATACGTATGCAGCAGCGGATGATGAAGGTCATATGCCCCCTCTGCCGCTTCCCGAAACTGATACGTCGCATCATAACAGAAAAATCCGGGATAGGCCGCTAACAGCACAATCGTCCAGCATACAGCCATTCCCGCCCATAACAGCAGAAAATGGGGCAGGCGCTTTTTCGGATATCCCTGTGTTTCCGCATCCCTGCGCTCACTTTTATACATGGCATGAAACCCTGCCCTGACTGCCCAATACATAAAAACCGCCAGCCCGATATAGGCAGACAGGAGCAAAAAGCCCGCGCCGTCTTTCCCTCTCTCGCTCTGCCATCCCGCCGTCAGGAAAAAGGCAAATAAAAGAGCAAGTCCCCAGCCTGCTATCTGTTCACGCGTCATTTTCGGTACTTTTCTCATTTTTTCAGCTTCCTCATCCGGCCATAAATCCTGCTGTTCATGCAGAAAATTACAAATATCAGTTTCTTCTTCTTCGGCAGCCTGCTTCGGAAAATTTCTTTTTTATCCCGGTGCAGTTCTTTATATAAAAGCTCCGCCTGTTCTTTCATTCCGTTTTCACATGCCAAATTATAGAAATGTATCATCAGATTATATTCCTGCGCCCTGGACAACTCCAAAAGTTCCCAGTCTCCTGTTTTTTCCAAAAACCGGTTTCTCTCCCTGTGTACCTCCAGTTTATCCAGCGTCCGAAGGGAAAATTTCTCTTTCGTGGTAGAATCGCTCCTTATCGTCCTCTTATAAAGGATTTCATTGACATAAACATAAGTCCGGCAACCGTACAGCGCTTCGCATAAATAAGCATACTCCTCATGTATCCTGCCGTCCGGAAACCGGAGCGTTTCTATGATTTCCCTCCGGAATAATTTGGACCACACCGAAGTAGACGGGAAACGGGAACGGTTCTTCATATCCAGCTGCTTATACAAGGCTTCCCTTCCCCCCAATACGAACACCGCATTTTCTTCCAGTTCATCCGGCGGCGGACTGTTCCTTCCCACAAAATTACATTCCGCAATACCCGCATCATATGTTTCCAGCAGACGATACAGCCGCTCGTACATCTGCGGACAGGGCGCGTCATCGCCGTCTATGAATCCTATCAGTTCCCCTGTTGCCATTTCCAATCCTACATTTCTGGCATGACTCTGCCCCGAATTGGCAATATGGAAGACCCGGATTCTTTCATCCTTACCGGCATATTCATCACAGATTCTGCCGCTGCTGTCCGTAGAACCGTCATCCACCAGTATGATTTCCAGATTCGGATAGGTTTGTGAACGGATTGCTTCTATGCCTCCCGCAATATAGGGTTCCACATTATAAACAGGAACAATTACACTGATTTTTTCCTTCATATCTTTCACTCTTTTCTCCTGACCCCGATGACATCCGCCCACTGATCGCTAATATTCCCCTCCGAATACGCTTCCCGGATTTCCCGCGCATTACGGGATAACTTCTCCGCAAAATTCCGGTCTGCCGCAATCTTTCCCATAGCCTCTGCAAAAGCCGCCGCATCCCCAATCGGCGTCAGCAGCCCGTTCTCGCCGGGATCAATGCATAATCTGGAACCTCCGATCGGACAGTCCGTAGACACGCAGGGAAGACCTACTGCCATAGCTTCCAGCAGGGAATTGGAGATTCCCTCATAATCCGATGACAAAACATACATTTCCATCTCCCGGATTCTTTCGGGTACATTCGAAGCAAACCCTTCAAAAACCACTTGTTCCTTTATTTTTAACTGCTCCGCCAGCCGTTCCAACTCTTCTTTCAGACTGCCTTCTCCGAATAAATGCAGGCTGTATGCAGGAAATTCCTTATGAAACATGGCAAATGCCTGCAGCAGCATCCTGTGATTTTTCTGAGTCTCCAGCCGTCCCACTGCGGCTATCTCCTTCTTCCGCACTCCTTCATACTCGGCCGGAAGGTTTCCGGATACCGGATTGGGAATCACGATTCCCTTCCTCTTTATCCTGTCCGGAAAACATTGCTTTGCATCCTCTGTCTGAAATATCAGCCGCTCCGCCCTTGCATACACCATATTCCGCAGTTTCTTATGAGGGCATATGGCCGGATCGTTCCTCTCGGATATGAGGATTCTGTGCTTCAAAAATAAGGAGGCTGCCACCGCAAAGAAACTGGTTCCCGGACCAAAAGAAATAATTACCGTGTCCCGGTTGGCCTTGAAATACTCCCTCATTTTCCGAATCCGCCGCAGCCGCAGCCGCATACTCCCGCCGGACGTTCCTCCAATGCAGAGCAGGTGGATCCGCTTGTCCAGCGGATAGGCCACCGTATCCCCTGCCGTCATCATAATCGTTACATCAATATTCTTTTTCACAAACTGGTTTGCCAGTATGGAAATCACCCGTTCCGCCCCGCCTCCGGCTAGACTGACAATCACAAATACTACCTTCATGCAGCTTTATATCCTATCCTTTCCTTATTTTCCGAAAAAAATCCTCTATCTGCCCTGCCATATTTACCTCATTGTAGGTTTCCCGCACCGCCTTCGCCGCCCGTTCTCCTATCTGTGTCCGGAACGTCTCTTCCTCCAGCAGCCGTTCCATCTGCCCTGCCAGCTTCTCATCGTCCCCAGCCGGGTAAAACAGCGCCGTCTCGCCGTCCTGCACATATCCCCTCATACTGGGCACGTCCGCCGCAATCACTGCTTTTCCCAGCGCCATCTGCTGCAGCAGCGTCATCTGCCCAAAAGAATAGTTAAAAAATTCCAACGGCACAACCCCGAACAGGGAGCCCCGAATCTGCTCTATCAACTCATCAATCGGCATAAAATCCATGCACTCCATATCCGGATTCCTGCACGGATAATCCGTTTTCCCGATCAGCCGCAGCGTTACCCCATACTTACCGCTTATTCTGTCAAACGCCCTGCATAAAGTATCCCAATCCCTCTTGGCATAACCAATGCAGAGAATATACTGCCTGCATACCGGTATATCCGCCTGCTTCTCCCGCCCTTCCGCCGCTGCTTCCCGCGGCCTCTCTGAAAAAAAGGCGGCATCCGTCCCAAAAGGAATATAGATGCTCTTATCTGTAATCCACGGGAAAAATCTCCTGTAATATTCTGCCTGCGATTCCGTATGATAGATTACCCCGTCCAGCGACTTACTGGCAAACTGCATCAATTTCAGCGCGGCTCCGCTTTCCGCCGCACTGTTAAAAGCCCCTATGTCAAAAACAATATGCTTCGCTTTTGACTTCCAGAGTCTCCGAATCAGACTAAGCACCACTCCGCTCTGCATTCCATGGGAAACAATCAAATCATAACGGTTCAGCTTAAACAGAACCTTTAATGTCTGAACGACATAAAACCGCAGCGTCTCTTTCTCAAAATGCTCCAGCCAGGGAAACGTATGGATATCCGCCACATCCACCGATACATCCTCTTTAAAATATCGGTAAAACCAATAATCTTCCCCGTTTACATAATAATCCGGCGGCTGCTTTCCTTCCGGTACCCTGTCACAATATTCAACTTTCCAATTCACCAGCATCAATAGTTTCAACTTTTCATTTCCTTTACCGAATCGTTTCTTTTACGGGGATTCCCCCTGCTGTATAATGGAAATTGCCCATCGGCGTCAATATGTAAACCATTCCACGGCAAAATCGAAGGAAGAAACGGAACGATCCATTTCCCTTTCTTCCTCACTTCCGCCCTTTACTGCCGTATAAACCGGTTCTCATTCAGGCTGTATCTGCCGCCCTTTAAAAACTTATGTTTGATTACCCACCAGCCCGGCACCCATATATACTTGTGCATGGCAGGCGACGCGCTTCCTATCATCCAGCAGTTACGGTCACATTGCTTCGTACATTCCCGCACCTGCTTCGCCTGTGCGGAATTCCAAAGTTCCTCCCATGACTGCTCTTTCAGATTGCCCATGACTGCCTTTTTCTCCATGCCGTTACAGGGAATCACATCGCAAAACGGGTCGATAAAAAAGGCATTCTTGGACATATCGCAGGGCAGCAGCCGTTTATTTCCGTAAATGTAATTAATCAGCCCATGGTTAAAATACGCGCGGAACCATTTCTTCGGAGATTTGCTTTTCAAAAGCTCGTTAATCAGCTTTTCAAAATTTTGTGCCACTTTCCGCTTATCGTCAATTTTATTGTCCGTCTTGCGGAAATAAAAGGAATTGTGCAGCGTTGCCGTAGCAAATTCCATTCCCATTTCATCCGAAATCTTGTATAATGGCACCAAATCCTCACAGTTCATATCCTGTACCGTCATCCCGAAACCGACATCCGGATGTCCCATTTCCACCAAAGTTTTCAATGTATTGTAACCCCTATTGAAGCCGTCCGGAATTCCGCGTATCGCATCGTTGGTAGCCTGAAGCCCCTCAATGCTGATGCGGATTCCCACTTTCGGAAATTCCCTGCATAATGCAATAATACGCTCCGTAAAATATCCGTTGGTGGATATAACAATACGGTCGGATTTCTTATATAATTCCCTTACAATATCCGGAATGTCTTTTCGGATAAAAGGCTCTCCGCCGGTAATATTGGTAAAAGCCATCTCCGGCAGCTTCTTAATCTCCTCCAGCGTAATTTCCTCTTCCGGTCTTGTAGGATCTTTGAAACAGTCGCACATATTGCAGCGCGCATTGCACCGGTAAGTTACGATTACGGTTCCATATAACGTTCTTTTAGACATTTCATTCTCCTCAACACAGCTTTGCGTATATTTTCAGCAGTTTCCCGCAATATTCTTCCAGACTATCAAACGGCAGACTACGGCAGTTTCCCGCATATTCCCGGCACAATTCCTCCTGCTGCCACAACCTGCTGATTTTGTTTTTCAGCTCCTGCACATTTCCGCTTTCAAACAATTCTCCCGTCACGCCTGCCTGAATCAATTCCGGCGTTCCTCCCAAATCCGAACCGAGTACCGGCGTTCCATACATCTGTGCCTCCATAACGGAAAACGGGCAATTCTCATACCATTGGGACGGAAACACTACAAAACGGGCATTCTCTATCACTTCCTGCAATTCCCTGCCTCTGAGAAAACCTTTCACATGAATATTGGGAATGGCTTTCAATTCTTCTTCCAAAGGGCCGCTCCCGGCACAAACAAACGGTATTTCAGGAAGCATACGGCACACCTCCGCCAAAGTCCGGACTCCTTTCTCTTCCGTATACCTGCCGAAATAGAGCACGTACTTACCGGCTTCCTTTTTCTCCTTCTTCTCTGCCGCCTTTTCCCCTCTGTCTATAAAATTATGCATCATGACAGTGCGCCCTTTCAGCGCCGGATTACCTGCCAGCATCCTCTCCATGAAACGGCTGGGACACACGATCACATCTACCAGCCGGTAAGTTCCCAGCCGTTTATATAATTCCGCTTCCATTGTTCCCAGCAGACTTTTCAGCTTTGAATTGTGAATACATTTATATTTGGTACAGTTTCCATACTTTCCGCCCGCACATCTCGTACATAACTCCCCGCGCTCCGGAATCTGAAGCATATGATTCGGACAAATCCACTGGTAATCATGCGCGGTATATAAAATCCCGATTTTCTTTCCTTTCACCTTACTAAAATTCCTGATTTCATAAATAATCGAGGGCGTAAGCTGGAAGTTAAAATTGTTTAAATGAACAACATCAGGGCAAAAATCCTCCAACACCTTTCTCATTTTCTTCCTTGCTTCCAAAGAATAAATGATTTTAAACGGATATAGTATTTTCCGAAGCCTTCCCGTATGAAAATCCATGGAAGCCGTATAGCTTTGTATCCGGTTTCCTACCGTACGTTCTGGATGTTCCATTCCGAAATACTGTACCTCATGCCCCATCCGTGCCAGCCAGGCTCCTGTTTTAAACAGATATGTTTCCGAACCTCCGTTCGGATACAAAAACTTATTTACCATCAGTATTTTCATGACAAATCCTACTTTTCATATAGTTCTACCGTCTTCTGCACGACTTTCTCCCAACTGTATCTGCTGCAGATGAAGTCCTGACTGTTTCTCTTATATTCTTCTCTTTTTTCTTCATTTTCAAGCAGATAAACCAGCTTTTTCCGCAAGTCTTTCACATCGCCGCGGCGAAACGTCTCCGCATGGTCCAGGGTCACTTCCGTATTCTCGTCAATATCGCTCACCAGGCAGCAATTACCGTAACTCATGGCTTCTAGCAAACTGATTGCCATCCCCTCCACATCGCTGGGCAGCACAAATACGGCCGCGTTGGAATATAACTCCTCCAGTTCCCTTCCCTGCACAAATCCGGTCAGTATGATCCGCTCATCCTTTTTTGCCATGGCGCGTATCTTGTCCCGATATTCAGTAGAATGGCTGCTGCCGCCGGCAATGACCAGTTTCTTATCTGTCTTAATCTTGTAAAAAGCCTCTATCAGATAATGTATCCCTTTTTCCGGCACGATTCGCGCCATAAAAAGAATATAGTCGTCCCCGCAAAGATTGTAGTTTTTACGGATGATTTCCGCTCCGTATTTCTCCGGACGGCTGATTCCGTTCGGAATATATACCGTAGTCCTTTTATAATTTTCAGCAAAATACTCCTGCATATTCTTTGACAAAACAATAATTTCATCCGCCCATTTTGCTGCCACTTTCTCACCCAGCTTCAGGATATAGGATGCAAAATTTCCCCATTTGGAACGCTGCCAGTCCAATCCATGAATCGTGGCAACTACCCGTACACCAAACAATTTTGGAATCCATAACATGACACAGGGACCCTCCGCATGATAATGAATCACGTCATATCCTCCAAACAAAGCCCGTAATGTTGCCAAAAACGAATACACAATTGCGTTGAGCTTTTTATTCTGAAATGTGGGAATCGTAATCAGGCGGATTCCTTTATATATCTTCCCCCGCCTTTCATCGTACTCCTTTCCCGATACATGGTAGCCGGAACGGTTATAAGCATCTACACGGTATCCCAGCTTTACCAGTCTGGTAGAAAGTTCATCCACTACAATCTCCACACCACCCTCCCTGGACGGAATACGCTTATGGCCAATCATCGCTACTTTTTTTTGTTTCTTCTTGTTTCCCATGGAACAGACTCCTTACTTGCTCGTATCATTGCCTTGAATCTTTATATTTTATCACATAACATCCTCCTAATACAACTATAAATCCCAATCCTGCCCCGTACACACACCGGCACACGATTCCCCGCACATATTCCAGCCTTGGCAGACCGTCCCTGAAAATAACCATCGGAGTCTTTTCATCCACATATCCAAGTACCAGACTGTTCTCCGGAACATCTCCCTGCCCAAGATAAACGGATTCCTGTTCCACCGAATCACACAGGCTCCTCGGTACAATGATTTCCTCCGGTACCTCCGCGGTAATCCCATATACTCCTGCCCACACCGCTGCCGCAAATACCGCGCCTGCCAAAGCAGCTGCTTTGTATGTGCGGCCATAAGCTCTTATCAGTTCTCCCAATCCTGCAATCTTTCCAAACGGCAGTTTCATCTCTCTGCCCCCGATTTTCCAAAAACAGATATTTCTCCCCCGTATTCCGCCCTCTGCGGGAGACACGCCAAAAAGCAGTTCACCCATAAACAAAAGAGAAACATTCTTGAAAGAAGTATTGAATAAAAAGGGTTCCGACAATCCGGCAATCAACAGCGTCACGATTACAGCCAGTTCCCTGTTTCTCTTTTCCGAAACATACTTTCTGACCAGCAGAATATATGCCGCCATCAGGATCACAAAAGTAACTGCCCCATATGTCATAAAAGCAAATACAAACGAGTTGTCCATCGTATTAATGGCATTGTTCAGTCCCAGCCTTACACCAAACAGGGTAATTTTTTCCTCCGTCAGATAACGCTTTGCCTGCATGACCCTGGTGTTCAACATTTTATTCAAAATATCAAATGCCCTGCCCGTCAGCACCACAGGCAGAATCAGCGATGCCAAAACACACGCCGGCACCACACATTTCACTAACCCATATTCCGCTTTCGAAGGATTTTTCCGAACCATCAGATAAACTGACGCAGCCAGATAAAAAGAAGTCATAAGCAGGCCGGTCTGACTCATCGTGAAAAAAAATACATATAAATTGCCGATAAACAACCCGGCAATCCATTTCCATGAAATTCTGCTTCCTAATGTATACACCGCCAATACTGTAAAGATGAGGTAAGCGATATGTCCTACATTCGGGTGGGCACTTCCCATTCCCCAGCGTATGGCAAAACCAAAAAACGGGCGCACATGAACCCGGAACGGGCTGTCCGCCCATCCCAGCGTCGTCAATAAAACCGTCGGTATATAAGAAACACACCAGACCGCAAGAGCCGTCTGGAAAATCCGCTTCACGGAAACATTTTTTAAACCCGCTGCGATCGCAAACGTAAACAATATTCCCTTTTCCTTCGTACGGAAATAACTCAGCAGCACTACCGCCAGCAGCGTCAGCAAGATTACCAGTTCCTTTACGGTATAATCCGTCATAAGCATTTTCATGCAAAAGCAGGCCAGTGCAGCTATCAGAAATACTTTAAACAGACTCTGTCCGTCGTACAATCCGATTCCTTTTGCAAAAAATAACAGGGAAAAAAACAAACAATAAAAAAATTCCTGTATGGTCAATGCCCTATCCGGCTGTTTTTTCATTTCCATTTTCTTTGTCTGCTCCTTTGCATTGTGCGATAATCCCATCTAACCGTTTTGCTGCCGACTCCGGTGTAAAACCAGCCTGAATATGTTCCTGCATCCGTTTCACCCGTATTTCATATTCCGGTCTCTTCTCCTGCCATATCTTCTCCAGCATCCGTTTCCATCCGGAGACATCTCCAAAAGGAAGCAGGCATTCTTCCTCTTCTTTCGGAAAATACAGTTCTGTAAACGAGCTTTTTGTCGTCAGCACCGGCTTCCCCATCTGTACTGCTTTCAGTATATTGATCAATCCCGATACCCGTTCTTCTTTCAACGGATACAGTGCCATATAAGAATGTTCCATCAATTCATAATACTGTTCCGGCCCCAGGTCAAAATACAGACTGACATTTTCAGGAACCTTTAACCGGCTGTTCCAGCCACTTTTTGCCGCTACCGCTTTAAACGTTACCTGCGGACACAATTCCGCCGTCTCGAACAATAACTCCCAGTCTCTGTTTGCCCTTCCGCCGCTAAAACAATATTTTTCGTTTCTACCATATATAGGCGGACAAAATATCCCCCTGTCATCAAACACATCGGGAATATACACGATATTGCCTGTATCCTCCACCCCATATCCCTGCAGAATCCGCTCCCTGGTTGCCGAACTGTTGATAATTGCTGTCAGCCGCTTATTCTGCAATGCATTCACATATAAGAACCTTGTTTTCTCATTCCGTACGGGTGTCAGCCAATTATAGGATATGATATACCGTTTGCCGGCCCCCGGCAGCATATTAAAAAAAAGTCCGCTCCACTGACTCCAGCAGATCACCACATCATCCTTCCTGCTCTTTGCCATACCTTTAAGACACTGCCATAAAGTCAGCATCCTTGCCGCCAGCTTCCCTATCTTTCCCCTCTGCTCCACATTGGAAATCCTGAAGCGGCAGAACACTGCCCTGATATCATATCCCCTCTTTGCAAATACGTCCCGCAGCCATAATTTATCACAGTTTTTCAAAGGACAGTCATAAATAACCACTATTTTCCCGCTCATTCTAATCCCCGCTCCGCAGTATCTTTTCAATTTCCGCTATTTTTTCTTTATAATTCCCAAATTTATGCTCTTCCAATACAAGCCGGTAACTTTCCTCTCCCATGCGCAGTATCCTCTCTCTGTCACCAACCAGTCTCTCCACATAATTGCGGAAATCCTCATATTCCGCATCCTTGAAGATAAAGCCGTTTTCCCCCTGACGGATATAACAGGATGTGCCGTTGCTGTCACTGCATATCACCGGCAGGGAACAGGACATTGCCTCTAAATGTGAAATAGACGCCACTTCCCCTTTGCTGGGAAGAACAAAAAGATCCGCTTTCCGATATTCTTCATATACCTGTCCGATGCTGAAATTTCTCTTTAATGTAACATATTCATCCAATTCATGCTCTTTAATAAACGCTTCCATACGCGCTATATACTGCTTCTGTTCTTCCGTAACCACTTCCCCCACTATTGTAACATGGAACGGAACAAAAGGCTTTCTGTTTTTCAAATCCTCCGTCAGCTGCAGAATCATTTCATGCCGCTTCTGCCCCACATACTTTCCAACTCCCAGTATCTGCACTTTGTCCTCAAAAAAATGCATCTTCTCATCCGGGGCTATATGCGGCTCCATCACAAACGGTACATAATATGCCCCTTCTTTCACATAAGTCTTACCCGGCCTTTCTTCTCCAAGCACCGGGGTGATCCGCGTGGCCGGCGTATGGGTACGGAAAAAAGCCCTGATGGCTCCGCCCTTTCCTTCCACATCTTCCCAAAGGGGGCTCTGGGTATAAAGGAGTGCCGGTATGCCCATTTTTTTGCATACTTTTGTAACGCCTATATTATATACTGACCGGTCACGCATAATGACGATATCCGGCTGCTTATCCTTCAATATCTTTTTAAATTTACCTTTGGGAAGCGGTCCGAATTTGGACTGTATGACAAAATCTTTCCCGGTCTTCCCCATCTTCCTCTTTAATCCTTTATAGCAGGACAAAAGCAGCCGAAAACAGGAAGGATAGCCAAGGATAACCGGCTGTAAGGCAGAATAATCTTCCGTCCCCCCCTGATACTGGCTGACAAAAGCCACCTCATCCCCTGCCTTTATAAACCCTTCTATGATAGGCACCTGGTTGGTATGATACCTGGGAGCCACATACAGCACTTTCATTTCGCAACGATTCCTTTCCTTTTGGTCTTATGGCCTATGACCTGTCCATTTTTATGATTTTTCCGTCCGCTCTTCCTTAATAGCCATAATAGTCCTTAAACCACTCCACAAAACGTCTTATCCCTTCATCCAGGGAAGTATGCGGTTTAAATCCATAGTCCTCCATCAAATCCGTTACATCCGCATAAGTCTGATATACGTCTCCCGGCTGCATGGGAAAGAATTCCTTCTTTGCTTCCTTTCCCAAATATTTTTCCAGCACGGAAACAAAATCCATCAGCTTTTCCGGCTTGTGATTGCCTATATTGTAAATCTTATAAGTAACTCCCCTTTCGTCCTTTTCCGGGGAATTGTATAAAACATTCTTTATCCCTTCAACAACATCATCTATATAAGTAAAATCACGGTACATATCACCGTTGTTATATATTTGTATCGGTTCCTTGTTCATAATTTTTACCGCAAATTTAAAATATGCCATATCCGGTCTTCCATAGGGTCCGTACACGGTAAAAAATCTGAGTCCCGTCGCCGGAATCCCATACAGCTTGCTATATGAATAGGCCATCAGTTCATTGGACCGCTTAGTCGCCGCATACAGGCTGACCGGGCAGTCCACCTTATCTTCCGTGGAAAAAGGAACCTTTTCATTTCCTCCGTACACGGAACTTGAGGAAGCAAACACTAAATGCTCCACCGGATAACGGCGGCAGGCTTCCAATATATGAAAAAATCCTACAATATTGGACTGTATATAGACATCAGGATTGTCAATACTGTGGCGCACTCCTGCCTGCGCTGCCAGATTCACCACAAAATCCGGTCTTTTCTTTTTAAACAAATCCATCACGTCTTCCTTATCCGTCAAATCCATTTCATAAAAACAATAGTTCTCATAGTTCTCCAATATGGCAAGCCTGTCTTCTTTCAGACCGACCTCATAATAATCATTCTTATTGTCCAGACCAATCACCTGTGCTCCTGCCTCCAACAGGCTTTTGGACAAATGAAAGCCGATAAATCCCGCCCCACCCGTTATTAAATATGTCTTATCCGTCTCCAACCGTTTCACGAATCACTTACCTGCCTTTCATTTTCGTATCTTTTCGACATCCTGCCGGTATCCTTTCGGTACGTGCCAGGCAAACGCCGCGCACCTATACAACATTTCCATTTTTATCCATAAGCACCCAGCCCTTCCATAAGTCATGCATCTGCGCTGCCTCGAATTTCTGTGAGTTTTTATGGATCCAGGGTCTTATTATAACCTTATCCCTGTTTCCATTCAACCTTGCTCCCCAAAAACTAAATGTAGAATTGGCACATATCTGATGTCTGCAGTGACTCATAAGCCAGATATCATAAAAGCTGTCTTTTCCCCTGTTGACATCAACCGCCGTATATGCTTCCCCCCGATACCGCTCCCGCACATAAGAAATGTCATCGGAAAACAGGTAAAAATGCGCATCCGGATACAGATTCCTCATCTCCCTGATCGCTCCGTCATAATACTCCTCCGTGCAGATACCTCCGAACATCGCCGCATTTTCCGGATCGAGGTAATCCCCTCTGCGGATATGGATGCTGACCGATTCCTTCTGCTGCATCTTTTCCGCCAGCCTGTCATTTTCCGGATTCCCGCTTGGAGGAAACCTCATGCTCTCCCTCAGTTCCTCCATGATATCCGCATAATATTTTTCACAGGCAAAATAGCCGCACAGATACTTGTTTTCATAATCAAAAATTTCCGGATGATACATATCCGTTTCAAAAAAAACTTTCTTGCTGTCCGGAAACAGTTTCCCCTTCACTTTTTGCATCAGCTTCGAGGGCAGACTCCCGTCCCCAACCAGCGCCCGCTTCTCATCCTCCGTACAGACCTCGTACTGCAGTCCGTCAAAATAATCCAGTTCCAGCTGCCTTTTTGCATATACCCTGTCCTGGCGGGTGCTTTCCGTAAACCAGGAAATATCCAGTTTTGCCACTTTGCCGAGGCTTAGAAACTTCCGGTACAGCGCATACTGCTGCATCTGGTTTCCCAGCCCCCCGGCGACCTGTATAATAATCATTCCGACTCCTTTTCCTTTCCGATGACTTCCAATGCCGTTCCCAGCGACCACGGATACGCCCCATACACCTGCGGATACTGGGAAAATCCCATACATTCACCCAGACACCGGTATATTTTTCCGTCCTTCTCGCTTTCACACAGAAAATCAACGGCCGACCGGAACCTCTTTTTCCATTTTATCCCCGCTTCCGTATTCCCAAGCTCCGCTCCGAAATACAGCGCCTGTGCGATCATCGCCGTTGCCGAGCTGTCTGCCGGTCCTTCCATCGCTTCCAACTGCCATGAAAATCCCCCGTCTTTCCTTTGATAACGGCTTACCGCTTCCAATAATCCCACAAATGCCTCTTCCAGTTTCCGGTATTCCGATGCCAGGGAAAACCGTGCCGCTTTTCCATTCCGCAACTGATACAGTACGCCTCTCATTCCCATAAAAAGCCAGCCCGCCGCACGTCCCCATCCAATAATACCATATTTTACCCGACTTTCATACCTAAATCCGTGATAAGGCAGTCCCGTTTTCTCATCCATCCCGTATTTCAGCATATTTTCAATCTGTGTCACAGCCAGCCGGACCGCTTCTTCCTTCTCATACGCCACGCCGTACATTGCCAGAAACGGACATATCATTCCGATTCCGTCCACATACACATGCCCGTTCTTCTGGGCAGGACGATAGGGAATACTGCCGGCGGCATCCGCTTCCTTTTGGGCCAGATCCAGCAGATATTCCGCCATTCTGTCCGCCCCCTTTTTGTACTTTTCCTCCGACGTTGCCTGATATACCTGAAGCAGCGCCGCCCCGCACAGCGTATCATCCATATAATGTATGGGCATTCCCTGTGCGGTCCACCGGTCAAAATACTCCCGGACCGCATCGAAGATCTCTTTTTCCTCCGAAAATTCCATCAATCCGTTTGCCAGCAGTCCGGTATCCCAAAATATATCATCCTGCGGCGGCACATATCTTCCGGCCGCTTTTTTCAGCATGTCCCTGCATTTCCGTTTCATATCCTTTTCAGAATAATGAAGCAGTTCCCATACTGCTTCTGCTTTCATTCTGCACAGTAATTCATGATTCATCCGCATACCGTCTCCATCTTTCCGTTTCCCTTTCCCATGACCTGTTCAATGTCATTCAGTGAAGCGCTGCGGCATTTCCGCGAAAACACGCCTGAATGGGATTTATGCTTCCGCCGAAATGCCGTAACGCTTCACTGAACGGCATCGGTTCCTTACTTCAATAAATATACGGCGTTTCCGACATACTCAGGATGATTCCCCTGTCCGTCATATACACATTTGCCAGCAGTTTTCCCTGAAAAATCCCCTGCCTGTCCCATTCTTTCCTTTTTTCGGCAATAAAACGATTAAAAGAGTCTGCAATATCAGCCCCTTTCTTCTCCCTGCCCAACGTTCTTTTCCATTCTGCTTCCAGGCAGACGCCGCCGTCAAAACGCTTATTCAGACGCTTCAAAAACGAAAACCCATTTTCTTTTATTTCTTTTAGTGAATATCCGGGAATACAAAGCCGGGCATTCTCCATAAAATGCATCACACTGTCATATACCGTTTTCTGGTTAAAACCGGGGCCCACCATAATTTCCTTTACCGGCCATCCGCCTTTCCTCGTAATGTCTAAATAAGGTTTCAGTACACTATCCTGTACCCGGTAATCAATCCTGATGGAAGAATCATCCCTCTTTGCATCCCCTGCCTCAAGAGAATTTAAAGTAAATATCATACGGTATTCCGCTTCCTGAAAAAATTCCTGCCGTTTCACGTAAGGCGCCAGTTCCCTCCATATGACGTCAATACCGTCATGAATATCGTCCAATACTGCCTTCCGTACCACCGTCTTCTCTTTCCCGATATCTTCAATAATCTCCTGAGATACCCGGCGGTATTCGCCTTCCTTCATCGCCTGTCTCGTTAAATAATAAACCCTGCGGGGAACCGTCTTTACCTCTTTCGCCCCCGCTCTTTTGTCATTACGGGGAATCTCATAAACCGCGCCGTCCTTGTCCTTTGAAAAGTCCATTAATAAACTGACGCCTGATTCTTTTGCATACATGGACCACTGGCTCAGCAAATCCCGTTCCCTGGAAAAAGAAATCGAATAAACTTTAGGCTGCCTGTTTATGGCGTCTTCATATGCTGCCTCCTCAATTTCCCCTTTCCCTTTATAAATCTCATTCAGCACTGCCCTCAGCTCAGACAGCCCGTTCGTATATTCCTCACCATCATTCATATATTTCAAATTGGTTGCAAAAATATCCCCTTTTGTCAATATGAAACGCATAGTATCGGAAGATGTATAGTAATACAATTCTTTTGTATCGTTCATATACGCTCCTTCCCATCCTGCCATTTTAAAAACCGTCCCCTACCGGCTGCCGCATAACACCTGCCATGATTTCTCCATGTCCAGCTGGGCTTTACCATCCACAAAATTAATGACTTCAATCACATTATTCGGAAATTCACTGCTCAGGAAATCCGCATCCAAACTGGCGCCTGTGGTATAAAACCAGATCTGCCCGTCCCCGCCTCCCTTTTGTTTTTGTTTTTCCCTGGCATACTGTACATTGATTCTTTCATTAAAATACATAGCGCTGTTCCCAGTCAGGTTCAGATCCATGAAAATGACATAATCTTTTGAATAATATCCTTCCATTTCCTCATGAAAAACGGTTTTGTCAATTTTTTTAACCTTAATTCCCGTTGCTTCTTCAAAATGGCTGACTTCTTCCTTATAATTTTTTTCCGTTGCCATTCTCTGAGCAGGGGTATCTCCGGCTATAAAATAAAGGATCTCCGGTTTTCTGAATGTCCTGCTTTCCGCTTCTCCATCAACTTTCTGTTCCATCTCCGATATAAAACCGGTCATAACCCATGGTCTGTCTTCCACTATAATCCATTTTTTCACGTGATACCTCCCTATAATTTTCAGCCATGACAGGCAGCTCTATGGAAAAATAATTTTTCTCCCCGGCTTCCACATAAGCAACCCTCGTTTCCGGCAGATGCTCCAGCCTGTTCTCCGTTTCATAATATAAATTTACTACGGATTCCCGATTCTGTGAAGCATTATCCGCCCCTTTTTCAAAATACTGGTTCATTTTTTTAATTTTTCCCCTGATGATACTGCATTCCATGGAGAGAAGATACCTGGAAATACTCCAAATGGAAATTCCGTCCTTCGGCTGGGGCGGCCTGGACATAAAAAAGCGGATTTTTTCCAGATCGCCCGTTTCACATACTTCATTCAGGATACGCAGATTGCCGCTTTCCGTCTTGGAAAGATATACACGGACAATATTTTCCTCCCCCTTGCTCTCCGCCTTTCCCTTGGAAGCGGCATTTTCAATCAATGCCATGACTAACAGCAGAAGATCATCCATACCGTTTGCATACCCCTTAAATGCAATTTCCTGTTCCTCGGGCACCAGCGTATCTGTTTTGATTACCTGTTCCCCGTTTTCCATGGCCAGTTCCTTCCACCGGATTTCAATCTTTACATGCTTTTGCGTCATACCGTCCACTACATATAAATCATTAATTTTGCCAAGCACGGATCGGTCTCCCAGAAGCTTTCCATACCATATACCCAGACGATTTGCATAATACTCCCTTTTCAGCCCTGCCCTGTAATTTTCACTGATCCGCAGATCGGACAGCAGCGTTATCACATGCGACTGGAAATATTTCTCCCTGTCAGCCATGATCACGTCGCTATACTGCTGTTTCCGGATATCCTCCGGCGTATGGCTGAAACTTTTGTAATAAGACAGTTTAATGGCATTGCTTTCCGCCGTCACGATTTCATACAGATAATGCACCGCATTGCTGCTAAAAGCCGTTTCATTCAGAAGATTGTTCATTATCATAAGCTTTGTACATCTATACAACAGATTATTCCCTGTTTTTTCCGGAAATTTCGCGTATATGATAATCGGATGTCCTTCTTCCATTCCCAGCTTCCAAATAAAGTGTCCTCTCTCATCATCCACATAATGACTGCTGTTTCCGGCTTCAAACCTTTCCACATCCTCAATGACGGAAATAGGCACTTCCAAAACTGTCTCATGCTCTCCGCTGATGCTGACCACCAGATATTCTTTTTTCTCCGCCTCTGCTTTCCCTTCGAATATTTCTTCCGGAAACAGGATATCATGAACCGCCTTTAACTCCTTTTTTAATTCATATCTCCACTGCTCGCATTCCAACGGTGTTGCCATCAGCATATATACTTTTTCTGCCCCCAGAATATCACATGCGATTTCGGCAATATCATAGTATTTTTTCCTTGTCTTTTCTTCCAAAAGCAGAATTTGGGAGAATTCATCCCGCAGATACCTTACCAGCCGGATACTGTTCCATATCGTTTCTGAGTCAACCTCCGTATTATTGTCCAAATAAGCCTGAAAGTACTGGTACCGCAGTGTGGAAATCCTTTCCTGTACATCCTTTGCTCCCTGCACTTTTTTCTCCTGGCTAAGCCTGTCCACACCTTCGTAATATGTCCGGTTATTTTCCACGATCAGCTGATCCATCACATTCTTCGGCAGATATTCTTCTGAATTATTCTCGAAAGCAAGCTGTTTAATTTCCTCCGAGAGCCACGTACTTTTACTGGTATCCGTATTTGCCCCTATCAGCTTCTTTACATACCGCAAGTATCTTTCATAAACAACACGGCTTTCGCCCCCCCAGTCCGCAATATAGGACGTCAGCTCCTTTATATTCTGTCTGCGCAGGAAATAATTGCTTTTCATTTCCATTAACTGTTTCATACACACCAATAAAAAATCCCGTTTCCTGGCCACAGTATCCAGTAACGGAATGATCCGGCTCCCGATTTCCCTTAACAGAACACGCAGTTCATCCCTCCCCTTTTCTTTTCCCCATACGCAGTCCATAATATCTTCCATACCTTTTTTCCCAAATTCCCCTTCCATTTCCAACTGCCATTGCACTAAAATCAGCAGCAGCGTAAAAACAGCCTCTTTCACGGGTTTTTGATAAACAAGAAATGGTCTGGACAAGACCTTCAGGTATGAAAGAAAATATTCAAACTGCTCCTTCTCTTTATCCTCCTTATCCTCCCTGTATATCAGATCCTGCAATAAAAGCCTGAGCATACAGATTCTGACCAGTTCCGGCTTATTTCCATGGTATTTTTCGTTTAGAAGTCCGGTTGCCATGTGACAGCAGTACATGCGCCGGTAGTTTCTTGCCTTTGTATCCCCCTCCTCCCCATTTCGTTTCAAATGCTGTCCTTCATCATATTTTTCCACGCTTTTAGGCTCAAAAACCTTTTGCCGGTTCTTCCAGTACTTCATCATTGCCCGGGTAGAGCTTGTCTGCGCCAGAACCTCCGACTCCCGTTCAAGCTGGCATATGTTACAGGAATCCCCGTGATTCCGTATGGAGGAAATATTCAGCTTTATATAAGAAAAATATCTTCTGGCAAGCTCATCTTCCCCTGTTTTACCCGTCATATTGGATAAATACTGCTGCTTCGACTGAACGGAATTCCTGTCGATCAGGACAAATATACGCTCGAAAACAACCACATCTACATTTTCATATCCTCCCGCATGATCGCTCAGAATGCTTTGCGCGAGACTCTGCATCCTGCGGACCGTTTTCCCCGTAACAATACAATCGTCAATAAAATGAGTACTTATGGTATACCTGGTTTTGCTGTCCTGTCCCATATTTTCAATTAATAACCCTAAATTGGAATACTTGGTTTTCAGATTGCTCCGGTACTCCTTATTCACATCCAGCCGGATCACCAATGCGGCATCATGGAACACATATCGGTTTACATACTCAAGAAATCCGGTATTACTGCAATGTACCGGACAGAACAGAATATGGTAGGTATTTACGGACTGCATATCTTCTTTCTCAATCAGGGACGATTTTTCCAGCAGCCAGTTCCTGATATCCTCTTTCTGTTCCAAAAACAGCTTTTCCGTGCGAAAATAATAAAGAAAGTGATTACCGTTCCTGTTGATATGCGAATAAACCAATGAATGATACAATTTGCCTAATTCTTCATCCCCCTTCCGAAATGCGTCATGATAATCCTGTTCCCCTAAAAGCACATGTTCCTCTTTCCAAAGCCCGATTGCCTGATTCGGCACGGTAGAATATGCATTCACCTCTACCAAAGGTTTTTCCAAAAGGACATTCTCCGGATAACAGAGCATACATCTATTGGCTTCATAATATGGAATCGGCATCTGTACATAATAACGGGGATTCGGACTTACCATGGTTTTTTTCTCTCCGGGAATGCACACTTTTTCCTTTTCATCCAGCTTCCAATACTTATTGCCCTGTGCTTCTCCCACCAGTATCAGGGAAAAATTCATAACAAAATCCTGCGTGGTGACCCCGTTTTCACGACAGAACATTTCCAGCAGTTTATCCTGCGTCTTTAATGTTGAATTAATGGGCACTATGGACACCATTTTCCGTTCCTGCCAATGCTTCTTCCGTTCCTCATCGCTTTTGAATGCCACACTGTAACGGAAGGTATCTTTATGCTGCCACTGATGGGCAATGGGTTCCCTTTCCAATATCGCATAATCCATTCCATCCTCTCCGGCAAACCGATAAATATGACGCAGCACCTCCATAGTACGGAAAACCAGCAATTCCGAATACATCCCATAGGCACAGAACGTAAGTTTCAAATTCCTTTGTTCTTCCTGTGTCAGAGACCCAAATTTCCTGCTGATCTCCCATGCCATCATCATGGCAAAACGGCTGACAAAATACCGGTTACTGAACAACAGCTCCGCTTCATAAAAGGTAGAAACATGTATGGTTGAACCCAGACGCATGTGGACGTTCTCCAGCTTGCACCCAAATTCTTTCCCCTGGATATTCTTATCCAATATTATTTTGACATACTGCTCAAAAATGGTTTCCCTGCCGTTTTCGCCTTCCGCCTCCAATAAAATGTCATAGGGAATTCTCGCGTATCTGGAATTCTGTATAAATTTTTTTCTATGTCCAGCCAGGTTTTCCAGCCAATCCTTACTTTGCGTATACGCCGTCAGAAGATTCGCACGATATGTATTTTCCAAATCTCCTGGATAAATCAAAGTTTCCGATACATCTTCTCCGTCATACAGTGCGATACAGAATTTATTCTTCGCCAGAATATCTTCAAATCCCACCTTCTCAAAAAAGACCGTCACACATTCCCTGAACTCCCTGACAAAATTCCCCATACAATGGTAAAACACTACATCCGGCATTTTCTGCCCCAAAGCCAGTTTCACTACCGCCTTATACAATAATTCGGCCTGTACTTCCTTATACTTTCCGGCATCTATATAAACGATATTTTTTCCGTCCTCCTGCAATTCTGCAAATTTTTCCCCCATCCAAACCGCACAATCCCTGATTACCTTTTCTTTTTCCTCCTGCGTTTCAAATTCCCCTGTAAAATGGTATGGCTGGCAGCTCCCGCAGCGGTAAGCATCCATATTACTGCAGAAATCTTCGAATTCATTCTGGTTATCCACGCCTATGGCATAGCGGTTGTTTTCACGCGCAATTACCGGAAGCAGGATGGAATACCCGGTTCCCGGAAAACACTCAAAAAGTTCCTGTTCCGCTTCCGTATCAATTCCTCCCCGTTCCCCCTCCTGCGGGGAATGACTTTGGCAGCTGTAAAAACGAAATGCCCCTTTATTTTTTAAAATAATATCCCTGAACAGTTTTAACCCGTAATGTCGTCCGATATTATCCAAATTTGCCGAATAATATTTCCGGAAGGCTTCTTCCACCTCCTTATCTGGTTTATCCCCTTCACTTCCAAAATCAAATAGATCACAAGGACTCAGCTTCCGGAACAGACGCCTGTCCTCCTCTTTTCTGTTTGCCAGAAAATTAGTCGCTATATTATCACAGGCATTATTTCCCTGATAATCGGCAACCGATACTTCCAAATATGACGCTTCCTGCGTTTTAGGGAACTTTTTCCGGAGATAATCCTCCCGCTTCGGCGGATGTAGCCGCATACAGAAGATTCCTGAATGGGAACCGGCGTGAAATACGATATTCTCAATTAATTGCAAAATACCCGTTGCATAATCATCGACCATCTGATAATAAATACGCAGCTGATGAATATCCGTAAATGAAATTTCCCCGGAACTGCGCAGTGAAAACGCAAAGACAAGAAAAGACAGCGTCCGCCCGCCTGCTAAAAGCCGTGCAATTTCCCTTGCTTCCGCCCAGTCGGCAAATTTCATTCCCTTCAGTTTCATCAGCAATCCCCTGAATTCCCTTGGCGCCATCTGCCAATCCACACGGTTCCCCGCAATAAAGCCCGTCAAAAACCCTTCCGCAGCATCTTCCGTCTCGCTCCATGCCTTTCCCAAACTGTTCTTCAGAAATCCCAGCATCTTTCCGTCTACGATCTGAAGAGGATAAAATGCGGCTATATTTTTGCCAAACCGGTCCTCCTCCATTTTATTTAAGATTCCCTTATCCCTTTGGTAATAGTATATACTGCCCGCCATTTCTCTCCTCTGCATCACATTGGACAGAAAATAACCCATAGGGTAGTAATGCGAAGATGTTCCCTGAATTACTGCAAAAATACTTTGGCTGCGAAAATACATTTTCATCAGTACAAAGGGTTGTATGGAAAGAATATCCTGTAAGTACCCATCTTCCACCACCATGCCAAATTCACATTCCCTGTTCCTGATCACCTGAAGGATCCTTTCCGGCCTCCCGATATCCAAAAATGATATTCCATCCATTAAAAGCCGCGCTTTCCACATAAAACTAACATCCGCGGGAAGGAGTCTGCTGCTGATCCCCTTTACGTCTTCCACCGTTACTTCTTCCCCGTTTACGATTTTTGTAATGAAATTGCTGGCATGTGAAAAACCGCCATGCTCCTGATCCACTACGATACGGAATAAAATCTTTCTCATGTTATTTTCATCCATGCTTTTGTTCCCCTGCCTTTCAGCTTTCTTTCCTTGAATAACCTACTTCCGCTTCAGCTTCCCCATGATCAGCCCCCACACATACTGAAATTCTTCGCACCTTCCAAACACAGCCAGAAACACCCCGTTATACACCGCCGAAATGACCGCCACCATCACCGCAAATGCCGGAATGGTCACTACCGCCATCATACGGCTTTTAATCCAGATCAGCAGCAGCAGCACCGCCGCATTGATACTTATATACTTCACGGATTCCCTGAAGTATATGTAAGCCTTCTTCCCGAAACACACCTTATAAATAATAAACGGTTTCGTAATATTGGCAATCAGCCCGGAAACGATCGTCCCGATATAAATTCCCACCAGTCCGATTTTCTGCACCAGTACGATGGAAATCACCAGATTCACGGCTCCCTGTATCAGCGTCAGATACTTGTCCTGTTCAAACACTCCCGCCGCCGTCTTATAATTGGATAAAACGATCCGCTCCCCCTTAAAATAATAATCCACCATAATACATCCGATGACCAGGTCCGGAAGCACCCGCGACTCCCCTACCCAGAGCATGATAAGCGGCGTCAGCATCAGATAAAACCCAATGGCGGAGAAACCGTAAATCCAGCACGCCGCAAAGCGGTATACCTTAAACATTAAGTACTGCTTTTCCTTTTTCTCCGTGGCAATTAAATTCCCGAAGCCTGACAGCACTGAATTAAAAATAATATTCACGAAATTAGAAACGGAAGAAATCACATAATTATACGTTCCCACGAACCCCACGGTCGTCACATCGATAAAAGCGCCTATGATCATCGTATCCGTCTGCAATCTTGCCATGTCCCCAACTTTATGGAACACCAGCGCTTTCGTCTGGCTGACGATTTCCCCTACTTCCTCTTTGGAAAGTTTCTGCACATTTTTCTCTGACAGATAAGGATACATCCGGTTCAGATAAACACTGACAAAAATCTTCTGCACCAGTTCCACCCCGGCCGATGTCAGCAGATACAGGTAAAAATCAGGCATCAGCAGCAGGCCGGCTATCTGTAAGGACACCGTGACCGCCTTGGTAATTGTAATGATATTGGTCTGGATATAATTCTTCTGCTGGGCGTTTACCAGACTGTATTTATACGACACAAAATAGGTGCTCACCGTATTAAACAGGAAGATAAAGTAATATATGGTCAAATCCCGCCATGAATTACTTCCGGGATCTTCGATCAGATATTTTAAAAACGGGGCAATCGCTGTTCCTGCTGCCCCGACCACGCAGCCGATGGTCCAGTATGCCTTTTTATATAACAGCATATAAGATTTGATCTTTTCATAATCATTCCTTGCCACCGGACCGTATAAACTAAAGTTAAAAGCCGTTCCTATCCCCAGTTCAGCCAGTGACAGAACGGTTAAAATATTCGTGTAATAATCATTCACCCCGGTCAGGGTATCCCCAAGACGGTCAATAAAGATCTGCCGCAGCAATGCTCCCAGCAGGAGCGTAACGATATTCCCCAGCCAGCCGAATGTTATATTTTTTGCCGCATATTTTACTCTGCCCATAATCGTTCTACTTCTTTCCCTGCCTGCAGCGCCCTTTCCTTATATTCCGGCATCACCCTGCGCAAATCCTTCCGTATCTCCCCTTCATAATCCCTCAGCCACTCAAAAGCCCCGATCAAATCCTCTTTTTCCTGCAGCTGCTGCACCGGGAGCACGTAATTTTCATAACTCCCGAATAAGTCCCTGGCGATTCCTTTCGCTTTCACCGAATATCCCACCACCAGAGTGGGAACCAGAGAAGAATAAGCGGCTATGGTAGCATGGGTTCTCGCCCCGATAAACATCCGGCACCTTGCAATATACCCTTTTAATTCCTCGCAGGAACCATCCTCTATCAGAATCACTCTTTTACTGTCCCGGAAAGTCTCATACAGTTCCCTTAACGGCTTTCTGTCATCGTTCCTGTCCCATACCACATGGGGGATCAGGGCTATCTGCATATCCGTTGCCTGAATGATATGATTCATGAGCGCCTTATAATTCTTCATCGTGATTCCGGCTTTCGCTTCACTGTCCTGAATCATCGGACTCACATTCAGACCGACGGTATTCCCTTCCGCAAACCCCTCCGGCAGCGGCAGTTCCTTCGCCCCCAGCGTAAATGCCGGATCCGGGATCAGACGCAGCTTTTCTTCCGGCACCACCTGTTTCAAAGCCTCATAAGTGACGGACTCCCTTGCGATGATCAGGTCATAGAGATTCATATCCTCCGCCAGTTTTCCGTGCGCCGCCCCGCCGGTCAGCAGCTCCGGCTCAATGGAACAGCCTAACAGTACCGTCCTGGCCCCCCTGTCATGAAACGCACGGTTTGCCAGCATCAAATCTTTCACCATGATGTCATAGCAGTAATTATCACCGCCAATGGAAACCGCCAGCGGATACGCTTTTTCCGGTCTGTTCCTTCCGTAACGGCGAAGCGGCTGTTCAAACACGGCACGGTAACGGTAACGGAGCAAAGACTCCGCATCCCCTGTCAGCTTCCTCCATCCATAATACAACACATGGGCTATTTTATGCTGGGAAAAATGCCGTTCCTCCGCCAATTCGCAAAGCGCGTTTCCATCCGGAGGCGCCAGCGAATATTTCCTGTCTTCCTTCCCGCTGTTCGTGATCACAAGCGGCTTCTCCCGCAGCATATGGCACAGACTGTTGACGATCGCCTCACATCCATGATTCCCGCTTCCCGCATGCATATACAATACCAATCTTTTCTCAGGCATAAATCATTCCTTTCATCTGTCACAGTTTACTCCGTCTTTCTTTCCATCCGGTTCTCAAACGATACAAAACCATATACACCTCCGGCGCCCGCTCATATACCCTCACTTTTATCCGGTATCCCCTGTCCAATTCCCGAAAAACTCCCCGTTTTCCTCCATACTTCTTTACCACAGCATAACACTGTTCCCCAAATTGTGCCTTCCCTTTTCTCTCTTTCCCCGAAAGCAAGGCTAGCTTTCCCACCACCAGCATCGCGGATATTACCAAAATAGCTTCTGCACGCTCCGTTAAACCTGCCTTCACTTTTCCAAGGCTTTCCAATCCTTCTATTTTCTCCAACGCCCTCTGCCAGCAGGTAATCTGGTCCATATAACTATCCTTAAACCCACGCAGCATCGCACCGTTTTCATTCACATAATAACCATATCCCTGATAACCGCTCCTGATAAACTGCTTACCCTGCATCGCCAAATCCAGCAGAAAAAGCATATCCTCACCAATCGTCAGTCCCGCATCAAACCGGAGACTGCCCACGCTTTCCCTCCGGTACAGCTTACTCCAGCATCTCGTATCACTGCGCAGGATCCCGTGTTCCGCAAATTCCATCCCGCATAATACTTCCACCTCTGGGCGCAAACCGCCCGTTCCGGGGCGCAAACCGCCCGTTCCGGGCGGTTGGGCATATTCTTTATCCGCAGTCTTTTCCTTATTCCGCTCTTCCACGCGAAACTCAAAATAACCACATCCCGCCACATCGCCGTTTTCTTCTTCTATCATACGGACCAAATGTTCCAGCATATCCTCCGCCAGCACGTCATCCGCATCCACAAACGTCAGATATGTCCCCCCGCACTCTTCCAGTCCCAGATTTCTCGCCGAAGACACTCCTGCATTAGACGTATGAAATACCCTGACCTTCCCATACCGCCCTGCAAAATCATCACAAATTCCGCCGCTGCCATCCGTAGAACCGTCATCGATCAGCAGGATTTCCGTATTCCCATACGTCTGCCCCAACAGGCTTGCCATACACCGCTCCAGATATAGCGCGGCATTATATACAGGAACAATGATACTAACCATTTTTTTTCCCACGCACTACCCCCAAATCATCACAGCACGGAACCTGGAGCTTCTTAGCAAAACGCCTGCCGGCGTCAGCTCTGGAAGTTCTTTCCGTGCTACGTTCTTCGACTATCATACACCCAAAAAACCATTCTGGCTACTGCTATCACTATCCCAAAGGGATGTTTCAAAATAAAATAAAGCATCCGGTTCGTCTTATCCGAAACTTTCACCGGATTCTCTCCCACGATCCTGCGGTTTTCCGTATCACGGCAAATCTGCCTTACCCGCTTCCCGTAACCGTCCGCCCCGCCGCGGATTTCATTTTTCAATGCCAGCAGCAGCAGATATACATACTCCCTGTCCGCCTGACCTTCCCCGCTTTCCCTCCCCTTGCTCCGGTAAATCTCCTTTATGGTACGGTAAAGTGTCCGTATTCCCTCATACATTCCCGCATCATATCGATGCACCATAGATGCGTCATTATAAAAGTAATGATAATACAGCGCCTCCTCCATGATCACCACCCGTCTGCAGTCCAGCAATGCCGAAAGAGTAATATTCACATCTTCCCCCATTGTCACATTCGGGTCGCAATACTTCATGTTTTCCTCGATCAGACTTCTGGAAAACAGTTTCATGCAGCGCGACATGGAAATCCTGCGGTTTTCATGTCCCAGCAGATTGTCCTTGATCTCTCCCTCAAGCTGCCTGCCCTCATAAACGCCCGCAGCCAGCCCGTGATAATGCTTCGTCTCCCGCTCCGGACGGTTTATCACAAAATTACAGCAGATAATTTCCTTCGCGTCTTTTACTATATCTTTTTTCACACTTTTCCCCGCCAGCCGGTTCCCGTCCCCGCCGGAAAGATATACCGCCATATTCCGGAGCATATCCGTTTCCACCCAGTCGTCACTGTCCACAAACCCAAGATACTCCCCGCGGCTCGCTTTCACGCCCGCCTGCCACGCGCTCACAAGCCCGCCATTCTCCTTATGCACCACACGTATCCTGTCGTCTTCCTTCGCAAAAGCATCGCAAATGGCAGGACAGCCGTCCGGCGAACCGTCATCCACCAGTATGATTTCCATTTCCCATCCTTCACATTCCTGCCCGCGCAGACTATCCACACACCGTGCCAGATAATCTTCCGCCTTGTAAACAGGCACGATCACACTTATCAGCTTCCCACCTCCCGTCATGGCGATTCACTCCCTTCTTTCCTGTCGTTTCTTTTCACCCCGGCCAACATTTTGCCGCTGCGCGGCAACACAAACCCTCTCACGCTACACCTGCCAATAATTACACAGTACCTGATACACCTTCCGGTTCACCACCCGGTAATCAAACGCCTTGGAATTTTCATACGCATTCCGTGAATACCTGTCATAAGCTTCCGTAATCCGCCGTACCGCAGCCCGAATCCCTTCCGGCGTCCCGTCCGTTTCCTCCGCATCCTGCCCGAAATGCAGTACCTCACCGATACCGCCCACATTGGTGCTGACCACCGGAAGGGCATAACTGAGCGCCTCCAATATCGTCATGGGTATCCCTTCAAATGCCGAATTCATCACCAGTATATCCGCCTGTTCCATATAACCCTTTACTTTTTCCGGCGCCACTGCTCCCGTAAAATGCACCCGCTCTCCTTCATAAGCTGCCAGATTATGATATTCCTCACCGTCTCCCACAACCGTCAGACGGATTTCATCCATTCCAAGCACCGCCTGAATAATCGGTTCCACCCTCTTATCCTTAGACAGCCGCCCCACAAACAGGATTTCCCGCACCCTGCCGTCTTCCGGTACATGCCTCCCCTCTGCTATTTCCGGACAGACAATGGAATTTCCCACCTGCACCAGATTGGAATTATACGGCTTATAATCCCGCAGACTGTCTTTGTCCAATAGTAAAATACAATCCGCATCCTTCAGAATCCATTTCAGATAAGCTGCAAACCCCTTTTTTATCCATACATTTTTCTGAAAAAAGCGGAATCCCCGCTCCATATTAAAATAACTGCCGTGGGAAAAAATCACGCAATGAGTCCCCATGCAAAACAGCTTTACCACACCGTATGCCTCCGGCGTATGAATATAATTGCAGTCCTTTTTTGTAATATGCAGCCGGTTCCTGCATTTCAGCAGCCCTTTGACAAACTGCAGGCGCAAAGACTTCTTAGTATTGCCCAAATCCCTCTCCGCCGCAGCCACCGGAAGAAAATCCACCTCCCTGCCGTAAAGATGCAGTTTTTTCTTCCTGCCAATCTCACCGGCATCCAGTGTCACCCCGACTAACAGGAGGCTCTCCGTCCGCTCCGGATATTCCTCACAGAGAAACCGGAGGAAATTCCCGATGCTGGTCAGCTGCCCCCCGATGGGAAAATCCATGAAATTCGATGTATCATATATCAATAACCTGCTCACCTGAATAATTCCTTCCAATATAAATCCGTCCGGCTCTCCCACGAAAAACGCCTGATATTTTCATACCCTTTCCGCACCAGTTCTTCCCGCAGCCCCATATCCGTAGTTACCCGCAGCAAAGCCTCCGCCGCCCCCTCATAATCCTCCGGAGACACTAACAGGCCCGCATCCGCCACTACTTCCGGCAGGGAACTCCGGTCGGAACAGACCACAGGCACGCCAAGCTGCATGGCTTCCAGCGGCGGAAATCCAAATCCCTCCACATAGGACAAAAACAGATACGCTTTTGCTCCCGCAGCCATCCGGCACATATCCTCGAATTTTTCAAAATATTTATAGCACCTTACATGCGCTGCCGCATCCTTATCCATATCCGCCAGCACGGAAGTATCCGAAATGCCGAACACCACCAGGTCCAGCGGTTCCTTTGTCATCCTGCGGTAAATCTCATACGTCTTTAATACACCCTTTGCATTCTTGTGGGGCAGCCCCGATGTCATTGCCGCAATATAGCCGGCTGCTTTCACATCCTTCTTTCCAGTTTTCAGCCATTTTCCCCATAATTTCTTCTTTGCTTCCCTTTCCGGCTTTTGCTCCCGGAATCCTTTCTCCGGCGTAGTTCCGCCTTTTCTTTCCCAAGCCTCATACGCCACATCATTCAGCCCGTTATAAATAACTGCGATTTTATCCCCGCACCCCGGCGCCTTATCCAGGATATCCTCTTTGGAATACTCTGAAATCGTAATAATTCTGTCAGCCTTTTCCATCGAAACTTTCAGCCGGTACATGATATAAGCATTTTCCAGTTTATGAAATACCCCCGGATAGTGTTTGTCATAATAAAAAGGAATCAAATCATGAATCAGGATCGTGTCCCTTATCTTCCTGCCTCCCCTGTGCGTGCCAATCACGCCCTTTGTTCCAATGGGCCGGTATCCTCTCGGAAAAAGCACGCGGTCTGCCTGATAACGGCGCGCATACTTCCGCACCAGCACCAGTTCCCACAAAATACAATATAACTTGTTCCGCGGATTTCCGCCTGCTTCCACAAACGTCACCCCTGGGACGTCAAACTCATCCCTGTTATGAACATTTCCCAGCACGATAATGCTGTCCACTTTTTTTCCGTCAGATGTACCGGTTCCCTGCATCGCAGCCTTCTCCCCTAAATGCACCGCAATACTTTTCGCAAGATTATAAATACCAATGCTCTTTCCCGCACCTTTCACTAACTTAAAACAATCAATCACCAAATTCATTATTTCGCCCCTTTTCCAAATAATACCACTCCTATTGTCTGGAACAGAATCTTAATATCCAGCCGCAGTGACCAGTTATCGATATACATCAAATCATATTTTACGACATCGTCGAAATCCTCGATATTGCTCCTGCCGCTGACCTGCCACATGCCGGTCAGTCCCGGCGTCATACTGATGCGTCGGCGGTAATACTGGTTATATTTCTCAAATTCATCAGCAGTGGGCGGCCTCGTTCCCACCAGACTCATATCCCCTTTGAACACATTATAAAACTGGGGCAGTTCATCAATGCTCGTCTTCCTTAAGAACGCTCCCACCTTAGTAATGCGGGGATCATTTTCCATCTTAAACATCAGTCCCTGCATCTCATTCTCGGCTTCCAGTTCCTTTTTCCGCTCCTCCGCATCCATATACATGGAACGGAATTTATAGATTTTAAACCGCCGCCCGTTCCGTCCGATACGAACCTGTGAAAACAGCACCGGTCCTTTGGAATCCAGTTTAATCGCAGCCGCCACAAATGGCAGAAACACCAATGTAATCAACATTCCCACCAGTCCACCGAGAATATCCATCACACGCTTAATCATCATCCTCTTATAGCTGCTCTGAAAACGGGTATAAGTGATCACCGTATAATTACCGAAAGTCTCCACCTTACTGTTGTTGGCATCCATGCCAGGCAGTTCCAGATTATAATGACAGTCCACACCCATTTCCTCAAACCCATGAATGATATGCTCTATATTGCTTTGGGAAATTCCCGGCAGATTCAGAAATACCTCATCCAGTGCCATCTGGGTAGCCACTTCCAGCAGATCCTCCCTGTCTGCTACCACAGGAATGTTCCTGATTATCTTTCCTTCCAAATTGTAGTCCAGACAGACAAGCGCCACCACATGATAAAAAATATCCAAATCCTTCTCCAGCCTGTCCAGCGTTTCGTCAATCAGATTACTCTGTGTCACCACCATGACTTTCACGGAATTCTGCTCGGAAGAATAATACGTATGCATGACCTTCTTAATCACCAGATGAACAAACAGCGACAACACAAAATTCAATATGGCAAAATAGAACAGCACCAAACGGGAAAACACATCCGCCCACTTCATCATTGTCATTAAAAAATTGACGATCAGTATCATAATCGCATTATATTGCAGCACCGCCGCCGCTTCTTTATAAATACCGCGCTTCAGGAAATTCCTGTTCCAGTCAAAGAAAAAACTATACACCGTGCAAAAAAGCATCAGGCAGATACAGACCAGAAAATGAATACTCTGATCCCCCATATCCCTGAAATTTCCGAAACGGATGTAAGTAGCTGCCACAAATGCAATCAGAATCACCATTAAATCCGCAAACCATAAACCGTATACTTCAATGATTTTATTTTTCTGCTTCATACTTTACTACTGCTCCATTTTCCGATGAACCGATATGCCTTCCACATATATTCTTCCTGTTCCGAATTAAGCCCCGGCATACTGCTGCCATACATTCCCATGAGAAACAATATATAATTTCTCCCAATATAAACAGAGATAATATGTGCTTCCACGATTGTATATACGGCAAGCGCCGCCATCATCACCAAACCCATTCCATCTTTTTTTTTCGCACACTGCCAAAATAACAGTATATTCAAAATGATATACACCATCCCCGGTAAAATCCCATACCAATAAAATACCCGTACAAATCCCATATCAAAAAAATAATTATTTTCCGGCTGTGAAAATAATGACCATGTAGCCGTGGTCCCATGTGCATCCGTGGAACCATAGTATAAATCCCGAATCCGCCCGTTCAAATGTGCATCTGCAAAAGCTATCACTGGATTGCGGAAACTATATTCAACCGGTCTTGCAAAACTCCGTTCCGCCGCCAATACGGAAAAAGCCACGCAGAACAAAAAGACTAAAACACCGGCTGCATACACCCATTTCATTTCCGGAAGTTTTTTCCAATAACGCATCAGTCCCCCGCCTGCAATCCCAATCAGCGTTACCAGCATCCCTGTGTTGGAATCCGTCAGCAGGTACAGGCTGTAATTCAAGGCTGCCAAAATCAGATAAGAATACCACTTCATTTTTTTATTATACAGATATAATCCCAAAAGTACCAGCATCATGAACATACAATGAAGCGCGTTCGGATGTCCCAAACCCATGCAATATCTCGTCTGCACATACCCCCGTCCAAAATCCGTTTCCAGCGATGCACTTCCATATATTCCCGTAACAGACAGCAGCATCAGCAGCAGACAACCCGCCAAAGTAATATAAAACACATACTTCAATACTTTCTTCATATCCATCTGTTTGCATGCGGCGACAAAAACAACGATTCGCAATATTTCATTGCGTCCTGTCATTTTATAAGAAATAACTCCCATAATTCCAAACAGCAGCATTGCAAACCATTCTTTCAAAGAATACTTTGTAAGTAATATTTTACCTGCTGCCAACAGAAAAGTAATGCGGAATAACTGTCCTTCCACCGGATTGATATAATCGCTTTTATCAATTATGACAACCACCAGTTCCACTAACAGGGATGCATAGAAAAAGAATTCCGCCGCTTTTGCTATTCTGTTATCCCTTACGCCTATTTTTTCATCCATAGCCATTCCTACCCTTACGCATATCAGCTGCGGATTCCCAGCTTCCATTTTACCTTTCCGGCCAGTTTCCCCGCTTTTCCTGCCAAATATTCCGCTTTTGTAATACCATATTCCAACGCTTCACCATATGCCGCATCATAATCCATCAATACCCGCATCAGTTTTCCCTTATATTTCTTCTCCCCCTCCAAACCATATTTCCGGTAAATATATCCATATTCCGTAATGTTAATCTCCCTGTTTCCGATGCAGCGCTCCGTCAGCTGCGCTTCACTGATTCCTATGGAAACCAACGGTTTCTCAGTATAAGCAAAATGCGGGTTCTTTTTTAAAACATTCATATAAAACTCAAGATCCACCAGCCATGTAAGCGCCTCATCATACTCGCCCACACCCTGACGGTGCATCACTGCACTGGGTGCCCCGATGGTATTGCCCAGATACAGGTTACGGTAATCCTGTCTAATCTGCTCTGCATCCTCCGGTGTCGTAAAACGTTCATACTCCGTTTCCTGTCCAACCTGCCGCGTCCCGCTAAACACCAAATCCGCTTCCGGATGTTCCTCCATCATACGGACAAATTCCCCTAGACTGTCCGGTGCGGTAAACCAGTCATCATGATGCATAATTTTGATATATTCACCGCTGCATCTGCGCATTGCCTGGTTCCAGTTTGCAGACGCCCCAAGTCGTACCTTGTTTTTAAAGTACCGGATATTCTCCTGCCCTTCTGCCAGCCTGCCAACACGGTCATCCTCCGAATCATCCGTAATCACCACCTCATAATCTTTATAATCCTGCTTCCGGATGCTTTCCAATAACCTGACCATTCCTGCTTCCCCATGATAAGCAGGAACAGCAATAGAAACCTTTGCCATATTACCATCTCCCTACGGATTTGTAATCATTACTACTTTATCTTTCCGGTAAAAATCCCTTACTACCCGATTGGTAAAGGCCTCTTCATCCTCTGTCACCGGCATATGCATCAGCGGCCCCTGCTGGTCATTGATGGGCACCAGATAGGCTTCCTTAATGGAATCGTCCAGCAGAATCTCCATCTGGGACTCTATCTGCTTTCGGAAATCCTCTGCCTGCCCGCTACTCACATAATCATACACCTGCTTGTCCACACAGTTTCTCAATGAGCCTGCACTGAACAGAGTCAGCACTGCTGCCAGCAGAATAAGCGGCACTCCTGCCCTACACCGGTAGCTTCCGGCGTCCAGCAGGATTTTTCCCAACTGCCCGTTTTCCTTTTCCCTCAGCTTCTGAATTATCCAGCCCTCTACATACAGAATGGAAAATAATGCTGCCAGTAAAAAGGTCAGATACACCATCGTATCCGGGCCCAGCGATACATCCACCGCTGCATAAATGGCAGGCGCATACATCGCACTGTATACTCCATACATGAAAACAACAAACAGAAGCGGATAGCGGAACCTGAAATTTCCCTTTCTTTTTAACAATGCTGTCCAGCCAAATACCGCACACAAGAGGAGAATTACAAAAATAAAAGTTTTTTCCCGCAAATAAACCGCCGGTGTCACCAGCCCCTGCCACAGTGACTGCAGCACGGTAAGAAAGGCACCGCCCACACTAAGCCCAAAAGATTCGCCCCCGCGCGCCTTATTGCCCGGAGACACGCACTGAACCACGAATCCGGCGGCTCCGATCAGAAACGGAACCAACAGATAAAAAATATCCTTTCTTTTCCGGAAAAGAAGAACCATCAGCAGCCCATAGACCATGAAAACCAAAAGAGAAGAAAAATAGCTGCTCCCCCCCACCATAAACATGCAAAGAGAGGCATACACGATATTTCTTATTTTTCCCGTCCGGTAATACCGAAATCCGAATATCAATGCATACAGCGCCACCGCATGAGGAACCATGTAATGCATCGCTCCCACATACCAGTACATCCCAATCGCGGTACTGGGAATAAACTGAAACGACGCGATCAGAAGCAATGCATCCAGAATAACCGCATATTCCTTCCCGATTCCCACCGTTTTCACCAGTACATCATATAAAAACGCCGTCGTTCCTAAAACAGTAACTCCCACCATAAAATACGGCACAATCCAAAAGGTGTACGGTGCAAATACCTCCGGCATCAGGGAAAACAGAAATACGGTAAACCAGTCCCCGTTCCACGCCCGATACATTCCCTTCACCGTATAGACAGCCGCCTTAAATACCTCCACCAGTGAATGCGTATCCAGCCATGCCGCATGAGTATAGACACTGTAACCATAATCATCCCCGCTGGGTCTCGCATATCCCGCAAGATACAAAATGGGAATCAGACTGATCACAAGCATCCCCGCCATTACCGCCGCTATTTTCTTATCACTTACAAAATCCACTGCTTTTCTCAACTTCCGCTGCATTTCCTACCTCATTTCCGCGCTGCTTTCCGCCTTTGTGTTCATCGCTGCCGCTTCCCGTTTCCCTTCAAAACCCTGACAAGCCTAAGCCTTATTTTATCCCGCCAGTAAAGCGCCCTGTCCTGCTTTTGCCGCAGGGCAACACTCTTTTTTCCGTAAGGAACTCCTTTTCCTTCCATTTTTCCCGACTGCCGGTAACTTAACAGCTCCTGCCTGCACGTTTCAGCGTCAAACAGCTTTCCGTTCCTGTCCTGGTACAGAAAACCTTCATAAATATTCTGTCCGGAAGCCCAGTACCCGTCGGATACATTATGCCTGGCCCAGTACTTCGGAGCAATGACCATCTGTACCGTTTCGCTTGTAAACGCGGGAAAAAAAGCAAAAGTAGAATTGGAAAGAATGAGATACCGGGCATTTTTCAGCGTCACATAATCCCCCGCCAGATCAAAATGATACGCTTCCGCTTCCGGCAGGATACGGCGTGCTGCCGCCACATCGTCCGTCACCACCATAAATTCCATATCCTCTCTGACTGCGCGCATGTTCTTCATCGCATCCAGCCAGTATTTCCTGCGGAGGAACAGCGGACGGTTATCCGTGTACTCTCCGCCCCGGATATTGATGATACAGAGATTGTCTCTTGTATATTCATAGGAATCATACTCTTCTTTTACCCTGAGCCACTCTTTGATCTCTTCCCTGTGGCGGGCAAAATACCGCTCCGCCTGCAGATTTCCATATAAAAGCGTATTGTCGCCAATCCGGTAAATATCTTCATCCGCTCCTGCCACATAGCACCCGTGAAGCATGTCGTGAACGCAGGTGTTTAAATACAGACGTTCTTCTTTTTCATGATAGATCTGGAAATTTTCTTTCCTGTGTTCTGCCTTCCCTGCATCACTCCCGCCCGTTCCGGCAATACACGCGCCCAAATCCATATCCATGAAATACATCCCTTTTTTGCTGTGGATATTCACTGCCAGCTGTTCCTGTCCGGCAGTACCGAACTCATATCCCAAATCTTCGGCAATGCACCGCGCCGCCACATAACAGAACAGCTGGTTTCCCAATCCCTGCCCCTGTAAAAATTCCGTCCCGACCATAACTCTGCCATCTCCATCCAAACTGCTTCATGCTGCTATACCGTCGTTCCTTAGCTTCCCGTCATTTCCAGAATTCATACCACTTCGGCTTCTGATACAGCAAATACCGGTATTTATCAATATTTTCCCGCAGATATGCCGGAAATGTCTCATCTATATCCACCTGCAGCATCTGCACATCCCTCCCGAAAATATCCTGATGGGTCTTGATATTGCGTTTTACCCTGGACAAAGTGGAACGGTTATTGTATTCCTGATGGGCTGCGCTCTTAATCTTATATTTCACCCGGTCTTCTACCGACTGATTCCTGCCGCCTCCCATATAACTGAAATGCCATCCCCCGTCCGGCACTCTTATTCCCACTTCTTTCTGCTCTTTATTGCGCAGTTCCTCTGTCGTATACTTTTCCAACATACTGTAACGGCATATTTTCGTTCCCAGCCACATCGGTCTTTCCACGCCTTCAAACTCGCCGGTCACGGAGAGCAGCCTGCCCGAAACCTCCTCCATATTCAGGTAGCAGTAAAACAGCCGCTGCGCCAGCATATAGATTTTCCCGTCTTCCACGGCGGGCAGCAGTTTCTTCAGCGTCTCCGGATTGGGAATCTCATCCACATCGCTGAAAATAACGATATCCTCCGGCCTGCATCCCGCCAGCCCCCTCGCCACTGCGCACTTCTGATGATGATCCCTCGTAAATGCATCGCAGTCCATGGGCGTATCTTCCACCACATTATGGATGATCTTATGTTCGAATTCCCTGAACATCTCTTTATTTTCCTGATAAAACAGCGGTTTCTTATCACCTGAGAACGTCACGGTGGATTCACTGATCACAAACTTGTCCACCACATCGTCCAAAACATGCATCCGCAGATACAGAATATCTAATTCGTTAAAAAACTGAAAACTATCGTAAACCATAGCCACCTCCTAATTCCAGTTCCGCATATCCCATCTAAAACTTCGGATACTGCGCATTCGTCCCCGCCCACTTATGGAAAACAAAGGGCCGTATCCCCTCTGTTTCCTGTATCATGGACTCGTGTCCGAAATACTTCGCCACCTCCAGCGGCGCATACTTCATCCCCGCAGCCTCAAACAAATGCCGGTTTTTGCAACAGATAAAGCCGTCTTCATTAAAAAAACCATGGTCTGCCTCAAACGGTATACCTGCCTTTGTCGGAAATTCCAGCAGCCGCTTACTTCTGATGGACACGCTGTTTCCCACCCGGCAGATATTCCCATTTGCATCCCGGTAAGAAAAATCGTCCTTCGGAAGCGGAAAAGGCGACCCGATATAATCATAATCCAGAAATTCATCCCGCCACATATCCGGGTTTACCACAAACCCGTCATAATGCACCAGCAGCAGAAAATCCGTATGGATGTATTCATGCATACGGTAAATCATATCATAATTAAATGCATCAATGTTTTTTAATTTCTCAATGTGTTTATAGGTGATCCCCTTCGGCAGAAACAGCGGCTTCCTATGCGTCACAAAAACCACTTCTCCGAAATCGATATCCTTCATGCTGTATTCCAGCGCCTTCACCGTAGCTTTTACCTTCACACTGGCCATCGCCGCCAGCGTCACGTTCGGAAGCTGCAGACGCCCATTCTTATATTCGCTCATATTTTCTTCATTCCTTTCGACCGTAGCGGTATGACATACTTATCATACAGCTTCACCGCCAGATAATACGCGCCCGGCAGCATCAGGGCCAGCTTCATCCGTACCTTATCGCCTGCCGCCACATAATCTTTTCCGTAAATCCTGCCGATCGTCCCGTTCTTTTTGTCCTCCCGAAGCTGCTTTACGATTTCCCCGGCAAATCTCCGCGTCTGCTTCCGCTCCATAAGATCTATATAATAAAACAGCATCCTGCGGTAAAAATGATAGGCTGCCTTGTCCGACAGTTCCGGCATACCCGCATCCCTGATATAAGCGATCTGTTCTCTCCAAAACGGGATTTCATCCCTCAGCCTGCGTTCACCCGCCTTTTCATTCATGATGCTGCCTTCCCTGTCCAGCACATAATTATAGTACGCCGTGTCCAGATAAACCAGCCGTTCCATTTTACAGAACGCTTTTGTGGTGAACATGATATCTTCCGAATTTTTCCCTACCGGAAAACGCATTCCCCGGATCAGCGATTCCGCAAACAGTTTGCTCCAGACGGAATTATAGATCAGATATCTTTCATCCCCGCAGACATATATTTCCAACGCCTCCGCTTTTGATAATGATACACTATTTCCGGTAGAAGCGTCAATAACACCCGACCTTGTTATCTGTTTATAACGGCAGGCCGCAATCTGCGCCTGTTCCCGCTCACATGCCGCATACATGGCACGGTACATATCCGGCTCTATCCAGTCGTCCCCGTCCACAAAGCCGATATAAGCCCCCTTTGCCGCTTCCATCCCTGCATTTCTGGCATCCGAAAGCCCGCCGTTCGGCTTATGGATGACCCTGATCCGGTCATCCTGCCCTGCATAGTCATCACATAGGTTCCCCGACGTATCGGTGGAACCGTCATCCACCAAAATAATTTCCAGGTTTTTATAAGTCTGGGACAGAAGGGATTCCACACAGCGGGGCAGATATTCTTTTATATTATAAACGGCTACGATCACCGAAATCAACGCTTCCCTCATACCTGCGCTCTCCTATTCATCGTTTCGCATCGTCCGGACCGATCCTGTTTTTACATTTTTTACATTCCCGTCCGCATCGATCCTTATCATATCCTCTGTAAAAATATCACGGCAGTCGCAGGTATTCAGCCATTTCACCGGCGCTGCCACACATTGTTCCGGTGAAGAAGCCAGCCACGCCCCCCACCAGCTAAAGCTGCTGTTGGCAATGATGTGGTGTCTGCATCCGCTCATCAGCATCAGGTCGATATAGCCGGTTTCCTCCGAGGTACCTTTGATGACCGTAAAGCGTTCCGTCCCTTCCGATGCGGCTCCGCCCTGATCTGCCGCCGCTTTTCCCCGAAGCTCCGCTTCCTTTTTCCTGCACCACTCTTCCGCCCATTCCGCATCGTTGGTAAATACAAAAAAACAGGCGTTCGGATACTTTTCCAGCATATAAGCAACCGCACCGTCATAATACGCCTCCGTGCAGATTCCTCCGTATACCTGTTCCGCTTCCAGGTAATCCCCCCTGCGTATATGGATGCCGACGGACTCCTTCCGCTTTATCTGTCCTGCATATTCTTCCACCCGGTCTTCCAGGCCGTCCGGCACTCTGACATTACGGAACCGGAACGCTTTGCGCACGTCTGCCTCGATATCCTTGAAATAGCGTTCGCTTTGGAAGCACCCGCACAGATAAGCGTTGTCTTTTTCCAATACCTTCTCGTCAAAATCCGCCGACCTTTCGTGATATTCCCCGCTCTTTCTGCCAAATAATCTACGCCGCAGACGGCTTGGCAGTTCCATCTCCGCATCCGTCAGCCGGATCACTTCCTCCCTTGACGCTTTCGGATAGTCGATGCCGAACACCCACAGCATGATCGGTCTGGCATTCGCCAGCCGGTACTCCGTCACATCGTCAAACTTCACTTCTTTCCCAAGGGAAACCAGTTTCAGATAAAGCGCATATTGAAACATCTGATTCCCGATTCCCCCTGACATCCGAATAATATTCATTCCGTTTCCTCTTTTTTGCGCCTGCGGCAATCTTTTCCGGTCCTGCGCTGCTCTTTTCCATTTTCTACTCTGTCTGACGTTTTCCGTACTGTGTACACATCCATGCCTGAAACATCAGGATAAACCATATCTGTATCCGCCAGATACCCTTATCCGTATAATCTTTCCATATCTTTTCCACTACATTGGCATCCAGTATTCCCTGCCGTTCCAAAAGCTTCCTGTCTATCAGGCTTTCCGCCCACTCCCGCAGTTCCGGCTTTAGCAGCCACTTGTCGATCGGTATGCTGAATCCTTTTTTCGGGCGTTCCATCATCTCCCGCGGGACATAACGGTACAGCACCTCCCGCAGCACCTTTTTCCCCGTTTTTCCCTCTCTCTTATATTCAATCGGCAGTGACCACGCAAACTCCACCACATCCCTGTCCAGCATCGGCACCCTTGTTTCCAGGGAAACCGCCATTGCTGTCCGGTCCACTTTCACCAAAATATCATCGGGATGGTACATCAGCATATCCATCAGCATCACATTATGATTGACCTCTTTCAGGCATCCCTCTTTGAACTCATTGTATTTATAAGGGCAGTATTCGTGGGACAGGCTGATTTTCTTCGTCAGCGGGTCGGTTTCATAAGATACCTCATAAAGACGGCCCGGCCCTTTCGCGCCCAAAAGGGTTCCCTTCGTCCTGTAAACGGGATTTCCCGCCAGAGGGCTGTGCAGCACCAGTTCGCTGCACGGTTTCCGTATGAAATAAGGGATGTTTTTCATCTTATTCCAAATGCGCGACACCGACTCATACGAAGTATACCCGCAGAACAGCTCATCGCCCCCGTCTCCCGAAAGGGATACCGTCACATGTTCTCTCGTCATCCTGCTCACCAGATAAGTCGGTATCTGGGAAGAATCCGCAAAAGGCTCCCCGAATATATACGCCAGCTTCGGTATCACCCCGATGGCATCCTTCTGGCTGATATACAGTTCCGTGTGCTCTGTTCCGAGATGACTTGCAATTTCCTTCGCGGCCGCAGCCTCATTATATCCCTCTTCCTCCATGCCTATAGTGAAACTCCGCACCCTGCCGCCATACAGGTCCTGCATCAGCGCCACCACCGTACTGCTGTCGATTCCTGCTGACAAAAAAGCTCCCACCGGCACATCCGCCGCCATCTGTTCCCGTATGGATGCTTTCAGCAGCCGTTCCAGTTCTTCCGAAGCTTCCGCTTCACTTCCTTTAAATGGATTCGCCTGCCCTTTCCCCGCTGCCCTTTTCATGGACCAGAAAACCGATGTTGAAAGATTTTCCCTGCCAAAAGGCGCCTTCACCGTCAGCATGGTTCCGGGCTCCAGTTTATAGATCTCTTCATATATGGAATAGGGCGCCGGAATATAACCATGCGTAAAATAAAGATCCAGTACCTTCCGGTTGATGGGACTGCAGAATCCGTCCAGCTCCGCAATGGAGCCGATATCTGAGGCAAAGACAAATGTCTCCCCTCCGATAAAACCGTAATAGAGTGGTTTCTCTCCCACTCTATCCCTCAGCAGATACAACTCCCGCTCTTTTTTATCGTACAAAGCAATGGCAAACATCCCTTTGCACATAGAGACTGCCTTTTTTACGCCGTATGCTTCCATGGCCTCCAGCAGCACCTCCGTATCCGAAGTCCCGCGGAATCCTTCCACTCTTTTTTCTTCCTGCAGCTTTGCCGCTATTTTCTTATAATTGTAAATTTCACCGTTAAACGCAATGACATACCTGCCGCTGCGGGATTCCATAGGCTGCCTGCCGTTTTCAGACAAGTCCACAATCGAAAGCCGTCTATGACCGAACACCACTTTCTTATCTTCCGATGCCCATATGCCTTCCGCATCCGGCCCCCTATGGTGCATCCGCTTATTCATTCTGCCGATATTCACCCTCCAATCGGCCTTTAAATTACAAAAACCTGCAATCCCGCACATATTATCCTCTTTTCCGCGCCGCTCTTCTATCTTCTATTCTTCCGCCGCCAGCTCCGCAAAATCCCCTTCTTCAATCCGTCTCGCAATCGTCTCCTTCGCCTGCGCCAGTTCCTCTTTCCACTGTACGTATGCCGCATCCCAGCTTTCATACCCTTCCTGTCCCCTTCTGTCCTCTATACCGTACATCCCGGAAAGGAATCCGCCCAGAAACTTCGTACATTTTTCAGCCCCCAAGGCATTGGTATGTCCTCCGTAATCGCTGAAATCCGAAGCGAAATCCAGCCCGATCTCCTCATAGTGGTCATTCAGATTCAGAAATTCGTATCCGTATCCTGCAATGATTTCATCCATATAATTGTACATCTTCTGCTTTTCCTTCTCCATCACGGTAGGGGAGAGGATGAACAGGGCCTGAAGGTCGTTCTCTTTCAGATGATCCAATAGTTGATACAGACATGCTTCCTGGATTTCCGGCATCGGCGCTTTCTCCGCAACGGCCGAAGTATCCACCGCTTCGCAGGGCCCCACTTCATCCGTCATCACATATCCTTTCTGGTCATCCGCCTTCTCATAACGAAAACAGGCGATCTGTTCCGGCAGAACCATGGTCTTCCAGTTGGAATGATATTTGAAAATATCAAAGTAATACGTGTACCGCTCCGAAACATCCTCCACCATGGCATTGATGGTTTTAATACGGTTCCACGAATATTTCAGATTATCGGTCACCCCTCTTGTATAAGCCATATTATTGGTTAAATCCGTTTCACTTGCGGTATACATACGCATTTCAAATATATACAGCTTTGGCTGCTGGGTCTTTCGGACTTCCTCCACCAGATGAACAGCCGCCACCGGCCGCTGCAGATTGCTGGATATGGGATATGCCGCAATCCCGTATTCCCCCCACATCATCGGTGTGGCATAGTAGGGATATACCGGACTGGAACCGATCATTACGACATCCACCGTATTTTTCTTTTCCGCATAGAATCCCGTGAACCGGTCCTTCACGTCTCCGTTGGTACGGATGACATACGTGACCGTCATGAGGATATATAAAAATACCGCTATGAATATGATTGATTGCAAAGCCTGTTTACGAGTCATTTCTTCTCCTGCGTCTCCCTTTCCGTTCCATCATTCTGCAAAAATACTCCTCCCATTTCGCATTTATTAAATCAGGATTTAACTTTTCTTTTATTTTTGCAGCATTTTTACTTAATTTATTTGCAAAATCCTTATCACCTATAATTTTTTGCAAGTTTTCTTCCATCTTTCTCCAGTTGTCCACTTCAGTCAACAACCCGTTCACACCGTTTTCAATCAGTTCCGCAGGGCCTCCGCAGGGACAGTCCGTAGCAACGGAAGGGATTCCAAGGGCCATTGCTTCCATTAAAGTATTCGGCATTCCCTCCGAATTGGAAGATAATACGAAAACAGAAGCCTTGTATATAGCATCCGCCACGTCGGATATACTGCCGGGCAGATGTACCCTGTCCTGCAGGCCCATCTCCCTTACCTGCTCAAGCAGGCCGGAACGAAGCTCTCCCTCCCCGTATATAACCAGTTCATAGTCCGGATACCGCTCCGCCAGTGAAGCAAATGCCTTGATGATCAGAATGTGGTTTTTGTTGGCATCCACACGCCCCACCGCAACAATCTTCTTTTCACGTTCCCCTGCATATACCTCCCGCATAAAAGCAGGATGAATGGAATTAGGCAGGATTACGGCCTTTTTTTGAACCGATCGACTAAAGAAGTCAATACTTCTCCGGCTCTGCAAAACCACACCGTCAGCCATAGGAAACAACACCATCGCAGCCCACCGGAGGACTTTGGAATAGTATTCCTCCTTCGGCTCCCCCCGCACCGATATCACGACCGGAATAGAAAGGAAACGGGAAGTCAGGATCGCCATCATATTATTTTTTCCGATGAATGAAAGAATCAGATCCGGTTTTATCTTCTTCCATATGTTCCTCAGTCTGCGGAAACGCTTTATAAAATTAATGACACGGCTCTTCCCGATCTCACTGTCAGGAATCTCCGAATAAACCCTTTGGATTCCGCCGTCGATTTCATACTCGTTTTCCGTACGGTACTGAGTCACAATGGTAACCGCATACCCTCTGCGGTAAAAGTAGCCGGCCAGATTCACCAACACCCGTTCCGAACCGCCTTTATTCAAAGAACTGATAAACATGGCGATATGCTTTTTATCCATATACATCTCCATCCTATAAGGCTCATGCACAATAATACCGGTACCATTGCTCAAAAATAAAAAATGACCATGACAATTTCGAATAATTCGCTCCCGTGGCAGGCCCGCCGTCGCCGGTCCGGATGTATTCCCGGATCATGTCCGATACATACGCTGCATCGAAAATACCCTGACGTTCCAGATAACCTTTTTCGCTGTAATCCAAAAGCTGTTCTTTCAACGGCCCCCGCAGCCACTTATCCAGCGGAACACCAAACCCTACCTTCGGCCTGTCCAGCAGTTCTTTCGGAATGTAATCATATGCAATATCCTTCAGAATATGCTTTTTGTCCCCTTTATGAAATTTGAATTCATGGGGAATCCGATAAGAATATTCCATTACATCCCGGTCTAAAACAGGACACCTGGTTTCCAAAGAATATTTCATGCTGGCCCGGTCCACTTTGCAGAGAATGTCCCCCGGCAGATACGTATCCATATCCAAAAGCATACGCCGGATCTGCCAGTTCTCTTCCCCATAAGCGCTTTCCGTTTCATAATGGCAGGGCAGTTCCTTTCCGTCGTTACGCACCATCTTTCCGGCGCGGACGATATAATTGCTGGCGCCGAACTGGGTCTTTGTCTCCCTGTTGCGGTTTTCCGCAATGATGCGGACCCGAAAAGGCAGTTTTCCGCCAAGTCCCGTTTCCCTGATAAGCGGTAAGCGGCAGATACCATGCACGATTGCTCCGGGCCAGTCTAACAGCTGTGCCTGCGCTACGTTTTCATATATATTATAACCGCAGTAAAACTCGTCTCCGCCGTCACCGGACAGGGCCACCGTCACCTGTTCCCTTGCCAGCGCCGCCACCAGCATGGAAGGAATCTGCGAACTGTCGGCAAAAGGTTCGTCGTAGTACTTCGGAATGCTTTCCACCAAATCAAACATCTGTTTCTCGTCAATATATAGTTCCGTATGATCCGTCCCCAGATAATCCGCAACCTGCGCGGCATATTTCGCCTCGTTATACCGCTCTTCATGGAAACCGATGGAAAAAGTCTTTACCGGTCCGCCGGAACACTCCTGTGCCAAAGCGGTGATCAGGGAAGAATCATAACCGCCGCTGAGAAAAGACCCAAGCGGCACATCAGCGATCATCCTGGCTGCCGTCGCCTTTTTCAGGAGTTCCTTCAGCTGCCCCTTCGCCTCCCCGTAATCCCTCACCGGACTGCTTTTCTGCTTCGCGTATATTTTTCGGATATCCCAATACTTCCACTTTTCTATCTTACCCTGTCCAAACGAAAGGATTCCGCCCGGTTCCAGCTTATACACATCCTCAAAGACGGATTCCGGAGCATTGATATATTGCTGGTATAAATACCGCGACAGCACATCCCGCCTGATCTTCTTTTCAAACCCCGGACAGGTCATGAGCGGTTTCAGTTCTGACGCAAACGCCAGGTTTTCCCCGTCCAGCCAATAGTAAAGCGGCTTCTTCCCAATCCGGTCGCGAACCAGATACGTTTTTCCTCCCTCCCTGTCAAACAGGGCAATGGCAAACATCCCGTTAAACCTCTTTACACAATCAATGCCCCACTTCAGATATGCAGCAATGATTATCTCCGTATCACAGTTTGACCGGAAAGGATAGTCCAAAAGTTCCTCCTTCAGTTCCTGAAAATTATAAATCTCCCCATTATAGACCACGCTGACACGGCTGTCCGGCGAATGCATCGGCTGATGTCCCAGCGCGGACAGATCCAATATAGACAGCCGCCTCTGCGCGAAGCCGACACAGTAACCGCCGGCCGCCTCATAGATTTCCTCTCCGCTGTCATCCGGTCCTCTATGATACATGGTATCATTCATCTCTTTCAATTGTTCCAAACGAATGCTCCGCCTCGACACAAAACCGCATATTCCGCACATACCGAAACCTCCTAATCCAACGGCTCCAGGAAACTGTCTTTATACTCTGCAAAATCCTTACACTCATGGTCAATGCTGTTTATCAGTTCCACATACTTCTCCCTTACCAGGGTCTTATAATTCCCGTAATTATCATACCCCTTTTTCGTCCATGCAAACGGATGGGTCAGAATCTGTATTTTGTCATGTCCTAACAGATTCTTTTCATCCGGATAACCATACCGCCATATATGGTTTGCATCGGACATATATTTTACCCTCAGCTCACTGTCTTCCGTTACATTTTGTGCAAACGTAAAGAATTCATCCTGATAGGCATTGATGATACCCGGCAGCTTTATGTTTTCCGCCAGCACGGCCGGGGAAGGACGGTGCACGGAAAACTCCGATATTTCAAAGCCGAGCATCTCGCTTAACATATGCATCTCCTTCACAATCTGTCTGCGAACGTCCTGCATATCCGTCATACCGTTTAATGCAAAATGCAGACCGATTTTCTGTCCCCTTTCATGCATGTCGCATATCAGATCGCGGTTTTTTCTGGAAAGCAGATTATAAGAATTATTCGTCCACTGAAAAAAGAACGTGGAGGTAAAATCCATGCCGGACTCTACCTTCGCCAATGCATATGCACGCTCCACACTGTATTCCACATCATGACGCATAATAATGAACTTGTCCTTATGCAGCGCATCGCTGTAATTGCTCTGTAAACCGGTGGATTTGATAATTCTTATCATTTCCTTATAATCACTATATGAAAACATTCTCTTTCTCCTTATCCTACTATTCTTTCCACATTACATATCCGCAGCGCTGCGGCCTCGTCCTGTACGGACTCAAAACTCTTTTCTGCCGCCGCAGATATCTTCGATAAAATCCCGCCACTGCTCAAAAATCGCTTTCGCATTTGCTGTTTCCGCAATTTTTCTCGCCTGCCTGCCCAGCTTTTCAGCATATTCCGGCTGTTCGATCAGGCGGTTTATCCCATCCTCCAGCGCTTTCTGGTCTTTGACCGGTATGAGCAGACCGTTCACTTCGTCTTCCATCACGGTACGCGGCCCTCCGCACGGACAGTCGGTGGCTACGATCGGCAGTCCCAAAGCCATTGCCTCCAGCAGGGCATTCGGAAGTCCCTCCCAGTCCGAAGAAAATGCATAAACCGCAGCGTCTGTCAGTTCCTTCTCCAAAGCATCGCTGGCTCCCATCAGCCGGATATAATCCTGTGCCTGATGTTCGGCGATGATGCCCTCCAATATTTCCTTTGTCCCGTCAAAGGAATCACCGCCGTATATCTTCAGTACATAGTCCGGATGCTTACGATGCACCTCCACAAAGGCCCGAAGCAGCATCGGCTGATTCTTGAAATCTACCAGACGTCCCGACTGCACCACTTCTTTTTTCCTCTTCTCCGGTTCCGGAACACCGATGTACTTATCATTCAGCGGATTTAAGATCACCCTGGAATTCTTTTGCAGAAAAGGAGCGAAAAATTCTCTCTGCCCTTCGGTCTGAAACACACACCCGGCCGCCCTCGGAAACAGCAGCGGTATCTGAATCTTATCGGACCATGCGTCATAATGTCCGGCCGGATCGGTCCGGATCGAAATCATCACCGGCACTTTCGTTCCGGGTGAAGCCATCAGAGCCCTGTAATTGGCCCTCTGCGCAAAGGCAATGAGAATATCCGGTTTTTCCTCTTTCATGAACTGTCTCAGATATTTTACCCGAAGCAGAAACTGTACCACCCGGTTCTTCCCCTCATCCTCTTTCCTTAATCCCACATGGACTCTCCTGATGCCGCCGTTCAGGGAAAATTCGTTTTCTCCATACCATTCGGTGGCAACGAGTACCTCATACCCTTCCCCGGCAAACTGGTTTGCCAGATTGGACACTACCCGTTCCGCTCCGCCCTGCTCCAGACAGTTCAAATGGAAGGCTATCCTGCGTTTCATTTCATGCCCCCTTTTCCGTTCACCTCCTGCGGTGTACTCCGCCCCGCTCTCATATAAAATGCCAGCACCGACGGCATTGCATAAACGATCGGAAACGCATAACGGGGCTGGTTAATCACCTGCGGACCCGCAAGGATGATAAAAAAAGTCAGAATCAACGGAAGCAGCACAAACCATTCCTTTCCTCTTTTTTCATGCAGCATGAAAATTCCGGTCACAAACATTAAGATCACATAAAACGCCACATTGCTCAGCATACCGATCACCGGAACTTCTGAAAGGAACGAATAGAAGCTGACCATAACCGGACACAGCCCCTGCATCCAAACAGGAATCTCAAAGCGGACCGCCTCTCCCAGCCCGTCTTCCATCACATACTCCTCTCCGATATGGCAGTCTCTGTTAAAAACATAATTATCAATATTCGGAGCAAACAAATAATAATTCTGATTCCATGTCGCTTCCGCATAACAAAGCGGATGCCTCAGAAACTGCCGGAACCATACCCCGAAATAATCCGTCAAGGCTTCCGTACCATCCCCGCGGAATGATGTCTTCACCGGGTCGGCGCTGGATTCCAGATACAGCGCCGGCAGATTGTCATAATCCAATACCTGCCGGATAATCTCCTTTTCTTCTTCCGGAATTTCCTCCCCATAGTCCCTGACATACCGCGCCGTCTGCTGGAAAGGCAGCGAAAACATTTCCTTCGGCCCGTCCTTTTCCACATGATAAACGGAACCAATGATACCCTCTATTCCGAATGCAAGCATAACCGGAGCAAGCAGGCCGATTACCGCCGCTGCCGGCCATGCCGTCCGCTTTTCCGAAATTCCTCTCTTCATCATGGAAAATCCTACCGCAAATGCCACCGGAAGGTACACGGCGATTCCGTTCTTCCTGAAAAGGATCATCAGGCAGGCGCTCACCGCCCATGCTGCCTTATACCAATGCTCCTTCCAAAATTCCTGCGGCTTCCGGAACCATTCCATACACAGAAGAACAAACAGCAGGAAACAGGCAGTATATAAAAAATCCTTGATCGGAAAAGCTGCATATCCCGCATAACAGGGCATAAAGCAGTATATCCCCATCGCCAGAAGCCGAAGCCATGCCGGAGCCTTCCATTTTCCCATGCATACCAGAGACCACGCCAAAACCCCTGCCATCACCGCCGACTGCATGAGTACAAAAGCAAACAGTCCTATATTCCCGCTGCCAAGCATCGTCCCCAGCTTCACAAAAATGCCGAACAGCCACGTATGGAACACCGGCTGGGCCGTCGTATACTTTCTGTATCCGAAATAATATGCCAGCTGGTTCCAGTTATCATAAGACATAACGCCGGGATAACGCAGAACCAGATGAAGAAGCCAGCTGAGCATGATCCCCGCCCACGCTGACGCAAACGGATGTCTCCGGTAAAGCGTCAGCCATTTACTTTCTTTCATCCGGATATCCCTGCGGGAAACAAGAAATTCATAAAAAGCATGAATGGCCGTCAAATAAAGACTATAAAAACCGGCTATGAGAACCATTGTTTTCAGCAGACGTGCGGAAGATGTGTATAATACGGAAAGACTGTTCCCAAAAGCAAATCCCACGCCCCCCGCATACATAACAGCCAGAAACAAAGCCAGTCCCTTCCCATAGCGCACGGTCTGCGTATCCTTTTCCCTCCATACCTTCCGATAACATACATACAGGCAGATTGTCAGGACCGTCACCGGCAGTCCCTTTCCTTCCGTTCCCTGGCGTACCGTCTCCAGTATTTTATAAACTTTCAGATAAAGGGAATTGGAAATCCCCTCCTCTGCAATATCCGCTACTTCCATATGCACGTTCAGGGCCATTGCCGTCAGAAATGCACCCAAAAACAGCCAGCCCCTGCTCCTGCATATTCCGTTCCATGCCATTTTCTTCTTTTGAAATACTTCCATGTTTTAACCCTTCTTATTCTTTTTCGCTTCCGTTTGCATCTTCATATATGTTCCAGATCCGATTCTATCCAGTTTCTTATGCATTCCGTATAAAATTCATTGGAAAAATCATACGCTCTCTTCAATGCTGCCCTGCTGTATTTCTCATGGTATTCTTCCTCCTTCAGCATCCGTTCCATCTCATCCGCCAAAAGCCGTTCCTCCTCCGTGATCAGAGCCGCATCCATATTTTTCTCCGGACTCATATTCGCTGTCAGGATACCGTATTCCTCTCCATTCCCCCGCAGTATTTCCCTCGGCCCCGTCAGGCAGTCCGTAGCAATGACGGGAATTCCCAGCGCCATCGCTTCTATAAGGGCATTCGGGAATCCTTCATGATAGGAAGTCAGCACATACAGACAGGCTGTCTTAAGATAAGGAAACGGATTTTTCTTCATGCCGGTAAAATATACGCCGTCCCCAACTCCCAAACCTTCCGCCAGCATCCGGTACTCATCAAAACCGCCCTCTCCGATGATCAGAAGCTTTGCATCGGGAACGTTCTTTTGCATCCATGCATAGGCTTTTATCAGATGCCAGAAGCCTTTTACATCATCTTCCCTGCCCATGGAAACAAGGATGTGCCCGCGGCTCTCCCAGGGAAGCTCCGGTTCCTCTTCGCCTGCCCGCGCCCTTAACTCCGCCACATCCAGGGGATTGTACAGTGTCGCTGCCTTACTGCAATGATACTTTTCCTCTATCTCCTCTTCGATCCGCTTCGAACAGCACAATACTTTATCGGCCCTGCGGGTAAACAGGCGGATTTTCCTTTCGTTTTCCATATCCATATAGCTGCGGATACCGACCCATATTTTCGCACAACTGCCGGAAAAAACATTTACCATGTTGGCAGTCGGTCCAAAACTGTACGCAATGTCTATTTTCCATTTGCGCTTCAGTCTCCGGACAGCCAGACACCTCCTGACAAGATTCAGAGCTTTTCCTGCCACGCTGTCCTTCACTCCCATATGAAGGTCCGTTACCTTCAGCCCGCTGATATCATAGGCGATATCCCTGGAATCAAATATTACGATATATACATCATAATACGGCTCAAGCAGCCGCGCCGTCGCTACACATACCCGCTCAAATCCGCCCTGGTGCAGCATCGGTACAATAAGCATGATTCTTTTCTTCCTATCCATTCCTGCCTCCAGTCATAAGATTCCCCGCAGATAAAACCCCTCCAGCCTCGCCGCCTGCTCTTTCACATCAAAACCGGAAGCCTTAATGCATCCGCACATATCCTCTCTTTTATATTCCAAATGCCTCTCTGCATATTCTGCCCATACATCGGCGGATTTGTCAAGACTCTCGAAGCAGACCAATTCGCTTAAGCCCACTTCCGCCGTAATCCGGTCCGAAACCAGACACCGGAGCCCGGCTGCCTGAGCCTCTACCACCGTTCCCGGAAGTCCTTCAAACCGCGACGGAAACAGGAAGAAATCAAACGCCTGATAATATGCTTCCACTTCCTTCTTATTTCCCATAAAAAGGATATCTCCGGCAATCCCCAGCCTCCCGGCCTGCGCTTTTGCGGCCTCCATTCCGCCGCCCTCACCGAGAAGCATCAGCACGCATCGTTTTCCCTTCTCCGACAGCCTCCGGTGCAGCCGCTCAAAGATTTCCAAAAGAAACTCATGGTTCTTCGCATAATGAAACCTTCCCACATGCCCTATCACATAGCAGTCCCCGATTCCCAGTTCCCTGCGGAGCCGGTTCCTCACGGCCTCATCATACCGGAACTTTTCCGCATCAATGGCATTGGGAATCAGACGCGCTTTCGGCGAACCGTTCCATCCCTTACCGAATACGGCCTGTCCCGCCTCCCCGGAACAGGCAAAGCAATAATCCGCCCGTTTCAGGAGCGGAAGCCGCAGCAGCCTTGTCATCCAGCCTTTGATCCCCTTATCCACCCCCGCACTCCTGGCATGGGCACATAAAACCGGTATTCCCGCCCTCCGCGCCTCCGGCAGGTAAATGGATGCAGTACTCGTCATATGCCCCTGAACTACGGCATACTCATGATGACGGTTAAAAAAATCCCGTACCGCTTTCTTATATGAAACATAATTGTATCCTTTGAACTTCGGAAGAACATAGACTTTTCCGCCCAAAGACTCAATCTCCGCATCATAAAACTCCGGAATCCTGGATATTCCGCTTTGTCCCCTGCTTTTCCGCTTTCCGTCCCCCTCTTCCGTCTTCTGATGAACCAGAAAATCAAACTGCACTTTTTCCCTGTCCATACAGCGGTACAAATCCATAATACGGCTCTCCGCGCCTCCCAGGCTCAGGCCGCCGAGTACATGCAGCACCCGCACTTTTCCATCCGTTTCCATCATGCTTCCTGTTTCTCCTAAATATTCCGGCACTGTTTATCATCCATATCATTAACTTATGCATTCGTGAAAGTACCGCAGCGCTTAAATTAACGACATTGGTTTTCCATAGGATCATCCGTACTTTACCAAAATATGCTTCACCGCCGCCAGCAGATACTCCGCCAGCCTTCCGGCCAGCCTGCGTTTCACCGGCTGTACCTTCAGATAGTCCTTAAAAGATATGACTTCCTGCGTCTCCAATATCCTGCGGTATTTCTCCATATCCCGTTCATCCGCGGTATTGGTATGCACCACCATTGTTGTGAATCCGCTCTTTCTCTTTAAGCTGCTTCCCAGCCGGAAAGAAATCGGATAAAACAGCATTCCCTGCCACTGATAAGGCCGGCTGCCGAATCCGTCCGTAATCCGCCTAAATCCGTTCTGCCTTAATGCTTTCAGCGTATTCCTGTCATAAGAATGGGCCGGCGCCATGAAAATATCCGTCCGGATACCGTGTTCTTCCAGAATCCGTTTTCCCCGTTCCAGCATATCCAACTGTTTTTCATAAGACACTCCTGCGAACTCTGAAAAATCATTCAGCGGAAAGATTCCCCCTTTTTTCTCCGTATACACATGCCGGTAACCATGCAGCGCAACCGTCCATCCGCTTTCCTTCAGTTCCTTCACAAGTTCCCAAAAATCTTCCCTTTCCCTGCTCCGGTTCAGATTTTCATCCTGATTGTCCGGCACCACGCCAATCAGCGGTTTCACTCCATACTCATCCATAAGCGCCCGAAACGCCCCGAAACGCTCCCAGTCCATAGCAGGCGTAATATCATCCATACGAATTGCTATCTTCATATTTTTCCCATTTCTGCACTGTTTTTACTCTTCCTGCCGTTCCGTTATTCCAGCACATCTCCGGCAGCCAGTTCCCGTCCGCACTCATACCGGTCAATCAACAGGGAACCGTCCACGGTCCGTATGATCGGCTTCCCGTCAAATACATCCACCACTTCTCCCGGCGCATGATCCGAGAAATCAATGATTTCGTCAAACGGATGTGCTTCCCATACGGTCACCCTCTCCTCCCCGCACATTGCAAAGGCTCCCGGAAAAGGGGCCGCCACCCCGCGGATCAGATTATAAATATGCCTTGTCCGTTCATGGAAATCAATCTTTCCATCCGCCGCGGTGCGTTTATCATACCACGAATCAAAATCCCTTGATTCTGTTTTTACCACTATATTCCCCTTCTGATAAGCTTCCAGCAGCTTCTTTATCAGCCTCTTGGAGCAGATCATGTTCTTATACTGCGCCGTCCGGATATCATCGTGCGGCGTAATGGAAAACATCTCCGTAGCAAACACATTCGGACTGTCCGCCTTTTCATCATATCGGAACAGATTCAGATTAAAGCGGGTATCCCCCAGAATGATCGACCAGTTTAACGGCGACCTTCCCCTGCCGAAAGGCAGATAACCGCTGTTCCCATGGAATCCGTAAACCCCGTAAGAAAACTTTTCCAGCACACAGGCCGGGATCAGCCGCTGCCACCCCATGGAAACCGCTATCTCAAATTCATTTTCTTCCATAAATGCCTTCGTCTTGTCGTCCGTCAAAAAATAACTGTCCGCCTCAAAAACCGGAATCCCATACTTATCCGTCAGCGCCGAAAGCCCCTTGAACCCGGATACCTGATTCCGTTTCAGCACTTCCCTGCTGATGGTGATCACCAGATCCACCGGACAAATATGGTTATGGATAAACTCCACGATATTCTCTGAAGTATCCTTCACTCCAAACACTGTAACCCCGTATCTCATCCTGAACCACCTCCCAAACCATCCAATCCATCGCTTTAGCTATTTCAGATTCTCCTTATACCAGTCAATTGCCAAATGAATCCCTTTTGCAAAATCATATTCCGGATCATATCCCAGCATTTCCCTTGCTTTGGTAATATCCGCATTGGAATCCCTGATATCTCCCTGGCGCGGCGGTCCGAACTCCGGTTCCCGTTCCACGCCTAAAGCACTGCACAGATCATAATAAACATCGATCAGAAATTCCCTGCCTCCGGCGCCGATATTGAAAGCATTCCCGCCTGCTTCGCCGGATGCCAGGCAAGCCTTCAGATTCGCTTCAATGACATTGTCTATATAGGTAAAATCTCTCGACTGCTTTCCGTCCCCGTTGATCGTAGGCGTCTCCCCGTTTAAGAGCATACGGATAAATTTAGGGATCACCGCCGCATATGCGCCGTCCGGATCCTGCCTTCTTCCGAATACATTGAAATAACGCAGTCCGTAGGTATCCAGTCCGTACAGCTCCTTGTACAGTCTCCCGTATTCCTCATCCGTTCTCTTTGTCAATGCGTACGGGGACAGCAGCTTTCCTTCCGCCCCTTCCTTCTTCGGAAGCTGCGGATGATCCCCGTATACGGAAGAACTGGATGCGTAAACAAACTTCTTCACCCCGTTCTGCCTGCTGGCTTCCATCATGTTCAGGGTACCGCGGATATTGATCTCTTCATACAGCAAAGGCATCTCGATACTTCTCGGTACGCTCCCCCATGCCGCCTGATTCAATACATAATCCACCCCTTTCGCCGCTTCCATACAGGTATCCAGATTCCTGATATCACCTTTGATAAACGTAAACCTGTCCAGTTTCGTAAAGGGTTCGATATTTTCATACTTGCCGGTGGAAAGGTCATCCAAACACCTTACCGTATATCCCATCTCCAAAAGCGCCTCACAGAGGTTCGAACCTATAAAACCCGCACCGCCGGTTACAAGGAAAACGCTGCCCGCGTCAAATTTTAAATCTTTGTATCCCATTATTATCTTTCTTTGCGGATGTTCCGCAAATCTCCTTTCAATACATTCTTATTTATTTTTTTAATATGCTCATCAGAACAAGATATAGTTTACCACATACCGGAAAGATTTACAATTTTTACCGCCTCTCACACGCCTCTGGAAGTCCTGCTGTCCCCATGCAGGATCCGGTTCTTATCCGACCCGTTCATCTGCACGATCCTGCCGCTCCTGTCATAATAAGTAAGCAGGTCGGAATTCTTCACATACCGGTTCATTTTCTCCTCGTTTTCCAAATATGCTTCCGCCTCTGCCCTACGGTCCTTCATTTCCGGAGGCTTCCTGTCTTCCGGCCGTTCTACTATGCCTTCCGCTTCCACGGTATCAATTCCGGCTTCGGCATCAATTTCCTGCGACCTCTCCGTGACATCGATGACCTGCTCTGCCTGTTCCGCTTCCGCCTCTTCGCCCGCCGCAGTCTCCCCGCTGTCCGAATTCCAAAACTCCAAAAGAGCATTTTTGACATTGCTGAAAAAAGCCGTGATCGTCTTAACCAGTTCGCCGATCAATCCTTTGACCTGTTCTACCGTCTGGCCGAGATCCACGCTTTCTTCCGCGTCTGCGGCTGCTTTTCTCCCGTTTCCGATTCCTCCGTACTGACTCTGCGACTGGCTGGAGAATTCCGCAATGACGCCTTCCGCCTCTACCTTCTTCTTATCCTCTCCGTCTTTATCCGACCCTTTCTCCGTATGCTCATAATCCAGGGAAAATTTCTCCCCGTTTTCCAGTCCGGTTTCCGTCTTGGTATTGACTCTCCTGTATTCATAATACCCTCTGCCATTGATCGGATCTACCATGTTCCCACCAGCCTTTCGTCACCGCTTCTTCCCATACTCCCTGTACCATGTCACCGCCAACAGAAAATACCCTATATAAAAAGGCACAAACCCATAGATCATATATCTGGACAGACACATGATCGTTATGGATACCGCCGCCACATTCGCGGCGATCGCCAGCAAGGCAACCGCCATCAGGCGTACGGCATCATTCGCCTTATCCTTACGGTATATCAGCCACATCAGGACAAACGCCGAAAGATAAATGAAAGCCGCTGCCCAGTTCAAAACCGGATGCACCACGGCAATACTGCGGATCAGTCCGTAATGGGCGATCAACAGATAATTTCCGCACCACCGCAGGAAACATCCCGGCAGAATTCCCCTGATAATCTTCCCCGCCGTTTCATCCGCCATCAGATTCTGTATAATATAATCGCTGGTCACATACTTGTCATAAGTCTGATAAAATACATCCTCTATCATCTCATACTTAATGGTATCATGCCACGCTTCAATATGTTCCGTTTTTTCTTTCAGGGAATTTCCGGCATATTTATAATTAGCCTGCCGTTCTTCCGTCAGATCATACATACGGTAAAAGAAGTCCCTCGCCTCCTCATCCTCTATCCTCCCGCCGTCCTCCCGGTCCGCCGCATAAAGAATATTCGTAAGCGTATTCACGGTTCCGTATGTATTGTTAATGAAATGTCCGTTAAAAACGAGATTGTAACTTTTCACCGCAAACATACGCATGGCAAACACACAGACCACCAATGCCGTTACCGCAGACAGCCGCAGCAGTTTTTTGCCCGCGGCGCCTTTTGCCAGCAGGATTTTCACCCCCGCCACCACCAGCCATATCAGGATCGTCAGCATCATCTGGCTTCTCGTCAGCGACAGAAGAAGCGACAGCGCCAGTCCCGCAGCAGCGGCCTTCCCCACCGTCTTTTTATCCGTTTCCAGACACATCCTGAAGCACTCCAGCATAAAAAGCGTGAAAAACGGCAGGCAAAGCGCCTCGCTCATCACGGAATTTGTTATGAACAAATGCAGGGACGAAAAATACATGGTGATCATATGAGGAACCACCCCCAGAAAAATCACCACCAATTCCTCCCACGGATGAAGCCGGAACCGTCTGCCAACATACCCGGCCAGCGCCCATATACTGAATGCGGCAAAGAGATTCTGTAAAATTCCCATCGCCGTCAGCCAGCTTTCCTCTTCCGGAAACCATGTTCTGAGCAAAGCAAGAAAAAGAGGATAAAGCGGCTCCCTGTGAATATGCATCTTGATATACTGATCCGAATCGTTATACACCCCCGGCCCGAACAAGAAAAACATTCCAAGGAACACTGCGCAAAGCAGCAGGAAAAACACCAAAGATTTCCACTTTTTTACCATTACAGTCTCCAATACAAATAACCTTCCTGATATGCATTCCTGTCAAACAGCCCCTTGATATCCATCAGCACTTTTGTTTCATGCTTTGCGTTGAAAAATCCTGCGATATCTTCCCTGGACAACTTCAAAAATTCCGAATGGGCTACTGCCACGATTACCGCATCCATGTCCCTGACATCCTTCAGATGCTGGAACGTAATTCCGTACAGCCGCTTCGCTTCCTCCGCATCCGCAGCCGGATCCACTACCATAGGCGTAATTCCATATTCACCCAGCTCCTTATAAATATCGATGACTTTCGTATTTCTCGTATCCGGACAATTTTCCTTAAAGGTAAATCCAAGAATCGCCACCCTCGCCCTTTTGACCGGAATATCCGTCCTGATCAGATTTTTAACCAGACTCTCCGCCACGTATCTGCCCATATCGTCATTGATGCGGCGTCCTGCCAGAATAATACGGGAATGATAGCCCAGCGCATCCGCCTTATAAGTCAGGTAATAGGGGTCTACACCGATACAGTGTCCTCCCACCAGACCGGGAGCAAATTTCAGGAAATTCCATTTCGTTCCCGCCGCCTCCAATACGGCTTTTGTATCGATATCCATTTTATGGAATATGATCGACAATTCATTCATAAATGCAATGTTAATATCCCTCTGACTGTTCTCGATTACCTTCGCCGCCTCTGCCACCTTAATGGATTCGGCCCGGTATACGCCCGCTTCCACAACCAGTTCATATACTTTCGCCACCGTATCCAGGGTTTCCTCATCCATACCGGAAACAATTTTTGTTATCGTCTCCAAGCGGTGCACCTTATCCCCCGGATTGATCCTTTCCGGAGAATACCCGATTTTAAAGTCCACACCGCACTTCAGGCCGGATTCCTTCTCAAGGATCGGAACACAGATTTCCTCGGTCACACCCGGATACACCGTAGACTCAAACACCACAACGGAGCCCCTGGTCAGATTCTGTCCCAGCAGGCGGCTTGCTCCCTCCACCGGCGTCAGATCCGGCGTATGGTCGTCATTCACCGGCGTGGGAACCGCTACGATATGGAATCTGGCCTCCTTTAACCTGGCTGCATCCGCCGTGAATTCTACCGCAGTATTTTTGATAACTTCCGATCCGACTTCATTCGTAGGATCTATGCCGGACTGATACAATTCAATCTTCTGCTCGTTCAGGTCAAAACCCACTACTTTGATTTTCCTCGCAAAAGCTACCGCTATCGGCATTCCCACATATCCTAATCCAACCAGGGAAAGCTTCTCCTCCCCGCTGACCAGTTTTTCATACAATCCCATCCGTTTCTTCCTCCTTTTTTAAGTTGCTGCGCAACGGCTGCCTTTGCGGCTTTACCGTCCATCCGAAAAGCACATACGCTTATTTTCTTCCCTGCTGTAAAATCCGGTCCGCCTCCGCCAGATACGTGTCAATGACCATCTTCCGGTCGAACTCCCTCTCCATCTTCTCCCTGGCCGCTTTCCCCATCGCCGCCTGTTCCTCTTTGGAAAGAGCCAGGAACTTCTCCATGGCCCCGATCAGATCATCTGCGCTGCCGGGTGTAAAACCGAATCCCGTCACTCCCTCTTCAAAAGCCTCCCTGCAGCCGCTGATCTCCGAGGCGATGACCGGACGCCCCGTTGCCGCCGCTTCGATCAGCGCATTGGACATTCCCTCATGAAAAGAAGCCACCACGACGGCGCCTGCCCTTTTCAGGAACGGATGCACTTCCGTATGGAATCCCCACTGGCTGATAATCCCCTTCTCTTCATATTCATTCAAAAGATCCTGATAATCCTCGTCGCAGTATCCTAAAACAGCAAACTCCGCGTCTTCCCTGTGCAGCCGCACCGCCGCTTCCAGAAATTCCAGAATTCCCCGCTCCTTCATAACCCTGCCTACGAAAAGGAACACCGTCTTTCCTTCCTTCGGATACGCTTCAAAAACATGCCGGTCCAGATTGACACCCGAACCGTTGACCAGCCGCACGCTCTTCCCACTGATGCGGTATCCTTCAAAAATGCCTTTATTCTCCGTATTCTGAAAGAAAATGCATTCTGCTTTCCTGAGCCCCATCCGGTACATCACAATGATCATCCGAAGGAATAATCCCTTCCGGTCAAAAGCCCCGCCCAGTCCGGTTATCGTTGCGATATAAGGAATCCTGAGAAGCCTGCATGCAAATCCTCCGTAAACATTCGGTTTTATCGTATAGGTGATCACCAAATCCGGCTTTATCTGTTTTAAAAGTTTCCGGTATGTGAGAAACAGCTTCCCGTCTTCTTTCGGATTCACACCCCTGCGGTTAATCGGCGTTGTAATGATCTCACAGCCCTCTTCTTCCAGTTCCTTTACTTTCGTATCGTCGGGAAGGCTGATGATCACCCTGTGTTTTTCCAGCAATCCCACCAACAGTTCGTTTCGGAAATCATACAGCCCGCCGGAAGAATTGGTTAATATAAGTATCGTACTCATTCTATCTGATTATCTCCGTATCATTCATATCCCTTATCGTAATTTCATTGTATTTCATCATACAGATACCCGCCCGGTAACAGCCTACGGAATCCCGGTTGCTCTCCCCTTTCAGATTGCGGATTACCTGCTCCGGAATGTTCACACCGCATTCATATGCATGGGGATAGCCTCCTCCAAAGCGGGGATTTACTTCCGAAATATAATAGGTGTCCTTTACTTTGAAGATATCTATGTCTATCATACCACAAAAACCGCATTTTTCCACGAATTTTTCGATGAGTGCAAACAGCCTCTCATCTTTCACCGAAACCGACTTGTCCGTCTCCCCCGCCCTCATTTTAATCTTTTCTTTCACAAACACAGAGGTACACCTGCCTGTCAGCATATCGACATATACATCCGCTCCGTACTCCGTACCGTCCATATACTCCTGAATCATCAGGTCATCATACAGACTGTACAGGACTTCTATCTCCTCCCTGCTGCATACCTTGTTGATATGAATACTGGCGCTGCCTTTCACCGGTTTCACAAACACCGGATAAGAGATTTCCCCCGCTTCCAGCGCCCGGTAAAATTCCTCCCTGTCCAGATAGCACCTGGCGGCAGGCAGGTCCATACCGCACAGCATCCGGTACATTTTATACTTGTCAAAACAGGTTTCCACCAGCTCATAAGACGAAACCACCGGCGTCGTCCCTATCTCAAGAAAACGTTCCTTCTCCTTTGCCAGTATACTGAGTTCCGGATCGATCAGGGAAAAGACGCCGTCCACGCTTTCCTTCCGGCAGATATCCAGGATGATATCCAGATATCCCGGCTCCGATATCCTCGGCACAAGGTAAAATTTATCCGCATCGTATACGGCCGGCGCCAGATTGGAACAATCCGTAGCGATGACTTTTCCTTCGTTCCCTATCTCTCTTTTAAAATACTGTACCACTTTATTTCTTGTTCCTGCGCTTAAAATCAAAATATTCATTGCATAACCATGCCTTTCCTCAGCCTGCAGATTTTACCGTGTCAGCTTCCCTGTCTCTTCCAGCCGCCGCTTCCTTATCTGTGCAAAATTCCCTTCCACTGCATTGGTATCCTCCGCCACCTCATCACTGTGTCCCAATACCGTCTTTACCGTCATCCAGATCACCTTCACATCCATCGCAAAAGACAGCTTCTTCACATACTCCACGTCTTTTTCCAAACGCCTGTCCCAATCGATGAAATTCCTGCCGCTCACCTGTGCCAGCCCCGTCAGTCCCGGCCTGACCGTATGCCGCAGTTTTTCCTCTTCCGTATAATAGGGCAGATACGATACCAATAACGGCCTCGGCCCGATGATGCTCATATCGCCCTTTAAAATATTAAACAGTTCCGGCAGTTCATCCAGACTTGTGGTCCGGAGCATCCGCCCGAATTTCGTCAGCCGCTCACTGTCCGGCAGAAGGTTCCCCTCCGCATCCCTTTTATCTGTCATCGTCCGGAATTTGCAGAGCGTAAAGATCTTCTCATTCCGTCCGGGACGTTCCTGCCGGAACAGCACGGGAGCCCCCAGCTTCACCCGGACCAGGGCTGCTAATATAAGGAGTACGGGACTCAGTACCACAACCGCCATAAACGATAATAGAAAATCCAGCCCACGCTTCACAAATTTCCGATACATACTCTCTCCTGATTCCGGTTCCGCAGTTCCCTTTTCGGAACCTCGTTGCGTATTTTCCTTATTGGAACAGCCCGCGCACAATACCGATGATGAACTCCATGTCTTCTTCTGTATTCTTGATATCACTCGGCAGGCAGAGCCCTCTGTTAAAAATATCCTCCGCCACGCTCCCCTGCTCCTGCACGGTAATAAAATCATTGTCTGCAAATACCGGCTGCAGATGCATCGGCTTCCAGATCGGGCGTGTCTCGATGTTCTCCTTTTCCAGCGCATCCATCACCATATCCGGCGTCACACTGCACCCTTGCGCAATGGTCATACAGGACAGCCAGCAGTTCGCGTCCCCGTCCGCATTCAGCGGATTCATGCTTATCTCCGGAATATCCGCAAACGCTTCTTTATACTGTGCATAGATTTCTTTCTTCCGCTTTTTGTGTTCTTCCAGGTGCAGCAGCTGCCCCCTGCCAATGCCTGCAACGATATTACTCATCCGGTAGTTATAACCGATCTGGGAATGCTGGTAATGTCTTGCCGGATCGCGTGCCTGTGTCGCGAGAAAACGGGACTTGCTGATCAGCGCTTCGTCTTCCGATACCAGCATGCCTCCTCCGGAAGTGGTGATGATCTTATTTCCGTTGAAAGAATAAATCCCCATCTTACCGATCGTCCCTGTGTGTTTTCCTTTATAAGTACTGCCCACCGACTCTGCCGCATCCTCGATCAGTACCGTGCCGTGCCGGTCGCAGATTGCCTTGATCTCATCCAATTTGGCCGGCGTTCCGTAAAGATGTACCAAAATAACGGCCTTTGGAGCCGGATATTTTTCATAAGCCTTTTCCAGCGCTTCCGGAGACATGTTCCATGTATCCCGTTCCGAATCAATAAACACCGGAACTGCCTTTTCATAGACGACAGGATTGCAGCTTGCCGAAAAAGTAAGAGACGGGACAAATACAATGTCCCCCTGCCCAATCCCCAGCAGACGCAGGGCTAAATGTATCGCCGCCGTCCCTGCGCTCAAGGCGGAGGCATGGGAAATTCCCGCATACTGCGCCATCTCTTTTTCAAAAGCATTCACATTAGGTCCCAAAGGCGCCACCCAGTTCGTATCAAACGCCTCTTTTACAAATTCCTGTTCTTCCCCATGCATGGTTGGGCATGACAGATAAATTTTCTTTCTTTCCATAACTAACCTCCGTTCCTGTCAGATATTTCAACTTTCGTCATAATGGTAAGTAGGCACAATCTCCCGGATCAGCGGCCGGATATCCCTGCTTTCATTCTTGGACTCCTCTTTCAGCTTCTTCAACTGCGCAAAGAAATGCATCTCATCTATTTCAATCGGTTTGCCCACATGTATCAGTTTATTCGCCGTTTCCTTCAATCCCTCTTCATCCATCAGCAGCTCTTCATAAAGCTTTTCGCCGGGCCTTAACCCCGTAAACTCAATCTTGATATCCTCTCCTACCCGGTAACCGGACAGCCGGATCAGGTTTTCCGCCAGATCCAGGATCTTCACCGGCTCTCCCATATCCAGCACAAAGATTTCCCCGCCCCTCGCATAAGCTCCTGCCTGCAGAACGAGAGAAACAGCCTCCGGTATGGTCATAAAATAACGGATGATATCCGGATGGGTCACGGTCACCGGCCCGCCAGCCATGATCTGTTTGCGGAACAGCGGAATCACGCTGCCGTTGCTGCCCAGCACATTCCCGAAACGCACCGCCACGAATTCCGTATCGTAATGATTGTTGAACGTCTGTATGATCATCTCGCAGATACGCTTGCTGGCCCCCATGATATTGGTAGGGTTCACCGCCTTATCCGTCGAAATCAGGACGAATTTCTTTACCCCGTAAAAAGCCGCCGCCTGCGCTGTCTTCCACGTACCGAACACATTGTTCTTCACCGCCTCATTTGGGCTGTCTTCCATCAGCGGCACATGCTTGTGCGCCGCTGCATGATAAACAATGTCCGGACGATATTTCTCAAAAATCCAGTTCATCCGGTTCGTATTGCGGACAGAAGCGATCAGCACTACCAGCTTCAGTTCCGGATACCTGGTCTTTAACTCCTGCTGAATATCATATACATTATTCTCATAAATATCAATGATCACCAGCTGTCCCGGCCTGTGGCTTGCCACCTGTCTGCACAGTTCGCTTCCGATGGAACCGCCGCCGCCTGTCACTACCACCGTCTTATTCTGCACATAGCCCAGAATGGAATCCAGATCCACGCTGATCGGATCCCTGCCCAGCAGGTCTTCCACCTCTACATCCCGCAGCTTGCTCACATTCACTTCCCCGTTTACCAGCTGGTACATGCCCGGAAGGGAACGCAGCTTGCAATTGGTTTCTTTACAGATTTCCAGTATTTTACGCAGTTCCGAACGGGAGATCGCAGGCATCGCCACAATGATCTCGTCAATATCATAGATATCCGCGGACTCAATGATCTTGTCCCTGCCGCCCGCCACCTTGATCCCCTGTATATATCTTCCCCATTTCCCCTTGTCGTCATCAATGATACATTTGATCACCATCGTGCTGAAATTGCTGTTTACAATTTCCTTGATGATCACATTACCGGCCTCTCCGGCCCCTATAACCATAACGGATATACCGTTTTTCTTATTCTGCTGCTTATGCTTCTGACTGCGGAGAAAACGATAGGAAAAACGGCTGGCAAATATCATGCTGATCAGCACGAACAGGTACAGGAAATAGTAACTCTTCGGCACCGGCTGGCCTGTCGTTTTGAAAAACTGCAGCCCCACGCTGTTCAAAAGCGCGGAAAGCACGCAGGACATGACCAGATTCTGCAGTTCCGTCTCTCCCGCGAACGCCCACAGGCTGTGGTACATCCGGAACAGATAGAAAATACAAAGCGTAAGCAGGATATTGAGCGGAAGAAACCGGTTGATCGGCGCCAGAAAGTGCTCCGGAACCTCGTCCAGCCGAAATTCATACCGGATCAGAACCGCCATATAGCTTGCGAATACAATACTGATGATATCATAGATGATCAGGCATGTTCTGCGGTAAAACAGTTTTACGTTAAAAGGTTTTTTCTCTTTCTTATCTTGCTCTCTCATTGTCTTTTTCACCCATATCAAAAAGCAGCGGCGCCAACACCAGCAGCAGGATAAATCCCGCCGGATTGCACAGATGGAAGATCCATTCCACCAGTCCTGCCATGGCAAATGCAGTCAGTACAGCCGCAGGCATGGCTGCGCAAAGTACCTTGTTCTTTTTTCTTTTATAATAGATACAGCTCTGTACAAAAGTCGCCGCTCCCACTAATACAAATGCCACGCCCACGATTATTCCATGGTCATACGCCACCTGCAGATAAATATTGTGTGCATGGACCGCCAATGACCCGTCCGGTAATACCGCCCCCATATCATCATGTCCGGCCAGATTCAGTTCTTTCAGATACGCCCGGAAGATATCCATACGGCCATTTGCATATTCCTCGGTCTTTTCGTAAACATTCAGATCCTCTTCCGGCTCTTCCTCTTCATCATCGGTAAAATCGCCTTCCAGCGCTTCTTTCTCCCTCTCTGCGGCCGCCTGTTCGGCTGCTGCACGTTCCTCTTCCGATTTGGTACCGATGATGTTCAGCTTTTTATCTCCCCGGCCTGCCACATTGCCGTTATCGGAACTTCCGCTGCTTTCCGAAGCCTCCTCCATATCCCTGTCTTCCCCGGCCGCGGAATCTGCCGGCGCGCCGTTCTCTGCCGATTCTTCCTCATATAGCTCTTCAATACTGCCTTCCCATACCACTTCGCCCTTGCTGTTAAAGCGCTTTGCCAGATACTTCTGGTATTCCTCGCTTCTCTCGTAAGCATAAGTGCCGCCTTCCGGTATATCGAAAATCTTATTGTTAAATACCTCCACAAACCTTCCGATATTGATAAAATACATGGAATCCCATTCCGCGCCTCTCATGATCACATCGGGAAAAGTCTCCACCTCATACCGGAACACATGATTGCACACGGCCGGAAGAATTCTCTGCGCCGTAAAGATCATCGGAAAGCACCATAAAACAGACGCCGCCATGACCGCCAGCAGCACCCCGCCGCTGCGGACCTTCCGTCTTCCCAGCTCCGTTACGAACAGCACGAATACTACGAGTATCATCAGCGCCACTGCCAGAAATCCCGTTCTTGAGGCCGTAAACATCATATAAGTGCCCGATATTCCGAAAAGCAGAAGTTCCTTTTTCAGATACCGGACCAGACTGCCGGACCCTGTCCGCAGATATTCCAAATACCGGTCCGCCAGTTTTATAAACGCCGCACACATAATAAATGCCATATACACGGCCGTCACCGTCACCGTATGGAAGACAAACGGATAACGGGGATATATCCACGAAAGAAACGGTCTGCGTACAAAACAGAACAACATGGAGCAGACAAAATTCAGCAGCAGCCCGTTACATATATTCTGCAGCAAATGCGCCTTTTTATCCCAAAGCGCATAGCGGATATAGAACATCGTAAACGAAACAGCCATAGCGACCGTCCACCACCTCGTATTGCGGAATATGACCGCCAGAATGAAAAAGATTCCCAGCACCCCTCCATACCACAGACTGATACGCGCCATCTTCCTTCTTCTGACAAACTGCAGAATGATATTTACCACAAGGAATCCGCCCAGTATCAGCGCTGCGATCTGCCACCGCAGAATCTTGAGATCCCATTCGTCCATCGCCAGGACATCTACGTAAATACTGCAGTAACGCATCGTAACAGCCGCCGCTATCACCCCGTAAATGATGGTCACTTTATTCCATATATCTTCTTTCCTGCCCATCACGACAGCCGCCAGAGCCAGAAAGACCATTAACTGCCGTTCCGCCGCCCTGTGATGGATATCATACAGACCGTTCATATAATTGCAGCAGGCCCATACCGCTGCAGCAAAGAAAATCGTCTGAAGATAATCCGCCCCGCTCTCTTTCCATCTTTCCCGGACAGGTATATAACCGCTCCGGTCCGGTTTGCGGTTTATGACATAAAACAGGGTCGCGCCTGCAATCAGGATTCCCAACGTATAAAAAAGATTGTCTATCCATCCGCCGCTGAACAGTCTGCGCACACTGACCATCCAAAATGACAGAAGCACGCCTGCCGCCACCAGCACATTTGCCGTCACGTGCACGACCCGTTCCACCGTGACCAGCCTGTCCCGCTTCGTCAGACGCACATATAATTCCACTGCCGCCACCAGCACGGCCATGACCGCCGCCAGCGCCGCATCATACTTAAAAACCTTGTCCTTCCGCAGCGGAACCGAATAGTTGTACTCGCCTATGATATTATAACCTTCTACTTCATCGTAATTATAGATCAGCCGGCTGACATAGGGCGTTCCCGCACTTTCCGTCTCCTCCAGCCCGAACCATACCCTGCTTCCCTTGATTCCCTGCAGGAAAAAATAGTAATCCTTTCCCACTTCCAGATCTTCATTAATATAAATCGGACAGAATCCGGGGATGTCAATAAACCTTATATCCACCTGCTGTTCGAACATGATCTGCATGTCCGAATCCAGCATACGGAACAAAAAAGAATCCACCCTCTGGTCATAATTCCATCCGTTCTGAAAATCCACCACATACAGATTGATCGTCCCGAGGTGGTCGTACTGCGCAATGAAGCGCTGCAGCAGATAATCCTCCTCCACACTGTCGGAAGACCCTGCAATCCGCTGGTTGCTCACGGAATGAATCGTTTCCTTCCACATCCGCAGGGGATAGATCGTTATCATCATGAGCAGCGTCAGCAAAATAATGATACACTGTACGGCACGGCTCTGTTTTACCACTTTATACATATTTCCAATTCTCCATTCTCTTTCTGCACACTTCGGTTCCTGCCGCTTACGGCACGGCAGTTCCGGGTCATTGCGCAGCTTTCCGCGCATTTGGGGTTTGCGGATGCAGCACAGACACAAACCTGGTAATCATGGGTAAGTATAGCACAGTTATCCTCCGTTTACAAGAACTGCCAGCGCACCAGGAAGCGCAAACCACAAAATCAGCACATATCTCGGCAGATAGGTGGGCCCCAATATCACCGTCAGCCACAGAAGCAGGATCATGCAAAACGGAAGCAGCCACTCATACTTCCTCCTATAATAAGCATACCCACCTGTGAAGACAAATACCCAGAAAAGAAATCCGGGAGAAAACAGCATGGATACCACCGGAATGTTCTGCTGCGCGATTTCTAACGACATTTTCCGGTAAATCCCGTCCAGCCACGGTATTTTACTCTCCCTCGTTCCCGGCAGTTCCACCTCATAGCCGAAAAAGGAACTGTCTGCGTAAGTAAAAGTAAATACACCGTTCCCCCGGTACACATCAATCACCGTATCGGGATACCAGAATCCGTAAGAGGTCATGAACCATGCATTCAGGTAGGTAAACGGATGCCGGCTCCCCACCTTGGCCCATAATCCTGCATACTTCCACGGGTCCGCGGCAAACGCTTCATTATTGAACCAGCGTTTCACTCCGTCCGATACTTTCGCGGTATAAAAGGGAAGTACGTCTTCCGGCAGAATCTCATATAATGTTTTTTTCTGTTCTTCCGTCAGACTGTCTTTCTCGTATTTCCATACTCTTGCCAGCTGCTGGATGGGCACTGTAAGCATTTCCTGATTCCTGGAATCCTGCGCCTGCAGTATGCCGGCCAGCCCGGACGATATCAGGATATAAGATCCGAACACGATTCCAACCAGACATCCCATTTTGCGCCGGACTCCCTTTCCGTAAAAAAACAGCATCACGGGCGCCAATATCAGGAACGCATACATGCCGTTGTGCCGCAGACACATCATAACCAATGCGCTGATGCCGAAAACCGCTGTATTTTTCCAATCCTTCCAAAAGGTTTCGGGCTGTCCCGCCATCTGTGCCAATGCCGTCAGCAGCAGCAGCAGCGCAGCGCTGAACAGGCCGTCCTTTGCCGAACAGAGCACAAACATCACATTCACCGGAAAAAAGGCATAATAAAATACGCTGACTGCCCGCAGCCATCTGCGGACCCCTGACTTTTTCATAAACGATATCACATACGTAAACACTCCTGCCATACATACCATCTGCATCACCGTATAGACCGCTATCCCCGCATTGTAAGAACCGGTCAGCTTATAAACCGCCTGTACGGTTCCGCCTAACAGCAATACGTGCGGCAGCGGATGATGGGTGGTAAACTGCCTCGTCTGTACCTGTACCAGTTCATCCTGCGCATCGTATACAAAAAAACCCGGATATGCCGCAAGAAATACCGGAAGCCAGCAGAGCAGGAAAAAACAGATTAAAACCGCAGCCTGCTTTTTTCCCGGCAGGCTGTCCCACTTCTGAATCCGGTTATACGGGCGCATCTTTTTTCCGTTCCTCTTCTTTCCCGTCACGCGGCTGTCTTCAGCCCTGCCGGCACTACCGTTCCCGCGCCGCTCCAGCCAGATCCATCCGCTGTAAATCCAAAACGTCAGCACCACGGACCAGACCAACACGGACAGCCACATCCGTCCGTCCCTGAAATCCACGCTCTCCGTATGGTCCAGCTGTACCCCGAAGGCAATACACAGTGAAAACAGACAGGCGGCTGCGCCGGCGGCTGTCAGCCCGCGTCTCCGCTTTTTTTCCGCGCCCCTGCCCGCATCCGTCCCTGCCCCGCCTTCCTGCCGCACTTCCGTCATGGAACGATAACAGAGAAACCAAAAAACCCCATATGCCAATACACTGAACCAGCTGTTGCTTACTGCCAGCGTATTTCCTTTTAAATCCAGCATCCGGGGCAGACTGAAAACCGCTGCCAGCGCAAGTGCGCCGGCTCCACACATGATCCGGTTATTTTTCCTGTCCATTTTCATTGACCGTCTCCCTTATCACATACTGCGGAGAACTGTTCATGCTGATATACATCCTGCCGACATATTCTCCCACCAGTCCCAGCATCACCATCATCATACCGCCCATAAACACGATTGCCGCCATCAGCGAACTGAATCCCATCGGCACATCCGGATTGACAAATTTCTTGATGACTGTATAGATTCCGTACAGAAAGCCTGCTGCCGAACAGGTACATCCGATGACCATGGCGATCCGCAGGGGCTTCACGCTGAATGCCGTAAACCCGTTAAACCACAGGCCGAACAATTTTCCAAGCGTATAACCGGAAGTCCCCACTTCCCGCTCCCTGTGCGTGACTGTCACATTGCTGATCCGCCTCGTCGTCCGGAGCACCAGCCCGATCACGTAAGGAAATGCATTGGTATACCGTTTCATTTCCTCCACTACAAAACGTCTGGCCGCAAAATAACTGGATACATATAAATCTTTCGGCTTTCCAAGCATCACCTTCGCCATTTCCTCATTGACCAGGCTGCCGAAATTACGGAACAGGGAATGTTTCTTATGTTCGTACTTCGCATATACCACATCCGAACCCTGCTCGATTCCCTCCAATAACTTACCGACTTCATCGGCCGGCGTCTGACCGTCATCGTCCAGACAGACTACGATATCCCCGCTCACATAATGAAACCCCGCCATCAGCGCGGCGTGCTGTCCGAAATTCCTCGCAAGGTTAATCCCTATGATCTTCCCGTCTTCTTCCGCCAGCCGCCGGATCGTTCCAAAGGTATCATCGGGAGAGCAGTCATTCACCAGTACGATCTCATGATCATATGGCTTCCCGGCTTTTCCCAGCCCTTTCATCGCGGTCCGGATTTCCTCCACCACCTTCGGCAGCGTCATTTCGGACCGGTAACAGGGAATGACAAAACTTATTTTCGCTGCTTTCACCAGTGTCATAAAAAACATATCTTTCTTCTCGCCGTCCGAACATTCCACGGCTTCCAGCACGGATTCCCTGACAAATCCCGCCCGCTCATAACTTCTCACCGCCGCCTCATTATCCGTAAATACGCGCAGCACCAGTTTATCCAGCCCCATTTCTCCAAAGGCATATTTTACCGCCAGACACGCAGTCTCCGAACCATAACCTTTTCCCACTGCATCGTCTTCTCCGATGAAGATGCCATACTCCGCTTCTTTCTTATTCCTGTCAATATCCCGGAAATAAACGCTCCCCACCGGACGCAGGGTTTCTTTCTCACATATGATAAACTGTACTGCCTTTCCGGTTTCCACCATGGTATGAATCCAGTTTTCATGCCCCTTTGGCGTAAAGGTCTCCCGATAGATAAAGTGACTCCTCACCCGTTCCTTATTGCGCCACGCCACAATATGATCCGTATCCGTATACTCCATCTGTCGCAGTACAATGTGCCGCCCTGTTATTCTTACTTCCCGCATATCCGCAACCATGCCTTTCCCTGAATTCCCATCAACCCGCATTCCCGGTCCTGGGTCTGTCATACCATACTGTCCAGCCGCTTTATCCCACAGCCGGTGATTCCTCTATCTTTATCTTATATACGCCGATTTTGCCGCATACGCTGTCTGTCAGTTCCAACCGTACATTCACTCCCTGATCCCGGAAATAGTCCTCAAAAACCGTCATTTCTTTTGACAGGTCTGCCATCAAATATACATTTTCTTTATATAAAAGGGCATCCTGCATGGAACCCATTCCAAAAGCTTCCAGTTTTTTCCGATAAGTGGGACTCTTAACTAGCCAGCCCCCCATAATGTCATAATTTCTCAGCCCGTTATCCACCTCTTCAAAAACCGTTTCCAAATATGGCGTATACCGGTCGCAGGTAAGAATCGTATATACATCTACAAAATAAAAATTATCTGCATGATCTGTACAGTATTCCTTCATACTCTCTGCGGATGCCTCTGACCTCAACCGGTGTTCTTCTCCCACTTCTTCCGCATTTTTTCTGCCTATCATGCAGCCGGCAAAAGAAACCAGCGCCGCAAACAGGCAAAGGCTCCTGCATACCCGTTTACCCACAGCCGCACCCCCGTTTTTCCCTTCCGTCTGGTTCCCGTAATTTGCAAAGGCAGATTCTGTATGAAGCATTGCAAACAGCATACCGGTTTCCATAAGATACAGCGAATGGGTAATACGTTCCGGATACCTGCCCCGCATCAGAATAAACATCCATACGGCACTCCTGACCCCAAACAGCAGCAGCAGGGTTCCGCTTCCTTTCATCCATCCCCCGGCTTCTTTTCCTGCTGCCGCCTTCAAACATATCACCCAAAATACCGCCGCATAAAAAACGATTACCAGCCGGTTCCAGGGGCGGTCATTTTTATCCGTCCATTGGTACAAATACTTTTTTACCGTATTGACCAATATAGAGCGCATTGATTCCCCCGCCGTGCGCTGCTGCTCCTGATACTTTGCTATGATATCCAGCTTCTCTGCATCCAGCGTATCATCCAGTCCAAAATTATACCATTCCAGCAGCATTTGCTGTTCCGTCTGCGTCATCCCCAGGCTTTCATACATTTCTTTATGGTTTACATAAGCCGGCAGTCCCTGAAAATCATATAATTCCGTCCGGCTGTTAAAAAATCCCACAAACTCTTTCCATTCCCCGCTTCCGAATGCCGCCGCATTTGCCGCCCATGCCGCTGCCATCCCTATCAGAATGGCAGCAATTACGGTTAAATACTTCTTTACATTTTCTCCGGCAAAAAACCTCTCTTCCATCGACCACCGATATATACCGCCCACACAGAAAAACGGCGCCATCATCAGCAGCATCTCAGTCCGCAGCATATATGACAAAACCGCCAGAAAAACAGATGGGATATTCTCCCTGATAAACTGCTTGCCGGATTCCTTTTCAGAAGTCATAAATAAAAACACTGCCGTAACAGCCAGTAGCGCACTGACAAGAGAATAATGCAGAAACACGAAATGCCATAAATACAGTGCGGCAAACATAATTCCTTCCGCAAGAGCCATTCCGGCTTTTATCCGGGTGCTGTGCCCGAACCTCAGACTTCTGTTCACGATCAGCCAGATACATCCATACTGGCATAAGCAGAGAAAAATACCATACACCGGAGCTTTCGGAAAAATCCGGTAACACAGGCTGATCAGGAAACTGAGCGGATAAAGCATCTGTATATTATGTCCCTCCGGCACTCCCGTATAAACGCCTGACAAAGTATCTTTCATGACCGTATCATCATTCAACTCATAGTAATAATCAAATCGTATGCCGATCCATAACAATAAAACAAACAGCAGGGCTGAAGCAAGAATCCGGTTCTCATACCGCCTGTAAAGAGCCTTAACCCTCATGATAAAACTCCTTCACCTTTCCGGCAATATAATCCACTTCCTGCTCAGTCAGCTTATAAAACATGGGAAGCCGCAAAAGCCTTTCGCTTTCCCGCGTAGTATACCTGTCTTCCCCATGAAACCGCCCGAACTTCAACCCTGCCGGGGCCGAGTGCAGCGGCACATAATGAAATACCGCCAAAATCTCATTCGCTTTCAGGAATCGAATCAGCGCCGTCCTCTCTTCCATATCCTTCGCCTTGATATAGAACATATGGGCATTGTGGACACAGCCTTCCGGAATAAAAGGAAGCTCTATCTTCCCGCTCTCCGCCAAAGGAGCCAGCAGTTCCCGATAACGGTTCCATCTCGCCAGGCGGATATCGTTGATTTCATCCGCCATTTCCAGCTGGGCATACAGATAAGCCGCATTCATATCACTGGGCAGATAAGAGGAACCGTAATTCATCCAACGGTACTTGTCCACCTGTCCACGGAAATATTTGCTCCTGTCCGTCCCTTTCTCACGGAAGATCTCCGCATTCTCAACATACGTCTCATCCCGGATCAGCAGCGCCCCGCCTTCTCCCATACTGTAGTTTTTTGTCTCATGAAAACTGAAACAGCCAAAGTCGCCGATGGTGCCAAGCGCTTTTCCCTTATAAGAAGCCATGATACCCTGCGCCGCATCTTCAATGACATACAGATCATGCCTTTTGGCAATATCCATGATCCGGTTCATCTCACATCCCACACCGGCATAATGGACCACCGCGATTGCTCTGGTCCTATCCGTAACGGCATCTTCGATCAGGTTTTCGTCAATATTCATCGTATCCGGCCGGATATCCACAAATACGGCTTTTGCCCCCCGCAATACGAAAGCGTCCGCCGTGGATACGAAGGTATAGGACGGCATAATGACCTCGTCCCCCTCTTTTATATCCGCCAAAAGCGCCGCCAGTTCCGTGGCATGGGTACAGGATGTGGTCAGCAGGCACTTTGCCGTACCGGTCCGTTCCTCAATCCACTTATTACACTTTGCCGTAAATTCACCGTCACCGCATATTTTTTGGTTTTCCACTGCCTGACGGATATATTCCATTTCTTTTCCCGTAAAAGGGGGGACGTTAAAGTTTATCATAAGCTCCTCCATTCCTTATTCTTCGTGCCGCTTTGGCGCTTCATAAATCTGATAATTGTTATTCTCAAAGACACATCGATAATGATGGGACTCGATAAAATCCAGGATCAAGTCCGTCTTCTCTCCTTCCGTTACCGGTTCTCCCGTTTCATTGTGCAGGATTACCGCCGGCTCCCATTCCAGTTCCGCCAGGGCCCGGTCCAGCGCCGCGTAAGTATTGCTCGGTATTTCCGGCCATGTAGTGAAGATCGCTGCCGGAACATCCAGTATGTAGCTGAGTCCCGGTGCATCTCCCCATATCAGTACCGGCTCTTCCGTCACCCCGCTGTTTTCGCAGAAATCGATCAAACCGGTCAGGCTCTCCGCATTCTCCGCCGTCGTATACATTCCTTTCAGCACTTCGCTGTTTTCCACTCTGGAATCCCGTGCGTCGCCGTATATCCCGTCACGGAATACATAATTCAGCCCAAAGCCGATTCCCTGCACCAAAGTCATCAGCAGAATCAGCGCCAAAAACGCCTGCCACGGAAAATGTACGCTCCTTTTCCCCGTTTTCAGAAACAGACGGTAACACGCCCAAAGCGTATAAGGCGCCGCTAGGAACAGATTATTCATATTCTGATAGGTATAATTGTTGCTCCCGAGCGGCGTGATCAGAATGATCAGCAGCACGACCGCCGCCGCCATGCGTTCTCTCTTATCCGGGGATAAATATCCGCCGATTCCCGCCGCCGCACAACACACGGACACGATCAAAAACAGCATCATCCATTGAAAAATGCAGCCCTCATTATAATATCGCAGGGAAAACATCCCCTGCCCCCAGTAAAACCGGAGCAGCACTGCCATACCAAAACAGTACAGCATCTTTTTCATTCTTTCATACTGCCCTTTTCTGACCAGAAACAGAATGATCCCCGCCGCCGTACAGGGCACCATGTAAGCCATCCACTTCAGTCCGGCCAGATAAGCGTCGGCAGTGGCCGAAACCATCCCCCATAAAGTATAGTCAGAAGCTTCTTCGGTCATTCCGAACAGACTTTCCACCATTCCGCCGAAAGCCCCCGGCCCATATCTTGCCGCGATCAGAACGAGCACGCTGACAAACCCCGCCGCATAACCGGCCAGGCAAAGCCCTGTCTTTTTCACCGTTACCCCTATGCGGTCCCGCTTCAGCCATCCGGCGTACCATACCGCCAGAATCAAAGCGGCCTCCGCCAAATTGGAAAAACGCACCATCACGTTTAGTCCCAGACAGATTCCCGCCAGTATATAATAAACGCTTTTATCCGTAAACAGCGCCTGACAAAGAAGCAGGCTTCCGGCTGCAAAAAGCAGATAGGTCAGATAATTGTACAGCGTCGTGGTCGGACACCAGCATAACCCTAGCGCGATCACCTCTCCGATGAAAACAATCCAGGCCGGCATCCACTTCGACAGCACGGCATAACAGAGCAGCGCAATGGCCGCCGTCAGCAGCCCGGTATACAAATTCATGCCAAGCAGCGTATTCCCCATGGGCAGCTTCATGAAAAGAGCCCCCGTCACATTGGCAAGATAAGTCGCCAGCACCCATGTTACGTCCATTTCCCCCATAAAACGGTAATATCCAAGAGAATACGTCGTATCCGAAATATCGATTCCCTGATTGATGAGCAGCAGGGGAAATATGAGCAGCAACAGGGGAAACATAATTCGGCTTATACTATTTTTCATACTTTTCATGTTTATTCCAGCTCCGCATCCCATTCTACCAATATTCATCCAGTTTCCGGATCCAGCCGGCCGGTCTGGTCTGCGACAGATACCTTCCGGTAAACCGGAATATGTTCAGCCGCACCGCGTCTACAAACGTTCCGGCCGCATACACCAGCGCTACCGAGATCACCAGATGGCCGAGAAAACCGGCCAGTCCGGTCTGCGACACCGGTCCCAGAAACTCTTCGATCCATCCCACCCATACATTCCGGATATCCAGATGCTCATGGAACAGATATACCCCGAACGTAAACGCAGACAGCCGGCATATCCGGTCAGCCGCTTTTCCCGCCGGAATCTTCACATATCCAAAAGCGGCAAATAACGCCGCCGCTCCCAACAGACAGAAAATATAATTATAATGAAAGGGCACTGTCGTATAATAGGCCAGCGCTCCCGTCTTTTCATGAATCAGATAAGAGACGGTCACTGCCGCAAACAGAAACAGCCCGCAGCATATATAACAGCTCCACGCCCGTTTTGCCGTATTCAATAAGGAAAACCCATATAACCGGATATAAGCCGCCAGCAGATACACACATAAAAACCATCCGAAATCATATCCGAAACGGTCTGTCACAAACACTGCCGGGATCACGCTTTTTTCTATGCTGAACAGAAGCAGCAGCCCTGCCAGCGCAATCTGCATCTGCCGTTTTCCCATATGCTTCACCGCCGTATTCAAAAAGGGCGTGAACAGATACAGCAGCACATAGGAAGTAGCAAACCAGTAATGCTCCGCCTGCAGGGGAAAGACGTACGGAATCATCTGATACAGTCCCGCTTCCCCGTTAAAGTTTCCCAGTCCCAGCATGACAAGAGGCACTGCCAGCGCATAGAAGAGCACCTGTCCGACCAGCACCAGAATCCTCTTCAGACGGAATCCTGCTTCCACCAGGAAATATCCGCTTATCAATACATACACATTCACCGCCACGATACAGAAAGATTCTATCAGAGTTCCCAGCACCTGTCTGCCCTGCGCGGCTTCCCCCGGTGTCAGAAGGCTTCCTGTATGGCTTAAATAATGCAGCGTGATCACCATAAGCATCGACAGGATGCGCAGCAGTTCATAATTCGCCATTCTTTTTTGCTGCCCCGCCGCAGGCCGACCCGTCTGTCCCATAGACTTCCCTCCCTGAAATCCGATCCGGCTGTCCTTTTCATGACGCCGTAGAAAACCGGCTGTTATGCCCGTTTTTTTCTAAATACCCAAAGTTTACTGAAAATATAATTAGAGACAATGACTACCACATTACATACCAGCTTGGAAAGCATATCATGGATATGAAGCAGATCCACCATCACATACATAATGACCAGTTCCATCACCCCGGTCACAATCCTTGCGCCGATAAAAGATGTAAATTCTTTCCAAACGCCCTGCTTATCCGTCACTCTGCTCTTAAACACAAACGTGCGGTTCGTCCAGTATGCAAACAATACCGACACGATCCAGGCAAACGCGGTCGCGATCAGCACCAGCACCACCTTTTCGTTATCCGCGCCCAGTACCCACGCCGCCGCTGCATATGCAGCCATGTTCACGACAAACGCCAGAAAACCGAAAAACAGGTAATTCACCGCCTCTTCATACTTCTTATACATATCTATTGCAAACTTTATCATATGATTCACTTTTTGCCAAAACCTTTCCTTTTCCATACCTGCAGCCGCTTCCGATATCCGCTGCCATACGGTTATACTTATCTCTCTTTGGAAACCTGTCCGTTCTCCACCCGGTACACAATATCGCACTTTTCTATCGTCTGAAGCCGGTGGGCAATGATGATCAGCGTCTTACGCCCATGCAGGCGGTTGATGGAATCCATGATCGCCGCTTCTGTTTCATTATCCAGCGCCGAGGTAGCCTCATCCAGCACCAGCACCTCCGGATCCTCATACAATGCCCTTGCAATCCCGATCCTCTGTCTCTGTCCTCCGGAAATACGGATTCCCCGCTCCCCGATTCCTGTATCCAGCCCTTCCGGCAGCCCTCTCACAAACTCATCCAGCTGGGCCTCCTTCAGCGCCTGCCATACCTTCCCGTCATCGATTTCGTCATCCGCACACCCGAACGCCACATTCTTCCGTATGGTGGCGTCTATCATAAAAATCGTCTGCGGAATATAACCGATATTTTTCAGCCAGGACTCATAGTGATTCCTCACCTCTATGCCGTCCGCCAGTATTTCCCCGTTCTGTATGCGCAAAAGTCCCAGCAGGATATCCACTACCGTTGTTTTGCCCGCACCGGAAGTTCCCACGATGCCCACCGATTTTCCTACCGGAATACACATGGAAGCATGGTTAAAGATAAACACGTCACTGTTCGGATACCGATAAATAATGTCCTTCAGCCAAATCTCCTTCGTAACCGGAAGCTTCTCCACATGCTTCTTCGTCCGATAGGCAGCTTCGTCATAATTCACACTCTCATCCCGTATTTCCTCCTGCAGGTTGTCCGTCACTCCCATAAAGAAGGGTTCAAAATACGAGATGGAAGTCAGGTAATTGTTAATACGGTTTGCACTCGGTATCAGCCGCATCGCCGCGGCCGCCAGCGTGATCAGCTGCGGCATGATATCCGTCACCGGAGTCCCCCACGCCAGCCGCAGCATCATATAAAGAATCATCCCCGCGATCGCCACCGTCTCGATCAGCAGCCTGGGCGTTGCATTGTACAGATTGTATCGCTGCACCGCGCCCACATATCCCGCACCGCATTTGCAATATTCATTAATAAAGTAACTCTCTTTGTTCGCGACCTTAATTTCCTTGATCCCCATCACCGACTGGTCGATCCATTTATACAGCCCGCTGTAAAAATCCTGGTTCTCCTCTCCCGCTTTCCTCATGATCGGCTTCAGGACACATTTGATGATGATCAGCACCACGATCAGCAGTACCGCTACCGTACATGTCATGATCACATCCTTAAACAGACAAAACAGCGTCAGACAGACAAACACGATCATCTCACTGACCAGCTGCAGCAGACTCAGGATCAGCCCGTACATATTATTCACATCCGAAGTAATGCTTCTCTGGATCACGGAAGTATCCGCGTTCAGATAGTATTCATAGGGCCGCTGCATGAAATTGATCATCATTCTTCTGGAAGTCGCGAACTGGTTGCTGTATACGAACCGGAACTGCATTTTACTCTGAAAAAACAAATACGCATTCTTCACCGCATACACCAGGATCAGGGCCCCCAGCATAAACATGGAAAACTGCGTCATGCTGTCCATCCCCAGCATATCGTACAAATACGCCAGCATGTCGTTCTTTTCCAGGATGTCCGGATCGGTGATCACCGTCGCCGCCTCAAGGATCAGCCCCACGCCAAGCAGCTCCAATGCAGCTCCTATCAGCATGACAAATATGAGGAATACCATGATTCTCTTTTGCTTCTTATCCAGTAATATCTTTAACTTCCTTAAAATCTTTCCCATCTGGTTCTTACCTTTGCCTGCTATCTTTCTCACTCATCTGTACCGCAAATGCCTGCACGATCCGCTGTATTGTGTCTTAAATGCGCATTTCGGCTGTGAATGCTAACCAAAACATTCTTATATTTTAGCACACCTGACAGTATAAATGCAATCTCTGCAAATACCGCCCCTCATGATTTCATCTCCAGCCGCATCACGCTGCCAAACTCTTTTTTCCGTCCTTCGGAATTATAAAATTCTTTCGCTCCTTCACTGACAAACTCCTCACCCATTTCATCCCCGGACGAAAATCCCGGATGAAAAAGGATTTCCAATATCCTCCCCCGCCTTCTGCTCTGTTCCTTCATCGCAGGCAGCAGCTTCCTGACCCGTTTTTCGTCCATGCATCCGCTGAGCAGCACCCCCCATAAAAACATGGGCTTCTGACCCGATACGCTCACTGCCTTCCGTTCCATGAAAGGAGCAAGGATATTCAACAGGATATTTTTTACCCAGTTGACAGGGCGGTATGTCCTCCAAAGAGAAACTTCCTGCAGGAACGGCAGAACCGGTTCCTTGGTCACCCTGATATAGGACACCGCATATCCTTCTTCCCGTATCACTTCCAGTAAGGCGCGGTATACGATCGGAATCATCTGCGTATGCTGGTGCCCGTCGAACCGGAGCGGCAGTTCCCGGCCGAAATAACGGCAAAACGCCTCTGTCTGCGCTTTTATTTCCGACTTTAATTCTTTTTTTCTCCTGCCGTATTTCCACGGACAGAAACTCCATAGCAGAAGTTTCCCCCATCCCATATGGAAATAACCTCTGTCGTCTGTCAGATCCGGCACCTTCTCCGGAGCAGCCACTGCCCTGCCCTCCATGAAATTCAGGTGCACCGAAAGCAGCGGCTCTTTTTTCCAGGATGTCCTTTCTTTCCGATACAGCTTAGCATAGTTTTCATAGCATGACATATTCGTAAGTACGCTGACGCTGTCCAGCCTGCCTTTCCGGATACACTTCAGGATATCCTCCGATGCCCCTGCCGACAGGGCATAATCATCGGCATGTATATCGATCGTCTTCACGTTTCATCCTCCTTCCAGATCATGGCCTCTATGATATAACGGGGACGGGCTTTCGTTTCCAGATAGATTTTCCCCACATATTCTCCTACCACTCCTAAAGAAAAGATAGTCAGGCCGCCCATCAGAAGCGATACGACCAGTGTGGTTGTATAACCCTGCACATTCCTTCCGATCAGCCAGTCCACTAAACACACAATGATCATGATGATACTGAACACGCTGACCAGAAAGCCCAATACCGTGATCAGCCGCAGCGGCCTGGTACTCATGGAGGTGATACCGTCCACCGCCAGCGTCAGCATCTTCTTTAACGTATATTTGGAATGTCCGGCTTCCCGTTTCTTTACGTCAAAATATACCACATCCGACGGAAATCCCATCGTCGGGATCAGCCCTCTCAAAAACAGATTGACTTCTTTGTATTCCATTAACGCCTGCAAAGCAGCTTTGGACAACAGCCGGTAATCCGCATGGTTCTGCATCACATTGCACCCTAACAGACCCATCAGCTTATAAAAAGCAGTAGCCGTCAGTTTCTTGAAAAATCCGTCCGTATCCCGGTTATTGCGGATTCCGTAGACGATCTCACAGCCGTTCTTGTAACATTCAATAAATTTGTCCAGCGCCTCAATATCCTGCTGCAGGTCCGCATCTACCGTTACCACCATATCCGCATGTTTCGCTGCCTCCAGCATCCCCGACAGGATGGCGCTCTGATGACCGTAATTTCTGGAAAAACAGATACCGGAAAACGCGGCGTCTTTCCTGCATAGAGCAGAAATAATCTTCCATGTATCGTCCCTGCTGCCGTCGTTTACAAACATGATCTTGCTTTTCACGGATATTTTCCCTTCCCGCTCCAGCCGCCTTAATTTCTCCCTCATGACCTGTGCCGCATGTTCCAGCACTTCCTCTTCGTTATAACACGGAACTACCAAATATAATATATTTCCTCTGTCGTCCATCTGCTTCCGCTCTCCTTTCCAGTGCGCTGTCTCCTGCTCCCTGGTACAGCATTGCATTAATTCCTGAGTAATCAGCGCTGTACTAGATCATCTCATTCTGCCTGTGCATTTCAGGCGGCTCGTAGTTGTCCATGAAATCTTCTCCCAAATAGACGATTTCCTCCGCAAACCGGATGGCATGCACTACGGTAAACACCGATATCACCCGCCGGAACCGCAGTCCCGGGATATAATTCAGTACCTCCATGGGAAATTTCCCGTCCAGTACGATATACTCCGGAAAAACCTTCCGGTAATCCAGTACATCCCTTGGATGGGGTTTGATCAGGACCACGGATTCTTCCCCGTTTATCTCCCCGTACTGTTCGATGCAGTCCCGGAAGATCCGCTCCCTCACATCCAGTCCGCATAACGGCTCCGTCAGCAGCAGGATTTTATTCGGACCGCCCTCCTCCAGCTTTCTGCGTATCTCATCCATATCCTCAATAAACAAATGCACCAGTATATCCTTTCCGTCCGCATCCAGCCCTTCGGTCAATTCCCTGCGAGGCTTTTCAATATATTTGGGACAGGGATACGGCAGCACCGACAGGTCGTTCACTTCCATGTCCAGGCAGTATTTTGCCCATCCATTCTGGATAAAAATAAGATTCAGGGAAGCCAGAAAAGCTTTCAGCTTAAAATGTCCCCGGTTGTCATATCTTGCCGTATCGTACGTGCTGATGCAGTCCAGACCATCCTCCAATGCATGATAGGGAATCTTTTTATAACTCAGATAATAACCGATCGGGTCGGAGTCGCAGAACACATAAATGTCCTCATATTCCTTAAAATCCACGGGAACATACGCCTGCTGCATTTTCCCCAGAAGTTTCGTATATTTTATCCTTGCCAGCATATTGCCCAAAAGACTGCCCCGGTCCGTATGATATTTCATGACTTCCGGAAAATTCACATCTTCTTTCTCATTGAACATATACACCGCTTCAAACAGCCCACAAGCCTGCGCCCGGCTCTTTAGATCACCGAAGTCGTTCGACATCGTACTGAGCACCAGCGACGCCTGTCCTCTGTCCCTGACCGGAAGATTCAGTTCTTTTAAACATGCCACATATACATGATAATACGTATGGCAGACATAGATTCTGCCTTTCCTGCTCTTTTTCATGCTGTTTTTACGCTGCCCCTTCTGTTATCTTTTGAACGGTTCCTTACCGATGTCTTTTGGGCCGGTGCCTCCGGCGCTCCATTCTATCCGAATCAGTTCCAGCGCCCTTTTCCCGATTTCCATGGCTTCCTCCGGTGTGTCCGCAGCCGTGATCACATGTCCCAGCCTGTCATTGCTGGACCTTGTGTCGTGTACTTCATCTCCGGCGTCCTTATACAGCACGATTTCCTCCACACCCTTCAGCCGGCGCGCTTCTTCCGGTACAAAAACAGTTCCGAGCACACCCGCACGTTCTGCATGAAGAAACTGAACCGCCGCTCCTTTCCTCCACTTAGGACTTATATCCGCTTCCAGTCCCGCCGCCAGTTCCACGGAGGCCCCTACCATGTCTACTCCCGTGGAAAGCGGCACCAGCCTGGAAGTAATGAAATCCCCTCCCAGCCTCGCTGCCAGCTCCACGACTTTCGGTCCTTCCTGCGTTACCTTGATCTCCGTATGGGAAGGCCCGTTCTCAAGTCCGATAGCCGCCACTGCCCGGAGCGCAACCTCCTTTATCCGTTCCTGTACCTCATCCGGCAGCCTGCTCGGCTCGCAATGGGCCAGTTCCACAAAGTAAGGAGGCGGTGTAATATATTTATCCGTCACCGCAATGATCTGCGTCTTTCCCTCCACCGTCACCGCCTCCACACTCACTTCCGCGCCGGTCATGAATTCCTCCACCATCACCATGCCGTTTCTGGAATGGCTCCTGCTGTATGTGTAGATTTCCTCCCACACTTCTTCCTGCCGCCCGTTCTCCTTCCTGCCGTCCAGCAGCACGACGCCGCGGCTTCCCGCATTATCGGCAGGCTTCACGATACAATACCCGTCCAGCCGCTCTGCCGCCCTCTTAAATTCTTCAAAATCCGCCGCCGCATAATATTCCGGAATCGGCACGCCCTTCTCCCGCAGCCGGTCTCTCATACGGCTTTTGATCGTGGCACAAAGAGAATCCTCATAAGATAAATCCGGCCGTTTTCCCAGCTTTTCATTCACATATGCCGCAGTCCGCACCGGCCCGTCACTGGTAGAAGTAATGACTACGTCCGGCTGATAGAGCAGCGCCTGTCTGTAAACCTCCTCCTGATCCAGCGTACTGACTACCAGCTTCACATCCGCCAACGGAAATCCAACGGCATTCTCGTCATAATCCACCAGAATCGTCCGGTATCCCATTTCCTTTGCTTTCTTTATTGCGGGCACCTGCAATGCGCTGGCGCCAAGTATCATCATCGTCTTCTCCATATCCCGTCTCCCAAATGCGTCCGGCTCTCCGTTCCGGTGCGTACCCTTTCATTTCACCGGCTTTGATCCCGCCGGCTTTCATGCTGCCGATTTTCATCCCGCCAGCCTTCATTCCGCCGTCTCCGCCGGCGTTTACTCCACCAGCTTCCATTCCAGCGGCGTTCCCCGCACAATATCCGTCCTTGCCTTTCTTCCCAGCACCTCTTCATAATACATAGGCGCCATACCGAACGCCGGGCGGATGGAACGCATATTCTCTTCCGTAAAAATTTCCCCTGCTTTCATATCTTTCACCACAAACAGGGAGCGTCCCTCTTCCCGGCTCCTTTCCTGCTTGTCCGTCAGTTTGTATGTCACCTCGCCCAGCGCCTTTTCCACAATGCGCACTTCATCCACCATCCGGCGAAACTCTGCAGGTTCCATGGAAAAGACCGCATCCGGCCCGCCGTCCGCCCTTGACAGCGTAAAGTGCTTTTCGATCATTCTGGCTCCCAGCGCAACGCTTGCAACGGCTACCGAAGTACCCATGCTGTGATCGGACAGTCCTGTCAGACAGCCGAATACCTGTGCCATGTTGGGAATCACTTTTATGTTCATATCTTCATAAGGTGTAGGATAACTGGATGTGCATTTCAATAAAATGATCTGCCCGTTTCCTTCTTCGCGGCAGGTGCGCACCGCCCTTTCGATATCCTCCAGATATGCGATACCCGTAGCCAGGATCACCGGTTTTCCCAGCTTTGCGATCTTACGGATCAGCGGAATGTCTTTTATTTCAAAGGAAGCCACCTTATAAGCCGGCATCTTCATTTCCTCCATAAAATCCACGGCCGTAAAATCAAACGGCGAGGAAAAACATTCCATCCCCAATTCATTTGCCAGTTTCATCAGCTTCGGCTGCCAGTCCCACGGGGTATAGGCTTCCTGATAAAGCTTATAAAAGGTAGTCCCGTCCCAGATCGTCCCCTGCCTGATCTGGAAATATTCGTTATCACAGTTCATGGTGATCGTATCGGCCGTATAAGTCTGCAGCTTCACCGCATCCGCTCCCGCTTCTTTCGCCGCACGGATGATTTTCTCCGCTCTTTCATAATCCTGCAGATGATTGGCCGAAACCTCCGCCACGATAAACGTTCTTTCCCCTTCTCCCAAATACCGGTTTCCGATTTTTATTTTCGTCTCCATTCCTTTTCCTCCGTCATCATCCGATACTTCATCTCCGCCAGCTTCCAGTCCGACGGATTATCAATGTCCTGCACCTCTGTCTCCGGTACGATCATCGGCACATAGCCGTCCGGCAGGTCCCCCCTGCATGACCGGTACCGTTCCACATGATAACAGTAAAACTGACCGCCGTCATGGTACATCTTTTCCAAATCCTGGGAACGTTTCATGGCGTTTTCCGGCTGACAGTATTCCAGCCTGCCATTCCTTACTGCCATCCCCCTCTGGGGCGGAAAAGAGAACGCCACTACCGGCATCACACCCGAAGCATCTGTTTCGACCAAAAGAGCCATTGCCGCTTTTAATTTCTCCGCCGTCACAAAAGGAGCGGTCGGATACAGACAGGCCATATGATCGAACACCCTTCCCCGCCTCTCATATTCGGCCAATACTTCCATCAGCACATCATCCGTCGTCGCATAGTCGTCAGCCGTCTCCTTACTTCTCATAAAAGGCACCGATGCCCCCGCCCTGCGGGCGGTCTCTGCAATTTCTTCGTCGTCTGTCGATACCATGACTTCTTCGAACAGACCGGAAGAGAGCGCGGCTTCGATGGAATAGCAGAGGATCGGCTTCCCTAAAAATTCTTTCTTATTTTTCCCAGGTATTCTTTTACTGCCTCCGCGGGCCGTTATGATCGCTATTGCACTCATACTCGTTCTCCGGTACTCCTTTCTTTTTCATTCCATCCTCAAAGTTCCAAAACTGCCTCTGCGATGCGCTCCGCTCCCCTGCCGTCCGTTACCTTATGCAGGGCCTCTCTCATGCGCTGCTGCAAATCCGCATCCTTTAGAATCCTCTTTAATCCGCTGCATATCCGTTCCAGACACTCCTGCCGCTGCGTCCGGATATCTCCTGCAAACAGCATCCGCTCTTCCACCGCAAAAAACTCACGGTCATACTGCTGGTTATCCGCACTGACAAAAAAGACGGAAGGTATCCCCATGGCGCTTAATTCGAACAGCATCGTACCCGCCGCCGAAACCGCCGCACTGCACGATTCCATCAATTCCGCCATATGTTTCACGTTCCGGTGCAGCCGGATGCCCGGATGACGCCCCGCCAGCCTTTCCAGTTCTTCTGCGTCACCGCTGAAGTTTCCAACGACCGTATCGAAAACCACCTGCTGCAGTTCTGCATCCTTCACCGCCTCTGCCAAAACTCCCGCAAGAGCATGATACATATCCCCGCCTCCGGAACTCAGTAAAATATGCGGTCTTCCACTCTTCCCGTCCGCTGCTCCTCCTTCCTGCCTTTGGAATTCCTCCCTGAGCGGTACATAAGAAGTTCCCAACAACAGCCTTGTTTTCCCCCGGTAAGTCTCTTCATAAGGAAACCGCACATGATACGCATTATAATTTACCAGTAAATCCACCGGGTACACCCCTTCGAAGCAGTCATCCATATAAACCAGTTTGCACAAATCCCGCAGTCCGTCAAAATATTCCGCATCTGCCTGATAGGAATCCACCAACAGTTTCCGGCAGCCTTCCCTCTTCACCGCTTCCCGCAGCTGCGGAATTTCTGTTTCCATGCGATTCCACTCACTATGCAGACAGACCCAGTCCATTCCGGCCTGTTCCAGCAGTCCGCGGGCATACTCGTCCGCCGTAAAAAACACCACCCTGAAGCCCTTCCGTTTCAGCTGCTCCGCAATCGTAATACAGCGCATCATATGACCCATTGCCACTGTCTCATTGGCATCGGCGCGGATACCGACCACCGGTTCCGCTCCATCCGTAAAATTCCTCCCGTCCGCGGCGCCTTCCGTCCTCTGCCGTTCATACTCTTCCATTGTCTCCGCCATATACTGCATTTCCTCCGGCCCATACCTCTGATCCATGGGAAGCGCCAGCATATGCCGGTAAATATACTTCTCTTCCTCCGACAGAATATTTTCATTCTCCGCGCCCGCCGGCCAAAGCACCGGGGCATAAATATCATGAACCTGCAAAAATCTCTGCAGTTCCTCCCGTTCCCTTGCATACACCGCAAAATACAGCGGGGCCGTTCCGCACTCCGTCCGCCCTTCCGCTCCGTTCCCTCCGGCTTCTTCCGGCTTCAAAACGGGCCAAAACTGCGTTTTTCCGCACAATCTTTCATACAAATACCTGTAATTATCTTTTCTGCTGCCTGCGGCCCTCTCTTCATCCGTCCTTTGCAGAATCCGCAGCGATTTCCCCGACAGCCCTCTTACACCGTCATACCGGTCCAGTTCCTCCTCCAGCTCCCGGTTCCTTTTCAAGAACTCCGACTTCTTATCCTGCTTTTCCCCAACACTTCTTTCGTCGTTTAAATATTCCCATTTTTTGATCAGTATTTCCAATCTTGCTTCCGCATAAGATTCCGGATTTTCCAGTTCTACGTCCGGAAAGCTTTCATCCGAGGCTGCGAACCCTCCGTCCGGCACCGGATACCATTTCCGCAGACTGCACACCACATAGTCCGCCTCCTTCCCCGCTTCCTCCAAATAATAGGACTGGGTCACATCCTCCATGATACAGATTCCCTGCTCCCGCCATTTAAGAAGCAAAGGCCGCATCGGCTTCCATGTATCCACACCATAATACGGATGGACAAAAAGCAGACCCGGCCTGACCTGTTCTATTTTTCTGCGCAGTTCTTCTTCCCCTGCCCTCAGCTCTCTGCTGATATGATAAAAATGAAGTTCCCAGCCGGCATGCTCAAAGGGAAAAAAAACGGTATCGCACATATAGGCCGGCAAAAGGCACCTCTTGGGAAGAGCCGGCCTGTGCTGTTCCAGACTTCTCAACGCCAGCGCTATCGCTTCCCTGCCCGATGCCGTATAACGGCAGAATTTTTTCCCGTACTTTGCCGTTCCCGCCAGGCTGAGCCGCTGTTCGTTTTCCGTCTCCCCCGCTTCCGCCCATGCCGGATTGATTTCATATATGCTTCCGATCTCCATGCCCTTCTTACTTTGCATGAGCCTTCCTCCACTTCCTATACGTCCACAAAAGTTTATAATATAACATAAAAAACAGGGTAGACTGCTGCTGCATCCGTATCAGTTTCTTCTCCTCCGCATGGGTACGCTCCAAATAATAAGGATTCTGCCGGAATTTGGGAAACGTCTGCCGCATTTCCTTTCCCATCGCCTTCACGAAGCCGTATTTCGGTCTCTCCACTCCTGCCATATAAGTAAACAGCGTATTGATATAAAACAAAAGCGTAAAGCTGTATTCCAGTTCCGGCCTGTATGCCTCGAAAAAGCCATGCCGCCCTGCCTCCGCCAGCATCAGCCGTCCCGCCTCCATACGGTCCTCGCACCGCTTCGGTGAAATCGTGTGCACCGTGGATGTATCGTGCTGGTAATAATAATACATCGGCTCCTCAATATATTCAAAATGCCTGGCCAGCAGCAGATAAGAATTACCCAGTGCATTGTCCTCATAAAAAATATGTTCGGGAAACCAAAGCCCATGTTCCAAAATCATGGAACGCCGGAAGATTTTCACTACCAGACTACCGCCGTCCAAAATCAGGCTCCGTCTTTTCTCATCATCGAGAATACCGCTCTGGCTGCTTTTATTATTCGGCACCACCCGCCCTGGCTTCATGGAGTGTTCCTCCGTCAGACAGTAATCGCATCCCACCAGGTCGGCGCCGGTTTCCTCGGCCCGCCTGACCAGCCGTTCGTACATATCCTCCGTGATCCAGTCATCACTGTCGATAAAGCCTATCCAGTCCCCTTTCGCCAGTTTCATCCCGATATTCTTCGCCCCGCCCTGATGCCGGTTCACGTCCGAGTGGACTGCTCGGAACCGGTCCGGGTACTTGTTTTCATACCGCTTCAGAATAGAAAGGGATTCGTCGGTGGAACAGTCGTCCACCGCTATGATCTCATAATCCTCTATGGTCTGCTTTACAAGGGAATCCAGACAATATTCCAATTTTCCGTCTGCCGCCATATTATAAACCGGCACAATAATGCTAAGCTTCATGTGCCGTCCCGTCCTGTATCCCGTCCGGATTCTGCTGCTTTGTATCCGTACCGTAATATTCGGCAATCTTCGTCACCGCATGGATGACGTCTTCCACGTCCTGATCCGTCATGGCGTAATAAAGCGGCAGGCTGATGATTTCTTCATACAGCTTTTCCGCTTTCGGACAGATTCCCCGCTTATAACCCAGCCGCTCATAATAAGGGAAATAGTAGGTCGGGATATAATGTACATTGCAGCATATATTTTCCGCACCGAGGGCCTCGAAAAACTGCCTTCTGTCTATGCGCAGTTTCTCCGGCACGATACGCAGGATATAAAGATGCCTCGTGGTATCCGACTCCGGTATCTCCCTCTGCACCCGAATCTGCGGCAGCTTCCCGAACGCCTCGTCATACCGCGCCACGATTTCCTTCCTTCTGGCCGAAAAGAGCGGCAGTTTTTCCAACTGACTGATTAAAAGCGCCGCCTGTATATCCGTCATGCGGTAATTATATCCCAAATCAATCTGCTCATAATACCACGGTCCGTCCGGTTCCCGCTCCAGCAGGTTCTTATCCCTCGTAATGCCATGTGAACGGTATAACAGCAGTTTCCTGTAATACTCTTCCTGATCGGTCAGAACCGCACCGCCTTCGCCTCCGGTCACGGTCTTCACCGGATGGAAACTGAACGTGGTCATATCCGCAATGGAACCGTTGGGTCTTCCTTTATACTTCGTCCCGATCACATGGGCTCCGTCCTCAATCAGCACCAGATGATTCTCCCGGCAGATTTCCAAAAGCCGGTCTTCCTCAACCGACTGTCCGGTATAGTCCACCGCCACGACCGCCTTCGTCCGTTCCGTCACCTGCCGCTTCACTTCCTCGGGGTCAATATTATAAGTCTCCTCATTGATATCCGCAAAAACCGGGGTTGCCCCGCAGTACAGCGCACAGTTGGCCGATGCCGCAAACGTAATTGGCGTTGTGATGACCTCGTCCCCGCTGCCGACTCCCGCTGCCAGACAGGCAATGTGCAGCGCCGCAGTCCCGTTGCTGCACACTACCGCATATTTGGCCCCCGTTATCTCACACAGCTTCCGCTCCAGTTCTCCGATCTTCGGCCCGCAGGTCAGGTCCTGATTTCTCACGACCTCCGCCACCGCCTGCACATCCGCTTCATCGATATACTGATGCCCGTAATATATCTTAGTATCCCTCACCGGAACCCCGCCGCAAACTGCCGGCTTTTCCATATTTATCCCAACCTTTCCATTCCGTTTATCCCAATCTTTTCGAAGCTTATTTCTCCAGTTCCACCGATTTGAGCAGTTCCCTTATATCCTCTACCGACAGCCACTCCTTATTACTGTCCGAACTGTAAGAAAACCCTTCCGGTACCTTCTTACCGCTTAAATCGGGTTTTTGTTTACTGTTCCACACCACCTGCGGATATACGATGAAATGCTTCGCATATTCATAGGTTGTAAAGGAGTCCTCTGTCGTCACCATAATCTCATGCAGTTTTTCCCCCGGACGGATACCGACCTCCTTCATCGGGTATTCCGGATACATTGCCTTTGCCAGATCCGTAATCTTAAACGAAGGAATCTTGCTGATAAAAGTTTCACCGCCCGTAGCTTCTTCCAGTGCTTTAATGACCAGTTCCACCCCCTGCGTCAGGCTGATCCAGAAACGGGTCATGCGGTAATCCGTAATCGGCAGTTCGGTTCCGCCGCTCTTCACGATATTGTGGAACAGAGGGATCACGGAACCGCGGCTTCCCGCCACATTGCCGTACCGCACGATGGAGAAATTGATATCCTTTGTTCCGGCATAGGCATTGGCCGCCACAAACAGCTTGTCCGACACCAGTTTGGTGCCGCCGTATAAATTCACCGGATTGACTGCCTTATCCGTAGACAGCGCAACTACCTTCTTCACCTCGGAATCCAATGCCGCATCGATCACATTCTGTGCTCCGTGGATATTGGTCTTGATCGCCTCATTCGGATTGTACTCACACGCCGGAACCTGTTTCAGGGCCGCCGCATGAACCACATAGTCCACACCTTCAAACGCCCTCTTCAAACGCTCCTTGTCCCGCACATCTCCGATAAAGAAACGCAGCTTATCTTCATATTCCTTAAATTTATTCGCCATCAGATGCTGCTTGAACTCGTCCCTGGAATAAATGATAATTTTCTTCGGTTCATAGTGTTCCAGCACATATTGGGTAAAGCAGTTCCCGAAGGAACCGGTTCCTCCGGTGATCAAAATCGTTTTATTGTTTAACATCCTGTTTCCTCCTGCATTTATCAATTCTTCTACATCTTTCCCCGTTTTTCAGTCTTCAACGCACAGTATAGCATAAAAATATATACTTGACTATATTACATTCTCCCATAAATCCAAAGAATTTATTAATGCCGGCTTTAATCAAACTCATAGACGCTCCAAAGCGATTTTTGTGAAACCAGCCGGTATTGCGTAAGCCCCGGGATACTCTCCAGTATCATGGCAAGGCTTTCTTCCTGCGTATCATAATCTGCCGCATACACGATCACCCGATCGCTTCCACAGATTATTTCATCCGTAATCTGTTCCTTATTCCCCTCGCTTACAAAATACAGTCTGTCATACTCCATCAGTTCCTGTGAACGCCACCACACATGATACGGTGTGGCGTCATTATAAAGAATGATCACGGGCGTTTGGGCATGTTCCCTGGCATACGCCACATCTTCTTTTTCCTCTTCATACAGGAAAATCATCTTGCCTGACAGAAACTCATGCACATCCCCTGCCAGAAACAGAACCAGCAGCGCCGCTCCTCCTGCCGCAGACAGCCTCTTCAGCCGCTGCGAGTTTTCCCCGCAGCAGAAACCTGCCAGCTCCTTCCATAATCCGTAAACCGCCGTAATCACCAGCAGTATCATGATTCCGTACACCGGAAGCTGATACCGGTTGGAAGTCTCGTACAACAGAAGCGCGGTTTTTGCCACCGTAAAGAAATAACCGCAGACCGTAAACAGCAACAATAAAAATACCGCCGCCTCTCCTTCCTTCCCCGCCGTTTCCTTCCTGTTCTGTTCCCGCGCCGGAATGTCCGCGCCGGCAGATAAGGCGGAAACCTCTCTCCGTTTTTCCCTCCTGCGCACTGCAGATACCGCTCCGCCCATCAGAATGATCAGAAAAAACCACAGCCAGAAATATCCGTCAAATAAGTATTCGTTCACCAAACCGGCAAAAAATCCCAACCGTTCATCCGTATTCGCCGTATTCAGGAATTCCGAGACCGCTCCCGTTCCCCGATATCCCCTGAAAATGTGGGAAAGACTGGCAGGATAACTGAGTACGGCCAGCGCCAGGGATACGCCGCAGGCACACCCGTACTCCACGCACTCCCGGACACTGTCCCACAGACAGGCTTTTTCCCGGCTGCCGCCCTTCCCTGTCTTCTTTCCCACACAGGGCAGAACATTCCACAGGCAGAAGCCCGCCGCCATAAAGAACAGAAATATAATATAATAGTACTGGGTCAGGAATCCCAGATAATTCACCAGCATCAGCGGCAGCAGAAAGCTTTTGGCTCCCGCCTGCTTCTTTATTACCGCACGCACATGCAGACAGGCACACAGCAGCACGAACACGGTCAGCCATTCATACATCCGGATAAACATCACACCGGAAACGATCACCGGATTGAAACCGTGAACCGCCACGACCGCTATTGTCAGCCACTTATCCCGTCCCGTCACCATATAGGCCAGCCACGAAAGCAGGCCGAAATTCAGCGCAAATGCCACCAGATTCACACCAATCCCCAGCCATTTGCTGAACACGCCCGGAAAGAGCGAACAGGCCGTATGCAATATAAAATAGAAGAACGGCGGATGCACATCCCATGACTGTACCGTAGCAACCAGTCCGTAACGGAATCCCTCTCCCGGCAGCACCACGAACTCATTGCGGAAAGAATCCCGGTCCACCCATTCCCTGTCCGGCTCGTACAGCCCTGCCGTCCGGTTGGTGGAATAATAAGAATAATACTCATCCTCATGAAACCCCGTCTTCTTTCCGCCATAATAAATCATGAGCAGAATCTGCATACAAAGGAGCAGAACAAATGCCGCCGTCCACAGCCATCCGCTGCTTTTTCCAGACTCCGTTCCGCTTTTTCTTCTATCCGTACTTTTATAATGCCTGTCCATTCTCCCTGTTTTTCCCATATCCCTGCCTTTCACTCCGCCGATGCCTTACAGCGCATCTTCCATCCATGTACCCGCCGGACTGTTTTCGGTGCCATGGTAAGCAGCAGAAGATAGATTTTATTTTTTCTGTCCAGATACCGGTTTGTTACCGTGTCCGCCACATGTCTGCGCAGATATTTTTTCACGGAAACATAAAAGCGGTCGCCGGAAACCATTTTCCCCACCGGAATATGCAGCATGTAATCCAGCCGCTGATACAGCCCGAACCGCACCGCCTCTTCCCGCAGCGCCGGATAATTCTTCTCCACGATCTGCTCCACCATATCCGCATTGTTGACAATATCCACAAAAACTCTCGAAAATTCGTTCCTGGACTTCTTCCTTGTATTGCTTCCCGTCCGGTAAAACACATGATAATACTGCTCCGGCAAAACGGCTATACCGTCAATTTCCGCCAGCATTTCCACCAGTAAATGAAAGTCCTCGTTCAGTACCCCCTCCGGAAAACAATATTGTTCCAAAAGGGTACGGTCGGTCAGCTTCGTACAGTAAGAACAGTCTCCCCGATGCAGCAGAAGTTCCCGCAGAAAAGTTTCCGGCGGACAGACATACGCTTTTTCGGGCGGCGTACAGACATCGGGCAGACGGTTTCCCCGTTCGTCGATTTCATCCCTTGAGATTTGGGCCATTCGCACCTTATCCCGCCGGATACTTTCCATCAGCTTCCCGTACATCTGCGGTTCGATATAATCATCACTGTCCACAAAACCGATATAACGCCCGCGGGCCTCACGGATTCCCAGATTTCTCGCCGAAGAAGAACCTCCGTTTGGCTTGTGGAAAACCCGTATCCGCTCATCCGTTTCCGCCAGTTCATCCGCCAGTTTTTCCGTTCCGTCATTGGAACCGTCATCCACCAGCAGGATTTCCAGGTTGGAGTATGTCTGGTTCCGGATGGATTCCACACACCTTTGCAGACAGTCCCTGATATTATAAACAGGTACGATGACACTGATCAGTTCCTGCTTTTCTCCGTTATCCATCTTCTTCCTTCTTTCCACGCAGACAATCCGCATACCAGAATACAATTTCCCCGATATGGGTAAGGTCGCCCTCCCGTCCAACGCTGCGCCACTGTTTTTTATATGCCATAAACCAGCGTTCCAAACGCTGCGCCAGCCGAAAAGCCTCTTCCCGCTTCCATACTTCCTGCTTTCCTTCCGTTTTTTCCTTTTGCTTTTCCCTGCGCTGCATCATGGCGCCCACTTCATTCCAGACCTGCATCGCTTCCCCGGCCAAATCCGCCAGCGCCGTCAGTCCCTTCGCCCGTGTATCCATGGATACGGCAATCCGCTTCATCCTTCTGACCAGTGCCTGCAATTCCTTCTCCGCTTTCTCTGCGTTGGAAGCGGCGTTTTCCAGCATTTCCTGAAGCAGCAGCCGGTTGCTTTCCTTCTCGCGCCCAAGCGCATGTTTTTCATAATAGATATCCGTCCCCCACCATCCAAACAGTGACTGCTTCGCCATTTCGGCCAAAATCCCTGCCGCCTGTCCTGTGGCATCCCCGTATTCCAGCAGCGATATCTGCCGGTTGATTTCCTCAAACCCGATCTCCGAACAATCCCAGGAAAAGGCCGCCCCGTATATCATTGCCGGTACGGAAAATTCCGGATGGTTCACATGCCCGAAGTCTCCCCAATCGGTATTTAAAATCCCTTCCGCACGGTATTTCCGCGCGTACCCGCACATCTTCGTAATGTTGGAATAAGCATCTTCCAGCCGGTTCATCCACTGGTTCCAGCCTCCCACTCCGGGGCACAGATACTGTACGGCGCCGGCCTGCGCCATGGCACGGCATTCGTCTTCCGGCTGATTCGGCTCATATCCCCACGTCAGGCACAACGTTTCACGGGGCAGCAGGGAAATCAGCTCCGGTTCCCGAACGATGATATCTCCAAAAAACATCGGCTGCTTTCCTCTTTCCACCAGAAATTCACACAATTCCTTTACATAATGAATGTACAGCTTTCCGCTTCCGATCTTCTGCGCCGTTTCTTTTGACTTCCCGCAGCCCAGGTCAAAGGTTTCATCCGCACAGATATTGAATTTATCAGAAGAAAACAACGCCCCGTACTCGGCGATCATTTCTTTCACAAACGGCAGCGCCCTGTCGTCCGTCGGATTGATGGTATGGTGGCACATCCTGTCTTCAAAAGAAAACGGCTCCTCCCACGAACGGCTCCGCTCGCAGAGCTCTCCGTAGCTGCGCGTGGAAAGCAGCGTATATAAGTGCCCGAAACTTGCCAGCGCCGGTACCAGCTCTATATGACGCTTCCGGCAATATTCATCCAGTTCCAGAATATCTTCCGCAGTCAGCGGCGTCTCATCCCGCCACATTTCAGTGAGATTACGGAACAGATACGTATGCTCCACATAAAGCTGAAACTGGTTGATCTTATAACGGCAAAGCCTGTCCACGATCTTCTTCAGATAAGGAAGCTTCAACACCCTTCCCCTCGTTTCATCCAAAAAATATCCCCGGTATCTGATATCGGGAGCATCCTCTATCTCCACACACTCCAAAAGCCCGCCGCACTGGGCAATCATCTGGCACAAAGTCTGCACGCCGTAAAGAACCGCCGCCCCGTCTCCCCCGGAAATGACGATCCCGTCCCCATTCATCTGTATCCGGTATTCCTGCGGCGAAAGTTCCGGCATGACAGTTAAAAAAATGCTGTTGCCACACTTCTTCCCTTTTAGTACCGCACACTCCATACCAGTGCTGTTTTGAATGCCTTCCTGCAAAATGGAAGCATAGACAGCGCCGTTCTCCTGCATCTTTTCGTCAATTACGATCACACTGTTCCAGGTAATTTCATAAACTCCCTGTTTTGGTTCCGTTTTTTTAGGTTTTGGCAGCAAATACATATCCTTCCTCCTACCATAATATTTTTTACACCTGCAGCGCCCGCATCTTATAAAATTCTCCCTGTTTTGCCATCAGCTCGTCATAACTGCCGAATTCCAGCAGGCCGCCCTCGCCCACTACCGCTATTTTATCCGCATTGCGTATCGTGGAAAGACGGTGCGCCACGATAAGGGTGGTCCTGTCTTTCACCAACCGTTCCACACTGTCCTGAATCTTTTTTTCGGAAATGGTATCCAGCGCCGAGGTGGCTTCATCCAGAATCAGTATCTTTGGGTCCCGGACAAACGCCCTGGCTATGGAAATTCTCTGACGCTGCCCGCCGGAAAGGTTTGCCCCGTGTTCCGTCACTTTCGTTTCCACACCATCGGGCAGGGAAGCGACAAACTCTTCCAGATTCGCGGCCCTGATGATCTCCTCCAGCGTTTCCCTGCTGATATCCGCCGCGCCGTATGTAATATTTTCCCGAATCGTACCCGTAAACAGGATCGGAGTCTGCGGTACCACCGCGATATGCTGGCGATAACTCCTTAAATCAAAGGAGTCGATATTCCTTCCGTCTATGAGAATCTGCCCTGAATCAGACTTCAGAAACCCGATCACCAGATTCAGTACCGTGGTTTTCCCTGCCCCCGAGGCGCCTACAAACGCAATCGTTTCTCCCGCCTTTACGGAAAAATCCATATGGCGGATCACCGGATGGTCGGCATTTCTAAATTGAAAGCAGACATCCCGGAACTCAATGTTTCCCTTTACCTCTTTGATTTTCTGCTTGTTCCCTGTCTCCTCCACATCGGCGCAAAGCAGGATGTCACCCACGGAATTTACCGATTCCAGACCTTTCGAGATCACGGGAAGCAGACCGATGATATTGCTGACCTGATTGACAATGGTCGAAAAATACGTCTGGTACATCACCACATCACCGGGCAGAATCGTCCCCTTTGCCGCCAGATATCCGGTAAAAGCAAGACAGATGACCTGAAAACTCTGAAACGCCACCCAGCTGATCGAACCGAAATAAGATTGGATGATATCCAGCCGGAATCCTCTCTGCGCCACATTTTTCAGCTGCTCATCCAGCCGTGCCGTCTCCGTTTCTTCCAGGGCATGAGCCCTCGTCACGGGAATCAGCTCCACCATTTCCATCACCTTGACGGAAGTCTCCTCCATCTCCTTCCGGAAATCCCGGTTCCTTGCATTTATGCTTTTCTTAAATACATTCCGGATCAGTACCGCTACGGGAATCGTGGCAAGGAAAAACCAGAAAACCGTCAGCGAGGAGCCAAGCACTACGCCGAAGGATACAATAATATTCAAAATAATACTTAATACCGATATAAATATCTGCGAGGAAAGCGTCTCAATCTGCTCCACGTCACGCATGATCTTGGACTGCAGCCGCCCCGACTGCATTTCATTATGGTAAGTAATGGAAAGCTGCTGGAGCTTCCGCACCATGGCGCTCCGCAGACGGCACTCCACATTGCGGATCACCTTGGAATAACAGTACACATGGAAATAGTTGGTCGGCACATTCTGCACGATCAGCGCGATCATTACTCCTGCATTGATACAGATATTCCGCAGCGCATCCCCGTCGGGATTCGTGGCGATATTAATAATATTGGCCGTTGCGATGGGAAGCACCCATACGGGCGAATGCTTGACCGCAAAAAAAAGCACCGAAAGGAACAGCTTGAAATACTGTCCCCTGTAAATTCCGATCAAAATCTTTAAACTGTTATTTTCATTCCTCTTAAAGCTCTCTACCAGAACGTCTTCATCAATATCCTTCTCCGTCGTGAGTTTTTCACGGAAAATATGTTCTTCCTGGGAATTTTGTTTTTTGCACACCTGTTTTTTCTGCCTCGCCATACTAAAAATCACCGCCTTTACACCGTCTGTCCGGTAATCGTACCGTTTCTTGTATGCATTTTCCGTTTACGGAACTGTTCAACGCCACTATTCTACCATAATCATACGCACAATTCCATTAAATTCTGCGGAAACTTCCTTTGATCTTCAGAAGTTTTGGATAAGCGGCTGCCACCGGCGGCATGACAGATCTTGGCTTGCATCACATCTTATCCGTCTCCCGTGCTCCATCTCATATATGGTATCTGAAAGAGCATTTAGGGAACGCACCAAGCTAAGACCAAAAGCATGGAAAGCCACGGTTGCCGACCTCACAGCACAGAAAAAACGCCTTGTAATACCGCCAACAGAACAGAGAAAGGAGAAGTCAAAGACGCAAGATATATCATTGTGATCCGGTCGGTTGTGTGGTATAATTTCAATGTTGTTAATGACAGTAAATCGGAAGTTTATGGAGGAAAAAGACAATGTTAGAATTTCGATATGATACACAATTATTGATTGAGGGCGAGGATCTTGACGAAGATACTATAAGCGAATATTTTACAAATAATTTTAAAGGAGATTGTTTATTGGCGGTTGGAGATGATGAAATGATAAAAATACATTTTCATACAAATGAACCGTGGAAAGTTCTTGAATATTGTGCATCTTTAGGCGAAATCTATGATATTGTCATTGAAGATATGGATAGACAGTCACGAGGATTAAAAGGCTAAATTTTCATCTGGCGAACTTAAAAGGAAATAACAATCACTAACAAAATATACTCAAATAGCGGTAAACAATCATAGATTTACCGCCATTTTTTTACTATTAAAACAAATTGCAAAATATATATACAGTATAGATTGCCGTGGACGCGCTTATTCCCCAAGTTTCCAGCTTTAGAATTATTGCAACGATTACAGGCGGCGCAGATCAGCGACAAACTCCCAGCGTTCCCGCCTTGCAAGCAGAATATGAAAAGCTGCAAGAACAGAAAGAAAGCCTTTATGCCGACTATGGCAAGCTGCAAAAACAGGTGCAGGAATATTATATTATCAGGCGGAACACAGACTGCATTTTACAGGCAGAGAAACAGCTGGAACGGGAAGGGAAACAGAGCTCAGATAATTTGTATTGCTATTGAATTTTGAAGTGTAGAATCATATAATAGAAACTGGCAATTCGGGATCAGACAAATTGAATTTATAGCGAGGAGTTAATAAATGAGAAATAAAAAGAAATTATTCTTATCTATTTTTATTGCTGTAATTACAATCTTTGTTTATGCGGTTTTTGTTAACATATGCATATCACCATTAATTAAAAATAAATCAAGCTTCTTAGCAGCAGGTTAATACAAAATTTGAGGAAAAAGGGCTGGATGTGCATATCGACCACCGTTCCTATGTGCGGCAGGGGCTTGACCTGATACCTACTGTCCACGAGGGCGCTAATGTCCGGCAGATGGAAGCAAAGGGCATCCGTACCGAGAAAGAGGAACTGAACCGCTGGATTGAAGCCACCAATCGGTTCATGCAGGATGTGAGGAAGAAGATCAAAGCCCTGTTTGGCTGGATGGCAGAGGTAAAAGAAGAACTTTCCAAACCGCAGACACCGAACCTTGCCGACCTGCTGATCGCTTATTGCAACCAGCGCAACGCAGGAGCATGGAGCAATAAAGCCAGAACCGGAAACTTAAAGCAGTTTGCCGAAGCCGTCAATTATCTGACGGAAAATAAGCTGTCCACTTTGGAAGATTTGCAGGAGCGCAGTAAAGTTTCTTTCTTCCTTGCGGTACACCCTGATGTGTAAAACCATCCGTAATTCTTTTGTTTCCCTTATTCTATGGAGCGATATTTTCAATTTCCTCTTTCTCATTATTACCTCCTGATTTAACCCATTCCATTTTAATTTTCCAAATAAAAATGGCAGCTTTGTTTTCCAAAGCCACCGTAAAATTAAGGCACTAAAACATGGCTGCTGTACGACGGCTTTTTTCTTTTGCCACCATGTGACAATGCCGCCGTGTGGCAGATTATTATTCTATATTCATTTCTAAATGCCCCGTAAAATTATTTCCAGTAATGCCAATATAGTTCCCGCCTTCCGGCAATGTTATTGTTTCTGAATAGCTGTCAGTTGCTTCAAGCAAGATTACCGGATCATCACTGCCAGAAATCCAAAACACCTGCGCTGTTCCCTCGGTAATCTCCAAGTCGCAGGAAACAGAAATATCTTTGCCATTTTCACGCTCGATAGAAGTTCCTCCAAAGAGATATTCTGTTTTAGAAAAATCCTTATAAAGTACAGTTTACAAGGGACTACACAAGGTAACGGTCTGACGGGCCCTGATATGCCCGTCAGATTTTCCATGTGATGTTTAAGCTGTCGCTTGTGGCGGCAATGGTGGTAATCATCAAATCCACCACCCGCCGCTTGTCGTCAAAGGATACGTTCTTCCAAGTGTCGAGGTAGCCGGAAATCTGGCTGACCTGTTCCGGGCTGATGGCTTCCACGGTCAACTCCGCCATCTTCGCCAGAAGTTCCTGCTTGCGTCCGTCCAGTTCGGCTATCTTCACATTCACATAGGAGAGCA
>CAJTVQ010000004.1 GCA_910579935.1 uncultured Lachnospiraceae bacterium
AGATATAAGCTGAAAATCTTATTTGATTTTTTTATTATCCCGATATCCTCCCGATCCTCGCCGTTTATCTCCTCAGGCTCCGGAAGGTCAATGACCGTTGCCGCAAGCCCGCTGTCGATCTTTTCCGTCAGGGCTTTGGACTTCCTGCCGGAACCGACCCTTGCGCCGCCGCGCATCGTCCCGTCTTTGGCCATTTTCCTTCACCTCCTCGTCCTCACAAGCTCCATATCACTCGCTTCCTCGCAAGCTCAGAAGCTCGCTCATTCCGCTGCTCGTCCTCTCCCCACGAAGCAGGCTTCGCGGGGACCCCAAACTTGCCGGGGTAATACCCCGTTTGATTTCTTGTTTTTGTGCGTGTGACCCCCGCGCCGTTCCCTGGAGAATGTACGCACGGGGATTTTCACTCCCCCTCCGGGTGTTTTCCCCAACGGTCCCCACGCTCAGCATGAATCCGCGAATGACACGACTTGCACAGCGCGATCAGATTGCTCCGGTCATGCGTGCCACCTTCACTCAGCGGCTTCTTATGATGTACTTCCTCAGTCTCCACGATAATTCCACGTTGAAAGCACAGCTCACAGAACGGATGCTCCTGCACGTACTTATCACGGATCCTTTTCCACGCTCTTCCATACCGCTTCTTTGTCCTGGGATCACGCCCATACTTCTCATACTCACTGTTCACCTTGCTTTGGTGTTCCGGACAGTATCTTCCTTCCGTCAGATTCGGACAGCCCGGATAAGCGCAAGGCTTCTTAGGTTTCCTCGGCATCTGTCCACCTACTTTCCCATAGAAAAAGCCGCCACAGATTTCTCCGCAACGACTCTTTCATCCTTCATTTTTGCCATCTTAACAATAACACAAAGGCATACTGTAATTCTCTGACTTTTACTGTACAGTTTCAGGAACCTCAACAAAATCAAGCGCTTTCCGGTGAAGCTTGAAAACATTATCAATGCCATATCCAAGTTCCCCGGCAATCCGTTCCCAACTCATGTAGTTCAGATATCTGAGTTCCAATATCAGCTGAAGCTCCGGATCCTCCACACGTTTGATACAGTCCATGGTCTCCTTCTTCAGGTCTACCAGTTCCAGCATATCCGCGTGGATCTCCGTCTTGATATCAATGATCTTCACGATGACATCCTCCATTTTGTGGATGTTCCTGTTCGGGCTGCCCGGCATATCCGAATATGTCACCGTTGCCTTCGTGGCCAGATCATTCAATAAAGATATCTGCTCCAGTTTATTTTCGATTCGCTGATCCACCCGGTACGCCCTCATCAGATAATTCTTAGCCGCTGTCTGCTGTCTGTTCATATGCTACCTCCGATAGAAATATATTTGTTTCCCTCGGATTGACTCTGATTTACTCTGATTGCCTTATTTCCTCCTGCAGACGCCGCATCATATACTCACCATCTACGGATGTAAGGACCTGATACCATCCTGAACGGAAGAACCGTTCTATCTGCAGGGCTTCATCAACCGCATCCCGGTTCTTGGGATTGCGCTTGATCCGCTTAAGTGCCGCACGGTAATCCTCAGCTGCCTGAATAACGATTGCGTTAGCAAGCCTCTCGTAAGGATCGTCCGGCATATTTTTCTTAGCTGCCATCCATCACCACCTCTGCTTTCACGGCTTCGATCAGCGCCGACTGCGTATGGTCTTTTGTTTCCAACACCTTAAGGATTCTTTCATCCACGGTACCGGCAGTAATGATATGAATCACCGTTACCGTTCCGGAAGTCTGACCCTGACGCCATAACCTGGCTATGGTTTGCTGATAAAGCTCCAAACTCCATGTAATCCCAAGGTATTTGCAACAGGAAAAGATATCTACTGCGCCTCTGCCAGCCAGATGTTCGGTGTGCCGGTCGAAAAGCATGGGGTCAATAGTCATCTCCGACAGAAAGGAAAGATTGCAGAATTGGCTCTCGGATATGGTGGATCTGTCGGTGCTTTGATCTCAATGGGTGCCCTCGACATGGGGCTTCCCGAAGAAGACCTGCAACCGCTTGTAAATGCTTGGCGTAACTCTAACCCTATGATCACAGCATTCTGGTGGAATGTTGACCGCGCTGTCAAAACCACCATCACTCAGCGGATCAAAACAGAAGTCCGCGGTATTCATTTCTTTTACAAAAGTGGGATGCTCTTTATCCAGCTTCCTTCAGGACGCAGACTTGCATATGTGAAACCCCGAATCGGTACCAATCAATTCGGTGGAGAATCCGTCACCTACGAAGGAGTGGGCTCTACAAAGAAGTGGGAACGCATCGAATCCTATGGACCGAAATTCGTGGAGAATATCGTGCAGGCAGTCAGCCGCGATATTCTATGCTATGCAATGAAGACCCTCCGGCACTGCTTTATTGTCGGTCATGTCCATGATGAACTGATCATCGAATGTGATCCAAGGGTTGACCTGAAAGTGGTCTGTGAACAGATGGGCAGATCCCCTGATTGGATGCCGGACATCCTGCTCCGGGCAGATGGGTATGAGACACAATTTTATAAAAAAGACTGACATCAAAATAGCGGCTTCCGGTTCATCGCCGGAGGCCGCTGCAACTTTAATCATTTATTTTCCAGTGTCCGTATCTGTTACCACCTTCACGTGTGATGCGTTTAATGTCACGAAGCTTCTTCATTTCACGTTCTATGGTTCTTTTAGGTGTTTCTAATCTCTCAGACATCTCCAAAACTGTAATAGATTCATTTTCGCGAATCAATGCTACAATCTTTTCCGCCAATCCGCCATCTATTCCGCCACCTTGGCGGTTTGGCGTTTTAGGCTGATCTATAAGCGCACTTTCAAGTGCGCGGAAATGAATCCGCAATGTAGTTCCTATCAGCTCATAAACCGGAAGCTCCGCTCCTATTCCCTGACATTCAGCACATATCTTCTGGATACCCTGTCCCCAGTTTTCAATAAACCCTGCACGATAAAATACTCTGGCAATATCCGGATTATAAGGCTTAGAATCATGTGGCTCCATCAGCGTATCCACCGTCCAGCCTTCAGGCAGAATACAGCTGTTGCTTATGGTAATGGCATCATCCATAACACGTATCTGTATCGGAGTACCATACATATAACAGTTGTGTGCGATGGCGTTGTAGACAGCCTCACGGATAGCCTCTCGGGCAAAAGGATATTCCTCAACCCTTATATCATGTTCATAGCTAATCTTCGCCTTCAGATACATCTGATAAATAAGGTCGATCACCTTGCTCGCATTTACAATCAGAGATTCCTCAAGATCGTTATGATAGACAACTCTGCCTCTCTCATCTTAATACAATCAAATTGACTTTCCAACTTTGAAAACAAACTATGGTTACTATCTTCATCCGACTCTATTATTCTTATATTGAGGCCGGCTTGTTTCTTTCTCAATAATTCAGTATAAAAGACTTCATTAGAGAACCATGCAACAGAAATCCAGATTAAGTACTTAGCGTCTCTTATTCCCTGTATCAGAGTATCCTGTATCTCATCAAAGACAACATCATTTTCAACATATTCCTCTTCCTCCGATCCTATAATCTTCGGTTTAATCAGAATATCCTGCAGGTCAAAATCTGGCGTTTCCTGATATACATATCTAAAAAGTTTGTTGATGTCATCTTCATGACCATTTGCAAGATTTATTAACGGTACTGGAACTCTAAGTTCAATATCTTCCCAATGCTGATACGATCTTAAAGCAAAGGCAAATTGTGGTACGCTATTGATCTCACTTCTTGTGATAATAGGCATAAGTGTTGCCTTCATATCTTTCCATTTATTATCGTATCGCAAGGTCTCTATAACCGTCTTGCGGAATGCATCCTCATTCATTTACCGTCATCTCCCTTACAAAAAAGCTCTCTGCCAACTTATCCAACTGTGCCGCAATCAACTGGAATTCCTTATTCAGATCCAGAGTCTTCGCCCCAATCTGGTTTCCGCCCATGTTAAACATACAGTCCGGAGTGATGTCCTCATCTGTCTTTGCATACAGCAGGATACCTGCCACATTCCCGATATTATCCTTGTCCTGATTCTTCACATAGGTGAATATCTGATATACATTATTAGAATGTAGCGTATACTTGTCATACTGCTGCTGAAGGGTCTTTCCGTAATACTTCGCATCAATGATCAGAATCTGATCCTTCAGTCTTAGCATGATATCCGTCTGCATGATCGGCAGGAACCGTATCATAGACTCACTGTTATCACCGACCAGATCCCATTTCACCTGTCCGGCCTTGACCTCGCTCAGATAAGTATGATGCTGATTATAATATTCCAGAATGAATTTTTCATATAGTCTGGCCATATGCTCATCTGAGAAGGCTACCATCTTATACTCGCCCTTCTCAGTGGTCTGAAGCATCCCATCCAGAACAAAGTAACAGACATTCATCAGCATTTCATAATTCTTATTATTCCGCTGATAGTGCAACCGGCTCCAAGGGATCCCTGAAGGTTCCAGCAGTTCAATTCCGTCAAAGAATACAAGGATCCTCTTCAGTGCGGATTTTCTTTCCGCATCCACTCCTTCCTCAATCAGCAGGTAATGGATCGCTGTTTTCAAAATCTGATTAAACAGATTATTCTCGGACAGCTCATCAAACTCACAGGCCAGCTTCTGCTTACGCTGAATCCGGTTTCGTAGAGTCTCCTGCAGATCCAGCTTTCCCCTCATGATGGATAGCGTCTCGGACTTTGTGATATATTCCCGATAAAGCCCTTGCTTCATCTGCTGGGCAATACCCTTACTAAGGATTGCAGCAAACAAATCCTGTGCGTTCTCAAACTTTTCCGAAGCCACCTCATCATAATTCGACTGCTTCAAAATCTGGAATGCATAGGAAAGCATATAGTATATGTTTTTTATAAATATGCTCTTATCCTTAGTCATCAAATACACCACGCAAATTCTTCTCCCAACGCTGCAACTTCGTTGGTTCGTCGAACCAATACTCACTCAACATCGGCAGAATATCAAACTCTACCACAGAACGCATCCACTCATCGGTACATCCAAGCTCTTCTCTTCCACAGAAGTAACTGTGTCCGATCTGGAATCCGCGTCCCAATGATTTATCTTCTGTAATCTCTTTATTCAGCGCTTTGATCTGATCAATCAGAGTATTGAAGGTTTCATTTGCAAATCCATTCTGATACTTAGTAAATCCCTCAGAATTGAATCCAGGTTCCATCTCAAAGAAGCTGAACCTTCTTCTGAGCGCATAGTCGATCATCGCAAGACTTCGGTCAGCTGTATTCATCATACCGATGATAAACAGATTCTCCGGCACAGAAAACGGCATACCGCTATACGCAAGTGTTGCCTTCATTCCTCGATAATCCTTTTCAATCAGCATCAGCAATTCACCGAAGATCTTGCTCATGTTTCCACGGTTGATCTCATCGATGATAAAGAAGTAGTCCTTATCCGGATGATTCGCCGCCGTCTGGCAGAATCGGTAGAAGATTCCGTCTGTAAGCTTAAAATCAGCACCATCCGGTCGGTATCCCATGATGAAATCCTCATAGGAGTAGTTCTGGTGGAACTGAACCATTTCTATGCAGGAATCGTCCACCTCACCCATCATGGCATATGCCAGCTTCTTTGCTGTAAAGGTCTTACCAACGCCCGGCGCTCCCTGAAGGATCACATTCATTTTGTTCCGCAGCAATGATTCAAGGACATCATACCTTTCCTCTGTCATGTAAACTTTGCTGAGGAAATCTTCCTTGGTATATTTCTGTTTTGCTGCATCCGGCTTCTGCAGCGGATTCTCTTCACGGATAATGTCCATAATAAAGTCGTATTCACCTTTAGTCAGCTTGAATAAGCTTCCATTCGGCTGAACGAAAAACTCCATCTTTTCCAATTCAGGACATACCTTAAGTGCAAGGTACTCAATCGGTGTTGCCAGACCTTCGACCTTTTCAAAATAGATTGCTTTGCCATCATTCGCCTGCGTAATCCTGGCGATGGCTACAACCTTCTTTACCGGATTTGCCTCATATCCAATAACAACATCCCCGACCTTTGCATCAAGGAAGTTCTGGAATACACGGCGCTTATTCCCGTTTTCGTTATAGAGTGTATAGCTTTGCTCTTCACCGATCTTAATGTCCGCAAAGCTCCAAATCTTCGGATTGGCTGTCAGCCACCAGTAGCCGTATCCGTCTTCCGATGCTTCTTCTTTGGCATAAAGGTCAATACCACTCAGATCAACTTTACCCAGAGCCTCCGACAATTCATCGCGGAGCCTCCAAATGTAGCTGCCTTCTTCATCCTTGCCGGCATGCTTTCCGACATACAGAATTGGCCACCATCTGGCATTACCGCTGTCCCGATCAGGCGGGACTTCACAGCCAGTTTTCTCAGCAACACGCTTAGCCAATGACGAAGAGCCGCTGTTATAAAAGTTCTTGCTTTCCCCATATTTCACAGACAGCTGTGTGCAGGTAGCCTGCCCGCCGTAGTCCTTCATCCGCTTCATAATCTGAAGGCTGCTTGTAGTAAATACAGAACTATCATTCAGCAGCTCAATCCAGTCATCCACATCCAGCTCAGGAGAATACTCTTTCGGGAACCATTCTTCCTCTTCCTGATCTGACTTTCTTTCTTCCAGATAATATCTTGCCAGATAGAATCCCACATCAATTGTTGCGGTCTTCATCTCCGGATCCGGATAGCAAGACGGAACCATTGCGGCTTCAACCATTCCTCTGATATCAGGATCGGCCTTGATAGCTTCACAGATTTCATCGTACATCTGATTGCCACCAATCAGGCTTTCCACAGATCCGTTTCTCTTCGGCATATAGTCAGAAGACAACTCCTTTGCAGCTGCCCGGAACAGCTCATACTTATAGATATAATACTTGTCCGGATACCGCAACCAGAGATAAGTACTGATGGCATTGGTATTCTGATAGTGATTTCTCCACGTACCGTCATCATACTTTGACCGCAGTTCTTCCGAAGCTGTCTGGAAAGCATCTACCCTTGCGGCCAGATCCTGTGATTCATCAAACAGATTCCGAAACATCGTCCGTGTCGCTTCATCATCCGCTTTGGCAAAGTTTGTAATCATCCCGCGCGGGTAAGCATAGCCAGATGCCAGCAGGTTAAAGGTCTTATCTGTCGCCTGCTTGAACATTTCCTCGAAGTTTTCGGCATCAACATCCCAGTGATGCTGGAAATGCTTGACAGCCTCCCACTTGTATTTTTCATCATCCCAATGGCTCGGAAAGTACGCCTTGTATCCTTCCAATATGGGATTCAGTTTTTCTAAATCAATCATATGTTGGCAGCCTCCCAGTTACAGACAATACTTTGATGGATAATAAAGTTCTAACGACTGTATTAATTCTTCTCCATTTACAAGATTTACACCCGTAATTCTCGCCTCATCTATTCCCTCCGGTGTAAAATCTGAAGTTGTAATAACCCATGCCTTTTCAGCTCGTCTACTTATTCTCATACTATCCACTCGCTGAATCGGCGTAGATCCAATGTTACTCCCTTTTCTATATCTCTTGCACTGAATGAATTCATATTTTCCTTCAGCATTTGTTGCCAGTACATCGACGCCTCTATCGCCTGCACCGCCTATGGTTTCCGCACTAAGATATCCTCGTTTAATAAAGTACTCTGCTATTAAACGTTCAAAATCATATGGATCCATGTTATAAAGGCTTATTCTTCCCGCATATTTCTCTGGCGGAGAATACTTCCTTAAATACAATCTTTCCTTCCCCGACTCTTTGTCAATGGCAGTATATGTATATTGTTCTACTATATCCGTTATAAGCGGGTTTACCGATTTCAATCTCTGTATAATAGATCTGCTCCCGTTTTCGAGATAAGTAGATAGTCTCAGTACATAGTCTTCAAAGGAGAACCCCTTCTCATTTGCACCAAGTTCTTCTAACACAATCGGGGCAAATTCCCGAAGTCTAATTTCGGCATCTTCCTCATGGTTAATAAAATCATATGGTGACTGTCCAGTCAAAAAAAACTGTGCACCATTTCTTGTTGCATAACGTGAAAGAGTCTTATTGAATCTACTTTGGTATATCGCAGATGCATATTTCATTAACCGCGCTTTTCTGAGCTGAACTTGTAATTCCGTATTAAATCTGTTAATGACAAAGGGATATCCTTGATCAGTTGCTGCATTCGATGCTGCTATATATACTATTTCATCAATATCCGTATCTCCATCGTACCATCTACACTCATCTTCTTTGAGTTTCAAAAAAACAAAACAAGTATCTTTACTAAACGTCCATGCTGCCGATGATAATGCTCTCATTGACGGATCGTTTATCTCTAATGAAATAGCCATAAGTGGTTCAAGACCATGCTTCCTAGCATAGTGTTTTAACTGATTAAGATTTGCAATCCAACTACTCTGTTTTGGGCGAAAATACATTGCCAAAAATGCATGTTCTTTAAGAACTCGTGCACTCTCAGACATAAGTATTTCTATGTCATGCATAAACTGCTCCTCGCCATGTTTACTGGTTCGACTAGGAGCATTACTTATAACAACTTCTTTTAGGAGTCTTTCAGGGTCATCAATAAGCGAGTACGGGATGAATGGATGCGTCCTTTGAGCATGCTCAAAATACTGTGCTGTATCCCCAAAAGGAGGATCCGTCAGAATAAGATCGACGCTTCCTTCCTCAATACCTGAAAGGAAATCTCTAAAGTCGCTATAACTAATTTCTGCCTTGTTAATATCGCAATTATCCTGAAAGTTATGGATGTAATTCCATCTTTCATCGAGTTTTTCACAGAATCTATAATACAGATTCGTTTCTTTAAGTCGATTTGAAGGGCAATGATTATCCTGACTCTTGCTTCTATAATCTGTGTATTTTCCTAAATGAATAATGGACAAAAACGTATTATAAAAGAATCTATTGATCGTCCCGTCAAATTGTTTTATTGCATTGTATAAAACAACCAATGCGTGTTTTTGTCTATTTGAAAATAACGAACCATACTGAGTAAAATCAGGAGCTGTAAAATTCAGTCTTGAATTTTCTATTAACTCCACATCAGGAAAATCCAGAGGAACGTTATCAAACGACAATCTGACTACCTCATCTTGGTCATCATAGTTTTTTTCCTTGCATCCACATTCACATTTATATTTGCCACGAAATATTATGTTCTCTGCATTTTTCTTTCCGAGCCTTTCATGGTGGGTCGGATGAAAAAATTCCTCCGGATCTCTATCAAAGAATAATCCGTCAAACATTAATGTCCTTCCACATTTTGGACAAGTCGTCTTATATATTCGTTCCATTTGTGGTAAAACAGCCTCTTTCAACTTGGTTAAAGCTGCATAATACTCCGCTTCTTTTGGTAGTTGAACAAAAGGAGCAGACATCATCTCATGAGCATATGGCTCCCACTCATTCGCCTTAACTGATCTTCTGGTATCAAGAGCGGCATATGCAAACGTTCCAGAACCAGCAAACGGGTCACATACAACTCCATTTTCCGGCGACAATTCTTCAATAATATCTGCTGCTATGTCTCTATCTTTTCTTCCTACAAAAGGAAACGTCTGATCTGCCTGTGTCCTTTTGTGTGAATATGATAGTTTCTTATTTAGTCGTAGTATGATCTCACGAATTCTGTCCTGTTCATCATAATCTAACAACCAATACATTACTCATTCACCTCCCAGTATCCATCTACATACTTGATTTTAGACTTAATAACATCTGAGAATGTCTTAAAATCTTGGGCGAGTACATCTAAATAACCTTTTTCAAAAGCCTCTTTGAGCATTCCCTTGTCATAGAGATCTTGAGTTGTTACATACTCTTGTGATCGTATGATTCTCTTTGCGCATTCACATGCGGCATCTACGGCTTCATCAAGTGTCCACACAGAGATATCTTCACTGCAAACCAAATCTTTCACAAAGAATACTAAATAATTACCGTCCAAAGTACTTCTTGGTGACATTACCGTTTTGAATGATTTTCTCGGCGCGGCAGTAGGTATCTGATATGAATATCTAAGGCCTTCTTCCTTCATCATATTCAAAATATTTGTCCACGATTTAAGATCAAACGAATGGTAAAACATGATTAACAAACCATTGTTTTTTAGTGCTCTGCAGCTTCTCCGTACAATAGATTGAAAAATATTATTAAAATCTGTAAAGTCCTTGTTTCTACTTGGAGCATCCGACACAACCAGCTCTCTGTCGAAATCTATTTGTTTATCAATGTTAAATAAATTAAACCAAAGCTGGTTATATTCTAAATAAGGAACCTGATCCGTGTACGGTGGATCCGTCAAGACTAAATTCACACTGTTATCTTTCAAATCTTCATCTGTTATTGACTGCGCTGGAATATTATAAATGTTTATGCCATCGCCAATTCTATACTTGCATTCATTATCTAAGTATAATAGTCCTTCTTTTGCAGCCTTTGCCTTCAGCTGAATAATGAAGATGGCGTTTCTAGAGGTAACATTTTTTTGCGGAAGCCAATAAGGCATTTGACTTGAAGCCTTTTTGTCCGATAACTTTATTAAATTTATCGCTGACGAAACAATCACTTCAAGAACTTCATATCCGTAACAACCTTTGAAACTATCCAGAAGTGATAAAATTCTATCCAATGCACATAGATTTCGATTACAAAAGTAATCAAACACAGTCGTTCCTTCTTTGATTGCGATTCTAGAATTCGGAATCAACTCTACATTTTTCAAAAATTTGTTGTTTTCTTTCCTATATTTCTTGTATGCATCAATAAACTCTGCAGAAGAATCCGTTTTTTTTCTTCCTGTCATCTTTCCTTTTTTCTCAGTCTTGTACCAATATTGTTTAGGTACTAGTTTGTCCTCAACAATATCAAAATGACAGCGTTCCAAAATTCTGGTTTCACCATCTTCAACATATTCATATATTCTTTTACATTCATCCCCTACCTTATTTACAAAATCATCGATCAGTTTGTGTATTTCCTTTAAGTCCCATTTTTCCAATGATATATTGCATAATTTGTAGGCAATAGGATTAATATCACACCCTATTGCTCTCCTTTTCAACTTACTGGCTTCAATTATTGTTGTTCCAGATCCGAACATAGGATCAAAAATCAAATCATTCTCTTCTGTAAACTCAGCAATAATGCCGGATACAACATTATAAGGTTTTCTTGCCATATAGTTATGTATAAAGCCACCAGGATTATCAACGATTGGCTTTATTTCTCGAACCTTTTTTGCCCTTCTTTCTATATCTATATCTTTACTATCTGGCTGATCACAGAAGAAAATATACTCCTTTACATTTTGATCAGATTCAGTAATGCGTCCCTGTGATGAATGTTTTAGCTCAACTTTTTCAACACGAACATGGTATCTTTTTTCGGCTAATTGTTGCAACTCAAATATCTTAACAAGCGAATTCTCGGAATAACTAATTATAAGATCTGCTTGTTTATCTGCGCACTGATTTATCATTCGTTCAAATGCACCCATGACTCTTGCTCGTTTTCCAAAATCAGATACATTTCTATCTGTCCTATATCTACCCACAGAGTATTGCTTTGTTTGAGGATTAAGCGCAGGCTGAGGATAATCATAGAGACACAACGTATTAAGTACATGATAGTACCTTGAATAGTGTTCCTTGAAATATGGTGGATCAGCATATACCACTGTTTTTTTATTGATGTTCACCTTTGCTAAACAATCCGCAAAATCAAGGTTATAACACTCATGAATGCTTTCCTTTTTGCTTAATAATCCTCTATTTTCAAATCTATGGAGTGCCTCTCTAAAAAGTAAAAAGATGTCTTGACTTCTTTTTTCCTTAATATTCTTGAAAGTACCCTTACTTTTCACCTTCAGATACTGAGCAAAATGTGTTGTTGTAGATGCTGTTGCGCTAAGAGCGGACATCAGTGCCGCAAGCATAACATTCTTCTGCCTGCAATCCTCTAACTCAAATATCTGAGCAGCAAGTGAATCAATTTGGCAACATTGTCTTATACCAAAATAAGCATTTGCATAGTATGTAAGAAAAAGACATGGAAATGGCACTTCTTGAACACTCTTGCCCGGGACAACCATTGACACTAAAGTTTCAAGCGGTTTAAGCATTGCCGTATCTGTCTTATTATTAAAAATACTTGGTGTATCATCAGAAAATTGCGCATATGCCTCATATTCATCAAGATCAAACTCTAAGAACTTCTCTTCTTCGTTTATAGATATTTCCATATACGAAGAAACCTTATCGTACTTAGCTCGAAGTCCCTGCATAAATTCGCTCAATTCTTCTTCTGATATTAAGCAGCCATTTAATATGGCTTCATTAATAACATAGGCATAGTACTCCAAATCATTGCTAATAATATGTTTATTGTTTGATAATCCAAAGCCAACAGCACCAGTTCCTGCGAACAGATCTACTACTGTTAGCAAATCTTTATTTGCAATAATTGGGTCGCAAATATTACTTAACATTCTTGTTTTGCTCCCCATATACTGGAGCGTTTGTATTCTATCAATTTCCGACATGTATTACCTCCAAAAGGTTTGCTTCTTTAATCCAGGCAACCTTCTTCTGGCCTTCCATTTTTTTAATATCATAGATGATGTCACATAATACGGACTCAATCCTTATCGTGTGTCATCATCCGATAATGCTGGCTTTGATCCAGCTTCTCAAAAATCTTCTTCATTACCTTACGATACTGCTCCGGATCTGCAGCTTCCTGAACAAGGTTGAATCCATCAATAAAGCTGCACTCATTATCAATATAAGACAGCATAGAGCTGGCAAGATGATAGTCTGTATCATCAATCGTTCCATCAGCTCTCTTTGTGATGAACTCGTTCTTGTTCTTCTTCAGGATTATATCCCTGATATTGCATCCCTGATATCCGCAAAGTTCCAGGAAATAGTATTGAAGGATCCTACGAATCACATTCAGAAGCGGAATCGAAGAAGTCAGTTCCTGATACTCCGTCCATAGTGCCGTGTAGGCGTTCTGAACCGGATTCACATTTCTGTCATCATCCGAAAGCTCCTTGGCCTTCTCAATGCATGGTGTGATGGAAGAATGATTATCTGTCTTCCTCACCATGTAGAAGGTAACGCAATCATAGTATTCCACCATGTTGTATGTAACCTCTCGGTGGAAGTACGCATTATGCGTCAAAATGAAGATCTGTTTAATGTAGGATCCTGTGATATCCGGATGCAGCACTTCAATATTGTTGTGGCACACGCTGATCATTTCTCTGACCATAGAGCTCACAATAAACAGAGTGCCGCTGTCCATGCTGGTAACTGGATCATCAATTACTACGATCTTATCTCTTCTGTCCGTTGTATCTGTAACTTCCCCGGTTGAAGTAATGATGGCTGCATCTGCAGTGCCGCTGCCCTTGACCAGATGATAGAAATACAGGAATGCAATAAAGTTCCTCTCACCCTCGCTCAAGCGTTTGACCGGCTTGTTGCCATCACGAACTACCTCATAACGGTTCTTTACACCTGGCTTCTTACGGAGTGAAAAGCCCTGGAAACCAGAATCCTTCAGCATTGCATTCATGCTCTCGAAGGCCTCATCCGTATTGACAGTATTGCCACTCTCCTTCTTGATCTCTGCTTCCTTGTCCAGGTAATTCTGACGGAGAATTCCCTTTTCTTTTTCGATTGCCTTAATCTCTGCCTCAATAGCAGCATCCTTAGTTTTGTAGTCTGCTATCTCATCTTTGACCAAAAACGCCAGATGCTCCCATAGCATTTTGTCGCATTTGATTTTGGTTTCTTTCTTCTTATTGAAGGCATCATTATTTGTCTTAATCAGCGCATTGATTTCATCAACGATCGCATCAATCTCAGCGACTAACGTATCTATATCCTGCAGCTGAACTTTCTCTGCCGGCTTATCCACCTTCTTCTGGATCAGCTGAAGATTTGCCTGAATGATAGTTCTCAGACGCTCCAGTTTCTCCTTATACACGGTAAAATCTGCACGCGGAAAATCACTGTATGTATTTCCATCCAGTATTCTGAGCATTTCTTCTGTCATGCTGGTATATGCAGACTGAAACGCAGCCACGGCATTTACACTGTCCTGATATTCCTCATCAAAGCAGGCTTTCAGCTCCTGCTCAAAGTGCTGATGATCCAGCGGATTATGGCAGAATGGACATATCCCGCCTGCCTTCTTCAAATATTTAGTATGGCCTTCTTTAACCCAGTCTGTATTTCCCAGTTTTTCCATTACCCTGGCAAACTGAGTATTGCTTGTACTTACGATCGGCTGGCCAAAGTATGTTGCACCGGACAAATCATATTTTCCGGGATATTCATCCGATTTTTTCAGAGAAGAATATGTCTGTGCGCCCTTCCCATAAGCAACCGCATAGAGTTCCATGATCTCTTCTTCTGTATGTTCGACCGACTGCTTTTTCTCAACCTCCGGGCAGAATGTCTTTGCGATCTTCTTTCCGGTCATCGCAAGATCATACTTCTTTCTGACAGTGTCAGTCAGTCGCATCATCCTTGTCTGACTATCCGCTTTAAGAGCCTCTCTGGCCTCCTTCTTTTGATCTATCGCCTCATTCTTTTTACCCAAATCACCCAGCAGTTTATCTTTATCCTTTGCAAGCTGATCCAGTTTCTTCTGAGTCTCAATATTGACTTTATTCAGTGTAAATACTCCGGCAAGATCATCAAAATTAGAAAAGTGATCGCTGATGAACTGCTGATCATATGCAAGCACATTATAGTCATCTGCCGTCTGGCCCGATCTCCACGTGAGGCCCGTATTCGCCTGGATCATTTCCGAAATCGTTGATTTACCTGCACCGTTTCTTCCAAAGAAAAAGTTTATAAACGTAGGCTCGAACTCTTCATGGTTATAAGAGCGACCTTCGATTACAATCTTTTCTATCGCTGATTTTCTCTTCTCCATGTAACCGCTTCCTTCCTTAACCTTCGCTGTTCTGATTTTCGTCATTCATTTTGCCGGATTTCAGCCATTCATCTACTTCGCTGATTCTGAACTTGTAGCGTTTGCCGGCACGATAAAAGGGAATCTTTCCACTCTTAATCCAGTTCCGTACCGTATCGGTACTGACACTGAGATGATCCGCTATATCTTCAAGATTTACCCATTTTTCGACTTCCATAGATTCGTATTCCTTGCTCATGTCTCCCTCCGCTTAAAGCATATCCATAATCTCAATAAGTTTCTTTTCCTGTATAAGCTGTGGCAAATTTACCCTTTTAATTGCCCAGTGAACACTGTCCAATTCATTATTCTCCGGAGCGCTTAGAAGCTGCAGCTCTCTCTCCAGCGAATTCAATTTTTCCTGACATATCACATGCGATATGGATGCCGTAACAATTATAGTCTCGCTCTTCTGACGGATATCCACAACATATCCATATCCTGCATACTGATCCGGCGTTGTGTGGTTCCCGAACCGATTTCTGATCACAAACAATGAAGGCAGTCTCTTAATCTCTTCGGCCGCTGCCAGCCCTGGAAGAGCGTATACTGTTCGGATATCCTCAGCGGTATAGTCATTCAGGGACTGTCGCCTCGGAATCGCAACCAGACTGTCCATCTGCTCCTGATCGATAACAAACAGATTGTAGTATTCATAATTTGGATTAGCAGGCCGTATTACCTGCGGCATGCCGCCCATCGTAATATAGTTGATCTGCTGCCCTATATATCCGATCTGAGTGTTTCCACTGCCGGTCTGCTGAAATGTAGGACTGCCCTGCACCTGTAGGCCGGTTGGAGTCTGTACTTGTAATTCATCACTCATTCAGTATCCTCACTTCCTTACAATCGTCTGATTCGCTATATATCCAATCTGTGTGTTGTTATCCCCGTTCTGTATGAAAGTGAATGGGTTATTGATCTGCTGCAGGTTCGGTCCGGTGCCAGAGGTTTCTTTCTGAGCATTATCCTTTTCGGCATCTACCCAATCTACTCGGCTTGTTTCCTCTTCAACCTGTGGTTCTACAGATCCCTCTATCTCATCCGGATTCAGTGTATAAACATCTATCTTCCTTGCAATAGACTCCCCCATCACCCCTTGGTATTCCCTCCGACCGCGATCATTCTCAGGGCACCAAAGGTCATATGTGTCTTGCCCGATCTTATTATCCTTCCGATTCACAACGATAAAATACCATATGCCCAAAAGAAATGACGGAAGGCAAACCTTATCCATATCATCCAGCCGATCTTTCCGCACCGGCTGACCGTCGCTTCCTATAAGAAATACCACATCATCCCCTATGCTGTCGTCCTGTTGAATCAGGTCGATGAGTGCCTTCACAAGCCGCTCATCTTTCTTTAGCGTGGTTCCTGTCTCTATGAAATTCTCTATAAACGTGCTCATTGCCATTCTCGCGGAGGCGTAATCCTTTTTCACACGCTCATCAAACACGCTGATTGTCACCTTGTCACCGAACGGCAGATATTGCCCCTTTGACAGCTTACAAGATTTATATTCATTCGCTTTGGTCTTCAGCGTTCCCTTATAAGGCTCTTTATAGTCTGGATTGATAACTTTGATCAGCCCCACCAATACATCGGGATCATTCAACTTGTCGCTTTCACCCACATAGTGTTCCCGTGCCTTTTTCCTCGGCAACAGTGCTTGGATCACCAGTGTCATGAATGTACCGCCGCACAACCGTGGATACTCTTTATTTGTCACAAATTTCCTCCGATTTACTCTCATTATCTCTAATTTTTCGTGGTTCTCTATTTCCTTGGTTTTCCAACTAATTCCTATTAAATCCTAGTATACCACAAACATCTGATTCTTTCAATGAAATTGTATACCTCCAGGCATCTCGTCCTCTCATCCCGGTTCTGCATAAAAAACATATCTTTTTTAAATCCCGAACCTTAGTAACCTGACAAACCTTTCCATCCAACCTTACGAATGATCTGATCACTCCTGTAAACAATCGCAGGAGTGAATTTTTTCTTCCTGCGAAATCGCAAACCAAGGCAAATCGTAGGAGGAAAAAATATGCCAAGAAAAGCAGATTACAGTAACACTCAGAAGTATAGTAACCGCAAATCCTTTGACGGACAGCCCGTCCCTGACGGCAAGGTCTTAGTCCCCTTCCTCAAAGAGAAGTTCGGCTTACAGAAGGGCGACTACATCCAAGACAACTTCACCACCATGCATCTCGGGGAATTTACCTTTGAGATCGGCTTCATGTCCATCAGAGAGAACCATTATGCTTCCTACATGAAAGACTTTTGGGACGAGCTTAACAAGGACATGGAGATGCGCCGCGAGGGCCGCTGCATCATCGGAAAGAACCCGGACGGATCAGACAAGCTCTGCCCTTACACCAGACGCTGTAAGGGATGCCCGAACAAGGGACTTCTGGAACGCTGCAACCCGAAGCGTGTGGAGATTCTGTCTCTCGATTATGAGTATGACGGTGAAACCTTTGACATCGAAGATACGTCACAGCCGTCCGTAGAGGATCAGGTTCTGGACAAGCTCTGCCCGGAACCTACCGAAGAGGAGCTGAAAATTAAGCTTCTGTCCCACTTCGATAAGAAGAATCCCCGCTACGCCAAGATTATCCGTCTCAGCCTGCAGGGAATGTCTATTGACGACATCTGCATCGAGATCAATCTGAAATCCAGCCGTGGCCGTCAGGAGATCAACAATGCACATGATGCCGTCTGTGAGTATCTGAGACTTCGCCACTGTAAGAAGAATCGTAAATAAGACACACCACCTCGCTCTCGGTTCCGCCACCATTTGGTCCCGAATTTTGACTTTCTCGGCCTCGTACCGCTTCTGCAGGGCTTTCATCTCCCTCTCCATAAATTCTTCCTCTGCTACCTTCACAGCAGCCCTCTCGGCGTCCTGGGTGATGATGATCTTGCCGTCCTCGCAGGTGACAGAAATATAATCCCCGATATCAAAGCCGGCCTCCTTAAGCCACAGTCCCTTCAGCATAATCGTCGGCGTCTCCCTGTACTTGTAGCCGCTCTGTCCGTAAACCTTAACACTTCTCTTCTTTGCCATTATGATTTCCTCCATTTCGTGATTGTCGTTGATTGTCAGTTACTTCTCCAAAATCACTTATGCCGGATCATAGGCATCACCTCCCTTCGACGAAAAAAGCTGCTAATGCTTGTTAGCATCAGCAGCTTTCGCTCTTAGTTCGGTGTTTTATTTTCAGTTCTGATTCTTCTTAGAATCCTTGATACGGTAGTAATCTTCCAGATCCACATCGATCCTTACTTTCGTATCTGGTTTTCGGTTGCTCAAGAGGCACACAGTCTCCACATGCACCGTCTGCCCAAACTGATCCACCCCCCTAACCCGCTTCACCTCATACCCCCCATCACGCAACACCCGCAAATCCCTCGCCAGCGTAGCCGAATCGCAGCTCACATACACAATCCGCTCCGGCCGCATCTTAAGCATCACATCCAAAGCCGCTCCATCGCATCCCTTACGCGGCGGGTCCACCACAACAACATCCGCCTGGATTCCCTCCTTCTCATACTTCTCCGGCAATACTTCCTCCGCCCTGCCTACAAAAAACTCCACATTCCTAATTCCGTTATACTCCGCATTTTTCCTTGCATCCTCAATCGCCTGCGGAACTACCTCCACCCCGTAAACCTGCTTTGCCGCACCCGCTAAAAACAAAGAAATGGTTCCAATCCCGCAGTAAAGATCCCATACCGTTTCTGTTCCGGTAAGCCCGGCATATTCCAGCGCCAGACTATATAACCTTTCTGTCTGCACCGGATTCACCTGATAAAACGAAAGAGGCGAAATGTGAAACACAATCCCCCTGCCTGTCCGGGAAAAATCTTTCGTATCTACTACGTGAATCGTATCGGTTATCGTATCCCGCCCCCACAGGGTATGTATTTCCTCTCCCATAATAACATTCGTCTGCCGGTTATTGATACTCACCGACACACTTGTCATTCCCTTTAACTTTGCCAATTCACGAACCAGTCTTTCCTGAGACGGAAGGAGCACATCTCCGTTCTCTTTCTTTTTTCCTCCTTTTTCCCCTTCATACCGTATCACCAGGCAGACCATGATTTCCCCGCTGTCAAACCCCTTGCGTATCAGAATATGACGCACCATCCCCTGTCCTGTCTTTTCATCGTAGGCCGGCACCCCGTACTCCCGCATATATCCCAGAATACATTCCAGTATTTCCTTATTTTCCCGCACACCCAGCGCACAATCCGTATTTGCTATAATATCATGGGTCCTGCCCGCATAAAATCCCGTGATCAGCTTCCCCTGCTTATCCGTCCCCACCGGAAACTGAGCCTTATTACGGTAATGGAAACACTCTTCCATCCCCACAATCGGCTCCATAACCCGGTCCGCATCCGCTTCATCCATACCGCCCAGCCTGATTAAATGACTGCGTATCTTGCCCTGCTTAAACGCAAGCTGCGCCTGATAATCCATTGCCTGTATCTGACAGCCTCCGCACTGCCTGTGATACTTACAGACCGGCTCTACCCGTACCTTTGACGGCTCGATGATCCCTTCCAGTCTGGCATATGCATAATTTTTTTTCACCTTCGTAATTTTACATCTTACAGTATCTCCTATCACCGCATCCTTAACGAAAAGGGTATAGCCGTCTACTTTACCTATACCCTCTCCGTCGTTACCGATATCTTCAATTTTCACTGTAAGAATGTCATTTTTTCTGTATTCCATTCTTATTCTCCGTTCCCGTTCCGTTATCTCCGCTATTCCATCCTGGTCACCCTTAGATTGGATTCAAACAACCTGTTATACCCCAGCCACTCATTATTGTTTTCACCGGCATTTTCCAGTATTTCCTTAAAACTTTCCAGTTTTGCATCCGTATCATCCGCATGATAGAGCGCCAATGCCTCCATAAGCGCCGGAACCTTCGGCGAACCAAACTCCAGTTTTCCCTGATGCGCCAAAATACAGTGCTGAAGCTGCGTCAGCAGACTATGAGGAAATCCTTCTATCGCCGCCGCCCGCTCCGCTGCCATCTGCGCCCCCATCACAATATGCCCCAACAGCTGTCCGTCATCCGTATAATCATTTTCCGGAAAGAGAGAAATCTCCCGTACTTTTCCCATATCATGGCAGATCGCCGCCGTCAGCAGCAAATCCCTCTTTAAAACCGGATATGCGGTACAGAAATAATCACACAATTTGGTAACGCTCAGCGTATGCTCCAGCAGACCGCCCACAAATCCGTGATGAATCCTTTTTGCCGCCGAAGATGCCTTAAAAGTCCGGGCAAATGTTTCATCCTCCACAAAAAATGCATATAATAGTTTTTTATAATAAGGATTTTCAATACTTTCTATGATGTCTAAAAGTTCCCGAAACATCTGTTCAATATCCTTACTGCTTACAGGAAGGTAATCAGAAGGCTCATATTCTCCTTCCTGACATTTACGGATACGTTTCACATTCACCTGCAGTGAATTCTGAAAACTGGTCACCTCACCATATACCTCTATATAATCCAACGTGTCAAAATCACCGATACCCGGATTGTTCGGATCCCATACCTTTGCGTCAAGCGTTCCCGTCTTATCCTGCAGAATTACATTGTCATATGATTTTCCGTTTTTCGTCACCGCAGACTGTTTATGCTTGCACAAATAAATATCAAATACCCTGTCGCCCTCTTTGTAATCCTTTATATATTTCATAGTTCTTCCTTTCCTATCCTTACTTTCCGCATTATTCCAAAATTCCCAATGTCACGTCCACTTCCATCTGCATATATCCCTCCGGTCCCTGGCGCATCAGCGTAATGGAGATCATATCTTCCGGTCTTAATTCTGCCAGGGCATTCACCAGGTCACCATATACGCCAATCTGCCGTTCACCAATCCCCGTTATCACATCTCCGCCCTGAATTCCGGCCGTCATCGCCGGGGAATCCATTTCAATCTCTGTTACATAGGCGCCAAAAGGCACACCCAGGCTTTCATTCGCATCCGAAGTCACATCCATGCCATGGGTTCCGAGATACGCCTGTTCCCGGTCATTGCTCATTCTCTCAATAATCCGCCGCAATTCCGTAATGCCCACCGCGGTCACCAGATTCTGCATATCCTCACTGTTATATGAATTATCAATAATACCGAGCACCTGCCCCTTTACATTGATCAACACGCCCGATGCATTCCGGCTTCCATAAATATCCGTTGTCAGCAGTTTATAGTAAGAATCTGCCATAGCCAAAGAACTGCTGTTGGATGTGATCATCCCGTAGCACACCGAATCGCCGTTTCCCAAAGGACTTCCGACCGCTATGACCGGATTCCCGATAATCGCACGACTGCCGGAACTTGCCGTTAAATCTGCTGCCTTTACCCAGTCAATCGTCTCCTGCTTCAGCCCGTCCGCTTCTACCGACAAAATCGCCAGCTTCGTATTTACATCCCTTTTCTTTAACTGTGCCTGCACATGGTCACCTTTACCGAATGTGACCATAATCTCTTCTGCATTCATTATTTTTCCGTAATTAACGAGAATCAGGATTTCCCGTTCCGTTTTGGCCACAATGATCCCTGATGTCTGATCCTGCCTTTCATATGTGTCATTGAACCAATCCACATTTGACACGGAACCAGTCACCGTTACCAAAGATTTTCCTGCCTCCTTTGCCACTTCTGCCATCAAGCCATACATGGCGGAATAATCATCAATGTCCAGTGTCACATTATCCAGCACCTTCGCGATCTGTTCCTCTTCCAGCTTGATTTCCACGGGCGGAGGCGGTTCCTCCATCTCCGAATCATCCGCGATCATATCCTCCGGCAGCATCTCCTCAGTCTCCGCCGGAAATTCAATGGGCGCCGGTTCCTCTTCCGGATACAGCCAGTTACTGATTACCGGCTCCAAAAGCAGGAATGTCAGACAGGCCACCAAAGAAAAAATCACTGCCATGGCAGCCGTAATCAGCGTCCTCCTCAGCAGCTTGATCTTATTGATGGGACGCTGCTTGATCCGCTCGGTGATAAAATCCGAATCCGCTTTCTGTACCTCGCCTCCCTGCGCTTCCTGGCCGTTCCGCTTCATATCATCCATAAATCCCTACCCTGCTCCCTGTTATTTCTATCTCTTCCAACCATACCAATTCCCAACCCTTTTTACTGTTTTTTATATTAACTCCATAAGTATATCCTTTTTCCGCACCAATGTAAATCTAATTATTTCGAAAGACGCAGAAACAAAGTTATGACAAAACCAATCATGCCATTCCCTCCTGCCGTCCCAAATTCCTGATAGTTACATTTTCCCTACTTTGTGATATACTATAAAATATGTAACCGGAGTCAGAAACCCCGCTGCCGGCAGCGGGGCTGCTGACCCTCGCGGCATTCGCCAAATATACGTGCAGGCACGTCTGCCCGGCTCATTGCCCGCGGGAATCAAGCGCATTCATTTAAGAAGAGAGACTATGAACGAAAAAGTATTACGAACACTGGAATATAACAAAATCATAAATATGCTTGCTGAAAAAGCCAACTCCGACCCCGGCCGGCAATTGTGCATGGAATTAAAACCATATACTGACATATCTGTCATAAACGAGGCCCAGCAGCAAACCGCCGACGCCCTGTCCCGTCTGTTCAAAAAAGGCTCCACCTCCTTTGGCGGCAACAAGGATTTAGGCTGCTCCTTAAAGTCATTAGGCGTAGGCGCCTCCCTTTCCGCAGCCGAACTGCTGAAAATCGCCGGAATGCTGGAAAATGTCAGCCGTGTAAAATCCTATGGAAAACGGGAACGGGACGATGAAACGGCAGATTCCCTGGATGAATTTTTTGACGCGCTGGAACCACTGACACCACTGTCATCGGAAATCCGCCGCTGTATCCTTTCCGAAGAAGAAATCAGCGACGATGCCAGCCCTGCCTTAAAATCCATCCGGCGCAATATCATGCTGACCAACGACAGAATCCATACCCAGTTAAATAATATGGTAAACGGCTCCTACCGCACCTATCTGCAGGATGCGGTCATCACCATGCGCAATAACCGTTACTGCCTTCCCGTCAAAGCGGAACACAAAGGGCAGGTATCTGGCATGGTTCATGACCAGTCCGCCACCGGTTCCACTTACTTCATCGAACCGGCCGCCATTGTAAATATGAATAATCAGTTAAAAGAGCTGGCTCTCAGGGAACAGGAAGAGATCGAGATCATCCTTGCCGATCTAAGCGCCCGTACCGCAGAGCATGTGGACGCGCTTTCCAACAACCAGCGGCTTATGACAACCCTGGATTTCATTTTTGCCAAAGCCACTCTGGCCATGGACCAAAACGCTACCGCACCAGTTTTCCATACCGACCGGCATATCCATATCCGGAAAGGAAGGCACCCACTTTTAGATAAGAAAAAAGTCGTTCCCATTGATATTTACCTGGGGCAGGACTTTGACCTGCTGATCATCACCGGACCCAATACCGGCGGCAAAACCGTTTCTCTGAAAACGGTAGGACTTTTTACCCTGATGGGACAGGCGGGACTCCATATCCCTGCCTTGGACCGCTCGGAACTGTCCGTATTCACGGAAGTTTACGCGGATATCGGGGACGAACAGAGCATCGAACAAAGCCTCAGCACCTTTTCCTCCCACATGACCAGTATCGTTTCCATACTGAAACATGCGGAGGCCGATTCCCTCTGCCTTTTTGATGAACTTGGGGCGGGAACCGACCCAACGGAAGGCGCGGCGCTTGCCATTGCCATACTGGATCACCTGCACCAAAAACAAATCCGCACCATGGCCACCACCCATTACAGCGAGTTAAAAGTTTATGCCCTTTCCACCCGACAAGTAGAAAACGCCTGCTGTGAATTTGACGTAAACACCCTCCGGCCCACCTACCGTCTGCTGATCGGCATTCCCGGCAAGAGCAATGCGTTCGCCATTTCCTCAAAACTGGGACTTCCCGATCATATCATCAGCGCGGCAAAAGAACAGATCAGCCAGGAAAACGAAACCTTTGAAGACCTGATTGCCGATTTGGAACACAGCAAAGTCACGATTGAAAAAGAACGTCTGGAAGCCGCTTCTTATAAGGAAGAAATCAAACGCCTGAAAGAGCAGCTCCAGACCAAACAGGACAAAATCGACGAAACCAGGGATCGCATCCTGCGGGAAGCCAACGAAAAGGCACGCGATATTTTACAGGAGGCCAAAGACGTTGCCGATGAAACCATCCGTGTCTTCCAAAAAGCCGGCCCCGGCGCGTCCATGAAAGATTTGGAAAAAACACGGGAAAAAGTGCGGGGAAAAATTTCCGAAAAAAGCGAGAAACTGACCTTAAAATCCAGGCAGTCCCAAAAGAAAGAGTTAAAGCCCGGCCAGTTAAAACTGGGCGACAGCGTCAAAATTCTCTCCATGGGCTTAAAAGGCACGGTCAGCTCCTTACCCGACCATAAAGGAAACCTGTTTGTACAGTGCGGCATCATCCGTACCCAGACAAACATCAAAGACATCCTTCCCATCGAAGACGCACCCATGACAAAACCGTCGCCTTTACAGCGCTCCGGCGGCGGTTCCGGCAGCAGCAGGATCAAAATGTCAAAGTCCTTCAGCGTATCCGCGGAAATCAATCTGCTGGGAAAAACCGTGGACGAAGCGCTGTCCGAACTGGACAAATATCTGGACGACGCCTATCTGGCCCATTTACCGAGTGTACGCATCGTACACGGCAAAGGAACCGGCGCGCTCCGCAAAGCAGTACAGGGACATCTGAAGAAAGTAAAATACGTAGAATCCTTCCGCCTGGGCGAACACGGTGAAGGCGACGCAGGTGTCACAATCGCAGTCTTTAAAGCATGACAACCCGTGAAAACAGCAGGCCGCCGGGACGGCGTCCGGAACAATTTCCGGCCTCGCTTTTTCGGACGAAAATTGTTCTGCCGACCAGGCGCTGTCCCAGCGATCGGCGGAACCGGAATAGGAGGAACTATGGTAAGCAAACAAAAAATCCTGATCGTAGATGACGACAACAATATAGCAGAGCTTATCGCCCTGTATCTGACAAAAGAATGTTTTGAAACGATGATCGTAAACGATGGGGAATCCGCCCTCACTGCGGCAGATTCTTTCAACCCCAACCTGATCTTGCTGGACTTGATGCTTCCGGGCATTGACGGCTATCAGGTCTGCCGGGAAGTACGGGCAAAATCTTCCACTCCCATCATCATGCTTTCAGCAAAGGGTGAAATCTTTGACAAAGTACTGGGACTGGAACTTGGCGCCGACGACTATATGGAGAAGCCCTTCGACTCAAAGGAGCTGGTGGCAAGGGTAAAAGCAGTGCTCCGCCGTTATAAACCCGCTCCCGCTGCCCCTGAGGCATCCGATACCGAGAGCGTGGAATATCCCGACCTTATCATCAACCGGACCAATTATTCCGTTATTTATAAAGGCGAAACGGTGGATATGCCGCCGAAGGAACTGGAACTCCTCTACTTCCTTGCTTCCTCCCCCAACCACGTCTTTACCAGGGAACAGCTGCTCGACCAGATCTGGGGCTATGAATACATCGGCGATACCCGTACCGTTGACGTACATATCAAACGTATACGGGAAAAGATCGAAGACGAGAACCGGCATACGACATGGGGCATCACCACAGTATGGGGGATTGGTTACAAATTCAAAGTTGACCGGTCACCCGTATAATTATCATTAAGGAACAAACTGCATGAAAAAAACACTCTACCTGAAAATCTTACTCGGATATTTTATCTTCGGCTTTTTCGGTTTCGTTGTTGTGGCTACTTTTGTATTCAACATGACCTTTGAACAGCTGAAACGCGAAAAAGCCGACGCGCTGTACCGGGAAGCAATGCTGATTGCCAATACTTACGCTTCGGATCTATATAACAGTGAAACTTCTTTGGACTCGGTCAAGAAACAGCTGGATACTTTGGATACTTATCTGTCGGCCACGTTATGGATCATCAATCCCTCAGGCAGACTGGTTTTGGACTCTTCTTCCCCGGTGAACATCGAGAACGAAATCGTCATTGAAAATTTTGACCCGACGATAACCGAAGGTTCCTACTATACCATAGGCACTTTCTTTGACACCTTTGACCAGCAGATGCTGAGCGTTTTCGCTCCCATTACATCCAGCTACAAAGTAAAAGGCTACGTAGTCATCCATGCCCCCTTAGACGAGATACAGAAATCCTGCGACAGCCTTTTAAATATTTCCTATATCTTACTTGTAATCCTGTTTCTGCTTTCCCTGATCATTTTGATCTTCTTCACGGAAATGGTTTATTTGCCCCTGCGCAAAATTACGGAAGCGACCGAGCAGTACGCCAGCGGCAATATGCACTATGAATTTCAGGTAGACAGCGAAGACGAAATCGGCTATCTCGCCGCCACTCTTTCCTATATGGCAAGTGAAATTGCCCGTTCCGAAGATGACCAGAAAAAATTCGTGGCAAATGTCTCCCACGACTTCCGTTCTCCCCTGACCTCTATCAAGGGATATCTGGAAGCCATGCTGGACGGCACCATCCCGCCCGAAATGCATGAAAAATACCTGAACATCGTATTAAATGAAACCGAACGTCTTACAAAGCTGACCAACAGTCTGCTGATGTTAAACAACCTCAATACAAAGGGTATGCTTCTTGACCGGACGGATTTTGACTTAAATCAGATCATCCGCAGCACGGCCGTTTCTTTCGAAGGAACCTGCCGTCAGAAAACCATCGCCATCGAGCTGGTACTGACCGGAGATACCATGTATGTCAATGCCGATATGGGAAAAATCCAGCAGGTTTTCTACAATCTGCTGGATAACGCCATCAAATTCAGTCACAATGACTCTGTCATTAAAATTGAAACCAATGAAAAAAACAATAAAGTATACATCTCCGTAAAAGACAGCGGAATCGGTATCCCGAAAGAAGACCTGAAACTCGTCTGGGACCGGTTTTACAAATCGGACGCCTCCAGGGGCAAGGATAAAAAAGGCACCGGCCTGGGCCTGTCCATTACACGGGAAATCATCCATGCGCATGGAGAACACATCAATGTGATCAGTACGGAAGGCGTCGGGTCAGAGTTTATTTTCTCTCTGGCAAAGTCCTCTGAAGGAGACGATGAGGATTAGGATATGTCTGAGTATTCATTCCTTTTTCGTCTTCTGGTAGTCGGCTACCATTTTCTCGATGCTTTCCCTGGAAAGCGGATACTTAAACTCCCTTATGATACGGTCCGCTGTGTAGCCCTTATCTACCAGATGGCGGATCGCTCCGCCATAGGCAAAATCTTTCGTAAAATTGGACAACGCATCATTGAAATAACTATTCTCCATCGTTCTTTTTTCCCTTTCTTATACTGTAAATCACAATATCCAAAATCAGCAGTATGACTGCCGCCATTGTATTTCCCAACCCGTTGGAAACAAAATCTGCTGCATAGTCTTCCCATCCTTTATATGTGCCGCCTATCACATTGGTCAGGAAATTTCCGGGAACTGCCAAAAATGTAAAAACCACAAGCGCCGTTAAAATACCCGCATGAAACTTTGTCCGTACAATAACGGCTGTCCAAAGGATGACGGACCATAAGAGTGTGATCGGCAGACCTTTATCCCAATACCAAAAACCCCCTATACCCATCTGATAATAAAGTACAAGCTGAATGACCCACAGTAAGATAAACGTGCATCCATCCAGTGCCGCCAGCATTTTCACGACTTTCTGTTTCTGGGCGCTGATCAAAATATAAAGCGGCAGATATCCGGTTACCATGCCTGCCAGCACAATGTAAAACCAGGACAGCCTCCTTTCCGTTGCCAGGTTTACGATAAAGCAGGTCAATACGGCAATGACTGCCGCCGCCCCCATGATCCAGTATAAAATACTCATTTTGGACTTTTTCAGGAATTTCTTGAACTCCTTTATCTCCGGCGCTGTCTCTACCGCTACCGGCTTGCGCATCTGCTCCAGCACCGTTCTGCATTCACCGCAGTCACTTATATGTTCCTCTATCGATTCGTTCGATACCTCGCTTGTCATATGGTCGATATACATGGGAAGCAGATCCCTCACCGTATCACATACTAACTTTTGTTCCATTCTTCTCTTCCTTTCATCAATCTCTGTTTGCCTCTGTAAAAAGTGACTCTTGCCCAGTTTTCTGTCTTTCCCATAATGCTTCCGATTTCAGCAAAACTCAGTTCACCGGTCAGCCGCAGATACATGACCTCCCTCGTCGCCTCGTCAAAATGGTGAAGCATCCGGAACACCTCCACCTTTTCCACATTCAGCAGATAGTCATTCTCAATATGTTCGAAAGACCTGAGCTCCTCTTCCACTTCCTCCAACGGTACGGCCCGGCGTTTCTGCCGCTCCAACTCTTTATACCAGAGCCGCTTTCCTATCTGGCACAGCCAGACCGATATTTTGCATTCACCCCGGAACCGGTCGATTCCTTTCGCCGCCTGATAAAAAGTCTCCTGTGTCAGTTCTTCCGCCAAATCTGCACTATGGGTTAAGCAGAACAGGTATTTGTAGACCGCTTTTGCGTTCTCTTCGTACATTTTCTCAACCTTCTGCTTATCCACTTTTTCACCTCCTCATAAGATAAGTGCAGGCAAACAGAAATTTGTTACACGATCCGGAAAAGAATTTTTATTTTTTCTCCACAATCTTCATTTCAATCTCAGCTCCCAGGCACTCTGCATACCGCATCAGCACATCGATCGTAGGAGTAAACTTTTTTCCCTCCACTCTTGCCACATTCGCCCGTTTCATTCCTGTGGCATCCGCTATATCCTGCTGCGTCATATGCTTTTCTTTCCGCAGCGCTACCAGTTCGTCCACCACCTTATTGCAAACTGCCTTCCCCCTCGTCTCCACTACAATATCCGCATTTTCCGTACTGTAAATATAATCCATCCCTAATTACTCCTTTTCAGAATTCCTTTCCGTCTTTCCACTGCAGCCGGTGCAGTCTTCCCTCCCGCTGCATACTGCCGAACCCGTTCTGCCGCAAAGCTTCATACAGTACGACTGCCACTGCATTCGACAGGTTAAGTGAACGGATCTGATCCAGCATCGGTATCCGAATACAGGTCTCCTCATATTCCACCAGTATTTCCTCCGGTATGCCTGCGCTTTCTTTTCCGAACATAATATAATCGTCTTCTCCAAACCGCACATCGGAATACACATGTTTTGCTTTTGTTGTAGCCATCCATATCCTGGCTCCGGGATTCTTTTCCAAAAATTCCCTGAAATTTACATAACGTTTTACGTCCAGATGCTCCCAGTAGTCCATTCCCGCACGCCTGATTTCCTTTTCATTCAGCCGGAATCCAAGCGGCTCGATCAAATGCAGGGACGTTCCCGTGGCAACACATGTTCTTCCGATATTTCCCGTATTCGCCGGAATCTCCGGCTGATGCAGCACTATATGCATTTCTTCTCCTCCCGAATCTGTCCTATAAACAGTTTACCCCCTGCCCTTTCCATTGACAAGACTTATCTTTTAAACGAGGAAGGCAATTTTCCTGTTTCTTAAAAAACTGCATCCAATCTTAATTTTCTTTAAAATAGCGTCTTTTCTACTATATTTTTGTCGTGTTCCTTTGTATACTGAAAATGTAATAAATGCTTTTAGCCAACAAAATAGAAAACATATCAGAATAGGAGAAATCATTATGAATTACCAGAAAAAAGCTATATTTATCACCGCGGCATTTACGATACTTTCCCTGAACGGATGCGGCAGTACGGCATCACAGCCGGTCGAAACATCCGTTGCCGCCCAGCCAAAAGCCACTGACCATACTGAAGATATGGAAACTACGGATATACCGGCGTCTAATTCAGCTTCCATCTCTTCCCTTACGGTCAGTCCTCTCGCTAACAGCCAGAATACCATTACCGTGAACAGCACGGAAAAGATTACCGTGGTACCGGATATCGCGGAAGTTGTTTATGCGGTCCGCACGGAAGCGAAAGATGCCGCAACATGCCAGCAGAAAAACACGGAGGATGTGAATCAGGTCACGGAACTCCTGAAGAGTCTGGGCGTTGCGGAAACCTCCATCCAGACTTCCGATTATTATATGTATCCGATCTACAATTACAGTAATAATACCCAGCGGATCACAGGCTATGAAGCAACTACCGCACTGACGGTCTCCGACCTGTCCATTGACAATCTGGGAAATATTCTGACGGAATCGGTAAATGCCGGAATCAATAACATTCAGTCCATCACCTATCAGTCCAGCCAGTATGACGAGGGTTATGCCGAAGCATTAAAACTGGCGGTTGCATCTGCCAAAGCCAAAGCATCCGCTCTCGCGGAAGCCGGAGGGTGCAGCATCGGAGGGGTTGCTTCCATCCGCGAAAACAGCAATTACAGTGAGGCACGCTATACGGACAATGCCCTCACGAACCAGATGCGCAGTTACGGCGCCGTCAAGGAAATGGCCCTGGAAGATGCTTCCGCCATTATGCCCGGTGAAGTGGATATTGAAGTAAATATTACCGTGGAATATTTTATACAATGACAAATGCTTTCTCTCAGGCGCCGCTTTCTTAACGGTTCCCTACCTGTCAAAGACAGGATAATACTTCCGCCGCGGCATCCGGGTAATTGGTAATGACCGCGTCTATACCTGCCATGCCGAGCTTCCGGATGTGCTCTTTCTCATTCACCGTCCATACATGGAGCACAAGCCCGTTCTTCCTGCATCTCTCTGCCAGTCCTTCATCCTGCATATGGTAAAGCGCGGGATGGAGGGCCTGCACGTTATGTTTTTTTGCATAATCCGCTGCATCCACTATAATATCCCCGATTAAAAATCCCGTTTTCATCTCCGGGCACAGCTTCTGCACCCTTAGAACGGATTCATGATTAAAAGAAGAGCACCATATGCGTTCCGTCATCCCCATATCTTCTACCAGCCGCACCATCTTTTCTTCCAATCCCGGATAAAAGAAAATCCCGGTCTTACACTCAATATTTATCGTCAGTCCGGTTGGCCGCAGTTCTTCCAGTACCTGTGCCAGCGTAGGAATATGCACCGTACCGTAATCCGGTATGGGACGGCTTACATCCAACGCCCGCAGTTCTTTATAAGTATGATCCTTCACATAACCGGTTCCGTCACTTACCCTGTCTGTCGTTTCGTCATGAATTACGACCAGCTCACCGTCTTTCGTCATCTGCACATCCAGTTCCACGCCATCCGCTTTCATTTCAACTGCTTTCTGAAACGCCTCCAGCGTATTCTCCGGTACATAGCCGGATGCCCCCCTGTGTGCCCAAATCTTCGTCTTACTCACACTTCCACCGCCTTTTATTTTTTTATGATCCCTGTCCTGTAAAAGTCATCCGATTAACACGGTTTTCCCTTCAAATACAAAACCATACTTTCGGATCCTCTCTTCCTGAATTCCTTTCGCTGCCAGCAAAGCCGCATATTTCTTCTCTTCTATTTGGTTCAGCGCCGACTGCAGCGTGTCTTCCAGTGTTTTTTCCCGTTTCGGATTATACACTTTGAATTCTATGATAATCGCAGCATCCGCTTCCTGTTTCGGTTCCAGCATAATATCATACCTGCCGAACCCGCTCTCACGATTGGAAGTAATTCTATATCTATTCTCCAGTTCCACCATCAAGCCTAATACAAATCCATGATAAAATCGTTCCGGCTCCGTTCTCTTTGATACCCTTTTTCCGGTGTCAAAAAAACTGAACGTCTCGCAGGCTACACGATTCATATATTCATTCATGGCCTCCACATCCCCCAGAAGCAAAGCCTTCACAAAATCATTATAATCTGTAACATTTCCAAACCATCCCTTAATTATGTTTTTAAACATCAATCTCACTTCATGATTTGTCAGACCTAATTCATATTTAGGTTCTATGACATTGATGGAATCATACACTTCGTAGTCCGATACTTTTAAATAACCGCTGGCTAATAACAGGCTCCAGACCGCTTTCTCACTGCCATCCAGCTGGTCATAAACAATCTGCTCGTCAACCGGCATCCATAAATGCTCTCCCTGCATCAGCCTTTCAAACGCTTGTTTCATATTGCCGTTTCCCTCACGGAGAAGTTTTCCCACAAGTCCGTTGGAACTGGTATTCGCCCAATAAGCCGCCAATTTCCCCGTATCCAAAAAGTTCAGAATGGACCATGGATTATAAATGTCCCGTTCACTTCCGAATGTGAATCCGTCATACCAATACTTAACCTCTTCCTTATCTTCCATCCCATATTCATCCATTGCCGTAAATACTTCTTTTTCCGTAAATCCAAACACTGTTTCATATTCATTGGACGTAACAGTTACTACTTTCAGATGATTTAGATCAGAAAATACGGATTCTTTGCTGATCCGTGTAATACCCGTCATAACTGCCCTCTCCATCCATGGATTCGTCTTAAAACTGGAATTAAAGAAACTTCTGGTAAATGCAGCCAGTTCCTCCCAATATCCTGCCAAATAAGCCTCCTGCATCGGTGTGTCATATTCATCCAACAGGATAATCACATTTTTCTTATAATAACGATACAGGTAATCTGACAACTGGTACAATGCCAATGTCGCATCCCCGTCATTCATATCCACGGAAACCCTGTCAAAAAATTCCCTGTCCCTTGCGGACATCACTTCACTATCCCGTAGAAATCCATACTGATTATATACATTGACCAGCAACTGACAGATTTTGTATCTTGCTGTCAGATAATCCTTCTCCTTAATATTGGCAAAAGAGAGGCTGATCACCGGATAAGTCCCCTGCAACTTACGATATTTCTCTTCCTTCCATATATCCAGCCCTTCAAATAAATCCCCCCGCCCTGCATGGTTTATGGAAAAAAACTGCTCCGTCATACTCATCGTCAATGTCTTTCCGAAACGCCGCGGCCGCATGATCAATGTAACCTCATCGCCGCTGTCCCACCATTCTTTCAGAAACCCCGTTTTATCCACATAAAAATATCCGTTTTCAATAATTTTGCCAAAATTCTGAACCCCGATCCCTATCGTTCTAGCCACAATCCGTCCTCCTGTAAAAAACCGTTATACCAGGCAGTCTTTCCCTTAGTATAACGGTTTTTTATCAAAAACACAACAATGTTTTGTCTATTCTTTTATCCCTTATGCTCCCTCCTCAGCCGCTCCACAAAATCCCGCAGCTTTCCGATGGCAGCCTTCAGGTTTTCCAATGAATATGCATAAGAGATACGCACAAACCCTTCCCCGCACTCACCAAACGCGGTCCCCGGGACTACCGCAACCTTTTCTTCCCTCAGAAAACGGTCCGCAAATTCTTCGCTGGTCATCCCGAACTCCTTAATGCACGGAAACACATAAAAGGCTCCAAAAGGCTCAAAACACTCCAATCCCATTTCCTTAAACGTATGGAGCAGATAGCGCCGTCTCTGGTTGTAAGCCTCCCTCATCTGCTGCACATCCCCGTCCCCGTTCCGGAGCGCCTCCACTGCCGCATACTGGCTTGTTGTAGGAGCGCACATAATGGCAAACTGGTGGATCTTCAGCATCTGCTCCATGATTGTTTCCGGCCCGCAGGCATACCCAAGTCTCCATCCGGTCATGGCATAAGCCTTGGAAAAACCGTTAATGAGGATTGTCCTATCACGCATACCCGGCAGGGATGCAATAGACACATGCTTTCCGTTATAAGTAAGTTCCGCATATATTTCATCGGAGATCACAAACAAATCCTTTTCTACTACTACCTTTGCAACTTCTTCCAAATCCTTCCGCTCCATGATCGCTCCGGTGGGATTATTCGGGAACGGCAGAATCAAAACTTTCGTTTTCTCTGTTACCGCATCCAATAACTCCTGCGCGGTCAGCCGAAATTCATTCTCCGCTTTCAATTCAATGATTACAGGCACTGCATTGGCCAGGATCGCACACGGTTCATAGGAAACATAACTTGGCTGGGGAATCAGCACCTCCTCACCTGCATTGATCATCGCCCGCAGTGCGATGTCGATGGCTTCCGAACCGCCCACTGTCACGATGACTTCCCGGCCTGAGTCATACTCGATGCCCTGCGTCCTCTTTATGTAATTGCATATCTCAACTTTTAATTCCTTCAGTCCCGCATTGGAAGTATAGAACGTACGTCCTTTCTCCAGAGAATAAATGCCCTCGTCCCGGATATGCCAGGGTGTATCGAAATCCGGTTCGCCCACTCCGAGAGAAATTGCATCCTCCATCTCGCTTACGATATCAAAAAACTTACGGATACCGGAGGGCTTAATATCTACTACCTTATCAGCTAACGGATTTCTCATGGCGTAATCTTCTCCCTTTCGTCTTCATATTTTTTAGTCAGTATCGTTCCGTGATCCTTATACTTTTTCAAAATAAAATGGGTCGCCGTACTGAGCACCGTATCCAGCGTGGACAGCTTATCGGATACAAACGTAGATACCTCTTTCAGCGATTTCCCCTCCAATGTTACCAGCAGGTCATACCCGCCGGAAATCAGATAAACGCTGTTCACCTCCGGATACTTATAAATCCGTTCCGCTATATTATCAAATCCCTGCCCTCTCTGCGGTGTCACGCGCACCTCAATAAGCGCCGTCACCTTTTCGATTGCAGTCTTCTCCCAGTCGATCATCGTATGATAACCGCATATGATACCCTCTTTCTCCATGGCTGCCAGTTCATTCACCACGTCGATTTCCTCCACGCCGAGAATCACTGCCAGTTCCTTCAGATCAATACGGCTGTTCCTCTCTATAATTGCTAACATCTGCTCTCTCATACTTTCTGTTTCCTCCATTCCGCCCTATGGCAATTTTTCCTGTTTTCCGTCCGGCCCGTTACCCCAAGACCCTGTATATCTCATCCGGCTTCGGCAGTTCCAAAAAACGCCGTTCTTCCTCATTGATAACAACCCTGTCATGACTCCCCGTCGTTTTTCCGATGACTGCCGCCGGGATTCCGGTTCCTTCCAGAATCCTCGCCAGATCATATCCGTTATCCGCCGCCATCAGCAGACACCCTCCCGATAAAAGCTCATACGGATTTATTTCAAAAAATTCACATATTTCTATGGTTTCCTGCTTCACCGGAATCCGTTTCAAATCTATTTCCAGTCCAACGCCTGCTCCCTCTGCCAGTTCCCAAAGAGCGCCGAATATCCCACCCTCCGTTACGCCGTGCATGGCACAAACGCCGGACTTAACGGCGGTGGCAGCCTCCGGTACAATCGACAGGAAACGGTCGAACTCCTTTGCTTCTTCCATAAAACGGAACGGATATTTAGTCAGCAGTTCCTTTTCTCTCTCCCTCGCCAAAATAGCAGTTCCTTCCAGTCCGATCCACTTGCTTGCCACAATATCCTGTCCCGGTCTTATCCTTTTTACCGAAGCTTCTTCCCCCGTCAGACACCCGATACCCGTCATCGTAAAAACAGGACGGTTTACCGCCTCCGTCACCCGGATTCCGTCTCCTGCCGCCTGCAGGTTAAGCCGGCCGCATACTGCCTCTATCTGTTCCGTCATTATCCTGATATCGGATTCTTCCGTACTTGCCGGCAGAAGCGCGGAAAACATGACGGCAACCGGTTCCGCCCCCGAAGCCGCCACGGCATTCGCCGCGCCGTATACTGCATGTTTTGCCGCATTCACGCCATTCCATACCACCGGCTGTACGGAAACGGCAGACAGTCCGCTTCCCTCCAAAGAAAAAACGGCGCAGTCTGCCCCTATCCCTGCGCCAGTTATTACTTCTTCCCTTTTTGTTTTGATCTGTTTCAAGACGGAGCGCTTCCAAACATTCTCCGTTAACTTACCGTTTTTCATCTTATCGCTGCTTCCTAATATAGTCAGATTAGATGCCCTTATGAACCGAATCCGGTGATGCCTGAAACAGCGCCGGGAGCCTCTGTCTGTTACTCTTCCCCTTCCGGCTGCTGTTCTTCGACAGGTTCGGGCTGAGGCTCTTCTGCCGGGGCAGGCTGCTGCTCCGGAGCCGGCTGCTGTTCCGCAGGCTGCTGTTCTGCCGGCGGAGCGGCAGGAGTCGCATACTGTGCCAAAGCGGCCGCCACATTCTTCACATGGTCGATGTTATTCGTTGCCACTGCCGCCAGCATTTCATTATAGGCATTTACATCATTCGTAGACAGACCAACCGTAGCCGTTCTCGGCACCATCTTATAACTGCTGCTGTTCACCTGCTCACGGCTGACCTCCACACCGTTCTCTGTCACTACTTTCCAAAGTTCCGCCTTATAACCGATATGTGCCGACTGAGACACCACCTGACCGATCGGCATTGCCACGTCCGTATATATCACATCGCTTTCCGGCCTCGTCACCGAAAGCACCTCGCTTTCATATTTGACACTGTGCCCCGCCGGCCTGGTTTCCACACCGTATATGGTAAATGTAATATCTTTCCCCTCTACATATCCGTCAATATAAATCGGATGTTCCGTATTGTTTACAAATCTGAAATCTTTTCCTGCCGATTCCGCAATGGCTGCATCCGCCGAAGGATCCACATAACTTACGATCATGGAATGATTGTGTCTCTCTGTCACTTCCAGTTCCGCCAGCAGCACTGCATTGTACAGCGTTGTGGATACCTGACAGATTCCTCCGCCCAGACTGTCCACTACCTGTCCGTTCATATAAGACCCTGCCATATAATACCCGTTGTCCGTAGAAAACGGAGATACTGCCTTATAAGTGGAAAATTCATCTCCCGGATACAGGGTCGTACCCGCAATCAGATTACATCCGTTTGTTACGTTCGCGCTTCTGGAGGGACCGGACGAATTAAAGTTTGTGGAAAAAGTTCCGAGCACATCCTTCACCTGCAACAGCTCTTCCTCGCTTCCTCTCGGTTCATCCACCTTCGCCACAACCTCCAGCTGTGCATCCTCAAAATTCCATTCCTTTGTCAAATAATCATAAATACTGTTTAAAGAAGCTTCCTCATCGACAATATATCCGATTGTTCCGGGTGTAACGGAAAAACCGTCTCCCGTCTTGGTCAGCACTGCATCCTTTGCTTCCGAATTATACGGACTACACTGTTCCGCCAAAATCTGGCGAACCGCATCCTTGTCCAAATCATAGACCAGTTCAAACACTTTATTTTCATGCTGCAGATCCTGCAATACCTTATATCGCTGTATCACATTTCCTTTTTTGCCCAAAGCAACCGCATCTTTCGCCGCCTCGGGATTTCCCCATATCAATCCGAGGTCGCCAACTGTCATGGTTATCTGATTGTCATTGATGACATTCAATGTCAGACTCCGGCCTTTCAGTTCCTCAATATGGGCTTCTACCGCATCAATTGCTTCCTCCACGGTTTTGCCGGAAACATTGATGGTCCCTATATAAACACCATCTGCGATGGTGTTACCGCCTGTGGAATTATTACCGCCTGCAGAAATGTTACCGTCTGACACAGCACTATCCGTTGAAGCGCCGTTACCGGCTGATGCTTCACCATCTGTCGAAACTGCATTTTCATCTGCAGCGGCCGCCTCCGTATCGGTACGACTGCTCTCACCGCTGTTGCCTGCCATCACTTCCGCCGCATCTTTCTCAATCGACTGTGCCTGTACCGGCTGCTGCGGCTGTAATAAAACAAGTGACATAAAGGCTGCCAGAATAAATAATATCCTTCTCCTATTTTTCATAATCTCACCTACTTGTACTAAAAAATAAAATATGATAAAGTTGGAATAAGCATTGCAAGTACAATAATAATTATTATGACGGAAGAAATCAGCTTTCTCGTCTTCCTGTTGTGCATATTGAACATGTAAACCAACCTCCGGGTTATCTCTCTACTTGAAAGGATATTATATATGAAATTACCCTTTTTTGCAAGTTTTATCGTATTTCTTATCGTCATCTCCTACCAGATTTCAAAATCCCGGCGTTATACGGAAAAAATGGAAAATTCCTTTTGGGAAAGGGAACTTAAGGCAAACAATACCAGGCGGAAATCCCTGGAACATTTAAACTACATTACCATCCCTTTCGAGACGCTTCCCATGTCCGTCATGACAGACGACGAATCCGTTTTGGAATACCAGCAGACCCTCCGTTCGCTTGCCGGCTCTCCTATCGTAAACTTTACCGGCATCAGCAACACGGACCTGAAACTGCAATACGGAGCTCCCAATATTGACCTGTTGATGCGGTACGACCAAAACTACACAACTCTTGCCTGCACTTTACAGCGTTGGGCGGAAAAACTATATGAGGCGGGCCATACTGCCGAAACACGGCAGATTTTAGAATTTGCCGTTTCCACTGACACAGATGTCAGCAATACCTACAAACTTCTTGCTTCTATCTACACCTCGGAAGGGAACCCCGATAAGATTGCCGCACTAAAGGAGCGGGCAGAAAATTTAAATTCCGGAACAAAGAATATGATCCTCCGCCTTTTACAGGAATTTAATTCCTGATTCCGGCAGGTCAGTCTGCCTTTCGTCGCTCATCACTATTTTATGCCTGTCTTTCCGTTTATATGACCGTTCTTTTTGGGACTCTGCTGCCGGAGTCTCTTTTTATAGTCTTCGCAATGCTCTGTCAAAAAACATTCTTCACACTTCGGAGTGGGCGCCTTGCAGATTTCCCTTCCCAGGGTAATCAGCTGGATATTCCAAAGAATCCAATGTTCCTTCGGCAGCTTCTTCATCAGATCCTTTTCCACTTTCTCCGGTTCTTCTTCCTTCGTCAGCCCCAGTTTCTTTGATATCCTCTTCACATGGGTATCCACTACGATACTTGGATCGTTATAGATATTTCCCCTTATGACATTCGCTGTTTTACGTCCCACTCCCGCAAGAGAAGTCAGGTCTTCCAGCGTTCTTGGCACCTCCCCACCGAACTTTTCCATCAAATCCTTACAGCAGGCAATGATATTTTTGGCCTTATTATGATAAAATCCGGTGGAATGAATATCCTTCTCCAGTTCTTTCAGGTCCGCCTCCGCAAAGGCCTGTACATTCGGATACTTACGGAACAGACTTTCCGTGACCACATTTACCCGCGCATCCGTACACTGCGCGCTCAGTATCGTGGCGATCAGCAGCTGCCACGCATTTTCGTGTTCCAGTGAACAACGGTACTCCGTACCATATCTCTCGTCCAGTAAATTCAATATCGCCTCTGTCTTCTTCGTCATCCCTATACCCCGTTTCCGCTTTATCCCGCGTTTTTATCCTGTATTTTCTTCCTCATCCGCTTTTCCGGCGCTGCCGTCTAATACGGGCATATCTTCGTCTCTGCTTCTTTTGTCAGGGGATTTCTCCTGCCGTAATCAAACAATACCATCTGCGGTTCCTCCAGCCTGTCCATGCCGGCCGGCGCCTCTACCCACACCGGATAGCAGAACACCTCCATATGGGTCATCCGGGCCGCCTGCCTCGGCTGAAACGCACCGTAATCCGGCAGTACTTCCCGCATCCGTTCCTCGTCCTCATAAAAATGCCGTATCCTGCCCTTATACTCCGACAGATCCTTTGCAAACCCGGGACGGCTCTTCATATTTTCCCTGAGATACATATCATAAGTCAGAAGTTCCCGGTACAACGCCTCCCGTCCGCCGTCATGGCAACAGGCAAATCCCAGCAATACCTCATAACGGTAACTCCTTGACGGATTATTTAGAAAATATCCGTTTTCTTCATAATAATCCGCCAGCTTTTCATAAAAGGCAAACGGACTTTCAAAAACGCGCTCCAATACCGGCAGCGTATGGGCAAACTGACCGCTGTTATAGTACAGCTCCACCATTTCTTCTATTTTCTTCAGCTTACATATCTCTTCATAAGAAATCCATTTTGAGTATAGCACTTCATACGGCGGAAGAGAAGTGTAATTTATTCCATAACCGCCTGCCTTTTCGTACATGGGCGAACCCTTCAGTACTTTCAGGAAACCCAGCTGCAGCTGCTGTGCCCTCATCCCGTACACTTCATTGAACGAATGCCTGAAACTGTTATAATCTTCAAAAGGCAGTCCTGCAATTAAATCCAGATGGACATGCACATTCCGTGTCCTGAGAATCCTTTGCACCGCCTCCCGCAGTTTCCCCATATCCGTATAACGGTTAATCTCCCTCAGCGTATCCGGATTTACGGACTGTACCCCTATTTCCAGCTGCACCAGACCCGGCCGCATTTCCGACAATAGTGTCAGTTCTTCCTCATCCAGCAAATCCGCAGCTATTTCAAAATGAAAATTCGTAATTCCGTTATCATGTTCCAGTATATACCTCCAGACTGTCCGCGCGTGTTCCCTGCTGCAGTTGAACGTCCTGTCTATGAATTTTACCTGAGCCACTTTATGCTCCAAAAAGAACTGCAGCTCATCCTTCACGGTTTCCATATCCCGCAGCTGCACGCTCCGGTCGATGGAAGATAAACAGTAACTGCACCGGAACGGACACCCACGGCTTGACTCGTAATAAATAATACGGTTGCGGAAATTTTCCATATCTTTATATAAAAAGGGCAGCGCACCGATATCCGTTGCTTTCCTCACACCGGTTCTGAAAATCTGCCTTTCCTTCCGGTACACGATCCCGTCTATTTTACCAAGCCCGCTTCCGCTCTTTCCGCCTTTTCCTCTTTTCCCGTTTGCAGACATATCCGCCGTATCCGCATAGTATTCCAGCAGCTCCGTAAACGTCTGCTCTCCTTCACCCACCATAATACCGCTTACCGCAGGGATTTCCTCCAGAATCCGCTCTGCATCAAAGGACACTTCGGGTCCGCCCAGCCATATGGGAACTCCCGGCAGAACCTTGGCAAGTTCGGCTGACAATTCCCGGATCATACGCCAGTTCCATATATAGCAGGAAAACGCTGCCACATCCGGTTTTTTCCTGTATAGGTCGGAAAGGATTGCATCCGTCTGCTGATTGATGGTATACTCCGAAATTTCAATCTGTATTTCGCTCCTCCCCAACCCTGCCGTTTTCAATCTTTCCTGCGCATACGCCTTCAGACTGTACACCGCCGGATTGGAATGGATATACTTCGCATTCACTGCTGCCAGTAAAACTTTCATTTTTCCCTCCATGCAAAGCCGCATTGCACAAACGCATTGCAAACTTACATTGCATATGCGCTCTTTGTGCATCTGTGTAAATATTTTATTTATGCACTTGATATTGTGTACACATATTTGTTTTATAGTCTATTTTCTACTTGCCTTATCCACTGCTTAGGAATATTGTTATTATATACATTTTTATTCTTATGAGAAAGGGGTTTTACAAAAAAATGAAGACCAGAATTAAAGAATTACGAATGGAGCAAAGTTACACCCAGGAATCTCTCGCGCTGAAAATCGGCGTCACCCAGACCTCCCTGAGCCGCATTGAATGCGGCATATCCATCCCGGATGCCGACCTGCTCGTCCGCCTGTCCGACACCTTCGAAGTTTCTACCGACTATATCCTCTGCCTCTCCGACCAGCGGCTTCCTGACAGCCGCTCTGACAACCTCACGAAATATCTTCAGCGATACCAGACCCACATTTCCCTCCTGCAGAAACTGAATCCCAGCCAGCGTATTCATTTACAGCACTTTCTGGAAAGCATGGCCGCCATCTACTAAAACCATTAAAACCGTATGCCAGAGCATTTCATCCTGTCATGCTCTGGCATACCATCTCCCAAAAATAAACCTGCGTTATAAAGTTTCTATAAATCTGTCAAATGCCTTAGCGCCCTCTTCTGTTCTCTTATAAACGCCGGCATCTTCCAGCACCTGCATAAATACATCGCCGATTTCTTTATGAAGGATTTCCATTACTTTTTCTTTCGTATCCCTGCTCTCCGCCGGGTATTTGGGGAGGAATTCCTCCACCCAGTCCGCATGTTTCTCCAATACTTCATGGGAACGGATCTCCGTCCCCGCAAGAAGGGCATCCGCCAATGCATCCATTTCTCCCTTCAGTCTTGCCGGAAGGACCGCCAGTCCCATAACCTCTATCAGACCGATGTTTTCTTTTTTAATATGGTGCAGTTTTGCATGGGGATGATAAACGCCCAACGGATGTTCCTCTGTCGTAATATTGTTGCGCAGTACCAGATCCAGTTCAAACCGGTCTCCCCGCTTTCTTGCGATAGGTGTGATCGTATTGTGGGGCTCGCCGTCCGTATAGGCATATATGAAAGCGTCCTCGTCCGTATATCCCCGCCATTTTTCCAATATTACATCCGCAAGGGCGATCAGACGGTCACTGTCCGCCGCCGCTATACGGATTACCGACATCGGCCAGTTCACGATACCCGCTTCCACGTCTTCAAACCCTTTCACGGTAAACGTTTTTTCCACTTCCGCCCTTGCCATCGCAAATTCATAATGACCGCCCTGAAAATGGTCATGGCTCAGTATAGAACCTCCCACAATCGGCAGGTCTGCATTGGAGCCGACAAAATAATGCGGGAACTGTTTTACAAAATCAAATAATTTACAGAAGGTATCATGTTCAATCTTCATCGGTATATGCTGCGAATTGAACACAATACAATGTTCGTTATAATAAACATAAGGAGAATACTGGAATCCCCATTTGGAACCGTTGATCTCTACCGGAATGATTCTGTGGTTCTGTCTCGCCGGATGGTTCACCCTGCCCGCATAACCTTCATTTTCCACACAGAGCAGGCATTTCGGATAGCCGGCCTGTTTTGCATTTTTTGCCGCCGCAATCGCTTTCGGGTCTTTCTCCGGTTTGGAAAGATTGATCGTAATATCCAAATCGCCGTACTTCGTGGAAGCAATCCACTTCTGGTCCTTCTTAATGCGGTATCTTCTGATATAATCCGTATCCTGGCTGAGTTTATAATAATAATCCGTCGCCTTCTCCGCATCCTGTGCATACAGTTCACGGAATCTGCGGATTACCTCGCTGGGCCGGGGCACCAGCATACTCATGATCCTGGTATCAAATAAATCCCTGTAAACAATACCATCCTCCTTCATGATCCCCTGCTCTACCGCATAATCCATCATCCGGCCCAGTACTTCCTCCAGCTCTTCCACTTCCATGGAAACACTGCCTGCTTCCTCCGCCGGTTCATCCAGTTCAAACAGCTCCAAAAGCCTGTTTACCGTATAAATCTCATCTTCCTTTTCTATCAATCCGGTCATCAAACCATATGCCGTCAATTTCCTTATATCCTGCTGTATCATCGCCCGGTCCGCTCCTTTCTGACTTATCCCTGCTTTTTACTCCAACACCGACGGACCGTCGCCGATCTCCACTACATAGAAATCTGCGGCATACCCGATTTTTTCCTTATAAGCCTTTCCTACCTTCTCAATGAATGTATCGATCATATCGTCCTTCACGATGCTGACCGTACAGCCTCCGAATCCGGCTCCTGTCATTCGGGAACCGATCACACCGTCCACTTTCCAGGCTTCTTCCACCAGGGTATCCAGCTCCACGCCCGTTACTTCATAATCATACTGAAGGGAAATATGGGATTCATTCATCAGCTTTCCGAACAGTTCCACATCATTTTTCTTCAAAGCCTCTACTGCCTTTATCGTCCTCTGGTTTTCATACACCGCATGTTTCGCACGCTTTACGCGGGTTTCATCCTTAATCGCGGATTTGTACTGCTCAAACTGCTCTTCCGTCAGGTCGCCCAGATTATTGATGCCCACTACTTCCTGAATCTCTGCCAGCGCCGTCTCGCACTCGCTTCTTCTCTCATTGTATTTGGAATCGGCCAGCCCGCGTTTCTTATTGCTGCAGGAAATGACTATTTTTGCATGTTCCAGCTTAATCGGGGCATATTCAAAAGAAAGGTCCGCCGTATCAAGGAAAATCGCATGTCCTTTCTTTCCCATCGCACTGGCAAACTGATCCATGATCCCGCAGTTTACACCGTTAAACTTATTTTCCGAATACTGTCCGATCAAAGCAATATCCTGATTCGTCACATCAAAGCCAAACAGATCTCTCAGGATAAACCCGGTCAGCACTTCCACCGACGCCGAAGAAGAAAGTCCTGAACCGTTCGGGATATTTCCGTTCAGCAGCAAATCCATGCCGCAGGGAACTTCATACCCTTTCTCCCCGAATGCCCATATGACACCCTTCGGATAATTCGTCCAGCCTGCTTCCTTTTCCATTTTCAGATTTTCAGTCGAAGACTCGATGACCCCCAGATGCCCGAAGTTCATGGAATAAAAACGGAGTTTCTTGTCCTCCCTCTTCTTCGCCACCCCATATGTTCCAATGGTGAGTGCGCAGGGAAATACATGTCCTCCGTTATAATCCGTATGCTCCCCTATCATATTCACGCGCCCCGGAGCGAAATAAACCTTTGCTCCCTCTGCGCTGCCGTATACTTCTTCAAATTTCTTCAGAACTGCTTCTTTCATGTTCTCTGCCATAGCCCATCCCTTTCCGTCCGCACCCCTGCCGGACTTAACCTATACTTTATTGAATTGCCGGATTTCATCCCTCTGCATCTGCCGTCCGGCAACCTCCTTCTATATAGAATTATAGTGGGCCAGCCATAAAATTCCATGCCACATTGTTACAATAACCTGTCAAAATGTTATATTTTCATCTTTTATTCTCCCAGCCGTTCTATCTGGCCGATGAATTCCTCCAACTGTTCCAAATGTTCCCTGTTGCGCCTGCCCCCTCCCTTCTGTATCTCTTTACGATACGCTGAAGGCGACAGTTTCTTCATCTGCCGGAATGCTTTCGTAAACACCAGCGGATCCTGATAACCGCAGGAAATCGCAATGCTCTCTATGGAAAGGGCAGTAAGCTGAAGCAGCTCCGTCGCTTTGGTAATACGGAAGGTCATAAGGAACTGCTGCGGGGACATCCCTAAAGAGTTTTGGAATAACGTATACAGATAACTGCGGTTGATGCAGACATAATCCGCCACATCCGTCACTTTGATGGGATTACAGTAATTGCCCTGTATGAATTCCACTGCTTTGCGGACGTAAGTATTAGCCCTGTCACCTTCATTTTTTTCCGCTACCGGAATATTCTCCGCTATGATGGAGAGAAACAGGGACAGCTGGCCGTTTCTGCGCAGATCGTTGGCAATGCCGTATGTATTATGTTCCATCATGTCCCGTACCGCCTGATACAGTTCTTCCGAGCGTTCCGAACGGAAAATGGGATGGGTGCTGGAAAGGCCGATGGATTTCACATATTCCTCCGCCTTTGTCCCGCTGAATCCCACCCATACATAGGTCCACGGTTCCTCTTCATCCGCCTGATAAAAAGCCAGTTCCTCCGGGGCGATCAGGAACCCATACCCCTCCTCCAGCGGATAGGTCTTATCCCCGACGGAAAACTTTCCTTTTCCGCTTAGAATATAGTGAATGATATAATGGGGCTTTAATGCCGGACCGAAACTGTGCAGCGGCTCCGTTTTGGAACAGCCGCAGCAGTTCACATACAGACTCCCCGATTTTTCTCCCGCAAATTCCAGTTTATACGCTTTTTCCATAATACTCCCTGCCTTTTACTCAGATGCTATACTGATTATAACACCTCCGGCTTCTTTGACGAAAGCTTTTTTGTCACGCCCCCAACCAGCAGACAGCACAATGCGGAAACCGCAGCCGTCATTACGGCACTCGCCAGAAATCGCAGCGCAAAACTCCATTCCACGGCATTCACACACCACATAAAAATAAAGGTATGGGTCAGATAGATATACAGCGAACATTTTCCAAGAAAAGCAAATATCTTTTCTTTTATCCTGAGCCTGGATACCAAAAACAATACAAGAAGCGTCCAAATGACCGCCGCTCCGATTTCCATCCGCAGCAGCTGCTCTTCTTCCCTTCCTACCGCTACATTTTCATCCAGTCCGGAACGTATGACAAAAAACATTCCCGCCCCGAGCGCCGCGATCACAAAATATCCTGCCTTATCCGCGGCCTTTTTTACCGGTTCCTCGTATTCCGCCGCGACTACCCCTATGGCAAAGGCAATATTGGATACAAACCAAAAGTCCTGCATCTCCGCCTCATACAGGGCATAAGAAAAAACATAGGTGAAAATACCAAATACCACACACCTCGGTCCCCTCCCGCCCATTATGGTATAAACCACAATAAAACCGATATAGAAAATGAACAGAACAAACATATACCAGTAATCTTTTCCGCTGGCAAACTGCCAAAAATCATGAAGGGACGTAAAACCTCCCGACAGCAGCTCAATGACTCCTACCACAAGAAAATAAGGAATATATACATTTTTTATCCTCTTCCATATAAATTGGGGATGCATCCTCTCCTGTCCCAACGATTTCACCATCGCATATCCTGAAAAGAGAAAGAAAATATCTACCCCGTATGCCCCTAATTTGCTCAGCGCCAGCCGGAATATCTCCGCATTTCCCTCTGTCGGCGTAAACCATGTCCACCATTCCGCGTAATGCGACAGCACCACCATCACTGCCGCCACTCCCCGGAACCAGTCCGTTTCCCGTTTATTCATAAGCTGTCCGCCGCTGTTACTCCCCATTCTTTCTTCTCCCCGTTCTTCATTATTTCCAATATACTCCAAAACCACTTGCATCATAACAATGCATACGGATAGAATCAAGGAACATGTATTTAAAATTTTCTTAATATTCCCTTAAGACAGGCGGATAAAGCAAATAAGAACAGAAAATTTCCATCGCTTTTTACAGCCGTTTTATTGCCAACCACAACGAAACCCATTACAATATATTATACAAATCCAATTATGAAAGGCATGACATTCCATATGAAGAAAATGAAATTTAAATTTATCCTGATTACCTTTACTGTTTCGCTCTTCCTCACGGCCTGCGGCTCCGGCTATAGTACCTCCGGTTCAGACCAGGATGCCGCCGCGTCAAAACAGGCCGCCAGCATCCATATCGATGAAGCCGCCTCCATGGTGGAACTGACCATTCCGAAAGACTATATGGAATCGGTCACGCAGGAAGAACTGGACACCGCGGCAGCAGACCTGGGCATTGAATCCATCACCTTACAGCAAGACGGCAGCGCCTTATACCGGATGACCATTGAACAGCACGAACGAATGCTTGCCGATATCAAAGAAAACATCCGAGCCGGCATGGAAAGCATGAAACAATCCAGCGATTATAAAAATTTCGTGGATATCACGGCCAATGGAGACTATACGGAATTTACGGTTACTACAACGGAAGAACGTCTGGATATGAAAGAATCCTTCTCTGTTATGACCTTTTATATGTATGGGGAAATGTATAACATGTTCAAAGGAACGCCTGCCGCAAATATACACGTGGAATTCATCCATGCCGAAACGGGAGCCGTTGTAAGTGCGGCAGATTCTTCCAATCAAAAAAAATGACACAATTACAAGTTGTGAGCAAACTACAGCTTATGGGAGGTTCGATGTCACGCAGCACTTTACTTTAGCAAACACAGAGGCCGGAAGAAGGAATATGGGGAGGGAATCACCGCACGTCGGATTGCATATGTAAATGCAAAAGACCTGCGCAGGAAATTTAAACATGACCTCATATCAAAGGCTTTATAAACTATCTTCAAATTTGCAGACACATAAAAATAACGGAAACGCTGTATCTATCAACGTTTCCGTACTTTTTCAAAGAGCGCGAGACGGGACTCGAACCCGCGGCCCCGACCTTGGCAAGGTCGTGCTCCACCAACTGAGCCACTCGCGCAAAACATACTTCCAATCGCATGTCATCAACAATAGATATTGTACATATTAATTCCACATTTGTCAACAACTTTTTTAATACATATAAAATTTTGTAACAGTCAAAAACCCCGCCGCAAACAGCGGAGCATCACATTTGAAACGCCTCAAGGGGAATGTGTCTTTTAGACACATTGGTATTTGACCTTCGCGGCAGTCGCTGGAGATGCTCCGCATCTATTAAGCAGCCACTTGGCTCGTTGCTCGCGGGAATAAAGATCCCTTTCAGCCGGATTTTTGGTGGTGAAAGCACAAAAATTCTGCCTCCAAATCCCCTTATCCAATACCCCTTAAATACTTCTCCGTCAAAATTCTGGGAATCACTCCATTCCCAGCCACAATATCCTCCACATTCCCAGTTCCCGCATCCGCTCCCTGATAATCCAGCACCAGCCCGCCGGCCTCCCGCACCAACAGCATCCCTGCCGCAAAATCCCAAAGCTTCAGCCCCCGCTCGAAATACCCCTCAATCCTGCCGCACGCTGCATTCGCCAGATCCAGCGCCGTCGAACCGGTACGCCTGATATCCTGACAATCCATGAAAATAGACTGATACACCGGAAAATTCTCCTTTGCCATCACCTTATGGTACGGGGACGTTCCGATCGAAATCAAACTTTCCCCCATCTCTTTCGCACCGCTTACCCTTATCTGCCTTCCGTTCCGATAAGCCCCCCTTCCTTCTTCTGCCCAGAACATTTCATCACTATAAGGATTGTACACGATACCCATTACGATCCTCTGATCATCCACCAACGCCAGCGAAACCGCACTGTTTCTGTAATCATGGATTAAATTCGTAGTTCCGTCCACCGGATCCAGTACCCATACCAGCCCTGACCTGTCGATTTCATCATTGGACTTCTCCTCCCCCATAAACTGCACTTCCGGATACAGTTCCTGCAATTTTCCATAGATAAACTGCTGTACCGCAAAATCCACTTCCGTTACATAATCAGCCACACCTTTTTCCTTTGTATGCCCCGCTGCCTCCCTGTCCTGAAACAGCTTTCCGGCCTCTGCAACAATCTTCTTAACAACTTCTATCTGAATCTGCATATGCACTTCCTCCATTCCTCATATTTACGCTTCCTGCCATTCATCTATAACCCAAAGCCGCCAGCCCGGGCCGCCTGGCATCAGATTCGCCCATACCCCGGACTACTTCTCATTATCAGGCCGCCCTGCATTCAAATCGGTATAGCAGTCCAACAGCCCCACCGTCTCGTTTGCCGGCCTCCCGTACATATTACAGCACTTATGGGAAACTTCCGCGTTTTTACTGCTCTTTTCATCCATTTCCACGCTCATTCTCACCACACCCATCTGCGTTTCGCCGTCCAAATACCTTAAAATATCCTCAATCAAACGTTCCTCTTCCATCTTACGATAACCTCCGTTCCTCCGCCGCCTTCCTGCTGCCCAAACTTACAGGTCCAAAGACAATCCGTCAAAAAAATCCTTATTTTCCATCTTCTCCGCTTTATACCGGATCAGAAAAGCCTTCATCTCCGCATACTCCCCCGTCATATCCGTCAGCATGGCGTCAAAATTTTCTTCCGTTACACAGCCGATATCCGCAAATTTCTCAAAATATTCCTGTTCATGCCCGTACTCTCCCAAAAGCACTTCCCAGCTTTCTTCCGACTCACAGCCCTTCGTATGCGCCGTCAGATAATCCCTCAGCTTCCTTTCATCTTCTTCCGCCAAACCGATGGGATTCATCAGCCGCAGCAAAGCCAGACGCACCTTGCCCTTCCTCTTATTTTTCACAAACTCTTCCATACTGCTGCCGTAATCCTCCTCACCGCAGAGGATCATCTTTGTATACCCTTCTCCGTCCTCTTCCTCCATCACCGCATTCATTTTGGCATCCCACTTGTGTATCCAGCTTTCCGAACCCGCTTCCGCCGGATCCATCAGGTACTCCGTGTCCAGTATCCCCGCACTGGCCGCCAGCAATGCCGCCCTCTGCCCCTCTTCCCCTTTTCCGGACGGCAGTTTACCGCCGATTTCCCCTCTTTCCGTTTCCGGTCCGTAAGCAAATACCTTTCTCACATTCGGACATTCCATAAAAATCCGGCTTCCAAGTTTCATCTCCTTTTTCGGAAGCCACACACTTTCCAGATTGGTACAGTAAGCAAACGCCCAGTCACCGATTTCTTCCACCGTCTCAGGCAATACCACTTTCCGCAGCTGTTTCCTGCTCAGAAAAGTCTTTTTTGAAATGATTTTCACGGGAATCCCTTCTATTTCCTCCGGCACCCATACTTCCGTATCCATACCGCTGTAATCGGTTATCCGGATCCGCTGACCGTCCTCCGCCGTATAACCGATTCTTCCCTCCATTGTTTCTAACGTCCCTTTTCGCCTCTCCATTTTCCATAACTCCAATTACCGTTCTTTTATAATGCCAGCTTTTCTATCTCCTGCATCAGCTCTTCCTGCCGCTCGGACAACCGCAGCGCCTCGTTATGCTTCTGATAATCTTCACAGCCGAACATCGCAACAAAACGCGCACCAGCCGTATTTACCGTCAATTCCGTTACCAGGATCAGCATCTCGTTTCCTTCTTCAAAAGCTTCCTCCACAAACGAAAACAATCCATGCAGCCGCTTTTTTGTCCCCTCCGTCTCCTCCTTCATGCGGGCAACTTCCTTTTCAAATTTCTGCTTAATTTCCGCAAAAGCCTCTCCTGCCGTAACTGCCTCACCCACATACAATTCCTTTTTCGTCTGCTCTAAAAATTGAATCACACTCCTGTGCTTCCTTCTGTCACTGTCCGATAAAGAATTCGCTTTCCGCAATGAATCCACCGTCTTTTTCTTTGCCTCCGCCTGAAGTTCCATCCGGTCCGTTATGGCAGCCATATCCGTTTCCTTCTCCGCCAGACTGCGCAGTGCTTTTAAAGGAGCCATCAGTTCATTCAGATAATCTGCGGTTTCCACCCGCTCCCTGATTTCTCCTAACAGCTTATCCATCAGCATACTGAGCAGGGAAAGCCGTTCATCGAAAGCAGCTGCTTTCGCCCGGACTAACGCCTCTTCCGGAGCGGCTCCGTTCAGAATTTCCTCCACATGATAATTCTTTTTGTATTTGTTATACAAATCATAATAAGCCGTGAATTCCTTCACAATACGCTCATTGCGCAGATACTGACCCACCAGTGTTTCATCCACCGTCAGTCCTTCCTCCTCATATAGATAAAGAATCTGCGACAAATCTTCCCAGCCCCTGGCCGTCACATAAGAACGCCCCTTGATAGTCGTTTCTATTTTATAAAAATGCTCTTTCTTTAATTCCAGATAACTGGTGATCACATTATGGATTCCCTGATTTCCTGCATATTCCTTCCATACGCCATAATCCGCTTCCACATCCAGCACCTTCAGCCGGTCCATCGTCACCACATCGAACTCCCTTACCGACTTGTTATATTCCGGCGGATTGCCCGCAGTCACGATAACCCATCCTTCCGGCACCCTGTGCCTGCCGAATATTTTATACTGCAAAAACTGCAGCATGGACGGTGCCAGCGTTTCCGACACGCAATTGATTTCATCCAGAAACAAAATTCCTTCCTTTATGCCGCTCTCCCTCATCACATCATAAACGGATGCTATGATTTCACTCATGGTATACTCCGACACCTGATATTTCATCCCGTCATATTCCTTTTCTTCTATAAAAGGCAATCCGAGCGCCGATTGTCTCGTATGATGGGTCATGGAATAGGATACCAGCGCAATCCCCAGTTCCTGCGCAATCTGTTCCATAATCGCGGTTTTCCCCACGCCCGGCGCTCCCAGCAGAAAAATGGGTCTCTGACGCACCACCGGAATCCTGTACTCCCCGAAACGATCCTTTTTTAAATATAGATCCACCGTATTCCTGATATAATCCTTCGCCTGTTTAATATTCATTTTGCTTCCTTCTCCTGTCCGATTTCATCCTCATTTAACACAATCCCGATTGCCCACGGCGGCAGTTCCGGTCGTTCGCCGTTCTCATCCAAAAATACAAAAATCGTATCATATTCCGGCATCTGCGCCGGATATATCCCATAACCGTCCGTAAAGTAAATGAGCCCCTTCAGATTTTCAAATTCACCCTCTGCTGCCAGCTGATCCACATATTCAAATACCGGACGGAAATCCGTAGACCCGAAACCCTTCAGCTTTCCGTTTCTCATGAATTCCTCAAAGTCTTTCTCCCCTGTGATCTTCATATCACTCTGTACCTCGCTGTCACATTGGACAATATGCACATTGATTTTCTGAAAAAAATTTTCCGTTCCCTTCAGGATCGAATAAGTTTTCCGCACAAACTCCCTTACGATTTCTCCCCGGCAGGATGCCGAAGTATCGATGGCGATCACAAATTCTTTTACCTTCTTCGTGTCCTTATATTCCAACGGTTCCACTAACGGCATATTCCCGAACTCCGAAAGCCCGTACGTATAATAAATATAATCAAACTCGTCATCGTTTACCTGCATATCTTCGCCCATGACAGTAAACTTCTGTAAAATCTGCGCATAATCATACCGGTCCTTCGTAGCCTCCGCCAGATTCTTTTCCAGGCTTTCCGAATTGCTCTTATCCTTAGAAAAAGATTTCAGATCCGCCTTGATCCGCTCACTGATCTTTTTCCACTGTTCCTCCGTCACTGTCATCTGTTCCTGACCGCGCCAGTATACATGTCCGTCCCGGTGGAACAGCCTGTGCCACTGCGCCCTCTCGCTATCGCTGACCGGATTGTTTTTCAGATACCGATAGATCCTCTCCGCCGTCAGGACACCCGCATCCTCCTTCAGATAGTGCAGCTTATTACGTGCCTCTGCATCCGTTTCCAAAACCGCCATATGCAGCCCCATCTCCAATATGACATTCTCCACCGCCGCATCCGCCGCCAGGTCCCACAGTTCCTGCTCTTTTTCGTCATAGGTAAAACTGTGATAAAAAACACAGTGAAACAGCATATGCAGATACAGTCTCACCGGATAATCCTTTTCCTCTTTATAACGTTTCAGCAGCCAGACCGGATCATAATACAGTTTTTCCCCGTCTGTCGCCGCTCCGTCCGTCCCCGGTCTCGGTTCCGGTTTCATTCTGGACAGCGCCACATCCAGAAAACGCATATTCACCACAATATTGTCTCTCGCCAGCTGCATGACTTTCCCTGCCAGACCTGCCGCCTGCTCCATACGTCCTGCCCGTTCGTCTTCCGGCATTTTATTCTCCGCTTCCGGTTTTAAAGCCATCTTCCCGCTCCTGTCTTTCCAAATATAAATTACCATTTATATCTTACCAGTCTTTTCGCGTATTTACTACCCTTAAATAAAACAAAACTTCGGGAAATATATTTGCCAAAGCAAACGATTTCCCAAAGTTTTATACAATAAACCCGTCTCTTACATTATCCGATCGGAACTACATAAAAATCTTCTTCCGTGGGAATGTCTCCCCCTTTCCACCCCGGCCTCGCAAACAGCAGACTTTCTACCTGATCCACATCAATGATCCTGTCCATGGCAAGCGTAAGCATATAAGTATTCAGATCCCCTTCGTCATACCCCATACTGCCGCCCCCTCCCATCAGATAAGGATACAAAGTTCCGTCTTTCATCTTAACTCCCTGCAGCATCGGCGGCTCCGCAGTCATCTGCTCTTCTATCGGATTGCCGTTTTCATCGATTCCCTCCTCCGCTTCCGTCCTCATCGGGAAATTATATTCCACATGAATCGAAACCGGCGATAACTCTGCCTTTGTAACCACTGCACCGGAATCTCCTAACGGCGCCTGCGGGGTATACACCTCCATACTGGCTTTTCCCTGCAGATTCCAGTCAAAACTCCATACATCTTTCACGTCAGTTCCCAGATATTCCGCTTTTGCCACTGTCCCCAGATTTTCCAGCTCTACATGAATCTGCTTATCGATAAAATATCCTTTTGTACTGCACGCCAGCGTAACCATGTATTCCATACTGCCGTCCCCCATCACATACCGTCCCAGACTTTTATCATTTTCATAATCAATCGGTGAACCGTCCGCATAAACAGCCCTTCCGTCCGGACCAGCGATCAATCCGTCATAAAAGCCTCCATACCAGCTAAAATCCGTCTCGCCGTCCACATCAATACGAATGTTTTCAAACGCCGGTTCTGCTCCGTCTGCCAGAGTATACCCATCCACCCTGAATACAATATGGGCAAAATAGTTATCCGTAATGCTCTGCCCGGCCGTTATCGTAACGCCCTGCTTCGTGCATTCCTGCATGGCAAACGCCACTGTATGCTCTTCTTCCAGCTGCACCTTCTGCTCCTCCGTCACCTGCATCCCCTCTTCCACGCTCCTGCTCCAGCGGAAATATGCCGCCGTCGCGGTAACGCCCGCACAGGCCACAGCTGCCGCCAGGAAAATACCCGCTGCCCGCTTTACGGACTGTCCGCTTTTTCCTGCCTTTTTCCTCTTCTTCCCCTTTGCGGTCTTCTTTCCTTTTTTGGCATTTCTTATATCATCCCTCATATTCTTCCCTCCGTTTTCCGTTTCATCCCTTGGGCTTCCACAGCTGTCCGCCGCTTCGTTTATCCGTCCCTCCCTGCTTACCGCCCTGATCTTGTCAAAAGCCTCCGCCGCTTTATCCTGCACAACCTTTGGAATTTCCACGTCCATTTGCAAAGCTTTTATCAAATCCTTCTTATCCATCCTTTTTCCTCCGATTCATGCAAATTCCTTTGCCAACTGCTGCCTGCCCCTTGCCAGCCTGCTTCGTACCGTACTTTCCGGCATCGAAAGGATCTGGCTGATCTCTCCTGTTTTAAAACCTTCCACATAATAAAGCATCAGTACCAGCCTGTATTTTTCGCTCAATGAGTCCAGTGCTTCCTTCCACTCCGCATTTGCATATTTGACATCATAAGAAGGAATATCCGGAATCTCTTCCACCAGAGAAAGATTCCGCTGCTTCCTCAGCATATCCTTGCATATATTGATCAGAATCCTTGTCATCCATGTACGGAAGTAAGATTCCTCCTTTAACTGCCACATTTTTTCCCAGCAGGCCAGTATCGTCTCCGAAATCGCATCTGCTGCATCCTCATCGTTATACAGAATTGACCTTGCCGTCTTATACATATTCTGCATCTGCGACTGCATCAATTCCGTAAAGGCATCCGGATCGCCCTGCTTTGCCTTCCTAACCAATTTGTCCATAACCATCCTCCATGCCGTTCATCCTTTGTATGTGAAAACCATACCCTGCGCGGCTCCCTCTTTTTCTGTACGTACACTTTCTTTTTTGAGGTTCTATTCATTAGACGGCATTCATCCCAAATATGTCCCAGGCAATTTTATAATTTATATAAAACACCGTTCCCTGCACAAGAAGAAAGACCCCGCTTTCGCGGAGCCTTTCTTCTTTATTTTCTTATGAGGGGGGAGATAGTGAGTTTTTAAATAGTGAATTCTTCAACTATCTGTAATACATAATAAAAGATAAATGTGTCCTTCCTGTGTCTTATTTTGAAAAAAGCTATAAATTTTCCAAACCATTCATAAACTAATTCTAAAAAAATCTTAACATTCGGAACACTTCCTTATCTTAATTGTCCCCGTCTCCCTCGCTTGCTGCCACTGCCGATACCACTGAAGAAACCACGGCAACAATCACTGCAATGATTATAATAAGCAACCCGCCGCCCAAAATCAACATTTCCATATCTTTCTACCTCTTTCCTTCCTTCATCTTGCGCTTCCCTGCTTTCAGACTTATCTGAATAACCTTTTTTATTATATCATAGCCTTTCCGCTTTTGCATCAAAAAATTGACCGAAACAGCTGTATCTTTAACAATTCGGACAGATTACTTGGTGGTGACAGGCAACGCTCCGGACAAGGGGATTTTGCGGCGTCAGGTTCCGGCTGCGGGGGCAGGTGTTTGTTCCTGTTTCCCATGCACGAATTCCGATGGATTTTTCTATTTGCCGAAACTAATAGCTCTGCGATGCCCAGCCCCTGTCAGAGTGCTTCTTCACCACCAAACACTCTGCCTGAACCAGCAGCAGCACAGTCCCACCTTTTCTTATCTGCCATATAATAAATATATACCATAATATAAGGGGAAAACCTCATGGATACCACTATTAATCTTTCTGCTATCATCACCAGTCTGCAAAACGGCGTTTATCCCAAACTGGGGAGCGGTTCCGGCAGACGGGTTTATGACCTGCAGAACGGCACCGTCCTGAAAACTGCAAAAAATGTCAGAGGCTATGCGCAAAATCAGATAGAATATATTATTTCCGAAATGGACGATTCCGAACAATTCGCAAAAGTTCTCTATCTCTCAAAAGACAATCTATACCTCATTATGGAAAAAGCAGAACCCGTCAATGACTTTTCCCAGGTGCGGGATTATTTTAAAGTCAAAACAAACCGCGAATTATTTCAGCTAAACAACCTGAGCTATATCCCGCAAAAATATAACCTTCTTATCAGCGATTTGTGCCGTCCCGTCAACTGGGGATTCATAAACGGGCGGCCCGTTATCATCGACTATGGATTCACTGGAAGAATACGCCGTAAATACTACTCTATTTTTTAAAGCCGCCCGCTTTCCTGTCATGTGCTTTCATCCACGCCCCTCAGCTTCACTGTCTTCACATAAGGTCTGACGCATTCCGCCAACCGCTCCAGTTCTTCTCTTCCGTAAGCATGAAAACCTGCTTCGATCACCGCCCCGCTGTCCCGATAACTCTGAAGAAAATATTTTTCCGCTCCGGCTATTTCCCTTCCGATATCGGCCAGTTCCGCTTCCCCATGCAGCTCCCTCACTACCGTTGTACGGAATTCATATTCAATTCCGCTTTTCATAAGGATTCCTATAGATTCCCGTATGCGCCCCGTATCCGCAACCGCCAGTCCGGCCGCTTCCGCATACCGCTCCATACTGCTTTTCACATCCATGGCTACGTAATCCAAAAGCTTCTCCTCCACAAGCTTATGAAGTATCTCCGGCCGGTAACCGTTCGTATCCAATTTCACCAGATATCCCAATTCCCTGATTTCCTGTATCAAGTCTTCCAGTTCCTCCGTTAAGGTAGGTTCCCCGCCGGTAATACAGACCCCGGTCAGGATTTTTTTCCTTTTTTTCAAAAATCCCATTACCTCCGCCCTGTCTATCACCGGCTGACTTTCCGGCCTTATCACCAGATCCCCGTTCTGGCAGAAAGGGCATCGAAAATTACATCCGCCCAAAAAAACCGCAGCCGCCACATGTTCCGGATAATCCAGCAACGTGGTCTTATTCAATCCGTGAATACGCATACTGATCTACCTCCCCAGTTCCTAACGGCAAACTCCGCAAAAATCCGTTTGATACTACGTAAGAGATATATTATACTAAAATGACAGGAAAGTACAGTATACGGAAGGACAGATTATGGATATTCATGAAAAATACATGAAAGCAGCGCTCAAACAGGCGCAAAAAGCTTATGCACTGGGCGAAGTTCCCATCGGCTGTGTCATCACCTATGAGGGCAAAATCATAGGACGGGGCTACAACCGCCGCAACACTGACAAAAATACCCTCTCCCATGCGGAAATTACCGCTATCAACAAAGCCAGCAAAAAAATCGGGGACTGGCGGTTGGAAGGCTGTACGCTCTACGTCACCCTTGAACCGTGCCAGATGTGTGCCGGAGCCATTATTCAGGCACGCATAACGGAAGTCGTCATCGGCAGCATGAACCCTAAAGCCGGCTGCGGAGGCTCCATACTGAACATTTTGGAAATGCCCCGGTTTAATCATCAGGCCAAAGTAACCAGAGGCGTTTTGCAGGAAGAATGCAGCAGTATTCTCACTACTTTTTTCAAAGAACTGCGGATTCGCAATAAAATGGACAAATTACAGGGGAGCTGATTGTTTGGTGATGGATGAGGACGCCCCTGCCGGAGTGGTTTGGCGGGTATGTCTGGCGGTTATTTAAATAGAAAATCCTTTCATCCGTTTCTAAACACCATACTGAATTGTCCTCCATCCTGTATTAAATACGGCATCACTAAAATCATCGCAAGGACCTCTTAGTAATATTTAGCCAATACCCAGCTCCCACTCATTTGATTTCCGCGAAAAATCACACCCTCCATTGACAAATCCCCCAAAACAAAGTATACTAAAGAAACCGTGCAGCCGGGGCGTTAGCGGTGTCCTGTACCTACAATCCGCTCTAGTAGGGGTGATGTTCTGTCGCGGGCTTACATTGGTATAGCTGCCCTTTATAAGTGGCGTTGAAGTTTGGGTCTCACGCAATGGGAATCTGTGAATCGTGTCAGGTTGGGAACAAAGCAGCACTAAGCAGAAGCTTCCATGTGCCGTGAGGGTGCCTGGCGGAGTTAACTGTAAAGGTAACGTGTATTGATCACGCTCAACACAGAACGCACGGTTTTGATATATCTTACAATTGCTGTAAAAACGAGGGCTTTCATGCAATGAATTTATCAGACTGTACCCTTTGTCCCAGAAACTGCCATGCCGACCGCCATGCGGGGCATCCCGGCTATTGCGGACAGACAGACCAGATAACGGCGGCAAGGGCTTCCCTTCATATGTGGGAAGAACCCTGCATATCAGGACAGACCGGTTCCGGCACTGTCTTTTTTTCGGGCTGTAATATGCGCTGTGTCTACTGCCAGAACCATCCTATATCCACAGGCAGGACGGGAAAAAACGTTTCCGTTTCTCACCTTTCCGAAATATTTTTGGAATTGCAGGAAAAACGGGCATGTAATATCAATCTTGTAACCCCCACCCATTTTCTTCCCCAAATCATACAGGCGCTGGAAACAGCCAAAAACAACGGACTTACCATTCCGATCATCTATAATACCGGTTCCTACGAAAAAGCGGAAACGCTGAAAATGCTGGACGGTCTGATCGATATCTATCTGCCCGATTTAAAATACTATTCTTCCGAGCTCAGCAGAAAATACTCCTGCGCGGAAGATTATTTTTTCCATGCCGGCTCCGCCATCGCTGAAATGGTACGCCAAACCGGCACCCCCGTATTTTCGGATAACCGTACGCCCGTATCCTCCCGCACGCCGGAGCCGGATACCGGGCCGCTTATGAAAAGAGGCGTTATTGTCAGACACCTTGCCCTGCCCGGATGTATGGAAGATTCCAAAGCAGTCCTTCGCTATCTGTTCCAAACATATGGCAATGACATCTTTGTCAGTATTATGAATCAATATACGCCCCTTCCCCAGTTCCTTGATATCAAATCCTATCCGGAACTGAACCGCACCGTTACTGCGGAAGAATATGACGAACTGGTAGATTATGCCATTTCCCTTGGCATTGAAAACGGTTTTATCCAGGAGGGCGGCACCTGTTCGGAAAGCTTCATCCCTTCCTTTGACTGCACCGGCTTATAGCGATCATGCCTTAAATTTTTACCTTGCGCAGATAATATCCGAATTTTCCTGCCTCCGCATTTCCGCCGGTACACTCAAAGGCTTCAAAACCGAACATCAGAGCTACCATTTTTTCCCGTTCGTAATATACTCCCGGCACGCCGAGGTAAAAACTGCCGTCCCGTTCCCTGCCCAGGACAATATGACGGTAATTATAAAAACCGTGCAGCAAAAAACTGTTATTTGCCAGATGCTGGTAATCTCCCGTCATAATGACGAAATCCTTCGGCTGGATCGCTATGTACTGCCTGTCATCCTCATAGGGATGCACCACGGAATAAAGCTGCTTTAACTGATCCCATTTGTCGTTTAGTATGACATCGTCTATCTGTATTTTATCTTCTTCCCCTGCCGTTCCCTGCCTGTCCCCTTTTTCTCCATGACCCGCGCCTCCCCGGACAAATTTCCATATTCCCCTGCTTCCTTCCGCATTCTCCTCCGGCTGCTTTCCTGTTGCGGATCTCTCTGCTGCGGTTCTTTCTTTTTCTTTCTTTCCGTTCTTTATCCCTTCTTCCGTCCTGCTTCCCTCTTCTTCATCCCTTCTGCCCCTTATTCCTTCTTCTGCTCCGGCTGCTTCTTTCTCTTTCCCCCTCATCTTTGCAGCCGCTTCGTTTTCCACACTTTCCTTTCTTCCTTTTTGTGTCCTTTCTCCCCTTTCCCCTAAGTCTTTTCCTTTCCAGACTCCCGATACGCTCTGTCCGCCCTTATCTGCTGTCCCCCCTGCCGTTATTTCCGCTGCCTGCATTACCCTCTCGCAAAACGGTGTTTTTCCGGCCAGCACTTTCGTATCCGATATTTTTACCAGTATCTCCGCTACTTCCCGATAAGGAATTCCTTCCCCCTCTCCCTCTTCCGTTCTTACCCCTGTCACCTCTCCCTTTTCATAAACCCCTCTCCAGTCCCCGCTTCCGTTATGTATAAATATTTTTCCTATCCGGTATTCTTTTCCCCTCGCCGACATGACAGCAATGTCATATTTTCGTTCCGCCAATGTCCCCATACCTGAAACATGCATATCAAAAGAACAGGATTCGCCCCTGCACTCCATTCTGACAAATCCTGCTCCTCTTCTTTTGTTCCCGTATTCCATTTCCGAAAGATAAATTACTTTCTTATCATAATGCACCATACCGGCTACCTCCGTTCTACAAAAAATCACCCGATACATCTGTCGTTTCTTCATTGTATTCCGAAGATTTCCATATTATGCAGACAAGCATGACCCTGCCTAAAAATTACGCTGCATCCATGCCTTCACCATATCCACCCAGCCTGCACAGTAAGGCTGAAGCATACCCGCATCACCGCCTCCCGTTTCCTCTGTCGCAAGGGCGAGACCATGTCCGCCCACCGGATAAATGTGCATTTCAAAATTTACACCGTTCTTCTGCATGGCTTCCGCAAAGGATAAACTGTTCTCCACCGGCACCGCCTGGTCGGTCAGCGTATGCCACAGAAACGTCCTCGGCACATCTGCCGTCACCTGCTTCTCCAAAGATATCAGTTCCAGCTTCTTCTCATCCCCGCATTCCGCTCCCAACAGTTTTTCCACCGAACCGCGGTGGGCTTTTTCTCCCGAAGTTATGACCGGATAACACAAAATCTGTCCATTCGGCTTCACTTCTTCCGGCTTCCTTTTCAACGCTCCGTATACCATTTCCTGATCCCAAAATACCCCGAGACTCGCCGCCAGATGTCCGCCTGCCGAAAAGCCGCAGGTAACGATTCTGTCCGCTTCCACTCCCCACTCCTGCGCATGTTCCCGTACCAGCGCCACTGCACTTGCCAGTTCCAGCATCGCCGTAGGAAACACATTCGGCGCCACACTATACTCCAGCAGACATGCATGATATCCCATTGCAAGGAATTTCAGCACGATCGCTTCCTGTTCCCGGTCGGAAATATATTCATATCCTCCGCCGCCGCATACAACCACCATGGGGCGTTTTCTGTCCGGTGCATTTTTATTTGTGTCAATCCGGTATACCAGCAGCCGTTTCTCTCCTGTCTGCTGTCCCGGCACTGCCAGCGAATATTCCTCCAGTTTCATATCCCTATACTCCTTTTCTTACATCCGCAAACTCTGTACTGTCAGCCAACGGCCGGTCAATCCAAATGGAAAACAGGCTCTAAATCAATTGATACCGGACTGTTATCCGGATTTGTCTCCATGATATCAGCCATAAAATCCCACCATTTCCGGTTAATCTCCGTATCCGCTCCCCTGCTCCACAATTCTTCATCCTCGATTTCAATATACCCAAACAGGGTCAGTGTTTCCCTGTCCAAATAAATCGAATAATTCTTTCCTCCATGCGCATGAATCATATCCCTCATCTCCGGCCATAATTCATTGTGCCTTTTCTCATACTCTGCTTCCTGACCGGCATAAAGCTTCATCTTAAATCCTTTTCTTATCATCTTTCATCCACCTGCCTGTTCTCAATCTTTCTTAATACCGTCCTGCCTGTTTCTTAACAGTCCCTTACAGTTCCATAAATATCGTCTCGTACGGCTTCAGTACAGCCTCTTTCTCTCCCTGCTCCGTGCGTATGGTCGTCTTCTGTTCTTCCTCACTGTTATTGATTACCACCAGACGTCTGCTCTTTGCATAATATGCGCATTCCGTATACAGGTTATCCGTCATGTAAAGTCCGGAAAGCTCCTCGCCGCCCGCATAGAGAAGCAGCTGATATAACAGCCTTGTATTCACGGGATTCACTTCGAAACCTGCCAGATAAATTCCCTTTCCTTTTCCGCATTCGTTCACTGTCAGCAGCGGCTCCTGGCCATCCGCCAGCAGCACCCTCGCTTTTCCATCGGTCAGCCGCAGATTTTTCTTCGTCTTTATCGTAACCCCTTCCGGTATAAGAGCCGCATCACCGGATACTTCAAAGCTCCACTTTCCATGGCACACCTTTGCTCCGGTATCCTCATCAATGCCAAGCACATGCGCCATACGGAAGAACGTATCATAACCGCGCACTGCAGAAGGCTCATTGATACCGATAAAACTGCCACCCCGGTATACCCATTCCGTCAGCAGGCTCACAATCTCATCGTCCGCCCACGCTTCGCCGCCGCTCCATGCGCTTCCTTCGTATCCCGCATTAATGACTACATCCACATCCTTCAGGCAGCCTGCCTTAATATCCCCGAAACTGATAAAAGATACCTCCACCGGAAGCCCTGACAACGCTTCATTCACATGGATCAGATCATGCATCCATGTCTCATGGAAATGTCCCGACAGCGTCCAGGAACGCAGCCTGCCCCAGCTGTGCAGCACCGCCACCCGCGTTCCGGCCGTATAAGGCTTTCCTTCCCTGTGAAAGCCTTTGATCAGGCGGAACTCATCGGACACCTTCTCGATATAATCGCTGAAATCAGGAAAATCCTCCACCAAATGCAGATATCCGCCCAATCCGATGCGTTCTACCGGCTGGCGCAGCAGCGCGCGCCTGACACTGTTCCAAAACCGCTTCGCCTCCATCGTCGGGTTTCCGCCCTCCATAAAAGTCGGTGCTCCGCCCAGCCCCACCGGGAACAGATACGGATGCAGCCTCAGTTCATGTACCGGCACATCCACACCGGCGCAAAGCCGCGCTTCATAACCCGAAAAGACACATTTAATCAGCCCGTCAAAACCAAACTCCTGAAAATGACCGTTATATGGCTCAATTCCTACCCAGCTGTCATCATAAAATACATAAGCCTTCTTCCCATACTCATGCACAAGATCGATCAACTTCTTCCCAAACGAAATGACAAACCCGTTAATAAATTCCATCCAGTCCTTCTTATGCTCATCCCCCGGCATATGAGTCACATGCAGATTGCCCTTATTGATGAAATCCTCCGCACTCATGGAATAACCATACTTCTTTTCAAAGGCTTCCAATGCGGGTACGCTTACCGTATAATCATAAGAACCCCAGTCGGAGAAGAGTCCCCGGTTTCTTTCACTGCTTCCCCATATCCAGACAAAATTGTAGAACATGGAAGTGAAGCGAACCACCGTGGTATCCGGATGGGTTTCACACCATTTCCGCATCCATGCCAGCAGATACTCCTGTGTTTCCGGATATGCCGGCTCTACGGGCATCAGATGCTCCTTATCCCAATGATTGGTCGTGTGATTGTACATGGAGATTTCTTCCCATATACGGTATGCCAGAAAGCTTACCGTATACCGGTGCCAGGGCAGCGCCTTTTCCACTACCACCGTTTCTTTTTCCGCCTCGTACCTCCACTCCGCATTATCCAGCAGGCAGTTGGAGGTCCGATCATAAACCTGCCAGTATTTCATCGCCTCCGCACTGCCGTTTACCGTGAACTGCTCTGCAAAAAAACTGTCCATCAGCCTTATTTCCACCCTGCATCCGTTTCCATCCGCCACGGCCAGTTCAGGCGGTGTACACAGAAACGTCTGCTGAAGTTTGTCCCTGTTCTTTGATGCCCATTCATTATGATCCCTGATAATGCATATCGTAGAGTAAATATCATATCCAGCCTGAATGATCTCATCGGAAAGCACTGTTCCGTCACTGTCCCGGATCACATCCGCTCCCCACTTTTCGGCCAGCTTCAAAGTCAATGCCTCATATCCGGCCTCTCCCGGAAGCGTAAACCCACCTTTTTGTGCTGCCATCTCTCACACTCCTCTTCCTATTCAATATTCTTTTACAATTTCATCTTCCGGCACAGCTGAACGACTTCACTTCTTGTAAGTATCCTTTCCGGCTCCCCGCTTCCGTCCGCAGCTATTAATCCCAGCTGACAGGCTGCCCGTACATAAGACCTTGCAAAATCATGGCACCGGCTGTCATATACACATTCCTTTTCTTCCGGCAGATGCTTCCGCCCTTTATAAGCATTTACGGCAAACGCCAGAAATTCCTCCAAAGAAATTTCCCTTTCCGGATAAAAATGCCCTTCCTCTGTAAGCCCTTCCGCGATCATCCCGTTCTGCCATGCACATTCCACCGTCCCGGCATACCATTCATGCCCTACGACATCGTGAAACATGTCATTGTATACATTCACGGGAAAATAATGCAGCGTCTTTATGATCATATCCAGCGCTTCTGCCCGTGTTGCCTTCTCCGAAAGACGGTCTGTCTCTGCCAGTACTTCCGCACATTCCTCCGGATTGACCACATCCTCAAACCCTTCCGGCTCCACCGGCAGGACGATTTCACACTCCGCTTTCCAAACAGCTTCCTCATCCGGCACGGTTACACAGTCTGCCAGGAATCGATATCCTTGTGCAGGAAAATCTTTACATACCCGTCTTATCTCTCCGGCTATCACTCCTGCCATCCGCCACGCTCCGTAATCATTGGTGTGGGTAAAGTCACCCGGAAAGAAATACGGCTTTACGGCTTCCAGTCCCTGTTCCTTTATCCATTCACAACTGCACCCATGAAGATCCAGTACGGGAACTTCCATTTCCTTTCCAACCGCAATACAGACTTCCGCATACTCTTCCAACAGGTCATTATAGCTTCCGCTGTTTCCCTTCCATGTATTCCGCGCAAGGGGTGTCACCAACACCGGATACATCCCTCTTTCACGGCTCTCCCGTATATATCTGCACAGATTATCCCTGTATCCTTCCCAGGCTTTCAGCTCCGGGAGTTTCTGGTCATTATGTCCGAACTGAAACAATATGAAATCTCCGCTTCTGCCAATGCCCTCTATGATCGCATAATGTCCTTCTTCCCTGAAACTGTCCGTCGTCAGTCCCGAATGGGAGTGGTTGGAAACGGCAGCACTGCCATTCAGCCAGGCCGGTAGCATCTGTCCCCAGCCCGCATAGCTCGTCCCGGGTGCATAAGGATATTCCGCACTCTGATCCGTGACAGTGGAATCTCCTGCAATGTATAAGGTCGGGCACTCCGCCTCCTGCACGGTGATCTCAGTCAGACGCGGCCGATCGGCCACTACGGTAATATCCAGTGTCCGGTCGGAATAGACTTCTGTCTGCCCTCTCGGAATAATGTCACTCACATTCACCGGAAAAGAAAAACAGAACTTCTCCCTTGCCGGTATGCATCCCCGGAACACCAGCCGGCGGCGTCCTTCAAATATCAGCGCCTCCTCCATGGTTTCTTCTGTCTCTATACCGACAGTCACCCGGTAATTTCTCTGCTTTGTAACATCACATTTAAAAGACAGTGGTATTCTGCGCTTCTCTCCTGCAGCCGCATCCACTCTTCCTCTCTCGGCATAATCCGCCACGATTCCTTCGGAATCCAGAAAACACCCAAGATGATCCTCCTGAATTTCGCTCATGTTTTCGTTTCTATACCAATATAACGTGTCAAAGGCCGCATTCAGTTCAGGAAACCGAAGCAGTTCATTTTCCCTTCTGTTTTGCTCCGTAACAAACCCATACCCCAAATCCGGCCTGTACAAATCGGTACGCCTTACCCGTATGCATGGTTCCTGTATATTTTTATTATCCATAAAAAGGAACTTTTTGTCAAACATATCAAAGCGCTCCATCCTTTTCAATTGTATCGTATACCAGCAAGGTTGCAAAGAAGGAAAGCGCCAGTCCCTGACCCCAGCCCTGAATCCAGTCCTTGGAAATGCCCCGGTAACCTTCCCTGTCCTTCATCACGGCCGTACCCGCTGAAACATTCATCACTTTTCCGTCCTCGCTCACATTATCAAGCAGACCCCTGACTGCTTTATTCACGTATTTTGAATGCAGGGGATTCCCTCTTGTCAGCATGGCTGCTGCAATTCCTGCGGATGCGGATATTTCTTCATAAGACTGTTCGTCGTCCAGGATCGTCCTCCACAGCCCGTTCTCTGTCTGTACCGTCTTGAGTGCGGCAAGCTGTTCATTCAATGAGCCTGCCACATCCATATATTTCGGATACAGGTAGCATTCCGGCAGTACATCCCCTACCTTTGACATTGTGAAAGCCGCCCATGCATTAGCCCTTCCCCAGTATATACCGGACATATGGTCCCCGGAGATATTATTATATCCATGGTAATAAAATCCGCTGCTGGGATTCTGAAGGTACTTGATATGCCAGTAATACTGGTTCAGCGCATCGTTAATCATATCCTCATCCTTATTCATTACGCCTACGCGCAGAAGGAGATATGCAGCCATAAACAATGTATCCGCCCAAGCCTGCTCCGGGAAATCGTTATTGACGGAAACCGTATGCTGAAGCACCCTGTCGCCGAACCGCAGCGCTTCTTTCGATATATATTCCACCTTGCTCATAAGGATATCATAATATTTCTTATCTCCCGTGGCCTCATAAAGAGTTACCAGACAATGCCCCATCGCACAGGCATTCACCGTCCACACCTTGGGAAGTCCCAGGTTGATCAGTTCATCCACCCTGTCCTTTAACAGCGTTAAGTATTCTTCTTTTCTCGTCTTTTCCCACGCATCGCTAATGCCGTAATAAGCCACTCCGCAGGGCCAGTCCCAGGTCAGATCCATATTCATGGTCTTTTTCACAACACGGTCAATGACTTCTTCTATTTCTTTTTTGTCAATATCCAGTTTTAACATAAAGATCCTCCATTTAAGCAGTTGTTTTACAGTATACATTTACAGCCCTCCGGTATACGCCGAAGGGCTGTTCTTAGCTTACGGATATCCGGTTCTGTTTTTCAACCCGAATCAGATGATCATCAGATTATTGAGGAAGTTTTGTGCTGCTGCCTGCATTGTAAGCAGCTTCCCTCTCATCAATGATTGCCTGATAGCCTGCATCCAGATATTTCTGTGACAACTCATCATACAATGCATCGAATTCTTCCGGTTTGCACATAGTAAGCTGATCTCTGTACTCAGTATATAAGGAAAGCAATGTTGCCTGATACTCGCCTTCACTTTCAATCACCACGGAGAAGTTACAGTCAACTACGGAGTAACCAGATTCTGCCAATGCTACCTGACCCTTGTAATTGTCAATGATATCCTGTGTAAAATCCTGAGGAATATTCTTAGGTGATGAAGCTTCGATCACGTCTTCGATCGTACCTGCGGTTCTTGCTTCGATGGTAACACACCAGTAATCCTTATTGTTGTTGAAGCCCTGAGTCTTATCGCTTCCTGTATACTCAATCTGGGAAGGAAGTCCGTCTACCGTCTCATAGTGTTCGCCTTCATTACCCCACTGCATCGTGAAGAGGTTTTCTTCCTGAGTCATCCACTCCATGTACATCATGGCAGCCTTGATTTCATCCTCGGTAGCCTGGGAAGAGAAACCGATCATCATACCCCAGGGATTGTTGGAACGGAATGCGTAAGGTACTGTACCCTCTGCCGTATCCACTACGTTCTCCGAAATCTTGATACCCAGCTTGCCGTCCGGATTCTGCTCGTAGAATGCGCTGACAAAATCCATATCAGCGGAAATGTAACCTGAATAGAAAAGGGAATTTCCGTTTACAAAGTTTGCCTTATCTGTTTCTACATCCGTGATATAGTACTCAGGATTCTTAAAGCCAAGATTGTACAGCTCGTTTTCTCTCTTCAGGAAACCTTTCTGTGCCTCGCTGCTCAGTGCAGGAATTGCGTAATGTCCTACGGTTGCCCATGTCAGTTCATCCTGCGGATAAGCACGGAATGCGTAGTTCTGATCCACGCCCGCTTCACTTGCCATATGGCCGCCTGCCGGATAATCACAGATTCCTTCGTCTTTCAGTTTCTGATACATTGCTTTCTCGTCTGCCCAGTTATTCGGATACTTATCCAAACCAATCTGGTCTAACCAGTCCTGACGATAGAATGTCACGAATGTATAGTTGGTATTGTAATAAGGTCTCTCAGCCAGTACAAAGTAACGCTCGTCATTCATCGTTGTATACTGGATCTGATCCAGCTCTACCATTCTGTTGTAGTATGTAGGAGCGATCTGTGCAAACTGATCCAGATCATAAGTGGTCAGGTATCCATCATTTGCCCACTGTGCCAGCTTCGGATAGTCATACTCCATCAGGATTGTCGGCAGGTCTTCTGCTGCTGCCAGCAGGGAATAAGAAGTCAGTACGTCCGTACGGGTGATCGGTTCAAATTCTACCGTAATATTATACTGATTTCCGAAATTCTCCTGAATCCATGTCTCCCAGTAGTTCTCGCCGATTGCAGGTACGCCTTCCACACCTCTGTCATATACGGGAATCTTAATGGTTACGTTGTCTGCAAAAGCTTCCCAGCCTCCCATTCCTGCTGCACCTGAATCCTCAGCAGTATCTGCTGCCGGTGTTTCTGCTGCCGGTGTTTCTGCTGCCGGTGCGGAAGTATCCGTATTTGTCTCTGTGTTGCTTTCAGCAGGCGCTGCCGGTGTTTCTGCTGCCGGCGCATCATTCGAACCGCCGCCGCATCCTGCCAACATGCTCATTGCCATAACGCCCGCAAGCGCTCCAGCCATCAGCTTCTGAAGATAGTTCTTCTTCATAATGTAATCCTCCTTTTTGTAAAATAAATTTGTGTAGTTTTATAATGTATATATAATCCGGTCTCCCGGAAAACTACCGTTAGTTTTAATCTGTTAACCTTTTACCGCCCCAATCATGGCACCCTTTACGAAATACTTCTGTGCAAACGGATACAGGCAAATGATCGGAAGCGTTACGAACATGATGCAGGCTGCCTGCAGTACTTCCGGTGTACTGGTCACCGCTGCCGCCTCGGAAAGCGTCGCCGACTGCGACTCCGCTGCGGATGCCACCATCTGGTACAGCTTATAGTTCACCAGCTTCAGCCTATCCGTCTTAATATAGTACATATTATCCGCATAAGAGTTCCAGCGTCCTACTGCATAGAACAGGGACAATGTAGCAATGATAGGTTTGGACAACGGAACCACAATCTTCATTAATATCTGAATATTGCTTGCCCCGTCCAAAAAGGCCGACTCTTCCAGGCTGTCCGGTATATTGCTCTGAAGGAACGTCTTCATGATCAGCATATTGTATGGTGAATAGATCAGAGGCCAAATCAGTACCCACATATTATCCAAAAGATTCAGATCCTTCATCAACAGATAGGAAGGAATGATACCAGCCGTAAAATACATAGGAATCATCAATATAAAGGTGAAAAATGCCTTACCTTTCAGCCGTTTTTTTGAAAGGGGATACGCTGCACAGGTGCAGACCAGCAAACCGAGAATGGTAAAAATGACCGTTACCACAACGCTGTACCCCATCGCATATACCAGACTGCCGTCCTTAAAAATAGACTTATATGCTTCGAAATTGATTCCTTTGGGCCAGAAATAAACACTTTTTGCAATTACATAACTATCGCCTGATATGGATTTTGCCGCCACATGGAGAAACGGAATCACACAGGTAGCACACAAGATCAGGACAAAAACCATCATAACCAGATCACTGACACGAAACTTGTTGATCGCTCTGCTGCCATCGGGTGATGACATCTCAGTGCCCCGTATTTCTGCATTCTTCTTAGCCATTATGCCACCTCCTATAACAATCCTTCTTCGCCGAGTTTCTTGGCAACCCTGTCAGCAATGAGCACAAGCATGACACCCACCAGTGACTGGAACAGGTTTACCGCCGTGGACATACTGAACTTCCCGTTCTGCAAACCTTTTTCATATATGTAAACCGCCAGCTGATACTGAAAATCTTTTACCTGACTGTTGGCAAAGGCGGTCAGACGCTCCAGGTTACTGCCCATGATACGTCCAAGATTCATGATCAGCATGGTTACTACCGTTCCCTTGATACCCGGAAGGGTAATATGCCACATCCTCTTCCATCTGTTTGCCCCGTCGATCATCGCTGCTTCGTAAAGTTCTCCGCTGATGCCCGTAATGGCCGCCAGATAAATAATGGTTCCCCATCCCATCGTCTGCCAGACGCCGATCAGCAGATACGACACAGCCCAGTGCCACTTCTCTGTCAGGAACGGAATTCCTTCGCTGATCGCTCCGGCATTCATCAAAGCTATATTAACAAGACCGGTGGACGGACGGAACATGGTATAAGCAACGCTGCCGATAACCGCCCATGAAAGAAAATGGGGCAGATATAAGATCGTCTGACTCACTTTCTTAAACTTCTGAAACCGCAGTTCATTCAAAATAAGCGCCAATATAACCGGCATGGGAAAACCGAGCAGCAGATCCAGCAGATTAAAAACAACGGAGTTCCTTAAGGCCCTGTGGAAATCCTTATCCTTGAAAATCTTAATAAAGGTTTCCATTCCCACCCATGCACTGCCGCTATAACCTTTTGCCGGTTTATAGTCCATGAATACCATACGCAGACCCGGATATGCCGCATAACTAAACAGAATAACCATCAATACAGGAAACGCCAACAGCAAATATAATTGCCAGTCTCTTTTGAAGGCATTTTTCCATGACATTGTATTCTTTACTTTCGGTGCCGCCGAAGTTTTGCTCGTCGCCATCTTCTTACCTCCTCCATCATCATGTAAATTTTTATATAACTTTTATTTATTAATTATATATAAAACCCCTTGTCTAATTCTATTCATTATGGTCTAAATACTATGCAGAAACGAACATTTATGTTATACTCTTTGGAAAGACATTTTAAAAAATATTGTGATATTTTTTAGTTTTTCAGTATTTTTATTTATTTTTTTGTGAATCTTTTTACATTTTGCATTTTATTCCATTATTTACTTGTGAAAATTTTTAGTTTTCCAATTTTATGCACTCTCTTTTTTGCATGATTAGCATTCACTGACAAATTGCACAAAAAAACAGCAGAATGATCCGTTTTATACATCTGCCGAATTTCAGAAAGGCTGGTTATTTATATGGCTAAAACAAAGAAAATCATTACCGAATACCGCAACTACTATCTGCCCATGCACTTTCCTGCTCTCCTGCTCTCCGGCGAGCACTGGAAAATATCCGACATTCCCAGCGGACGGCTACACTTCCACAATTGTCTGGAAATCGGCGTATGCCACAGTGACAGCGGCATTCTGGAGTTTTATGGAAATTCTCTTCCCTTCAGGGAAGGGGACGTTACCTGCATTCCCCGCAACATCCCCCACACGACTTATTCCTCCAAGGGGACGGAAAGCCACTGGTCCTATCTCTTTTTTGATCCGGAAGGCATGTTCCGCAATCTCCTCTCCAATTCATGGAAAAACTATGATTTATCCGTTTCTTCCCTCCAAGTCTATAAATATATACTGGATAAAGAAACGTATCCTCAGATACATACCCTTGCCCTCCAGGTCATTCAGGAAATGGAAGCCCAGAAACCCGGCTATCAGCTCAGCGCCCGCGGTCTCCTGCTGGCGCTCTACATTGAACTTTACCGCATTCAGCACGAAGCGGAACCCATCAGCCCGGATCAGGGCGACCGGCTGATGCTCGCCGAAAACACGCTGGCAATCGCCCCCGCCCTGGATTACATAGAAACCAACTATGCATCCTCCTTTTCCGTTGATCACCTGGCGGACCTGTGCCATTGGAGCCCCACTCATTTCCGCAGGATTTTCCATGAAATCATGGGAATATCTCCTTTGGAATATATTACCAACACCAGAATCATGAATGCCTGCAAACTTCTTCGCAGTACAGAAGATTCTATTTTAGACATTTCAGAAAGCATCGGCTTCCGTTCTGTCTCCAGCTTTAACCGTTTTTTCATAAAGATCATGAAAGTTGCGCCAAGAGAATACCGGAAGCAGATGGTGTTGGCTGACAAGAAAGAAAGCCAGTCCATTCTGGAATATGCAGGATGGCTTTATCCCGAAAAAACGTGACAGCCGGCTCTTAATATTCCAATGTATCAAGATACTTCATATAATTTACCACCATTAAAGCAATCTTAAAGGTTAAGGCATCATCAAAAGTACGGATATCCAGGCCCGTACTTTTTTCGAGCTTTTCAATTCTGTAGACCAGCGTATTACGATGTACGAACAACTGTCTCGAAGTCTCTGATACATTCAGATTGTTTTCAAAAAACTTATTAATGGTATTCAGTGTTTCCTCATCAAATTCAAGAGGAACATTATCCCCGAATATCTCTTCAATAAAAATCTTACACAGATTAATCGGCAGCTGATAGATCAGACGTCCGATTCCCAACGTATTATAAGCATTTACCTTTTTCTCCACATAAAAAATCTTTCCTACGTCCAAGGCCATTTTTGCTTCTTTATAAGACTTCGACACATCCTTCAATTCATTTACGATCGTTCCGTAAGCCACTCTGACATTCAGCATGGCCTCCGTACTCATCATATCCACAATCGTCTGTGCCGTCTGCCCGATCAATTCATAGCCTTCTCCCTCTCCCAGCGACTTGATCAAAATCACATTACTTTCGTCCACTGCCGTAATATAATCCCCTGACTGGTTAGAAAACATGCCTGACAACAATTCCGAAGCCGTTCCGTCTTTTTCCACTTTTGTTTCCACAATAATGACCACCCTGGGCACAACCGCTTCAATATGAAGCTTCTTTGCGCGATTGTAAATATCCACTAACAGCAGATTATCCAGCAGCAGATTCTGGAAAAAATTATTGCGGTCAAAACGTTCTTTATACGCAATGATCAGATTCTGTATCTGGGATACAGCTATTTTGCCGATCATATATGCCTCATCACTGCTGCCTCTGGCAATCAAAACATATACAAGTTCGCCTTCATCCCGTATTTTCAATAAATGATCCGTCCCGATCACCTGGCTGTCTGCAGGCGAAGCAGCAAAGTCCGTAACGATTCCTGACGGCACCGACTTGGCATCGAAAGTAGAAGCCACCGCCATACCGTCCAAATCAAATACACACAAATCAACCTTTGTTATCCCATGCAATTCATCAATGCTTGTCTTGATCACCTGACCTGATATCATATTCAAACCTACACCTTTCTCAAACTCATAACTGTACACTCTGCACGATACAAACTTAATAATATGATAAAATATTTTACGGATTTCTGCAAGCTTCTATTTCCATGTCCCCACACTTCCCGCAACGGATCTGTCAGATTGTTTGTTATTGAAGGAGGGTGCTCCGGTCAAAGGGATTTCGCGGCGGCAGGTTCCGGTGAGATTTTTCTTGGCAGAATATCAATACCCCAGGGGAACCGGCCATGGATGGGCGGCCTGCAGCCCGGAAGCGCCCTGTTATTCTGCCTAGAAAAATCCACCGGAATAAGTGCATGGAAAACGGGGAACAATCAAACCGCCAAAGCACCCCGACAGGGGCGTCCTCCTTCACTACCAGACAATTCGGCTGACCTGCTACTGTTTCCAGGCATAAAAAGAGGGATGCTTCCGCATCCCTCAATAATCTCTTTAAACTAGTTTGTGATGATCTGCTCTGTTTCTTTATCAAATACGTGAATCTTTTCAACATCAAAAGCAAATTTAACGGAATCGCCCGGTCTTGCTGTTGTACGGGAATCAACCCTTGCAGTAAGCGGGAACTCAGCCAGGTCAAAGTACAGATAAACTTCTGCACCAAGCAGTTCGTATACTTTGATGGTAGATTCAAATACGCATTTTGCATTCTGAATGTATGCTTCGGAATCATAAATATCTTCCGGACGAATACCGAATGTAACTTTCTTTCCTGCATAACCGCCGTCGATCAGTTTCTTGGATTTTGCCGGAGGAAGCGGAATGCTCTTGCCTGCTATTTTAAGGTTTGCCGTATCACCGCTCACTTCTACTTCTGCATCCAGGAAGTTCATCTGAGGTGATCCCATGAATCCTGCTACGAACAGGTTCTGCGGTTTCTCATATAAGTTCTGAGGTGTATCAACCTGCTGAACGACACCGTCTTTCATAACAACGATTCTTGTACCAAGTGTCATAGCCTCTGTCTGGTCATGTGTTACATAGATAATGGTAGTGCCCAGTCTCTGATGCAATTTTGAAATCTCAACACGCATCTGCACACGCAGTTTTGCATCCAGGTTGGAAAGAGGCTCATCCATAAGAAATACCTTAGGATTACGAACGATAGCACGGCCCATGGCAACACGCTGTCTCTGACCACCGGAAAGAGCCTTCGGTTTACGATCAAGAAGAGGAGTTAAGTCAAGGATCTTAGCTGCTTCTTTTACCATCTTATCAATTTCATCCTTCGGAACTTTTCTTAACTTAAGACCGAAAGCCATATTGTCATATACGGACATATGCGGGTACAAAGCGTAGTTCTGGAATACCATTGCGATATCTCTGTCCTTAGGCTCAACATCATTTACTACTCTGTCACCGATTTTCAGTTCGCCGGAAGAGATATCTTCCAAACCTGCGATCATACGAAGCGTAGTAGATTTACCACATCCTGAAGGTCCTACGAAAATAATAAATTCCTGATCTGCGATTTCAAGATTGAAATCTTTTACTGCCTCGAATCCGTTAGGATATACTTTGCAGACATTTTTTAATGATAAACTTGCCATTTTGTTTTGCCTCCTAATTTTTGTACTTTTTCCGATCTTTCTCGGGGTCTTTATTGATATTAAAAATAGTATAACTAAGATATTCTTTTTTTGCTATACTAAGATTTCACAAAGATTTTCCGGCACATTGTAGAATTTGTTTACAATACTCTTACTTTTTTATTTAAAGCATCAACTTGAACAATAAATCATCAATTTTCTATACAAATTGTACAAGGCTCACTCACGGCTTCGGCTCTCCGCCTCTACCTTCTTCTTTCCCTCACTTTTCGTCTCTTCATCCCCATAAAATGCAAGCTGGCTTTTGCCGCGTTTTTTTGCCACATAAAGGGCGCTGTCTGCCGCTTTATACAAAGTCTCAAAATCTTTTCCGTCCCTTGGGAATACTGCCGCGCCGATGCTCGCTGTCGCTGCATATTTTACATACTCTCCCGCCTGAAAGTTTTTAAAGAAATTACATAATTTCGCCGCTTCCTTTTCCAGCAGTTCTTCTTCATTCAGATGCTTCAGGAATATCGTAAATTCGTCTCCGCCTGTACGTCCGATGATATCCGTAGCACGGAACACGGCTCCAATCGAATGCCCCAGCGTCCTCAACACTTCATCGCCAAAAGCATGGCCCAGCGTGTCGTTGATCTTCTTGAAATTATCAATGTCCAAAACAAACAAAAGTCCCTGCTCATCCGGCATTTTTTCCATATATTCCTTGATCTTACGTTCTGTCGCCAGTTTATTATTCAGGCTTGTCAGCAGATCCGTATCCGCCTTTTCTTCCAGTTTCCTGCTCTCCTGTCCCGCTTTGATCCTGTTAAAGATATTAATGACAACCACCAGGCCGAAGAATACAAGAATCGCGGCTAAAAGCTGGTAAATCATTTTTTCCGTATTTTTCCATTCCTTGTTGCGGATGCTATCTACATAAGACTGATTGATCCCCACGACTACCGACCAGTTATTAATTCCCACGGGAGCATAGACACAGGTTCTGCTTTCTCCTTCTATCTCGACCTGAAAACTTCCGCTCATCTCATTTCCCATGCGGGCCGCCACATTGGCAATCTCTTCCTCCCTGGCCGAATCTCCTTTTAACGTATTCCATAAATTATCGGTCATAAAGAAGCTGCTCCACGTTCCCGCCTTCTCTATGATCTTTCCGTCCGGACCCGTAACGACATAAAAACACTGCCCGTCGTATTCCTTCTTGGAAAATATTTTCTGAAGCAGTTCGATCGGATAGTACATCAGCAGCTTATCACCATCGGCTTTGCCGTCAACAGATACGATCGCAACTACCGCCCTTCTTTCCGTTTCCAGTCCGTCATTCTCTACATATATGTACCGTACCGCTACATCTTCCGAAGAATCTTTCTCTATATCCTTCATTGCTTTCTGTATTTCATCAAAATAGGACAGTTCCGTTACGCTGACCTGCTCCCCGTCATGCAGAAGCCCCTCATCGCCATGGGAATAATATATGACCGCATAAGCGTCCGTATTATAGCACAGCGCCTCTGACATCTCCACCATAAATCTCTTATTTGATCTGATATAACCCTGCATCAGATATCCGATCGGCTTCCCCGCATCCGACATCCTTACCAGTTCATAATTCATCCTTGACGCATACCTGCGCGCAGTATCCACAAACATCCCTTCCACATCTTTGGCTACTGTCTGACTGCTCTTGACGGAAAAATTATACAGCATCGCCAAAATTATAACGATCAACAGACATGTTGGAATAAACCACTGCAATATGGCTGACTTAGTTTTCCCTGCTTTCACCAGCAACTCCCCCATCTTCTTTTGTATCAGTTCCCATACCGATATCACCCATATCAATGCTGAATTCATCCGTCAAAGGTTCTTCCGGCGGCTCAAACCTTTTGAAAGTGCCGCTGTAAAGCATTGCCGAGATATATGCCGGCACAGAAAATCCAAACAGAAGCACCAGCGGAAAAGCAGTCGGGAAAAAGTACATCACCGCCACCGGCGCTGCATGAACCACCAGCATAAGCAGCGTTTTCGGCATACTCAGAATCGCCATGAACAATGAATTTTTCAGTGTATTAAAAATAGTATTCTCAAATCTTGACAACACGGGAAAAACATAACAGATCACCATGCATACCACCATGAACAGTGCCAGCAGAGCTACCACCAGCGCTTTGGGAAACTGAATGGTAGAAAAATTGAAAATCAGCCAGTCTCCGACAAAAATGCAGATAAATACGAGAATGACCAGCCATATGACCGTTGCCTGCCTGAAATTCTCCTTAAATGACTTAAAAAATCCCCTTGCTATGTACCCTTCTTCATTTCGGACGATCCGCAGCAGCACATAATGCAGCCCGGTGAATCCTGCCCCTATTGTTATAACCGGAATACAGCATAATATCATCAGAATATTCAGTATCATCAAATCCGCTACCCTCGTCAGAAAACGCATGACAGGGCTGTCAATATCAAAAATCTTACTCATTTTTTCCGTCTCTTTTCTTTGAATTATTACTTCTAAACGAACAGTTCCATCGGCGTATACCTTATTCCCTCCGACTCCTGCTCCGGCTGGAGATCACGGAATCCCAGCTTATGGTAAAATCCGACGCCATAGGGTGAAGCATTGACCGTCACACGTTTTATCCCGAGTTCATTTTTCAGATACCCGCATAAATGAGTCATCAACGCCCTTCCTATCCCCCGCTTATGATACGCAGCATCTACAAACAGCAATGATATATGGGAATTCGATCTTACCGTTATCATCCCCGTCAGACATCTGCCGTCCAATGCCACAAACATCTGATACGCTCCCATGATAAACATGCGGTGCAGCGTATTATCCGTAATGAAATCTTCAAAACTTTTTATACCTTCCGGCTTATAATCCTCCGACTCAAACTGAAGAAAGGTTTTCCAAGCCAGCGCCATGGCATCCTCCCACTCATCCTGATATGCCATACGGACCTCGTACGGAAACACTTTTTCTGTCATTCTTCTTCCCTCTTCCTGCTAAGGAACTGACTTCCCAAGGAATTGCCAAGAAATAACCTGTATATTCTGCACAGATTATTTCCTGACATTCACTGATACTTGTCATTATAACGAATAATCACTTGTTTTACAAGGAAAACAATACAACTTTTACATTATGACACGGCTTCCACGCCGACACGGTTCACCAAAGGCAGTCCGTTTTCCAGGGCATAGGCATTCTCCAGCGTCTCCACGGCAATCGCCTGCATCGCTTCCGTGGTAAAGAATCCCATATGGGAGGTTATAAGCACATTGGGAAATGTTACTAGTCTGGCCAGGTTCTCATCCTCAATAATCTCCCCGGAACGGTCTTCATAAAAAATGCCTTCTTCCTCTTCATATACGTCCAGTCCCACACCTCCAAACTTTTTCTGAAGCAGCCCGTCTATCAGCGCATCTGTGTCAATTAAAGCTCCCCTGGAAGTATTGATCAGATAGACCCCGTTCTTCATCATGGCAATGGTATCCTTATTCACGATATGCTCCGTCTCGGAAGTCAAAGGGCAGTGAAGGGAAATCACATCCGACTTGCTCATCAGCTCTTCTACGGATACATATTCCGCTTCCAGTCCTTTCACCGGATAAGGGTCATATGCCAGTACCTGCATCTGAAAACCATTCAATATCCGTATCATAGCCTGTCCGATCTTTCCCGTACCCACGACACCCGCCACTTTATGATTCAGGTCATTCCCCATCAGTCCGTTGAGACTCATATTGAAATCCCTCGTACGGTTATAAGCCCTGTTGGTGTGCCTGTTTACGGTCAGCAAAAGCGACATGGCGAATTCCGCCACCGCTTCCGGCGAATAGCTGGGCACCCTCAGAATCACCATTTTCTCTTCCGCCGCCTTCACGTCCACATGGTTGAAGCCGGCGCTCCTCAGCAGAATCGCCTTTACCTTCATCTCATACAGCTGGTCTATCATTTTCGCATTGACATAATCATTGACAAAAATACATATGGCATCATACCCTTTTGCCAAAAAAACCGTCTCCTCATTGCACGGCAGTTCTATGAACCGAATCTCAAATCCATAATCCTTAGCCATCGGTTCGAACCATATTTTATCATAAGGTTTTGTTCCATAAAATGCAATTTTCATTCCCGGCCTCCTCCATAATATATTCTGAATTGTCTATCCCGCAATCAAGCAGATATTATATCGTTTACCCAAATTTCCCCGATTATTCACGCCATCTTTTAATTAACCGAAAAGACTGTTCCAAAAATCTTTCACCGACTTTTTAATATTCTGCCAGACACCGTCCGCCGCATCGGACACCGCATTGCTTACCGCCTCACTGATCGCTTCATCCGCATGGGCGACAATATCCGTTCCATATTTATTATACAATTTCTCCGCCTGGCTCAGCAGATACTCGCTGTTTAATCCCATGCTTTCCAATTGATTCATCAGATCCAGAATCATCTGTACCTCTTCATCCGTCAGACTGACTCCGAATTTCGCTTCCCCCTCTTCTACCGCTTTACGAATATCCGCATCCGAATCCAGCTCTCCTTTTGCCACCTTTTCTTTCAGCCACGCAATAAGCTGCTCAATTTCCCCGCTGCTTACATTCTTCGCCGCCTCTGCCAGTTCCCCGGTAGTAATCAGCTCATTAAGCGCATTGGACAGCGATGCATCCGAAATCGTCGTTCCCTCCATTTTTTCATAAGCCTTCACGGCCCCGATCAATGCTGCAGTTCCCGATATCGGCGCAGGCGCCGCCACGATAACTTCCGTATCCTGTACTCCTGCAGTAAGCAATGCGTTCCGGTACATACCGGTTGTGCAGTAATTGATATTTTTTGTCGTTACATAGACACCGCTCCCGGCCGCTCCCTTTTTCAGCAGTACGCTGGAAAGGGATTTGCTCCCGATGACCGAAGCCCCGAGATAAGCATCCAGATACTGGTGTTCCTGCGCATTGGTAATGGTAACAACCTCATAATCTGCTAATTGTTCCCTCGTAATTCCCATCAGCCCCAGCACGGTATCTTTCTGCTGCTCGGTCAGATCCGCTCCCAGGGCTACTACTGTCCTGCCTTCTTCCTGCTGGATGCTCTGCGCATGGGCATCCATACGAAACAGACCTGCCGCCATGAACAGAACCGCCGCCATCCATAATATTTTTTTCATAATACTCCTCCATTATTTCCATTTCACAGCCTGCCGGACTACAAAACCGACGACATCCACTGATAAATATCCTCATATACCTGCTCTCTGTCCATCTCGTTCAACAGCTCATGCCGGTCATTCTCATACAGTTTCATTTTCACATTCTTCATTCCTGCATCGATAAAGGAGCGGTACGCCCGCTTCACTCCCTTTCCGTAATCGCCCACCGGATCCGCTTCCCCGGCCACGAACAGAACCGGCAGTTCCTTCGGCATTTTTTCCAGATTCTCCCTCTTGTATAAACGGCTCACCAGTTCCAAAAGCGTCTGGAAACCATTGACCGTAAAAGTAAAACCGCAGAGCGGATCTTCCAGGTAGGCGTCTACGATCTTTTCATCCTTTGTCAGCCAATCCATCATCGTCTTCTCATTCGGTATCCTTTTATTATAGCTTCCGAACGAAAGCGCGTTCAGCAGACCGCTTGGATGTTTAGAACCGGTAAACACCTTCTGAACCGCGGCCACAGCCTTCCCCATCATAAGCAGCGGCTTAGGCTGCATCCCCGTTCCCACAATGACCGCCGCATGGATACCGGTTCCGTAACGGCACAGATAATTCCGCAGGATAAAAGATCCCATGCTGTGCCCCAATATAAAATACGGCACGCCCGGATACTGCTCCTGCACCATTTTCTTAAGCCGGTGGGAATCCCGCACCACTACGGTAACGGCATCACGTTCACAAAAATAACCATAGGTACCGTTTTCCCCCACGGACTTTCCATGCCCAAGATGATCCTCCCCCGTTACCAGAATACCCTTTTCCGCCATGACCTGTGCAAATTCCTCATACCGCTCGATGTATTCCGCCATTCCGTGGATGACCTGCAGAATACACACAGGCTTATCCCTGTCCGGAATCCACTTTACTGCATGGATTTTATTTACGCCATCCCTGGAATCAAAATACAGCTCTTCCTTCTTTGCCATATGTGTCCCTCCCGTCTTTTGCTCCGTTACGGATTTTTATGCAAGATACCGATACGATAACAGTTCTATTATACACTATATTCTGCTCTGTTTTAAGGTTTTCATCAAAATTTCATAAGTGTCCGGCCTAACAGATCTCCGCTCCTGCCGGCATGGGTTTCTCCGGCGTCATCAGAGCCAGATTGCCGTCCGCATCTTCCGCACATAAAAGCATACCTTCGGACACCACTCCCGCCAGGGTAGCAGGTTTGAGATTCACAAGCACCATCACTTTCTTACCCACCATTTCTTCGGCGGAATAATGCTGTTTAATGCCCGATACGATCTGCTTCACTTCACTGCCGATGCGCACCTTGGAGCAGAGCAGCTTCCTGGACTTTTTCACTTCCTCGCAGGCAATGATTTCCCCTACCTGGAACTGCAGCTTTGCAAATTCCTCATAAGTGATTTCCGGCTTCGCTTCTATATCTATGGCATTCCCGCATTCTGCATTCCCGCATTCTGCATTCCCGGCTTCTCCTGAGGCGGCTTCTCCGCCTTCTGCCTTTTCATCCTCCTCCGGCTTTGCAGATTCCGCAGCCCTTGACGCAAAAAGCGCTTCCGCCTTTTCCAGCACTTCTTTCATATCCAGACGCGCAAAAAGAATTTCCGGTTTTTCCGTCACCCTGCTGCCGTCCGGATACTTTCCAAACTCTTTCAGTGTGTCAAACTCCCGCAGGGACGTATTCAGCTGCTCCGCGATTTTCTTCGCGGTAGACGGCATATACGGTTCTAAAAGCGAAGCCCCGATCGTGATGCTTTCTACCAGATTATAAAGCACCGTCGCCAGCCTGTCTTTCTTCGACTCATCTTTCGCCAGCACCCACGGCTCCGTTTCGTCAATATATTTATTGCAGCGCTTAAACAGTGTAAATATCTCGGTCATGGCATCGGCCACCCTCAATTCCTCCATTTTCGCACAGACTTTCTCATAGGTCCCTGTTACGACCGCTTTCAGATCCGCATCCGGCTCTCCCTCTGCCCCTTTGTCTGCCACTATGCCGGCAAAATATTTATTACTCATGGAAATCGTCCGGTTCACCAGATTCCCCAGCGTATTCGCCAGGTCGGAATTCAGCCGTTCCACCATCAGTTCCCATGAAATCACGCCGTCGTTTTCAAAAGGCATCTCATGCAGGACAAAATAGCGCACTGCATCCACCCCGAAAAAATCCACCAGATCATCCGCATACAGAACATTCCCTTTGGACTTGCTCATCTTACCGTCGCCCTGAAGCAGCCACGGATGCCCGAAAATCTGCTTCGGCAGCGGCTCCCCCAGCGCCATCAGGAAAATCGGCCAGTATATCGTATGGAACCGGATAATGTCCTTTCCGATCAGATGCAGGTCCGCCGGCCACAGTTTTCCGTACTGTTCGCTGCTGTTTCCGCCACAGTCATAACCGATTCCGGTAATATAGTTGGTCAGCGCATCCAGCCATACATACACCACGTGCCGGTCATCGAAATCCACCGGGATTCCCCATTTAAAAGAAGTCCTGGATACACACAGATCCTGCAGTCCCGGCAGAAGAAAATTGTTCATCATTTCGTTCTTACGGGATACCGGCTGTATGAATTCAGGATGGGCATTGATATGCGCGATCAGCTTATCCGCATATTTGCTCATCTTAAAGAAATAAGCTTCTTCTTTTGCAGGTTTCACCTCCCTGCCGCAGTCCGGGCATTTCCCGTCCACCAGCTGGGATTCCGTCCAAAACGATTCGCAGGGCGTACAGTACAGTCCTTCATAAGCCCCTTTATAGATATCGCCCTGTTCATAGAGCCTTTTGAAAATCTTCTGTACCTGCTTCTCGTGGGGCACGTCCGTCGTACGGACAAAGTTATCATACGAAGTGTCCATCAGATCCCACAGCTTCTTAATCGTTCCCTGCACGCGGTCCACGAACTCCTTTGGCGTAATTCCCGCCTCTTCCGCTTTCAGCTCAATTTTCTGTCCGTGTTCGTCCGTTCCTGTCTGGAAAAATACGTCATAACCGTCCTTCCTCTTAAATCTTGCGATGCTGTCCGCCAGTACGATTTCATAACTGTTGCCTATATGGGGCTTTCCCGAAGTATAGGCTATTGCTGTCGTAATATAATACTTTCCTTTGCTCATGTTCTCTCTCCTTCCTTATATCACAAAAAATCCTGTCTGCCGTCAATACGCCAGAATCTCACATCCATCTTCCGTCACCGCAACCGTTACTTCCCATTGTGCTGACAGTTTCCCGTCGTCCGTATAAGCCGTCCACCCATTGTCATCGTCAATATAAATCTCATCCGTTCCCTGATTTACCATCGGCTCTATGGTAAATACCATGCCCGGCACCATCAGCATTTCCGTCCCTTTCCTGGTCACATAGCTGACAAAAGGGTCTTCATGGAATTCAATCCCCACGCCGTGACCGCCGATTTCCCTTACCACACTGCATCCGTTCGCCTTTGCATGGCTGTTCACCGCATCTGCCATATCTCCCAGGAAAGTCCAAGGCTTCACCTGTTCAATCCCTTTCTCCATGCATTCCTTTGCAATGCGCACTATATCCGCCGCTTCTTTTGAAAGCTCACCGATACAGAACATACGGGAAGAATCGGAAAAATATCCGTTATACAGAGTAGACACATCCACGTTCACTATATCCCCCTCCCGCAAGATTACATCTTTAGAAGGAATTCCATGACAGACCTGATGATTCACGGAAGTGCACACGCTTTTCGGATATCCGTCATAATGGAGGGGCGCCGGTATCCCTCCCAGTTCCTTCGTCTTCTCATATACCAGCCGGTCTATTTCTTCCGTGTCCATTCCAGGCCGAATATTCTCCGCCACATAATCCAGCACTGTGATATTCCGCAGCCCGCTTTCCCTGATGCCGTCTATCTGTTCTTTCGTTTTAATCATATCCCGATCCGGAATCATGTGCCCCTCCAGCTGGTACCGGATGATCTTTTCATCAAATCTTTCGTGGCAGGCTTTGTATTTCCTCCCGCTCCCGCACCAGCATAACTCATTCCGTCCCAATTTCTTATACATACTGCTTTCCTTCTTTCATGTCTTATCACTAAAATTCCACATATTTAAAATAATAACACAAAAAATCTCCGCCGTCTCCCCCAAAAAGAGAAAGCGAAGATTTTTCTCAACTTTTTTCCCAAACTGCCTTATATACCCTGAAACTCTTTAAAAGCTCCAAGCATCTTTTCTGTATTGGAACCGATATCACCTTTAAATATGGCGCTTCCGGCTACAATTACATTCGCGCCCGCTTCCAGAACCACGTGCACGTTGTCCACGGTAATCCCTCCGTCCACCTGAATATCCGTATGCAGACCGCGCTCTTCGAACAATGTCCTGGCCTGCCGGATACGCTGCGTGGATTCGGGAATGTAACTCTGACCGCCGAAACCGGGTTCCACCGTCATCACCAGCAGCATGTCGATCTTGTCCATAAAAGGAAGGACGGCTTCCACAGGCGTCGCAGGTTTTATGGACAGTCCCGCTTTTTTGCCAAGACCATGAATCTGCTCTATAACCTCCTGCGGCCTTTCTGTCGCTTCCAAATGAAACGTAATGATATCCGCCCCGATTCGGGCAAATTCCTCTATGTACCGCTCCGGCTTTTCGATCATCAGATGCACATCATACACAAGCTCCGAAATTTTGCGGATGGTAGACACCACAGGCATTCCAAAGGAAATCGACGGTACAAACATGCCGTCCATCACATCAATATGCAGATACTGAGCCCCTGCGTTTTCCGCTTCCTTTATCTGTTTCCCCAATACGGAAAAATCCGCTGCCAAAATAGAGGGTGATAAAATCAACATTTCCGTACTCACTTTCCGATGAATTCTTTTACCGTCTTATAAACGCCTGCTCCATCCAGTCCGTATTTTTCCACCAATGCCGCTGCGGAACCTGACTCGCCAAATACATCCTGCATACCGATCTTGCATACCGGTACGGGAGCCGCCTTGCACAATGCATCGCAGACTGCGCTTCCCAGACCGCCGATCACGGAATGTTCTTCCGCCGTTACGACCCTGCCCGTTTTCTTTGCGGAAGCTACGATTAATTCTTCATCCAAAGGCTTAATCGTACAGATATTGATTACTTCTGCACTGACGCCTTCTTCCGCCAGTTTCCCGGCAGCTTCCAGCGCACTGCCCACACAGATTCCGGTAGCCACGATGGTTACGTCCGTACCTTCCCTTACAACCGTACCTTTTCCGATTTCAAATTTATAATCCGGTCTGTCATTGATAACCGGACATGCCGCACGTCCGAAGCGGATGAATACGGGGCCTTCGTGCTCCACCGCCGCTCTTACCGCTGCCTTTGCTTCTATATCATCCGCCGGACACATAACTACCATTCCGGGGATGGTTCTCATCAGTGCGATATCTTCGTTGCACTGGTGGGACGCCCCGTCTTCGCCTACCGTAATACCTGCATGGGTTGCGCCGATCTTTACATTCAGATGAGGATAACCTACCGAGTTACGGACCTGTTCGAAAGCGCGTCCTGCCGCAAACATGGCAAAAGAACTCACAAAAGGAATCATGCCCGTAGTGGAAAGTCCTGCCGCTATGCCTACCATGTTGCACTCTGCAATACCGCAGTCAATATGTCTGTCGGGATAAGCCTTCTTAAACACGCCTGTCTTGGTAGCTGCCGCCAGATCCGCATCCAGCACTACCAGATTGGGATATTCCGCTCCCAATTCCACCAAAGCATTACCATAACTTTCTCTCGTTGCAATTTTCTTTACTTCTGACATAGTTCTTCACCAATCCTTTCCAAGTCTGCCATTGCTACCGCATACTGCTCGTCGTTCGGAGCTTTGCCGTGCCAGTCTACCGAACCTTCCATAAAGGAAACGCCTTTTCCCTTCAGGCTGTGGGCAATAATTGCCGTAGGCATACCCTTCGTTTCACGCGCTTCTTTGAACGCGCTCCTCAAAGCGTCAAAATCATGGGCATCCACATTGATCACATGGAAATTAAACGCCTCAAACTTCTTATCTATCGGATAAGGAGAACATACGTCATCTATTTTACCGTCAATCTGCAGACCGTTGTTGTCTACGATAACCACCAAATTGTCCAGTTTTCTGTGTCCGGCAAACATGGAAGCTTCCCATACCTGTCCTTCTTCCAGTTCTCCGTCACCAAGCAGCGTATATACGCGGAAATCTTTTCCGTTCATCTTCGCGCCCAAAGCCATTCCCACTGCTGCGGAAATACCCTGTCCCAAAGAGCCGCTGGACATGTCCACGCCCGGAATATGCTTCATATCAGGATGTCCCTGCAGATAAGAACCCAGCTTACGCAGTGTGGTCAAATCCTCTACCGGGAAAAATCCCCTGTTTGCCAGCGTGGAATACAATCCCGGCGCCGTATGTCCCTTGGACAGTACGAAACGATCCCTGTCCTCCATCTTCGGATTCTGCGGGTCGATATTCATCTCTTCAAAATACAGATAGGTGTAAACATCTGCTGCTGACAGAGAGCCGCCCGGATGTCCCGCTTTTGCACTGTGAACCGCTGTCACGATTCCTTTTCGCACTTCATTGGCTTTTTTTTGTAACTCAAGATTCTCCATTGTTTCTCCTCCAAAATAAAGCATGTTAATCTTTACTAAAATAGTTTATCATATATTAAACAGCAAGTCTAGGACATCCGCACATTTTTTACAAATATTATGGCGAAGTTTTATGAAAAATGTTGCCCTGCTTTTTTATCCGCACATTCATCACGAACATAAAATATAATTATATTTTTTTACGCGGCAATTCTTTATACAATCTGCCCTCCCAGGTTCGGGCGGAAGCGCAGTCCTGCAGGGCAATATGAAAAAGCAGACAGAGCTGCACAATAAAACAGTGCGTTTTTCTTTTTGTTTTTACACTTTTTTGAATTGTATGGAAAATCCTGAACCAAATATTGTCTATTCTCTCATTACATGGTACAATGGTGTGCATAAAAAATATTATTATATTAATTTTTTTATATAATATGTCCAAGCGACGGTTGGCGGTCTGAAAAACATGCCAAATTACACGAAGCCAACCCCCCGCGGCAGTCGCCAAATGCCAGAAATGCCCCGCATTTCTCAAACAGTCGCCCGGCTGTTGCTCACGGGAATAAAAACAATATTTAAAGGAGGAAAAATAAATTATTTTAACTTTATCCAAACTTATGCCATATCAATAACACAATGTAAATACAATGAAGAGGGAGATTTTTATGAACTTAGAGATTTTAAAAAATGAAGAAAAACGAATGAACCTAATTATGTTTGTCTTTGTAGCCGTAATACCAATCGTTGCTTTTGTATATGTACTGCTTTTTAACGGCGGGGCATTAAAAGATGCGCTTGTATTCGTTATGGTACTGAGCAGCCTGATCACGAGAGCCCTGGAAAAAGTCCTTGGAAAGTATGCAAAATACATATATATTTCCATTCTGCCGGTATTCGGTGCCGTCACCATCGTATTGGGCACCCCTGGCTGCTTCGGTGCGATGATGGAAGCATATTTCCTGGTATTGTTTTTATCCGTTCCCTATTATGATCTATCCATGATCAAGGTGTGCAGCATTGTCACCATTGTCCCAAACGTAATCGCCATGATTCTGTTCCCGCAGGCATATCTGGCAATGTACACCATTCCCATCTGGATATTTGCATGGATGGTATACGCCCTTGCGATTATGGTTTCGGTTCTGATCGTTCTGAGGGCGCGGAGGTTATTCGAGACAGTGGAAACCAAGGAACACGAAGCAGAAGAAATGCTTGAAAATATCCGCGGAGCCTTTGAGGGACTGCAGCAGTCCTCGGCAGATATTTACGATTCCCTGCACGGCTTTGAAGCAAGCACGACACAGATCGCAGCTTCCACTGAAGAGATTTCTACCAGCGCAGACCAGCAGATCCAGCAGGTGGAAGGAAGCCTTCAGATATTCAATGACTTAAACAACATGATCGTCAATTCCGGAGAACGTGTGGCCCAGACCGTAGAAAACATGAAGCAGCTAAAAGAAAAGAATGATGAAGGAATCAGGTCGATCACGGAACTTTCCAGGAAATTCCGCGAGAACATCGAATCCACCAAGAAAGCATCGGAGGGAGTTACATTGCTGGCGCAGAAGTCCAGTTCCATCGGAGAGATCATCGAAAGCATCGGACAGATCGCAAAACAAACAAACCTGCTCGCTTTAAATGCGGCGATTGAAGCAGCCAGGGCCGGAGAAGCAGGAAAAGGATTCGCCGTAGTTGCAGACGAGATCAATGCCTTATCCAGTGAATCCTCCACGGCAACCCAAAAAATTGATGCCATTCTGAAAGATATTATATTTACAGTGAAAGAAATTACGGAATTAATGGATTCCAACAACATTATCGTAAACGAGTCCAATATAAAACTGGATGATACCGTACATATTTTTGATGCGATCCTCCACTCCTCAGAACAGGTCATTTCCGTAATCGATCTGCTGAAAGAAGAACTTGCTAACATCGTAAGTATCAAAGACAACTTATTGCGGGCCATGAAACAGGTGGAAAATATTTCCCAGCATTCGGTGGAGAACACTACAGAGATCAGTGCATCCACCGAAGAACAGGCATCCGGCGTTCAGATGATCCTGAGTTCCATGGAAAATGTGCAAAACGGTATGGACCGTCTTGCAGGAGTTATCAACGCAGGCACAAACTAAACCTTTCATTATAAAACGCATACAGACGCTGTTACAGCGGACATTTTCCTTTGAATGCCCGTCTGCATAAAAAGAGTTCCGGAACAGATCTCCGGAACTCTTTTATATAATTCTTTATATAATTTATCTTCTCTGTTTATAACATTTACGCTTTCTTACGTTCTTTGATCTTTACAAATACCGCCTGCAATACGATGAAGAAGCACAGCAGAATCGCAGTTACGATATTGGCCCACGAACTGATGAGTTTACCGTTCGTTTTTACTAAGGTAGAAATCGTACCATTAATCATTACCCCAAACAGGGAACCCACCACATTTCCTACGCCGCCTGTCAGCAATGTACCGCCGATAACCGCCGAGGATATGGCATCCATTTCCAGACCGGCTGCCTGAGTCGTAGTTCCCGACATGGTATTCAGACAGTAGCAGATGCCTCCGATGGATGCAAGGAAACTGGATAATATGTATGCCTTCAAAGTTACTTTTTTGACATCCAGTCCCATTAACGTTGCCGACTGCTGATTGCCGCCGACTGCGTAGAGACTGCGCCCGAAGCGTGTATAACGCAGCATCAGAAAGATAACAAGCACTACGAGCAATGCAACTATGACCGAAGCCCTGATATAAGGAATCTGAGGAATGCCCTTTTTATTCACATAAGAACCAATACCAAAAGGCATCTCTATTTTGAAACTGGACAATGTGGTAAAAACAGGGTCGCTGGTGATACTTACCTGCTCGGTACAAATCACTGCGGTCATACCTCTCGCAAAGAACATCCCCGCCATCGTGACGATAAAGGGCTGTATTTTCAAATAAGAGATACAATATCCCTGTACCAGGCCAAATACAATACCAACCGCAAGGACAAGTATCATCAATACCGGACTGCTCCATCCCCATCTCTCGATTCCAACGGCAATGATCATACAGTCCATGGCAACTACGGAACCCACCGAGATATCGATTCCGCCCGTCAGCATAACACATGTCATACCGCTGGCAATACAGATCAGCCCTGCATTGTTAATTAATATATTCAAAAAAGTCTGTAAACGGGTAAAACCCTTATCCGCATATACGATACATCCCGCAATGTACATCACTACAAACAACGCAATGGTAATGACGAGCAGAAGATTATTACTGTTAATTTTCAGTTTTTTGTTTTGATTCATGCCTTCGCCCCCTTTGCCGCAACCTTCTTAGCAGAAAGCTTTTTAAAATAATCTTTTACCGGCTCTGCCTGGATAACAACAATCAGGATAACCACTACCGCCTTGAACACCGGCGCCTGTGCAGAAGAAACCCCCAGCGCATAAAGAGTCGTTGTAATTGCCTGAATGGTATATGCACCGATAATGGAACCGGCCAGATTGAATTTACCTCCGCCAAGACTGTTTCCCCCAAGAGCAACCGCCAGTATCGCATCCAATTCCATATTCAGACCGATGTTATTCGTGTCCGCCGAATAAATACGGGAAGTTGCCAGCAGTCCGGCAATACCTGCGCACAAGCCGCAGATGACATAAGTAACCAAAATGATTTTTGCAGAATTGAAACCCGAAATCCTTGCCGCCCGTTTATTGATACCGACACTCTGGATAAAAGTCCCGAGAGCCGTAAAACGGAGTACCAAAGATGCGATCAGAATACATACCGCTGCAATGATGATCGGTGTGGGTATGATTCCGACATAGGAACCAAATACCTGAAACGAAGGTACGCGCACATACACAATCTGGCTGTTGCACAGCAGAAGTCCGATCGCACGCCCCGCAGACCATAAAATCAGGGTTGCCACCATAGGCTGTATATTCATGTACGCAACCAAAAAGCCGTTGAAAAGACCGCAGACACAGGCAATCGCGATACCTGCCAGCAATCCTGCCCAGAGAGGATTCGCATACTCCGAAACATTTGTTACGCCATATCCCGCCAGGAGCATACAGCACAGACCTCCCGAAAGACTCATAACAGAACCCACGGAAATATCCGTACCTGCCGAAGACGATACCACCAATGTCATGCCGATAGCCAGAATCGCTACCTCACTGCCCCGGTTCAGCACGTCAATCAAACGCCCGTACAATACGCTGCTGTCTCCGGTAATCGACCGGATTGTAATACTGAAAAAACTAAGCGGCGGATTCCCGCTGATAATATCATATACCACATTGATCAAAATAACGAGAATCATGCTGAAAACCGGCAAAAACAATCTCTTTTTTGTAATACCTTTCAATTTACTCACTTGCTCCACCTCCCGCAATCGCTTTCATTACACCCTCTTGTGACATCTCATCCGATTCCAGTTCCCCTACTTTCTCACCATCACGCAATACTGCCAGACGATTACAGGTACGGAGCATCTCTTCCACTTCGGAGGAAATAAAGATAATACTCTTTCCCTCGTCCGCCAATTTGATCACCAGCTTCTGGATTTCCGTTTTTGTTCCGATATCAATACCCCTTGTAGGCTCATCCAATACAAGGAAATCCGGATTGGTTGCCAGCCACCTTGCAAGAATTACTTTCTGCTGGTTACCTCCGGAAAGCTGCTTGATCAATGTCTCTCTGCTGGCTGTCTTAATGCTTAGCATTTCTATGTATTTATCTGCAATTTCAATCTGCTTTGCCATTGGAATCCGTTTAAAGATTCCCAGCTTTGCCTGCATTGCCAGAATAATATTCTCACGCACCGACAGATCCCCGATGATACCTTCCGCCTTTCTGTCGTCGGGAAGCAGCCCCATTCCAAGGTTCATCGCATCAATCGGGCTTTTAATGGTCACTTCTTTTCCGTCTACTTTGAGAGTTCCGGTCTGCGCCCTGTCCGCTCCATAGATAACGCGGGCAAGCTCACTTCTGCCGCTTCCAAGCAATCCGGTCAGGCCGATAACTTCTCCTTTGTGAATATCCAGATTAAAGGGCTTGATTTTTCCTGCATGACTCAGACCTTTTGCCTCAATCTCAAGCGGTGCATGAGTCATGTCTTTTTCGCCCTCCGGCTTAATGGAAGCCAGATCATCAAAGTCTTTTCCCATCATAGCCGCCACCAGTTTCACGCGGGGCAGTTCTTCCACCGTATATTCCCCTACCAGCGTTCCGTTCCGCAATACGGTAATGCCGTCGCATACCTCGTATACCTGTTCCAGGAAGTGGGTAACAAACACGATTCCTACCCCCTGTTCCCTCAGCTGACGCATCATCTTGAATAACAGGCTTACCTCGTGGTCATCCAGCGAAGAAGTAGGTTCATCCAGTATCAAAACTTTACTTTTCATATCAACAGCACGGGCAATCGCAATCATCTGCTGCAACGCCAGTGAATAATTTTCCAAATTCTGTGTTACTTCTATATCCAAATCCAGATCTTTCATCAGCTGTGCGGCCATGGCGATCATCTTACGCCGGTTGACTGTTCCGAACTTTGTCAAAGGTTCGCGTCCAATATACAGATTTTCCGCCACGGACAGATTCGGACATAAGTTTACTTCCTGATACACCGTGGAAATCCCCTTCTTTTGGGCATCCAAAGTGTCCTTATTTACAATGGGTCCGTCGATTCCGTCCACGTGGATTTCTCCGGTCTCAAATTTATTAACCCCCGTCAGACATTTTATCAGGGTGGACTTACCCGCTCCGTTTTCCCCCATCAATGCCCGTATTTCTCCTTTACGCAATGTGAAATCCACATTGTCCAGGGCCTTTACACCCGGGAAAGTCATACAGATTCCCCGCATCGTTAAAACGATATTTTTATCCATCCTTGACCTCCTCATTTTTAAAAAATAAGGAGGGAATCCGTATTTCAGGAATCCCCTCCCATACTGCCTGTCTCATATTAGTATGCACGGCCTGCCAATACTTCATCTGTCATTGTGGTTGCATACTGGCTGGTAATTCCAGGTGCAACAAATGCTTCATCATTAACCAGTGTGGTAGCTTCGTATGCAGAACCGGAATGCATAGCCTGAATAACGGAAGCAACAACGTCTGCCTGAATCGGGTTACATTCTACGTTGCAGTTGATCTTGCCATCCAGTGTATACTGTAAACCATCATGTGTCGCGTCGAAGGAAATCAGAATCACGTCACCGTCAACCCCGTATGTGATACCAGCTGCATCCATTGCATCCATTGCGCCGTATGCTTCGTTATCATTGTGGCAGACTACTACGTTAAACTGACCTTCATAAGATTTAATGAAAGATTCCATAACTTCCTGTCCGCCTGCCTGTGTAAAGTCACCGGACTGGGAATCAAGGATTTTCCACTCGCTGTGGGATGCTGCCACTTCATTAAATCCCTCTGCACGTCCCAGAGTAGCGGATGCACCAACCGTACCTTCAATTACAAGGATGTTGGCTTCTTTTCCGCCCAGATACTCAGCCAGCCAGTTCCCCGCCGTGATGCCTTCATTCTTTGTATTGGTTCCTACCCATGCATCATACATGGAAGCGTCTGCATCAATTTCACGGTCAGCAATGATAACCGGAATTCCGGCATCCTGTGCTTCCTGAAGTACCGTATCCCATCCTGCCGTCTCAATCGGAGCGATTACAATGTAATCCAGTTCCTGTCCGATAAAGTTACGTACTGCTTCCAACTGTGCCGCATTGTCATTGTCGCAGTCAACCAACTGTAATTCATAGCCGTTCTCAGCCGTGAATGTATTCTGATAGTTCTGTGTATTGGCGGTACGCCAGTCGGATTCATGCCCAACCTGTGCATAACCCACGCTGATCACTCCGCCGTCTGCTGTTGTATCCGCTGCCGTGTCTGCTGCCGGAGCCGCATCTGCTGCAGGTGCTGTCTCTGCCGGTGCTGCCGTATCCGCTGCCGGCGCTGCCGTATCTGCTGCCGGAGCCGTATCCGCTGCCGGCGCTGCTGTCTGTGCATCTCCGCCGCCGCATCCGGCTACTGTTGCTGCAACCATCGCTGCCGCAAATAATACTGCTAATTTTTTTCTCAACATTTTTATATCCTCCCTTTCGTTTGTTGATATTATTACTTTACATGATTTCGTCTTCTTCCGTCAACTTAAATTGTTCGCGTTCCGGCAAGTTCGTCGGCCTAAACAATACAAGTTTTTATATTTTGATCACTTTTTATTACAAGTTCCCCCCAAAAATTGATTTTTTTATATTTTGTTTAAATTCCTATTGTATTTATTTGTTTATACGTATATTCATATATGTTTATCAATACTGTTTTTTATGAAAATTTTGTATATTTTGGCCATTGTTCACATTTTGTTCATTTTTTCATATCAATTTGTTTATTTTTTATTTTATGGAATACCCATGCTTTTTTCCTGCCGCATATTTTTCTATTTTGTTCTTTTGATATTATACTTTTCACGTTATAATGGAACTATCCTAAATAAGAAGAAAAGGAATCTCTCATATGTCCGCCAAGTATCTGCACCTTGCATCATCATTAAAAAAACAGATTATCCAAAAGTCCGGAACCGGAGTATACAAACTGCCCTCCGAAAACGAATTGTGCCGTCAATACGGATACAGCAGGCAGACGGTACGGCAGGCTCTTCGTCTGCTGGAAACCGAAGGATTAATTGAAAAAAAGCAGGGAAGCGGCTCTTTTGCCACCGGTCTGGCTTCAGGTTCCAACATAATAGCCGTTGTCGTTTCCGAGGAAGAGGAATACATCTATCCGTCTCTCGTCTCCGATATTAAATCCGCCCTCGGACACAAAGGGTATTCTGTCCGAATCTATTCTCACCATGGCCGCCTCGCTTTTGAGCGCAAAATTTTAGAGGAACTTCTCCGTTCCTCTGTCCGCGGCATGATTGTGGAAGGCTGTCGGACTGCTCTTCCCAATCCCAATCTTGATTTATACGAACGCCTGAAAGAGCAGAATGTCTGCATCTTATTTCTCCATGGCAGTTATCAGGCCTGCCCTGAAAGCATTTCCGTCAAAAGCGACGACTACTACGGAGGCTATTTACTGGGAAAACATTTTCTTCAGAACAACCACACAAATATTGCCGGCATTTTCCAAATAGACAACGTGCAGGGGCTGGAACGTTACCGCGGACTTTCTGCTGTCCTGCGGGACTTCATGGCCGGACTGCCGGATGAAAGGATCCTGTGGTACACCCAGACAGAATTAACCGCCCTGGAACAGAAATCAGATACTATGTTCCTGACCTCCTTTCTCCACCGGCAGCTGAAAGATTGTTCCGCCGTCATCTGCCAAAATGACGAGATTGCTTACTGGCTCATCAAAGAACTGCGTTATGCCGGACTCCAGGTACCTGCGGATTTATCCGTTGCCGCCTTTGATAATAGCTACCTCAGCGAAATCTGTCCCGTCCGCCTCACTACGCTGTCCCATAGAAACCACGAAATGGGAACCGCGGCTGCCGAGTGTTTGCTGCGGATGATACAGGGCATCCCCGTATCTTCGCTGGAACTTCCATGGCGTCTGGTATCAAGAGAAAGCGACGCGCCCCGCTGACCCTCAATTCCTGCCCGTACGGTATTCCCTCGGAGTACAGCCCTGTGTCTTTTTAAATACAAAACTGAAATAATGAGGGTCTTTAAAGCCAACTTCCGCCGCAATCTCTCCCGAATGCTTCTCCGTGCCGCGCAGCAGTTTCTTCGCCGCCTCCATTCTTTTCTGCGTCACATATTCAGTAAAGGTCATTTTCTTTTCCTGGCTGAACAGAGCGCTTAAATAATTCGCACTGACATTGGCCGCATTGGCTGCCGCATTCAGGGACAATCCATCCTGTGCATAATTTTCCTCAATATAATCCAGTGCTTTTTTAATTATTTTCTTCCCCTGGCTCTCTCTTTCCCTGCTGCCCAATTCCAGTGCTTTCCCCAACAGGCTTACCATATAAGGCTTCATATCTTCTACGTCCAGACTGATGCTCTGCATTTTATCCGGCCATGTATTCTTTAAAAATTCTTCCTGGCTGTAACCCAATGTTTCCGCAAAGGCAATCGATGTAAAACGAATGCTGAGCGTCAGATAATCCCGAAACAGCCTGGACTGCAGTGCATCCTTCTGGCTTTCCAGATAACTGTCCACAAAATCTTCCAGTTCATCCTGCTGTCCGCGCATCAAAAAGCCTTTGATGATATCCGGGTCCGCTTTTGCAATGTCAACGCCGCCTAACCCTCCCGCTTCCGCATTGGTTCCCTCTGCTCCCTCTATGCCGCGTTCCGGCAGGATATGCTGTCTGGGTCTTAAAAAGCGGTAAGAAAGCATATGATTTACCTTGCTGTAACATTCGGGAAGGAGGCTGAGGCGCTCCACCGGCTCTCCTGCAGCCAGATACCATTCCATCTCTATATTCGGTTCGCTGCAGATGCGTGTAATATTATCCACACACTTTGTCTTCAATTCTTCCATCTGCCGCATATCTCCCTTGATCAATATCCCATATGTCGTGATGTTCCACCGGAATACCAGAAAATCCGGATAACGCAGGAAATAATGCATCAATTCTTCCTGCTTTCTTACCAGCAGCCCCGAATCCTGTCCCCTTTCCCCGGGATTTCTTTTCTCCCAAAAACTTACCATGACAAGATTATAGCAGGCAGCATCCAATTCCAAAGACAGCTTCTGCGCCTCTTCATAGATTTCCTGCACCGACATCTGTCCTTCAAAAAGTTTTTCAAAGAAATTTCTCCGTGAGAACTGCTCGTATTCCAGCATCTCCTCCCGGAATTTTTCCACATACCTTTCCTGCTCCCGCTCATTCTCTATTTTTTCCCGTATTTCCTGCAGCACTTTCTGCAAAGTCATTCTGGTAATGGGTTTTAACAAATATTGTTCCACCCCTACCGAAATTGCCTGGCGCGCATATTCAAAATCATCGTATCCGCTGATGATCACAATTTTTATATGCGGAAATTCCTGACTGACAATCCGGCTCAATGCCAGCCCGTCCATAAAAGGCATCTTAATATCCGTAATCAGCACATCCGGATGCAGCCTGCGGATAAGGGGCAATGCCATTTCACCGTCACTGGCTTCTCCGGCAAACTGATAACCATACTGCTGCCATGCAATATTATCACGCAGGCCTTCCCTTACCACACTCTCATCCTCTACAAGAAAAACCTTTAACATGTCCGACCTCCATTGCTCCATCTCATCCATATATAAAAGATAACTGCTCTTTCCTTTATCCGTCGTTTTCAATAAGTCCTGCTGTTCATATACCCTGACACATTTTCCTTTGTAAAAACCCTTTCTTCTACCACATATGCTTTTTCCACTTTCTCTCCCCGTTCCAGCATCCCTATTACCTCAGCCAGATACTTTCCCTGCTCCGGATTGCACTCCACATCCACCGCTATCTTCCCCTCTTCTACCAGCCGCAGGGCATCCCGCACGGCATCAAAAGACAGTAGCAGAATATCCCCGTCCCTTCCTACGCTCCTGCCGCTCTCCTCTATTGCTTCGATTGCTCCGAAAGTCATATCATCATTCTGCGATACCACCACATCAATATCTTCATACCGTTCCAGTATCTGTTCCATCACTTCTTTTCCTTTAGCAATGGTAAAGTCGCCGCTTCTCTGATCCAGAATATGCCAGTTGATATACTTGTTTGCAATTTCCATAAAGCCGGAGCTTCTCCCCCGCTGGGGAGAAGAACCCAGTGTCCCCTGAAGCATTATGATATTGATATCCTCTTTCTGCCTGTTGGCAATCTTCAGATATTGTTCCAGCCATCTCCCTGCCTTGCGCCCCTCTTCTTCCATATCCGAGCCAATCCACGTCGTATAGAGGGAAGCATCTTCCACGTTTACCATCCGGTCCAGGAGAATCACGGGAATCCCGGCTTCTCTCGCTTCCTCCAATACCGTATCCCAGCCGTTTTCCGTAACCGGCGAAAAAACGATGTAATCCACTCTTTGGGAAATAAAGCTGCGCAGTGCTTTAATCTGGTTTTCCTGCTTTTGTCTGGCATTATTGAAGATCAGAAAATAACCGTTTTCTTTTGTCAATGCCTCCTGAACGGATACGGTATTTGTCGTCCTCCATACGGATTCACTCCCTATCTGTGAAAAACCTACCACAACCAAATTGGCATTTTCCTCTTCATGGGCATCCGCTTCCCCCACGGCTACACTGCTGAAAATACCACAGCCGCAGGTAAATACCAGCAAGGATACCAGCAAGGCTGCCGTCCCCAGCCTATACCATCCGTTCTTACTCATCGTCCCCTTCCTCCCGTTTTGAATGTTCCAGCCGCTGCGCCGGGATCATAATATCCACGCAGGTTCCTTCCCCTTTCACCGAATGGATTTCCATTCCGTACTGCATACCGAAATTCATACGGATACGCTCATTCACATTTGCCAGTCCAAAACCCTTCTTTGTCTCTTTGCAGGGACGGCTGATTTCCTCACGCAGCTTTTCCAGCTCTTCCTCTTCCATCCCGGCCCCATTATCACGTACGGAAAAATGAATCAGTTCTCCATCCTTTCCGCCTTCGATCATTACTTTCCCTTTCGCACGTTTATATTTAATTCCATGATAAAGGGAATTCTCTACCAGCGGCTGAAGAGTCAGTTTCAGAATACGACAGTCATAGATTTCCGGGTCAATCGCTATCTCGTAATCCAATATATCCTGATAACGCACCTGCTGTATCTCCAAATAACTCCGGATATGCAGTTCCTCCTCCCTTATCGTAATATACTCCTTCCCTTTGCTGAGAACCAACCGGAAAAATTCCGACAGCGACACTACCATTCCTACCGCCCGTTCCGTATTATTTCCCTCAATCAGCCATATGATCGTGTCCAATGTATTATAAAGAAAATGCGGATTAATCTGCTCCTGCAGAAGACGGAGTTCTGCATGGCGCATCTTCCTTTCGTCCTCTTTTATCTGCTTTACCATGATTTCCAGTTTTTCCGTCATATCATCCACGCTGTCCGACAAAACACCTATTTCGTCCATAGTGTTGATTTTTGCCCGCACGCTGAAATCCCCTTTTGAAATCTGTTCTGTAATGCTGCAGAGTTTTTCCAACGGATTCGTAATACTTTTTAATAACAGAAGTGTAATGATGATTACCACCGCTCCTATTACGGCAACTACTATCATACAAAATACGATAAATGAACTGACCTGCTCATTCAGCTGTGTCGTCAGACGTTCAATGCTCCTTGTCTGATAATAAATATAGTACTGAATATCATCCTGAATCAGTTCCGTCAGTATATAAATATTATTATCCAGCATTTTGACATTTTCGTCATATCTGCCGCCCTGTTCCACCTTGACGCGGATATCATTCACCCTGTCCTCCAGCGTATCGATATTCCGCAGCAGACTCTGAAGCCACACACGGCTCTCCCGATCCGTAGTAATTCCCATCAGGTCCGTAAATTCTTTGCGGAGTTCACCGATCAAAAGATAGGGGTCTTCCAACGCTTCATCTTCATGGATATTATCAAAAGAAACATATCCCACCACCAGCTTATAGATACTCTCATCCATTTCTTCTTTGAAATCTATATTGTAATTATTCGCCACTGTCATATTGCTGACTATATTGTCATATACATTGCGGTAATCTACCAATGCCGCGATCAGATAAACCGCAATTCCCAGCAATGGCACCATCGCAGTTAGCACAAGCGCCAGCATTTTAACACGCAGCGGATATTTAATTTTCTTTCCCGTCTGCTGCCCTGTCATCCATATCCTTCTCCCCCGCAACACCCAAACGCCTGTCACTGCCGTCCGTCCAGTATCCTGACCGAATCCCTCACCACGATTTGCGCCTCAAACTCGTAGGTGGCATCAAATGCCGGATTCTCTATCATCTGCAAAAGGTTCAGAGCCGCCTTTTCGCCCAGCCTGTCCATGGGATGCGGGATGGACGTCAGCGCCACATCACTAAGAACCGTCAGTTCAGAATCATCGACACTTACAATGGAAATATGTTCCGGAACCCCGATACCTTCCTTTTCCAATACCTGCACAAATTCAAATGCGATCTGGTCATTATAACATACCACGGCAGAACAACTGCCAAATCTGTTCAGAATCATGTCTCTGCACTCTTCCAGATTCATCATGCCTACCGTATCCACCCATATAATGTGGGAATCATCCTCTTCCATGCCTGCTTCTTTCAGCGCTTCCAAATATCCGGCATACCTCAGATGCCCCTGCCCGTCATCCAGTTTAAAAATCCCCCCTATTTTCCGATGGCCACAGTCCAGCAGATACTTTGCGGCTTTGTATCCTGCCATTTTATCATTCAGCGATACGTGAGGAATCGGAAGCAGAGGATAATAGCTGTTGATAAAAAGAACCGGAATACCCTTTGCCTGCAGTTTTTCATACAGTGCCAGATTGGGATTGGGGATTCCGCTTTTGGTTGTTTCCATGATCACACCGGCCACTTCATCCCGGCTTAAAATATCCTCCAATATAGTTCTTTCCCTGCCAATCTGGTTATTCGTAAACGCGATCTGCACGGAATAACCATTCTCAAACAAGATATTCTCTATCCCCTGAATGGTTTTGGGGAAAATATAACCATCCACATAGGTAGTAACTACGGAAATCCTTGTTTTATTTTTCAGGTTTGTCTGCCGCCTGTCGTTAATATATGTCCCGCTGCCCTGTCTGCGAACCAGTACCCCTTCGCTTTCCAGTACGCTTATGGCATGACGCACTGTCTGTCTGCTCAGCCGGAACTTCTCTTTCAGCTCATTTTCCGAATACATTTTCTGTCCCGGCAGGAATTTCCCCGATTCCACCTGTCCCCGTATCCAATTAACCAGCTCCATATATTTCGGTTGATTTTTCCCCACTATTTATTTCGGGCAGCTTAAAATAAGCTGCCCGCCTCCTTATCCCATATTTGTCATGTTTATTTGCTGTTCTTTCTCTTGGATAAGATATCTACCGTTACGGCTCCCAAAAGAACCGCGCCTTTTACAATTTTCTGAATATCCGTAGACCAGCCGTACATGGACATACCATTGTTCAGGATACCCATAATGAATGCACCGACTACCGCACCCATAATCGTACCTGCACCGCCGGCTACTGCCGCACCGCCGATATAACAGGAAGCAATGGCATCCATTTCAAATCCGTCGCCTGCTTTCGGTGTGGAAGACCCGTTACGGGAACAGAGAACAATACCTGCTACCGCGCTTAAAATTCCCATGTTCGTATATACCCAAAAGAATACTTTCCTCGTATCAATACCGGAAAGCCTTGCCGCCTTCGCATTGCCGCCAAGCGCGTATATCTGGCGTCCGGCTACCGTCTTGCTCGTAATGAATACGTAAATTCCTACCAAAGCCACCATGATGACAAGCACAAACGGAAGACCGTTATGGCGTGCCAGCTTATAGAAGAAAAACCATATTATAAATATCAGTACTGCCAGTTTTAAAACTACCTGCCACATGGGGTTTAACGGGAAATCATATTTTTTCTTTGTAGCAATGCTTTTCATTTCCGCAATAATTATCATTGCCGTCGCAGCGGCCGCCACAATAATACTGATCAAATCTATGGTACCGTCCCCAAACGGAATTTTCGCGGTAGGCAGGAAACCAGCCCCGATGTACACAAAATCCGCAGAGAAGGGGCCCTTGGTCTGTGCATGGAGTAAGGTGTAAGTAAGACCGCGGCCCATCAGCATGGTTGCCAGCGTTACCACGAAAGGCGGTATATCCAGATATGCGATAAAGAATCCTGCAAACATACCTACCAGCAGTCCGATGACAAGAGCCGCCAAAATGGCAACCCACATGTTCAGCTTGTAGTCCACCAGCATAATACCGACCGTAGCGCCGGTCAGGGCAACCACGGAACCCACACCCAGGTCTACGTTACCGGTTAAAACGCAAAGCAGCATACCTACCGCAAGAATTACTACATAACTGTTCTGCATGATCAGATTATTAATATTGGCGGGAGATAAATTCTTTCCCCCTGTCATTATAGCAAAAACCACATAAATTGCAATAAGGGCAAGAAACATACCGTACTGTTTCATGTCGAGATTTACTACTTTCTTCTTATTCATGTTTACCATCCTTTCTGTTATGAGCCATAATACATTGCATAATCCTTTCCTGTGTCACTTCCTTTTTGTTCAGTTCCCCTGCAATCTCGCCTTCGTTAATGATATATACTCTGTCGCAGGTACCGATGATCTCCGGCATTTCGGAGGAAATGACGATCACTGCCTTACCGGCTTTTGCAAGTTCGTTAATTACACAATAGATTTCATACTTCGCGCCTACGTCAATACCACGCGTAGGCTCATCCAGGATCAGTACGTCCGGTTGCGTCAGCATCCACTTCGCCAATACCACTTTCTGCTGGTTACCGCCGGAAAGCGACCCTACTGTCTGGTTGATGGAATTCGCCTTCACATTGATTCTTTTCTTGTATTCTTCTGCCGCCACGATTTCATCGTTGCTGTTGACCACGCCTTTCTGGGAAAAGAAATTCCTAAGCGCAGCCATCGTCATGTTTCTCTTGATATCGTCGATCAGCACCAGTCCGTAATTTTTACGGTCTTCGGACACATACGCCAGTTTATTGTCAATAGCTTCCCTTACATTCCTGATATGTACTTCTTTTCCGTTGATAAAAAGACTGCCTGAGATTTTCTGCCCATAAGACCTTCCGAAGATACTCATGGCAAGCTCGGTCCTTCCGGCCCCCATCAGTCCGGCAAGACCGACCACTTCGCCTGCCTTTACCTGAAGGTTTACATTCTTGATCATCTGCCGCTCGCCGTCGTCCGGATGGAACACATTCCAGTTCTTTACTTCAAAAATCGTCTTCCCTATCTTAACACCTTCCCTGACCGGATAGCGGTTGGTCAGTTCCCGTCCTACCATCCCCTTGATGATCCGGTCTTCGGAAAAGTCGTCCTTTCCTTTTTCCAGAGTTTCAATCGTATGACCGTCACGGATTACGGTAATGGAATCCGCAACATAACTGATTTCATTGAGCTTATGTGAAATAATGATGCTCGTAATCCCCTGTTTCTTCAAATCCAGCATGATTTCCAAAAGCTGGGCGCTTTCCTCGTCATTCAGCGCCGCAGTAGGCTCATCCAAAATAAGCAGTTCCACTTTCTTGGCCATTGCCTTGGCGATTTCGATCAACTGCTGCTTCCCCACTCCCAGACTTCCTACCGGAACGTTCACGTTTTCTTCGCCCAAACCTACCTTCTCCAGCATTTCGTGCGCTTTCTTTCTCGTTTCCGTCCAGTTGATCACCCCGCGTACAGAAGTTTGCTCATTCCCAAGAAATACGTTCTCCGCAACAGAAAGATACGGACTTAAGGCGAGCTCCTGATGGATGATTACGACCCCCTTCGCTTCGCTCTCCTTTATGTTATGGAATTTGCAGACTTTGCCGTCGTAAACAATATCCCCCTCGTAACTTCCGAAAGGGTAAACGCCCGACAAAACATTCATGAGGGTGGATTTACCTGCCCCGTTTTCCCCGCATAACGCATGAATCTCCCCGCGCTTTACTTTGAGATTCACATCATCCAAAGCCTTGACGCCGGAGAATGCTTTTGTTATGTGATTCATTTCCAAGATATAATCAGACATCCGCATTGCTTCCTTTCTTTTATTTTTATAAAGTAAAACGGGCGGCGGAACTCAGCCGCCGCCCTTACCTTATCCAAATTATTCTGCTAACTGTTCCGCTGTGTAGTAGCCGCCGCCGACAATGACTTCTTCGTAATTGTCTTTATCAACTGCAATCGGTGTGCACAGATAAGAAGGAACGGTGATGACACCATTGTTATACTGCTCGGTATCGTTAATTTCCGGTTCTGTGCCCTCAAGCACTGCCTGAACCATGGTTACACATTTATCTGCAAGGAGACGGGTATCTTTGTAAATGGACATTGTCTGCTTGCCGCTGATAATATTTTTAACTGCCATAAGTTCTGCGTCCTGTCCGGTAACCAAAGGCCAGTTTGCCTCGGTATATCCTGCACCTTCAAGGGCTGACTTAACGCCATATGCAAATCCGTCAAATGCAGTACATGCAATATCAAGGTCTTCATCCGCATAAAAACCGGTCAGATAGTTCTCGCAGTTCTGCTGCGCCGTTTCCTGAGACCATCTTAAGATACATGTATCATCAAAAGATGTCCTGCCCGACTTGCATACCAGTGTACCGTCATCCAAATACGGCTGTAATACTTCAATAATACCGTCATATAACATTTTTGCATTGTTGTCATCCGGTGAACCCATAAAGAATTCAATGGTATAGGACTCGCCTGCCGCTTTCGCTCCCGCAAGGTCTTTCTTTTCTTCAATGTACTTCGCAATGGCCGTACCAACACCCTTGTTGTCAAACGATGCATAATAAGAAACCGCATCGGTATTCTTGAGCAGACGGTCATACGCAATAATCGGAATACCCGCTTCTTTTGCCTGTGCCTCTACGTTTACGAGAGCGTCAGAGTCGATGGATGCGATAACCAGGCAGTTTGCGCCGCTGGCGATCATGTTCTCGACCTGGGATACCTGTGCCTGTATATCATCCTCCGCATACTGAAGATCCACTTCATAGCCAAGCGCTTCCAATTTTGCTTTCATGTTAGCGCCGTCATTGATCCATCTCTCGGATGACTGTGTGGGCATTGCCACGCCAACCTTCTTACCGCCGCCGGAAGCCGTGTCTGCCGGCGCCGCCGTATCCGCGGGCGCTGCCGTGTCTGCCGGTGCCGCCGTGTCCGTACTTGCTGCCGGAGCAGAACCGGAATCACCGCACCCAACCAATAACGTTGCTGCCATTGCCATGCTGAGCAAAGCGCTTAAAACTTTTCTTTTCATACATTTTCCTCCCTTAATGAATGTATTAATAACTTGTATTTACAAACCGCATATTTAAACGGTATTGTACATAATAATAATTTGCCATGCCGCTTTTCATTTTTGTGCATTTCACACTATAACTTAGTGAATTTCTTTTATTTCGCCAGCATTTTTTCTTCATTTATAATTTTTCGCAAAGATTACATATATATACTATGACATATTTTATGCTTTGTCAATATAAAATATATAATTTTTGCACAAATATAATACAAAATCCCCAAGTTGTACATGTACAACTTGGGGATTTTCATCTTATTCTTACTGCAACGTGTTTTCCAGTTTAAATTCTCCTACCATATCTTCCAACCGGCCGGTCAACCCCAGCAGCTTTCCGGTTGCATCAGAAACAGATTCCAGATTAGCGCTTTCCTCTGTTACCACGGCATTGATCTCGTTAATCTCTATAACGCTTTCATCCGATACGTTCTGAATCTCACCCGCACTGGATACGGTATGTTCAATCTTTTCCATCAGGGTTTCCAGTTTGTCCATGATATCCTCAACCCTTCTGCCCACTTCTCCCGTACCGTCTTTGATCACCTCAAAGCTGCTGCGGGTTTCTGCCGTCATCTCATTCCCCTTCTGAAGATGCTGAAGGCTTTCCGCCAGTTTATCATTCATATGTTCGGATTCATCCTGTATCTTCTGAATCATGCCGCCGATCTCCTTTGCCGCATTCTGCGAATCATCCGCCAGCTTCCGGATTTCGTCTGCCACCACGGCAAACCCCCGTCCCGCTTCTCCCGCCCTTGCCGCCTCAATGGAAGCATTGAGCGACAGAAGATTGGTCTGGGAAGCAATCTCCGTAATGGAATTCAGGGCTTCTGTCATATGTCTCGTATTTTCGCTAAATCTCGCAAAAACATCCGTTACTTCCTGAATGGAATCATTAATAACACTCAGCTGTTCTGTATAAGCAATGATTTTTCCCATTCCATTTTCCGCATTGATCTTCGTTTCTTCCGAATTGGTATAGATTTTTTCGGTATTGGCAATGATTACTCCCGATACCTGTTCCATTTCCTGGATCTGCTCCGATATTTTTTTTACCTCATCCTGCTGCTTCTGCAGATGGAGCAGCATTTCCCCGACCGCCTCCGCAATCTGGGTACTGCCCTTGGAATTCTCTTCCACGCTTATATTCACGGTAGCGGTAGCCATTTTTAATTCCGCCACGCTTTCCAATACCTGCTGCAAAATACCCGATATATTATTCTTCATCTTGTTAAACGCCAATGCCAAATGTCCGGTTTCATCCTTCGTCTTCACTACAATATCCGATCCTGACAAATCCCCGTCCGCAATGACCGTAATCTTTCTCTTCAGCTCTTTAACAGGCTTCGTAATGTTTCTTGAAACCACTACCGCCACCATAAGCGATATAAGAACAGCTGCCGCGACTACCACTATTAATGCGGAAAACAAATTTCGTGAATTTTCCTGTATCTTTTCCTGCAGGTCCTCACTTCTGCCAATCTCATATGTCAGCAGGTTATCCGCACTGGTTACCAGAAAGGAAGTAGATGCATCCAGCCGCGCCGCCTGTTCCGAGGCTAATGAGGAATAGTTCTCCCCGGAAATATCTACAATTTCACCATACAATGTCACGAACTTATCCACTTCAGAAGCAAGGCTTGCCAGCTGATTTCTGTTCTGGTTATACTCCGGCTTATCTTCTATATTATTACCGATATCCTCAATATACTGCTTCATGGTTTCCACTATTCCGGGATGACCGCTGTCCGCCACATTCCCGCCTGCCGCACACATATTCACAACCGTTCTCGCCACTTTGGTGCTGTTCGTTTTAATATATGTGATCTTACTGATATTTTCCAGTACATGCTCATACTGTTTATTATAATCCATGAATCGATTCATGGCAAAAGCGAGAAGTACGGAAAACAGAATGACAACTCCGAATATCAGCCCGTTGATTTTCATCCGTATTCCAATATTCCACGTTTTCTTTCCCTTCCCGTCTTTCTTTTCTATTTTTTTCATGCCTGCCTGATTTTTGTTTTCTGTTCTCTCTTCTTTCTTATTCCCCGCCCTTTTCATCCTAAGCCCCGCCTTTCCTGTGCTTGCTTCTTTTCTATTTCCGCCTCTGTTCGTTTCCCTGTCATTTTCTCAGGTTTTATTCTTTGTTGTTCGTACAATTTAATCTTCTTGTCTTCCCAGGACACTATATTTTGTGGTTCATTCTTCTCGTTTAACTATATATTTTATACAATACGCCCCTTATTCTTCCGTCATTTTTATATTGTTTTAATCCTTTTTTATATATTTTTTAGTTATTATGTATATGATATGCTATTTATTGCCTCTTGTCAATGTTTATAACACAAAATGTGCACAGTCCGACGGTTGTTCTATACTTGTATGTATACAAGTTTGGCAATAAGGATTCTCTCATTTTTACCCGGCCTATATCATATATTAAAAGAAACAACATCAGGTAATTCCATTGAAAAAATTCTATTTTCCCAATCTTACCAAACGGCGCAGAGCCATATTATGCACGATCCTGTCCCTGCTTTTTCTCTCCGTCTTTGTATTCTTTTTTACCGGCAGAGATACCAGGGCTTTCCGGGATTTCTGCAGTAATTTTTTCCTTTCCGAATTGGAGGGCAATACCCTGAATATGCATTATACTGTCGCATACCCTTCCAATTACGGTTTAGCTTCCTATTCCCCCGTCCTCCCTTCCTATTCACGGGAACGGCAGGAGAACTCCAGCCGGGAACTCGTCTCTTCCCTGAAGTTCCTGCACGGCCTGAACGAGCGAAAGCTAAACGACAGCGACTCCTATACATACCGGCTTCTGCTGTCTTATTTGGAAAACGAACAAGAGGGAATGGAGTTGTACTACTATTCCAATCCCCTTTCCCCATCCTCCGGCACACAATCCCAGCTTCCCATTCTGTTAGCAGAATACACCTTCCGCTGCAAACAGGATGTTGAAGATTATCTGGAACTGCTGGACCAAACCGACACTTACTTTGAAGGTATTGCCAACTATCTGAAAGACCAGTCCGCCGAAGGTCTTTTCATGCCTGACTATTCCGTGGATAAAGTCATCCGGCAATGCGATACCATAATGGACGCCGCACTGCTGGAATCAGAAACCCATTTCCTCAATACCACCTTTGAAGACCGTCTTGACACACTGATGGATAAAGGACTCCTGACAGAAGAAGAGAAAGCGCGCTACCTGTCTGAAAATTCCCGCCTGCTGACAACGGTGATGCTTCCTGCCTATCAAAAACTGGGGGACGAACTCCTGCTTTTAAAAGGAAGCGGCACCAACGAAAATGGCCTCTCCCACTACCCGGACGGCCAAAAATACTATTGCTATTTAATGCGTTCCAATACCGGCTCCTATCGGGATATCGAAGAAATTAAGATGATGCTGTTCCGCGATTTTAACAGCAATCTGGAGGCTCTTTCTGCTCTTTTGCAGAAAAACCCGCATCTTACCGCGCTGCCGGATACCGAAACCTTTACATACACAAAACCGGCGGATATGTTAAAAAATCTTCAACAGAAAATATCCGATGACTTCCCGGCCCTTACGGAAGTGACGCAGGGCGAAATGCCTGTCTGCACCATAAAATTCATTTCCAAAAGCCTGGAAGATTATTGCAGCCCTGCCTTTTACCTGACGCCGCCCCTGGACGATATCCGTGAAAATGTCATCTATATTAATCAGAAGGACAATCCGAAGGGCGTGGAGCTTTACACGACTCTGGCCCATGAAGGTTACCCCGGCCATTTATATCAGACCGTTTACAGCGAGCTTTACTCGCAAAAAACCAACGCGGCTCCCATTCGTTCCATACTGAATTACGGCGGCTATGTGGAAGGCTGGGCTATGTACGTGGAACTGAAATCCTATGACTATGCAAAAGTCCTCATGAAAGAAGAAATGCCGGATGCCGAAACACTATATGAAGTTTACAAACTGGACCGTCAGATCCAGCTCTGTCTGTACTCTCTGGCCGATATCGCCATCCATTATGAAGGCGCCGGCTACAGCCAGATATACCAAATGTTTTCCTCCGTAGGCATATCCTCGCCTGCTGCCACCCGCTCCATCTACGAATATATTGTAGAAGAACCGACCACTTATCTGAAATACTATCTCGGCTATCTGGAAATACTGGACTTAAAAAAAGAAGCACGGCAGCTATGGGGAAACGCCTACAGCGACTACCGTTTCCATAAATTTTATCTGGAGAACGGACCGGCAGATTTTACCAATCTGCATCTGCAGTTAAAAAAAGCAGCAGCCTTCGGCAATTTTGCCCTTGGCTGCTGTCTGCTGTCTTAGCTTATTTTTTTATCCAGTTCCCCTACGATCTTCTGCAGGCATCCATCCTCAAACGGACTTTCGAGCCCCACCTCTTTCAGCATATCCGTAAAGAATCCCGAAGCAGAGAGCCGGCACAATTTCAGATAACTCTGCCATGCCTTATCGTAGTCCTCATCCATCATTACCTTATACTCAAATGCACAGGTCTGTGCGAGACAGTAATCAATATAATAGAACGGATAACGGTAAATATGATGCTGTTTCTGCCAGAATCCTCCATTTTCAAAATATGCATCTCCTTCATAATCCATATGAGGCCGGTATACGCTTTCCAGTTTCATCCATTCCTGCCGTCTTTGCTCCGGCGTCAGCTCAGGATTGGCATATACGATATGCTGGAACTCATCCACCATACAGCCATAAGGAATGAAGATGGCCGCGTCTTCCAGCTGCATGATCCGGTAGTCTTCCGCCCTGTCGCCGAAAAACAGTTCAAACCATTTTCCGGTAAAGAATTCCATGGACATAGAATGGATTTCGGCCGTTTCCATCGTAATATCCCAATGCTCCTGTATCGGGTCTTTCGCTGACAGATATCCCTGGAATGCGTGCCCGCACTCATGGGTGATCACATCCACATCGCCGCTTGTTCCGTTGAAATTAGCAAAGATAAAAGGCGCCCCGTACTCCGGCAGCGAGGTCATGTATCCTCCCGCCTTCTTTGTTTTCCTGCCCAGCACATCGAACAGCTCATTCTCCATCATGAAATCAAAAAACTCTTTTGTCTCCGCAGACATTTCCGAATACATCTTCTGTCCCGCACGTACAATTTCCTCCGGCGTACCTATGGGAGCAGGATTTCCGTTCTGGAAAAATACCGATTCGTCAATGTAGGACAGCTTGTCGAGCCCCAGGCGCCTGCGCCGTCTGTCATGCATCTTCTCCGCAAACGGAACAAAGTACTCCTTCACCTGCCTCCTGTAGTTTTCCACCATGCCCTGATCATAGCAGTTGCGGTTCATCCGGTAATAACCCAGTTCGATATAGTTCTCATATCCCATCTGTCTGGCCTGCTCCGTCCGGTTCTTTACCAGCTTATCAAATATCTCATCCAGCTCCCCTGCCCATGATGCAAAAAATGCGCTGTACTTTTCATACGCCTTTTTCCTGACACTCCTGTCATTGCTTGTGAGGTACGGCCTTAACAGGGAAAGATTCAATGTATCACCCTCCCACTCAATCTTCGCACCTGCAATGATCTTGTCATATCTTGTCTTAAGGGCATTTTCCTCCTGCATAAGCGGAATCAGCTTCTCATCAAAGGACTTCAGTTCCAGCTCCATATTTTTGAATGCGACTTTTCCGATTTTACCTTCCAGATATTCTCTGTAAGGGGACTCATATAACGCCTTTTTATATTCCACCGTAAGATTCGCCAGCTTCGGCTCTATCTCATCATAGTACTCCTTTTCCCTGCCGTAAAATTCGTCCGCCGTATCAATGTCATAACGGATATGGGCAATGGTCATCATCGTGACCGTCTTATTACTCAGGGCATAATATTTCTTATGCACCTCAAATTGTTCTTCACCGCTCTTTGCCGCTTTAAACTCTTCAATAATTTTACGGTATTCCTTCTCTGCGTCCTCATACACCACCCTTTTATAAGGCAGGTCTTTAAACTTCATCATTTCAGCCATATCTATTCCTCCTTTTTTAAGTTCCGTTTACTCTTTTCCCCAAAAAAATCATTCAGATCCTTCAACGCTTTTTCCAACACCCCTTTCTCACCATCATTCAGCCGTGATACGATCGCCTCTATCATCTCTTCGTGGAATCTTTGGTGATGTGCATAGACCCGTTTCCCATGTCCCGACAAAGATACTAAAACGACACGCCTGTCTTCTTCGCTCCTCACCCGTTCCACAAAACCCCGCTTCACCAGACTGTTTACCGATATGGTCAGGGTTCCCGTAGTAACTCCAAGTGCTTTGGCAACTGCCGTCATATTTTTAGGGCAGTCGATGCCGATCGCTTCGATGACATGCATGTCATTTGATGTAATATCCTTATATTCTTCCGTTTTTACCGCCTGTTCCTCGATACTGTTGATATTCCGGAACAGTTTTACCAATACTTCATTTAATCTTTGTCTTATCTCCACGGTATCACACTCCGTATTCGTCTATTCTATCCTTTCCTAATGTTGACGGTTATATGGAATAGTATACCATGTTTTTTATTTGACGGTCAAACTTTTTATACCGGTTAAAAAATCCTCGCGTCCCTTATCCGCTTCTATCACTTTATAAACTGCCTTTCTCCTCTCCAATCCCGATTTCCACTCATTTATATCAGCTGTTATCCCGTCTTTCTTTTTGATGTCTTCCATCATTTCCATCAGCATATCATAATTTTCATTCGATTCTTCATCCAGGGCAATCCACCAGTTGGTTTCCGGATTGTTTTCATCCGCATAGCCGATGCCTCCGGCATGGGTATATAAAATCCCTGTTTCAGTCCGGTGGCACAGCCCTTCGATTTCCAGGGCCGCATAAAATTCCGCCATTTCATCGCTCTGTACCAGATTCGGATACTCTCCCCTGTAAATCTGCACCAGACGTTCATAGGCAGCCATGTCCTCCCTGCTCCGGAACAGTATATGCGCAGACCTGCCCTTCATTCCGTCACGAATCATGATTTCAATCCCCGTTTCCTCATTCGTCTCAAAAGAATACCCTGCCAGTATTCCCGCTTTCAGACTGTCTACACCGAAATACTGCGCCATCATGGACACCAGCGTACTGTCCGCTTCCAAAATACTGCCCATCTGCTCATAGGCTCCGCCGGGTATGAGAAACATCCTGCCAGATGCCCTGTCCTGCCGCAGGCTGCACCCTTCCTCCGCAAATTTATATACCATGCCTGTTTTTTTATCCGTAATACTAAAAAGCCCGTCTCCTTCCGGCTGGATACTATAATATTCATTATCCAAAGCAACACGTTCTCCGCTGCCTATCTGACTGCTCAGTTCGCCGCCATGAAAAACTTTTCCTCTCTGCATCTTAATTCCGAGAAGTTCCTCCAGCATTTCTTCCGTAATGGAGTTATCCTTCTTTTTCTTTACAAGCAGCTCTGCATCTTCCTCTTCCGCACGGACACGCTCCTGCATATCATCAATGGCCCTGTCCACGTTTTTCATCAGTTTATTCCACTGTTTATATGTAAACGAAGCCGCTCCTATGGGAATCGAAGGCTCAGTTTCCCCTTTGCGGACTTTTTCCACAATCTCTTCCTTCCGCTTTGCGATCGCGTCCATCCATTCATTGACGCCGTCTTCCTGCTCCGCACTGTCCGCTTTCCGTTTATTCCCGCCGTACTCATATCCTGCACCGTAAGATGCGCCATATGTATCAGAAATTCCGTTCATTCCGTTCCTCCTCCCTCTGTCCGGCCAATTCAGGAATCGGTCCGTACCATGCACCGGTTCCGCCGTCTTCCTCCTCGCCCAACAGCAGCGCCAGCTGCCAGTCCTTCAGTTTAAAGGTTCCTTCTTCTTCCCCATTCAGTCCATAGCCGTTAAAACCGCCGGCATTCCCGTTTTCCTTCGCTGCTTTCTCTGCTGCTTCGGCACTGTCTGCATATTGCTGGTCATTGCTCTTGCCGATTCCGTCTTCCATTTCCTCGGCTTCTTTCTTCATCTCCTGAATTTTGGCGTCCATCTTTAAAGCCCTCAGGATTCTATTTATATCTTCTGGAGAAAACATACCGATGGCGCGTCCCAAAGAGCCTATGCAGTCACGGTTGACCATCAGGCATCCTCCCTCGCTCAGGGGAATGCGGATGACATTATTCAGATTGCTCACATCTCCCAGGCACAGCCAGTTCTTTTCTTTATTTGTGGTAAAAATGACCCCGTTATATTCAATGACTCCATTTTCATCCGCAAGATAGGAATAAGGTCCCCCTTCCCCTTTCTTCGGCACGGCAGACGGATACTTTTCCATTTCCGTTTCAAGCATTTCATCGCTCAATCCGAATTCATCGCGCAGAAGTTCTTTCATGGCCCCGCGCCGCCACGCAGCTTCTCTCTCCCATACTTTACTGCCTTCGGCAAACGCTCCCTCGACGCTGAGCTGACCGTCCGTTTCCTTAAACTTCGTTCCGTTCACCGTAAACCCTTTTGAAAGATTGATACCGGTCTGCGCCACAAGAGCCATTACATCCTGCGTCGTCTCATCTCCCAGCATGGAAACCGAGAGATTAAAGCATCCCCTGTTCGCGGTTTTCACGAATTCATTCATGGCATCCGCCATTTTTTCCGCATAGGCATCATCTTCCCGGCCGCCTTTTCCATAAGAATTTTTATCCACATAAACTCCGTCTTTCCCTACTTCTATCTTATAACCGTTCTTCAGGGTAAATACATCCCCCGGCACGATCGAAGCGCTGTTCGTCTCCCGGTCATAACCTGTCTTTTCAGGAAACATATAATCCCACGTACCGTTAAAGGTTCCCGGCAGGCAAAACGCTGCCATTTGCCGGAACACTTCCTGTTCTCCTACATATACAGCCGCTTCCAGCTCATTTTCCTTGACATAGGTAATCTCATATACGCCCACCTGACCATCCACCTGCTCATATCTGTCCCATCTGTTTCCGGTCTGGCCCTGCATCCTCAGAAATGTTTCCAGCAGGCTTTTCTGCTGCTTCTCAAAATCCGCCAGACGCACCTGGGATGTCTCTTCATTCAGGCTGTCCGCAATTGCTTCCCCGCCTTTATCCTTGGATGTGAATTTTCCCGTAGAAGCATTGTAATAATAAGTCTGTGTGTACCCGATTCCACTGATCGCCATTATATTTCCTCCCTGTCATACACCGCCGCGTAAGCGATTCTTTCCATCACATTACGGCTGTCTTTCTGCAGCCCCGCCCCATTAAACAGGCAGGCTTTCATCGTTCCCTCTTCATCTTTCATTTCTACATAGATTCGGCAGCCGCCGGCACCGTCTCCGGCTTCATCCGCCTCCAGCTTCGCCTTCAGGGTATAACCTTCCAGCACATTGATTTCCACCTTGTCACATTCACTGTAGGAGAGTCTCCGGACTTCCACTTCCTTTACCTCTGCGGGTTCCCGGCCCCGCTCCACTCGGATACTGATTCCCTCGGCCTTATTGGCGCCGAAACCCGTATCCTTATTGGAAATAGCACCGCAGTCCGGCCGTCTTGTATGATCCGGCCAGCCGCTTTCACTATTTATTTCCTGGACAGCCGCCTCTGCACGGTTCTCCGCATTCATGCTCTTTTGCAGACTGTCCTGAAAACTCTCTTCCGCCACCTTGTTCCGGTCCGTTTTGCATATGCCTTCACCCTGGCCCTTCTGCCTTGTTTTTCCTGGCGCATCGCTGATACCGTTTATATTTGTCCTGTTTTTCCCTAATTCGTTAATCTGCATCCCTGCCACCTTCTTTCAGATTTTATCCGTAAAATCTTTCTTTTCTTTTGGCTTCTTCTCTTCTCCGCCGAATAAAAGCCTCTCCTTCAACATCTGCCTGCCCCGTCTCAGCCTGGTCTTGACCGTTCCCTCCTCCAATTCCATGATCCGGGCAATTTCCCGAACGGAATAATCTTCGTAATAAAAGAGGTATAGCGGATTCCTGTAAGCTGCCGACAGTTCCATTACCTGCCAAAGCATATCATCCTCCTGAACAAACGGAAGACTGAAATGCTGCATCTCTTTTTCCGGCACTTCATCAAATCCTACGGTCCGCGAAAACCATGCGCTCTTCTGGATGTCATAACAAATATTGATGACCACTCTGATAAACCAGTTTTTTTCATGATTTTCATCTGCAAATACCGGTTTTGACTTCAGATAACGGCAAAAAGCTTCCTGTACCACGTCTTCGGCATCTGCCTGGTTTTTCATATTGGAAAAAGCAATCCGGTACAATATATCCTTATACTTTGCAAACGGCTCCTCCGTTCCCTTTTCCTCATTTATCAGCATCTCACCAACCATGCCCTCTCATAGCTTTGAATCCTTTATATTAATAATACGAATTATCTGCCGGAAAGGTTTCAACCGGTTCATAAACTTACGGGGTATCCGGCAGTTCTTCCTTTCCGGGCAGCAGTCCGTCCGCCGAATAACGGTTTACGGCATTCCAGAGAATCCATTCCTCGTATCCGGCATCATACACTGCCTGTATCTGAAGGCGTATCTGCTCTCCCTCATAAGAAATGTGTCCGTCCACCCATGTGGCGGTAAATGCCTGCAGCCACGGCCGCACGATTGCCCGCCTCTCCTCTGGTATCTGGGCCAATTCTTCTTTGGAACCCTCCAATGCCGCCAGTACCGTTTCATAAGGATGCGCATCCGGCACATCCAGTCCGAAGACATGGTTTCCGTAATGAGACGGATAAACCATCGGAGAAATCACATCGAGCAATTCCGCCAGCTCTGCATAATCCTGCCCGACCCGTTCCACGTCCGTCTCACTGCCGATAATGGTTCCGAACACATCCGCCGTTACCACAATCTCTTTCTCATGCAGCCGTTCTGCCGCATATTCCAAAAATCCGCCGATAGCCTGCTGTTTCGTATAAACCTGTGTATCCACGCCATAATCCGCCTCATCTGCATCACTTCCGATGGGAAAACGTACGTAATCGAACTGAATTTCATCGAATCCCGCTTCTGCGGCCTTCTCCGCGATTTCCGTCAGATACTCCCACACTTCCTCCCGATAAGGATTGACCCAGGCCATTCCGTTTGCATCCGTTACCGCCCTGCCATCCGCTTTCGTCAGGGCCAGCTCCGGTCTTCCCGCAGCAAGGCAGGGGTCTTTGAAGCAGGCAATACGGGCAATGGTATAGATTTCCCGTTCTTTCAGATTTTTCATAAATCCTTCCATATCCCCTATGTACGGCGTACATGCCCCAAGCGCCTGTGCGCTCTCCAGATCCATCTTCCATGAAATCTTTCCCTCATCGTTCTTCACATCAATTACCATGGAGTTCAGTTCTGTCTCATCTACCAGTTTCAGGATATCCTGAAACGCCGTATTCCCCGCCATCGGCCCTGTGATGTAAATCCCTTTTACTTTTATATTCCCATTCCGGTCTTCTCCCGGCGTACTCTCATCCAGCTTCTCCTGATCCCCTGTTCCGGATGTCTCATCTTCCCCCTGTTCTTTGGCCGGCAAGTCAGACACCACCAGTTCCGACAGTGTTTCCCGGCTTTCTCCCTTCCCCGCTTCCACATGCTTCCAAACCAGCCATCCTGTCACGGCCAACAAAACTACCGCCATGATTGGTATGCCAATTTTCAGATATTTTATGCGTCTGTTATGTCTGCGCTTGTCTTCGTATTTTATAATATATTTTTTACCCGGCTTATTTCCAATATAACCCATAACCTGTTTTCCCTCCCTGCCGTCAGCCTTTCCGGCGCTCCTTAAGGCAGATTGCTTTACTCCTGGTTCCCGGCAGAAATTTTATTCCGGTTCATTCCCTCCACAAATTCCCTGCTCCTCGCCGTCATCTCCACCCATGCCGGACGAAATCCGCTTTTGACCGCATTGCGCACCGACCTGATATTCGACCATGCCGCACAGTAAAAAGGCACTCTCCCCTTCTTCAATATCTCCAAAGCCAGCCGGCTTGTCAAAGCACAGGCAATTCCCTGACGGCGGTATTCCGGCAATACATCCACTCCTATCTGCCACATACTGTCACAATCTGCCGATGCCCCTGCCATTCCGACCAGTTTCCCTTCCTCATACGCCCCCACACCGACTACATCCAGCTGTTTCCTGTCTTCACATAAAGCATTCCCCCACTCCGGCAGATATAGATCCGCAAAATCCTCCTGCGACAGCAATCTCATCTCATAAGCGCAGGGCAGTTCTCTCAGCCTATCCATGTCCGGCAGAAAATATTCCGCCATAAAACAAATGCGCAGTCCCCGTTCCTGCAGCGCATCATTCAGCACATGCATATTCGGCGTTTCAAAACAATGCTCCATCGGATAACGGCTGATATATCCTTCCGCAATCTCCTTTAACTCTTCCCCCACCGACGCCACCACATTATTCCCGTAGCTGACCAGGTTACATGCAAACGGCAGTACCAGATATTTACGGGCCTCTTCCTTTTTCCCCGAAATAACTACCACATTTTCCTTTTTCCGAAAATCCTGCGGACTGCAATTCAGATCGATTGCCGACTGCTTCATTGCAGTTTCCATAATATCCTGATTTGTCCTGTACATAACCATACCTCTTTTGCTTTCATCCCGCATTGCAAACTTCATATCTTTACAACTCAAATCCTAAAAAGGGCAATCGGTTTCCCCTCCGATTGCCCTGTATGCCTTACTGCTTCCTCTTATTTCTGCCCATAATAAGCATTTTCTCCATGCTTCCGGTAATAATGCTTATCCTGCAGCTCCTGCGGAGCCGGCGCTACCTTAGGATGAATCATCTCACACCTTGCCGCCATCTTAGCCACTTCTTCCAGCACTACCGCATTGTGAACCGCTTCATGGGCATCCTTTCCCCATGTGAAAGGACCATGGTTCTTGCAGAGAACCGCCGGAACCGCCTCATAGTCCTTATCCGAAAAATAGCCGGCAATCAAAAGTCCCGTATTCTTCTCATAGGCTCCTTCGATTTCTTCCCTGGTCAGGCATCTTACACAGGGAATCTCCCCATACATATAATCCGCATGAGTCGTCCCATAGCACGGTATCCCCCTGCCTGCCTGTGCCCAGCTTGTCGCCCAGGAAGAATGGGTGTGGACGATCCCCCCTACTTTCGGAAATGCTTTATACAATTCCAAGTGGGTAGGCGTATCGGAGGAAGGGTTATACTTTCCTTCCACCTTATTGCCTTCCAAATCCATCACTACCATATCTTCCGGTGCCAGCTTATCATACTCCACGCCGCTGGGTTTGATGACAAACAGACCTTTTTCCCTGTCAATGCCGCTCACGTTACCCCATGTAAATGTTACCAGTCCGTATTTCGGAAGCAGCATATTCGCTTCGTATACCTGCTTTTTCAATTCCTCTAACATTTGAATTTCCTCCTGCTTTCAATCCGCACCTGCCTTCGGACAGACGCTGTTTCCTCATGCTTTCATATTTTCAACTGCTGCCTTTTCCATCGGGAAGCCTGCTTTGTACAGCTTGATAAATTCATCAAAACCAGCCACATCCGCCGGATCGGGTTCCATCTTGCTGCCCTTGTTTCCTGCAAATACTTTTCCGTTCAGATAATCGGAAAGGCTTTCCCCGTCCGCTTTGTTCTTCATATAGGAAGCCAGTACCGCGATTCCCCATGCGCCGCCTTCTCCTGCCGTCTCCATTACGGATACCGGAGCGTCCATTGCCGCTGCAAGGATACCCTGGCCGACCCCTTTCGTCTTAAATAAACCGCCGTGCCCGAAAATCTCATCCGCCTGCACCTTTTCCTCTTTGAACAGAATATCCAGACCAATCTTCAGCGCTGCCAAAGAGGAATACAGATGCGTCCGCATAAAGTTAGCCAAAGTAAACCTGCAGTCGATATTACGCGCAAACAAAGGACGTCCTTCTTCAAAGCCCGTTACCGGCTCGCCGGAAAAATAGCAGTAGGATACCAGACCGCCGCAGTCCTTATCCCCTTCCAGGGCTTTATTGTAAAGCGTTCCGAACAGCTTGTTCATATCCACTTCCATTCCCATCGTTACCATGAATTCTTTGAAAATATTTACCCATGCGTTCAGATCGGAGGTACAGTTATTGCAGTGAACCATACCTACCAGGCTTCCGTCGGGCGTGGTTACAAGGTCGATTTCGGGATACACTTTGGAAAGTTCTTTTTCCAATACGATCATGGCAAATACGCTTGTGCCTGCGGATACATTACCGGTACGCACCGCCACACTGTTTGTGGCTGCCATGCCGGTTCCCGCATCGCCTTCGGGAGGACATACCGGAATCCCCGCTTTCAGCTTACCGGAAACATCCAGCAGCTTTGCCCCTTCTTCCGTCAGGGTTCCCGCGCTCTCTCCCGCCACCAGTACTTTCGGAAGGATATCTTTCAGTTTCCAGGGGTAATTTTCTCCTGCTACCAGCCCGTCAAACTGCTCTATCATCTTTGCATTGAAATCTTTCGTATCCGTGTCGATCGGGAACATACCGGAAGCGTCGCCTACGCCCAGCACCTTCTCTCCCGTCAGCTTCCAGTGCACATAACCCGCCAGCGTTGTGAAGAAGTCCACATCCCTTACATGTTCCTCTTTGTTCAGAATCGCCTGACGCAAATGCGCAATGCTCCATCTCTGCGGAATATTATACTGGAACAATCCGGTCAGTTCCTCTGCCGCCTGCGCCGTAATGGTATTTCTCCATGTGCGGAACGGCACCAGCAGCTCTCCCGCCTTGTCAAATGCCATATATCCGTGCATCATCGCGCTGAATCCGATGCTCCCAACCGTTTCCAATGTCACGCCGTACTGGCTGTGCACATCCTCTGCCAGCTTTGTATAACTGTCCTGCAGTCCCTTCCAGATCATATCCAGGCTGTAAGTCCATACATTATTTTCATATTGGTTTTCCCACTCATGGCTTCCGGAAGCGATAGGGGAATTGTCCTCCCCTATCAGCACCGCTTTGATCCTGGTGGAACCAAATTCTATGCCCAGCGCAGTCCTGCCGTTTACTATCATCTCTTTTATATCCATTGCCGTAACCCTGCCTTTCTTATTTGCTTCTTACCCGCATTTTATCTGAATGCAAGTTCGTTCCATCTCAATTCATTCTTAAAATTCCGGATCGTTGTATCGTTGTCGATCACAACACTTTCAATGCCCATGGCAGCCGCCCAGTCAACCATCTGGTCTACGCTTAAGTCATAAGAAAATGCCGTATGATGCGCGCCGCCTGCCAGAATCCATGCTTCCGCACCGGTCTTAAGGTTCGGCTGCGGTGTCCAGAACGCGGTAGCAACCGGAAGTTTCGGCATCGGTTTCTCTACCTTCCTGCAGTCCACTGCATTGATGATCAGACGGAATCTGTTGCCCAGATCGATCAGGGAAGTCGCTACTGCCGGCCCTGTCTTAGACGTAAATACCAAACGAGCCGGGTCCTCTCTGTCACCCATGGAAAGCGGATTTACCTTGATTCCGATTTTGCCGTCCGCAACCGTAGGACATACTTCCAGCATATGCGCCTGGAGAATGCCTTCTTTTCCGGGCACTAAATTATACGTATAATCTTCCATGAAAGAAGTTCCTTTCGCATCTTTCATACCGGAAGTCATAATCTTCATCAGACGTACCATTGCCGCGGTTTTCCAGTCCCCTTCCCCGCCGAAACCATAACCTTTTTCCATCAGTCTCTGGATCGCAAGTCCGGGAAGCTGCTGTAATGCGCCCAAATCACCGAAGTGGGTAACAATCGCCTGATAATTCTTTTCTTCCAGGAATTTCTCAAAGCCGATTTCGATGCCTGCCTGTACCGCCACATGCCTTCTGAATTCCGCTTCATCCCTGCCTTCCAGAATAATATCATATTTGGAGTAATATTCGTCTACCAGCGCATTGATGTCGCCCTCCGCCACATCCTTTACATACTCTGCGATCTCGTTCACCGGATAAGCATCGATTTCCCAGCCAAACTTAATCTGCGCCTCTACCTTGTCCCCTTCCGTTACCGCTACGTTCCTCATATTGTCTGCAATACGGCATACACGGATGTGGGAGGATTCCATAATACCGATTGCCGTCCGCATCCAGTCTGCGATTTTCTGCTGTACTTCCTTGTCGTTCCAATGTCCTACTACGATTTTTCTTTCGATTCCCATGCGGCTGACAATATGGCCGTACTCCCTGTCGCCGTGTGCAGACTGGTTCTCGTTCATGAAATCCATATCAATGGTATCATAAGGAATTTCTTCGTTAAACTGGGTATGCAAATGCATCAGCGGCTTTCTGTATTCCTGTAACCCCAGAATCCAGGATTTTGCAGGGGAAAACGTATGCATCCATGTAATAACGCCTGCACATTCTTCATCCGCATTTGCTTCGTTAAATGTCTTTCTGATCAGTTCATTGGTGATCAGCGTGGGCTTCCATACTACCTCAAACGGCAGAAGCCCGCACTTATTCAGATTTTCCACGATAATCTGGGAATGTTTTGCAACATTTGCGAGACACTCATCCCCGTATAAATCCTGCGAACCCGTGCAAAACCAAAATTTGTAATTCTTTCCTGTTTTCATGTTTCCTTCCTCCTATACATTCCTTCGTTTTTGTTACTCTTTTTTATATGAACCGGCTTGCCGGTTTCAAATCCGGTTTATTTACAATTTCGTTTTCTATACAACTTCGGATTGAGTTGTATTATTTTGTAAAAAGTTGTATTATTTTGAATTATGTCAAATATTTTAGTTGTCCAATTAATATGTACTTATTTTTATACTATATGACGAAAATAAATCCCTTTTTCACTTTCTTTCTAACATAATAATATAATCAGACACCCAACTTGTCAATATTTGCTTGTCAAAAATGTAATACAAATAAAAAATAGTTGTACCATTTTAAAAGAGTACAATTACTCTTCTTCCATCATACTGTCCAAATATCCCCTGTCCCACAGCAGGATTTTCAGTTTTTCAGCGGCATTCACTGCCGGAGCCGTAAAATATTGATTGGTCATCACGGCTCCCACCATACGGTCATAATAATCCCTTCCTGCATATACTTCCTGTACGGCCTTTATTCCCACTGCTTCGCTATGGCATTTACACTGAACCGCATAAGTGATCCCATCTTTTTCCGCCAGAATATCCACTCCGTAATCACCGCTGCCCTTTGTAACCGCCACTTCCTGAAAACCTCTTTTTTTCAACAGTTCCGCACAAAAATATTCAAAATCATGCCCTTCCATCCCATCTATGGCATCCGGCCTTTTTCCACGTCTCCGGACACGGATGATGAGAACGAAAAGAACCATGCACAGCACAGCCGCCACTGCCCGGATGAGCCATTCCTGTCCTTCCATTTCCCTGCTGCTCCTTCCCGATCATTCCCCTTTTCATTTCCATACATTCCTAAAAAATTTAATAAAATTATTATTAATTTCCAGTTGCGTACCAAACTTCCGTAGTATAAAATAAGAATGTGTTATGGACATTACATTTGAATCAGTAACAACACCAAATAATAAACTAGCGGGAGGCAGTACTATTATGTTTGATTTTAAGTTTGATTGGTGTAAAGAAATGGAATGTGGCATTACAATCATCGATGAACAACATCAGGAGTTATTCCGCATTATTCGAGAGATTGAGCAACTCATCATGAGCGGCTGCAAAAATGTTACCACGAAGCAGCTACTGGATATCGTCTGTGAGTTAAGGGAATATACCTCCTACCATTTCTACACGGAAGAAAATTTGATGGCAAGATACCAGTATCCCAACCTTGCTGCACACATGGCAGAGCATATGGATTTAAAAGAATACATTCTCAAAATTGATCTGCCCGCCCTTGCCAGGGATCCGGAAGGTGTACTTACCGAATTAAAAGAACATATGCAGAATTATCTTTTTGACCATATACTGAAGGAAGACTATCAGCTGTGCCATTTCTTAATTCCTTATGCCGAGACCGGAGTTTTAGTTCCGCAATCAATTTCTTAGCGGTTTTCCCATTTCCTTTTATGGAAAGCGGGAAAACCGCTTTTTTATTTTGTGCGAAAGCTTTATGCCCTGAAACCAAATCCGCTCCGGGACGGAATCCGGTATCATAAGGCCGGTTCGCTATAAGTTCAGATTTCTGTAACGGTTAAAGCACGCAAATATTTCCTGTCTTCTCGGCAGGGCCAGTCCGGAAGGCAGATAACTGCCCGGTACTATACTGGCAAGTCCCTTCTTTTCTATGGTATCCATCAGCGTATCCACCACCTTCTGCAGCGTATCCCTTCCGTTAAACAGATTGCTTTCCGCATAAGCAAGCAGGTATCCCAATGTCATCACCTGTTCACCGTCTGCAATCTGCTCCACATAACGCAGATCCACGGTTTCTTTATTCAGACTGAAGGATTCCTTTCCCATTCCTTTAATCTTTACCCTGTTATCGGAACCATGGTCGCTGCCATTCCTTTCATTTCCGCCCCTTCCTCCGCGGCGTCCGCCGTGCTGCATTCCTGCACTGCGGCCTCCTCCGGATGACATTCCCGGAGCTCTCCGGTAATCCGGCCCCGACGGATCTTTATCCGGCAAAAGCAATACCGGATACTTCGCCGCTTCTTCCTTTGCCAATGCCGTTATCTCCTGCGGCACATAATTATCCATCTGCACAATCTGATCCGCGATATGGAAATAAGCCCCCGAACTTCCCGCTACAATCACGCAGGAAATCCCTCTCTTTTCATACAGATACCGCGCCCGCTCAATGAAAGGCGTAATCGGCTCTTTCTCTCTGTGCACCACTCTCTGCATCAATTCATCCCGTACCATAAAATTGGTGGCACAGGTATCCTCATCAATCAGCAAAAGGGAAGAACCGCCTTCCATAGCCTCTATCACATTTGCCGCCTGGGATGTACTTCCGCTGGCATCCTCCGTATAGAAGCTTTCCGTCCGCTTTCCGTTCGGAAGATTATTGACAAACATGGAAATATCATCCTTTTTCACACACCTGCCGTCCTCCGCGCGAATCTTTACCGCATCCGGAACGGTAATCACATATTCCCTGCCGTCCCCTGCGATATGATCATATACCCCTAATTCCAATGCCTTCAGCAAGGTAGATTTTCCATGGTATCCTCCGCCTACGATCAGAGTGATCCCCTTACGGATCCCCATTCCCTTCACCATGCCTTTGTGAGGCAACTGCAATTCCACTTCCATCGATTCCGGCGAGGCAAACGGCACGCTTTCCTTCATGGGTTTATCCGAAACCCCTGATTCCCGCGGAAGCACCGCGCCATTGGCAACAAATGCCACCAGCCCCAGTTCTTCCAGTTTCTCCCTGATATACGTTCTGTCATCTGCCAAAAATATGGTTCTTTCTACATCTTTACTGTCAAGCCTTTTGTAGAAAAGCACATCCTGTACGCACTTCGGCAGGAAATCAAATAGAATTTTTATCAGTTCCGAAGAACATATGGTTCTTCCGTTTGCCGGAAATCCTATTTCCAAACGCACGGCCAAATCCCCTGCCGCCGCATCTATTTCGCAGGCCGTCCGCTCCAGCACTTCCTGCCCCGGACGGCTGGCGGACATAAGCCCGCTCTTTCCGGAACCCTTTGCCTTAAAATTGTATTTGTCTACTTCTTTACGGAATAACCGCAGCAGATAATCCTGCAGGGCGATCCTTCTCTCCCTGCTGCCGTAATATTCCGCCGGAAATCCGGCTTCCCTGCCGGCAATATGTATGCTGACTTTGGAAGGAGACGCAAACGGGTCTCCCTGTACATGATCTATGGACAGTATATAACGCCCAAAATTATAGCTTCCTTTTGTATCTTTGTACGCAGGATATCCCCTGTGGTCTATGTTTCTTAATAATGTCTGCAATTCCGTAGCTGTCTTAGCCATATTCAACCTCTCTTCTGCGCCGCTTTTCTACGCGTCTCATTTTCCTTCCGTCTTTCTCTCCCCGGCAGCCGCATCCGCCGGCCCGCATATACGGAACGAACACAGGATATCTTCCTCTCCGTTCACATGATATTCTTCTTCCACATCGATGCCCCAGCTGTTGATACCGCCTACGCCTCTGACAGCGCCGTAAATGCACACCACTGTCCTGCGGGCCGGCGGAAGTTCTTCCTGATGGGCAGCATTCTCCAGCTCCGATGCCGTATAGGGGAGACAGGAAAATGCCAGTTTGTCCATCTCAAACCTCAACGTCTTTTCTTCCTTCTCCTGACGACTGTTATCAAGCCCCGTGCTCCGGCATATCTCCACCCAGTCGCTGTCCATATGCATTCCGCAGTCCTGCGGCACCAGATAAGGCGTAACGGGAAGCCCTTTTACTTCATACACACCTTCCACGCCTCCTGCTTTCCGGTCCGGATACGTCTCGCCTGACAATCCCTTATATACAAACCGCTCTGCACAGGTGGGCATGATAAACCGCATACCGAACACCGGCAGTTCCGGCAGCCCTTTCTTTCCATAATAATGCGCATCCACCTGAATATCTCCCGACGCATCTGCCTGGTATGATACCGTAACGGTCGCCGCCGGATTTGTAATGGTCTCATATGTGTAGACAATCTGAACGTTCTCTGCCCGCTCTTCCGATGAATATGCATTATTTACCGGTGCACAGGGCAGCGGAATCTCCTTTCCGTCCACCGCAACCGCAATACCGGTACACCGGATAAACATATCCGCCGCAAGCCACATTCCGCTTTTTAACGGGAATCCGCACCCTCTGTCATTATCCGTAACCGCCCTCCAGAAAGCGGGCCGCGGCGCACGGAACAGCCATTCCCTCCCTTCCACGCAGAAAGATACCGGACCTCCTGCCGCATAGGAAAAAATATAGTGGAATTCCCTGCCGTCCACGCATCCTTTCACTCCCAAAGTCACATCCCCGTATATTATTTCCAATTCCGGCAAAACTTTCTTATCGATATTTTCCATAATAATACCTCACTTCCTGCATGGCCGGTTTCTCCGTCCTGTCTGCAAATACGATGCCGTTTCCCGAAAACTCATAATCCGAAGGCCTGTCGTCAAAATCTCCTCCATAACGCAGCACTTTCCTGCCGGTCACTTCATCTTCCACCCAAAGCGCCTGATCGATAAAATCCCAGATGAATCCGCCGTGATACATCTCATATACATCCAGCAGTTTCATATAGGAGTCCATACCACCCAGCGAATTTCCCATATCATGCATATACTCGCATAAAAGAAACGGTTTGTCCGGTTTCTTATCCAGATACTCTCTTATTTCTTCGGGCGTAGCATACATACGGCTCTCCACATCGGAAACCGTAGCAGTATACTCTCTGTTATTGTATACACCCTCATAATGCACCAGTCTTCCATCCTGTTTTTCTTTGAAATACCGGTTCATGCTCTCAATATTATCTCCAGCATAGGACTCATTTCCCAAAGACCAGAACAAAATGGAAACATGGTTCTTAAACCACTCAAAATTGCTCTCCGCCCTGTCCATGACGGCCCCCTTCCACTGTGGCAGACTTCCGGGCACATTCCACGACGGCTCTATGGCTCCCCCTTTCTGCCAGGAACCATGCGATTCCAGATTCGTCTCCGCCATCATATAAATACCATTCTCATCACACATATAATACCACGGAATCTGATCCGGATAATGGCATGTCCGTACCGCATTGATATGGTTGGCATGGAAACATTCCATATCCTGTTCCATTTCCTTTCTGCTGATGCACCTTCCGCCTTCCGCGCTCCATTCATGGCGGTTGACCCCGTTGATCACCAATCGCTTTCCATTCAGATAAATTACCTTACCCACGATTTCAATCCTGCGGAAACCGATACGGTAAGGAACGGCTTCCACCAGTTTTCCGCCGCCGTCATATACCTTAATAAGCAGACGGTACAGATAGGGAGTTCCATAGTCCCATACCTTCACCTCTCCCAGTGTCCGGGACGGCATTTCACACCGCAGTTCCCGCCAGCCGTATGTGTCCGCTTTTCCATCTTTTTCTTTTTTCTCTTCATTTGCGTCTTTTCTGTCTTCCGGCAATGTCAAAGCATGTTCCGCGCATACCCTGCCGTCCTCCTCCGACAAAGTAATCTCCACCCTGCCGGATTCTTCTCTTTTTTCCATGGAAAGCTTCACCTGCACACTGATACTTCCCGTACCATCCTCATGCAGCACCGGTCTGGCCCATAAATCCTCCACATGGATTTCCGGCCGGCCATACAAGGACACATTCCGGAATATCCCGAAGAAACGGAAGAAATCCTGATCTTCCAGAAAAGCGGCCGTACTCCTTTTATGTACTTCTACCGCCAGTATATTTCCTTTTTCTTTTAAATAAGGCGTCAATTCAAACTCCGCAGGAACAAAACTATCCTCCGAGTATCCGACAAAGCTGCCATTGAGCCACAAATACATCGCCTGCTCCACTCCCTCAAACCGGATAAATACCCTGCGGCCCGTCAGCCCTTCTTCCAAATCGAATTCCCTGAGATAAGACCCTACCGGATTATAATCCGCTTCGCTGAACATTCCTTCCCATGGATGACTTCCGTCCAAAGCATATGCCGGTCTGCGGTATATATGTCCTTCCCATGGGTACATTGTATTAATGTAGTGAATTTTGTCATAACCTGCCATTTCAATGTGGCAAGGCACTGCAATTTCGCCGAACCCGGAAGCATCAAAATCCTGCTCGTAAAAAGCCGCCGGGCGTTCCCCCGCATTCCTGCTGTAACGAAATTTCCATGTTCCGTTTAAAGATTGTTCCAATGAATTCTTTCCTGTTTCCATCTCCTCCATACTTTTATAAAAAGCATGATCGCTGTGGGCCTGAAGTTTGCCCGCACGGAATACCTCCGGATGGTCCAGCCATTTGATCTCTTCTTTCATAACTCTCTTTATTCCTTCCATTTCCGTTCTCTATCCCCGCCCGCAGTTCCGTTCGGCCTCCTGGCAGACACTGCTTTGTAAAGGGACGCTATCCATAATAATACCTGCATTTTAAAAAGGTGGCAATAACTATTCCAAATAATTTCTTGTTCATTTAATCAGAACATAACAGCTCAGTTACCATCCCTCCCTTCCAACCGCACCCTGACCGCCCATTCTCATCCGGCAATCCGCGACGCCAAAACCACACTGGCTGCAATCCCCGCCAGACTCGCCAGTACGGCCCCTTTCAGGGTATACCTTGTCTTTGTCACCTTCGCCGCCAGAAAATAAACGCTCATCGTATAAAAAACAGTTTCCGTACAACTCATCATAATGGAAGTGATCATTCCGATTCTGGAATCCGGTCCGTAGGTTTTGAAAATATCCAGCACCAACCCGGTTGCCGCAGATGAAGAAAACATTTTAACGAATACCAGCGGCATCAGCTGGGAAGGGAATCCAACCCGTTCCGACAGCCCCTGGAACAACCCTCCCAGAAACGTCAGGAATCCCGATGCGCGCAGTACGCCCACAGCCACCATCAGTCCCACCAGTGTCGGCATGATCTGTACGACAGTCTGCAGGCCGTCCTTTGCCCCTTTAATAAAATCTTCATATACATTCCTCTTATGAACCAATCCATAAGCCACTATATAAAAAATGATAACAGGAATGATAATATTTGAAATATTCGATAATACGTTTAAAATAGCGATGCCTCCCTGTTCGGCCCCTTTAAAGCTATTTTATTATCGGCAAAGGGCAGGTATTCCTGCTCATTCCGGTTATTTCCTTCCCAACCATTCATTCAGGAAATTCACATTTTTTGCCCTGTTAATAATGTCCGTGGCATTGTCCTGAATATAAACGGTAAGCTGCTCTATCTCCGCACCGGTAAATCCGGAAGATTTCACGATCGCACCCCTTGGGACTATACCCTCCGCATAATCGTTCTTTCCCCGTTCGAAGCAAACCCTCACCATCTTCTCGCCGTCTTTCAACAGCAGTCCGGAATATGTCATCCGGAGTTCTTCATCTTTTCCCATACCTTCTCTACTCCATCAGATTTCAAGTAATTCCATATGTATTTATTATAACCTAATTCTTCCCAAAATACATTAAAATTATGGCAATCTGTCAACAATTATGATAGAGTATATTTATATATCGTTTCAGCAAAAGAAAAAGAACTTAAATTCGGAAAGGGCAGGTTACATAGATGGAATATAAGGAAGAACGGTTCAAACAAAGCGCAAACAGGAAAGCCATGGCCGTATGGCTGATACTGAATATGATACTCACGGTATTTTACGGTTACGAAACAGGCAGCGGACAGCGGACTTCCGGATATTTTATGGTTTTTCTTCTCATCTGCTGGATCCCGTATCTTTTCAGCCTGCTCATACTGAAGATACAGGGTATGGGAACTCCTGTATATAAAGATGTGATCGCCGTCGGATACGGCCTGTTTTATGCCTATATCGTTTTCACTACCACTTCGGCCCTCTGCTTTATGTATATACTGCCGCTTGCCAGTATGTTAATACTGTATAAAAACCGCAATTTCATTATCCGCTGCGGTATTGCTGCTTCAGCAGTTCTCATCGCCGGCGATCTGTATAAATACCTGAACGGCATGAACACATTGTCTGATATAAGCACGTTTATACTGCAGCTGTCCTGTATCATCCTGTGTTTTGCCTGCTACGCACTGTCCATAAACCATCTGAATCAGTCCGACGGCGCCCTGACAGATTCCATTCAGGGGCATCTGGAACGGGTTGTTACCACCATAGAACAGGTAAAAACAGCCAGCACTGCTATTGTAGACGGAGTTACCGTAGTCCGTGAACTTGCCGACGAAAACAAGCAGGGCGCCAGCTCCGTTGTACACAGCATGGAAAAATTATCGGAAAACAATGATATGCTTCAGAGCAAAACCATGTCCTCCATGGATATGACCACCGATATCAACACGCAGGTACAGAACGTGGCAGCGCTGATCGAGCGGATGGTGGACCTGATCAACGAATCCATGGGACATGCAAATGCCAGCTCCGCAAAGCTGAACGGCGTTGTAGAAACAACCAACAGCATGGCAAAACTGTCCTCCGAGGTAGAAAACGTATTAAACGAATTCAAACAGGAATTTATCATGGTGAAAGAAGAAACCAGTACCATCGAGGGCATCAGCTCCCAAACCAATCTGCTTGCCCTGAACGCATCCATAGAAGCTGCGAGGGCAGGGGCTGCCGGAAAAGGTTTTGCCGTAGTTGCGGATGAAATCCGCAATCTCAGTATGGGAACACAGAATTCTTCCAGCCGTATCATGTCGGCACTCGGGCATTTGGAAGAAACCTCCGGCAAAATGACGGAATCCATCATCCACACGCTGGAACTGATCCAGCTCAATCTTGAGCAGGTCACACAGGTAACACAGAGCGTGGACAGTATCACGCAGGACTCCGTACAATTAGGCGGCAATATAAAAGTCATTGATTCCGCCATGGAAGAAGTAAAATCGTCCAATCAAAATATGGTTGATAATATGCAGCAGATCTGTGATGTCATGCAGGTCATGGCCGGCTGTGTGACGGATGCCAATGAAACTACCAAGACCATGCTGAGCAAATATGAAGAAACCGCTGCCAATGTCAACCAAATAGAAGACACGGTCGGCAGGCTTATGGAAGAGCTGGGCGAAGGCGGATTCATGAGTATCCAGGATGTAAGACCGGATATGAAGATTTCCCTTCTTGCCTCCGACAATGGCAGGAATATCGAATACCGCGGCGAAGTAATCGCCCGGCAGGGAAATGATATCCTTGTCACCCTGCGTAATGATAACGAAAAACCGGTTGACATAACATCCAAAACACTTAACTTCCATTTGCGGATTGTTGTCGATAACGTACTTTACCATTGGGAAAATATAAAAGCTGCTGCCGACAAAGAAAGAACCGGCTGCTACCGGCTGACCGTATCCTCCTGCGCCAAAGTCATAAACCGGAGGAAATACCATCGTATGCCTCTTTGCCACTCCTGCATCATCACTCTGAAGGAATCGGATCAGACCTTTTCCGGAAAACTGATCAATCTCAGCGCCAACGGATTTGCCTTCACTGTACGCGACCCCGGATTGGCAGACTCCAAGGGTAAAAATGTAACCGTCTCTATTCCTGGTTTTCCGCTTCCGGAAGCCCGTTCGCTGGATGGACATATCATCCGAAACACCGGCAACGACGGTGAATACATCATCGGCTGCCGCATGCCGGAAGACAATTTTGCAATCCAGGATTATGTGAACGCCAATTATCAGGAATAGTTTTAATGAATCTATACCGAATCTTGAAAAAGCAGATCACATGGGATCGTTCCGCTGAATGCGGCAGTCCCATGTGATTACTTTCTTTGATATTTCCGCTTTCTCTGCACTTCCACTTCATGCAGCGTACTTTACCCCTATTGATATATATATATATGGAAATTTCACTGTACTTTATATACTTTTACCCCATATTTTCCCATTTCTATATTTCCGCTTTCCGTTTCGCCCGTCAGCAGGTTCTGCAAAGGCGTTTTAATCCGGACCATACTTTCCGCCGATGCATAATTAAGAAGAAAAAGATACCTGTGTCCTTCTTTCTGCCGTATGGCAATCTCACAATTCTCCGGCACTTCTACGATGTTGCGGTACGGTTCCTCCACTCCCAGTTTTTTCAGAAACACAGCGGCAGTATCCAGGGTAAATGCACCGCCAAAATAATACGCCTCACCTGCGCCAAAACTATTTCTGACCAATGCAGGTTCGCCGGCATAGTAACTGGATGTGTAAGTTCCCAGAACCTCAGCGCTGTCGGAAACCGGAGCCAGAATATCATTAAACACTGCGGCCTCTATGGATTCTCCATCCCAATCTGCATATGCCGTTCCCTCGTCAGGCGCCACGAAGCTGTATTCCGGAATATCCGTGCCGGCAAGTTTTGAAACCAGCCCCGGCAGCTTTTCCATAATACATCTTCCGTTCCGGTCTTTATATCCGGTCCTGCATCCCATAACCAGTTTTCCGCCCGCTTTTACGTATTCTTCCAAAACTGCTGCCCGTTCTTCTGTCATGATGGATGCATGAGGGTAAAATAACACCTCGTACCGCCGCAGGTTCTCCGCTGTCATTCCCTCCCGCATATACACGATATCCACAGGAGCATGTGCAAACTGGGCTGCGGCATATATGTTTTTCCGGCTTAATGCGTCTACCCTTTCATGCCATTTATCCAGCCGGGCATCCCATATATTATCATAATCCTGTACGATACCGATACGTGCCTCATACACGGCTCCGGCTATTTCCTGCATTCCGGAAATCATCTTTGCAACTTCCCGCACTTCCCTGAGCCTGCGGTTTTCCCTTCCGGAATAATCCAAAATCCCATGCCAGTATATTTCCGTTCCTACCGTGCATGTCCTCCAGCGAAAATAGCTGACATAGTCTGCACCATGGGCGATACTCTGCATGGTCCACAGGGTCATCTGTCCGGGTCTGGGCGTGGGCGCTTCCATTCTGGTATTCCAGCCGTTCGCTCCGGACTGTTGTTCCATAATACCGAATACCGGAGAAACGGAACGTGTTTCCGCCAGATTACGGCTCCATTTCCTGTCCTTCATCGGGTCATTCCCGTCATAATCATCCAGGCAGTATGCAAAATTAGGATACGAATCATAGGTAATGAAATCCAGACTTTCTTTGTTCAACCTATGATTGTCCAAATTGCCAAAAATTCCGTTTGTGGTAACGAAATCATCTTCTTTTATATACTTTCGGATAATATCGGCCTGCATTTTTGCAAACCGGCAGGCGCTGTCGGAAACAAACCGGATATAGTCCAGTACCCTGTGCGGATTGGTCGAATCGCTGATGGTCTTTTGCGGAACATACACTTCTCCCCAGTCCGTATAGGTCTGATTCCAAAATACAGTCCCCCAGGCTTCATTTAAATTCCCGATCGTTCCGTACTGCTTCTTCAAAAACTCCCTGAAAGCAATGGTATCGCTTTCGGAATAAAATTCCGCCGTCTCACAATTCAGTTCGTTATCAATCTGCCATCCGATAATGCTTGGATGCTGCGCATAATGAGATGCAAACTTTTCGGTAATTTCCGCAGCAAACTTCCTGTATACCGGGGAATTATAATTATAATGGCGCCTTGCTCCATGACGATACCTTATGCCTTCCTTTGTAACATTCAGGACTTCCGGATATTTTTCAGTCAGCCATGCCGGCGGAGTAGCTGTCGGCGTGCAGAAGATTACTTTCATTTCTGTTCCTGCCACCTTTTCCAGAAATGAGTCAAAAAAATCAAACGTATATTCTCCCTCCCTTGGTTCCACTTTGCTCCAGGCAAACTCTGCAATACGGATCACACGGATTCCCGCCTCCCACATCCGCTCCAGATCCTCTTCCCATAAATCCGGACTCCAGTGCTCCGGATAATAACACGTCCCTAACATTACATCTTTTCCGTTTAAAATATACCTCATATAAATACCTGGCTCCTTTCCGCTCCCATTGAATCACCCGTCAGCACCGGCTGGCATTTTCTTTGGATACCCGCGCAGCAAAGCTGCTAATTTCCTTACGTGCCCCTGTGCATAAATATAAGTGCAGCAGAATTCTTTCTACTGCACTTACCTTCTATTTTGCAATCTCTTTTATACATTACCTATGATTAAAAAGCATCTGCATAACGGGAACTTCCCTGTACATTATACGTTCCGGAAGCTGTATAGCCGCTGGCAGCATTTGCCTGCGTAGTCGTATAATAATCTACGAGCGATGCGTTCGTAGCAACAGAAGAACCATACTCTTCGAAAACTTCCTGTACCTTGGACATATCCGATTTCTTAAATGTGTCCTCGTCAATTTTCATTCTGCCCTTCCCGTCTACACTGATTCCAAGCTGCTTCAGTAAATCCGCACTGTTTGCCGTCTTTTCCCTGATATAAGACAAATTGGCTACCACGCCGGAATTCGAACTGGATTCTGCCTTATCAAACATACTGTTATAATTGCTTACAAAACTCTTTGCCGTGGCAAAAATTTTGTCAATATCATATGTCTCATTGCCGTCTTTATCGGTTATCTTTTTATACAATTCCTCCGATGCAAGAGCTCTGCCGGCATCCTTGAGAGCGGCCGCACTGGAACCTGCCGTATTATTTGTATCCGTACTGCCTGTAACCGTATTTGTACTTCCCGTAGAGGTACTCGTGCTGGCTGTAGCGCCGGCAAACTGAAGACGTGATGACACTACGGAACCATAACTCATGATGTCATTAGCAGAAAACAATTCCTGCACTTTGGAAAGATCTGCCGATTTCAGTTTCTCTTCATTCACCTGCAGCAATCCGCTCGAATTGATAGTAACACCGATTTCCGAAAGTTTATCTGCATTCGCGGCAGTGCTGCTCATCATATTTGCCACATATGCCGTTTTGTTCGTCATCGTGGAACCTCTTGCCGCATTTACGACATTGTTGTAATCCGCCACATAATCTTTCATCGCGGAAACCACCTTGGATGCCGCACTCTGACCGTTTGCCGTGTCTGTATACGTTTTGTCACTCTGCAGTGCCGAAACAGAAGACCTCATGTTCGAAAGTCCTGTTACTAAATTAGCATTTGCCTCCTGCACGTCTTTGGAAACCTTCGGATGCATCTGCGCATCAATTATTTTGTCAAGAACACTGCTTTTTGAACTGCTTTTCGAACTGTTTGAGCTGCTCGAGCTGCTCTCCTCTGTACTCGAATTCTGCACTTTGTTGTAATAAGTCTTCATTAGCTTGCCATAGCTGCCGTTCTTAAGACTGGCATAATCTGAAAGGAAATTCAGATTTCCCATTCCGCCGCTGCTGAGACTCTGGAACAAATAGGAATAATCCTTATTCGTACCTACATCAATACCAATACCCATTATCATCACTCCTTTGAATAAAAATGTGGACTTCCATGTCCTTACGCCTGATATAATATTATATACCATAGCAAAATTCCTTATAGTTAATGTTAGTATAACATCCGGGCCCTGAAGTTGCAAGATAACTTGATAAAAAATTAAGAAATAAGATATGTTGTCAGCGGTTCAGGCAGATTGATACAGGTTCCGGAACGAAGCGGCAGCGCACCGGAAAAATCCCAAAGATTCCCCGCAATAACTGACACCTTATGCTGTTTCTCGACATATTTTATTAAAAAGCGATTCTGAAATCCAATAAAGGAGCGTCATGTCTACAGAAACTGAATGGAATAAACAGTTTAACATTGGAATTGATTCCATCGACCATGCACACCAGAAGCTCTTTTCAATCGTACGAAAACTGATCCATCTCAGCAGAGATGAAAACAACGGACAATGGGCATGTGCCGAGGGTATCAAATATTTTAAAAATTATACCGTGGAACACTTTACCGATGAAGAATCCTATATGCTGTCAATCGGCTATAAAGGATATGAGGTACACAAGCGCCTGCATGATGACATGCGGTATAAAACTCTTCCTGCACTGGAAAAAGACCTTACGGAATCAAACTATTCACAAGAATCCATCCATCATTTTCTTGGTATCTGTCTTGGATGGCTTACCACCCATATTTTAATCGAAGACCGCGCCATTACCGGCAAAATTCCAAACAGGTGGAAAACGGACCATGCCGGCGCTGATATGGACATTCTGAAAAATGCCCTGACCGCCACCTTACAGAAAGTATTCAGGTCACAGACAGAAATTGTGAGTGAACATTATAGCGGGGAGGACTTCGGAGCCAGCCTGATCATCTGGCTGGTATATCGCTCAACCGCCGAAAAAAAAGTGCAGATTCTCATGGTTTTGGAAGAAAGCCTGGTATTGAGAGCTGTCAGCGCCATGCTGGATATGCCGCTGACGAAAATGGATAAACTTGTCATGAATGCCGGTAAAGAACTTTCCTTGCGAATCGTGGAACAGCTTGGCATATATTGTCAACAGCCTTCGCCATATCAACTGGAAAGCAGCCATTTCATGACGCCGGAACAGTTCAGAAAAACATTTTATTCCGAAATTTTTGACTATAATTTACTGCTTAATATCGGACACGGTTATTTAGCTTTTTGCGTCAGACCATAAGTCATCCTCTTACCGCAATCAGTGTAACCGCAGGAAGCGCCGGAGGATTTTACAGCGGAATTTCGCAGACAGTACAGAGCGCTATTTTTGTTTCTTCAAAAGTATTCCACAAATAATTACCGCCGCAAAAAAGACAAGGATCAGATACCATAGATTTTCAAGGCAAAAGCCATTATTCAACATCAATCGATATCCCCAGGCGGCAGGAAAAACGCGCCCTGTCATTTCAAGAAAATCCGGCAGCAAATCAGCGGGGAACATAATCCCTGAAAGCATAATTGAGGGCAAAAATATTAACTGCGCTATCATCGTTAGTTTCGCCTGGTTTTTTATGATCAGTCCTAAAATACTTCCAATGCTCAACGACACAATAATGTATATAGCGAGTACAAAAAAGAAAACCGGAAGCTGTGCCGGCAAAGCTGCTTGAAACAGTACGGGAGCAAGCAGCACTATCACGCCGCAGGTAATCATCAAATGGACAAATGCAGAAAGAAACATCGTAACAAGACCTAAATAGACAGGTACTCCGTTTGCTTTATAAACTTTTTTAATATCACTTCCGTAAGTTTCAATCAACGATGGCGGCAATCCAACAAACGATCCCATTGAAACACTCATTACAATCATAGATTGTATGAGAGTATTTCTCATTTCAGGCATAACAGAAGTAAATATACCGCCCATAAGGAGAAAGAAAATAAACGGAACGATATAGCAAGTAACTAACAGGGATTTACTTCGTATATCCAATTTCCACTGTAACGCCACACCATATAAAAAAACACTCATTCTGCTTCCCTCCTTGCCATTTCCATAAAATGCAGTTCCAGTGTGCCACGATCAACTTTAATATCCAATACATGATTTCCCTTTTGTTTCAACTCACCAAGCAGGGAAATCAAAGTATCTTCAATATTGTCCGTTTCAAAAGTACTGTCCCCTTGCTGCGTTTTGATATGGATAAAATATTTTTTTCCAACCTTGTCTGTCAGTTCCGAAGCCGTGCCGCAAAAGATAATATTTCCGTGATTCAAAATAGCAATACGATCGCATAAGGTTTCTACTTCCGCCATATCGTGGCTTGCCAAAACAATCGTTTTTCCGCTTGATCTGAGCTTTCGGATCTGCTCATGAAGCGAAAGTCTCCCCTCAACATCAAGCCCGGCAGTCGGCTCATCGAGAAAAATAATATCCGGATCACTAATAAGTGCAAGGGCGAGATGCAGCCGCCTTTTTTGTCCTGTGGACAGCTGGGTATACTGTTTCTTTTCAATTTCTTTAATACCGAGAGCGTTAAGCATGGTATAATCAATCTTTTCCCTATTCCATTTTGCAAATAGCTTTACAGCCTCCATCGGTTTGATATAGGCGGGCAAAGATGATGACTGCAGCTGAATACCCATTTTTCCGTTTACAATAACTGTACCACTATCATATTTTCTCAAGCCCTCAATACATTCAAGAGATGTGGTTTTTCCTGCTCCATTTACACCGAGCAGGGCAAAAATTTCTCCTTTTTCGATTCGAAGATTAAGTCCATTGAGAACAATATGGCTGCCATAGCTTTTCTTTAATCCACGAACTTGTATTGCACTATTCATCGTTCCACCTCCCCGAACGGATTTACTCCGATTTTTGAAAAATAGACTTGCAAAGCCGGCTCCAGATAGTCGTTTACGATTTTTTGTCTTTCTTCCCAAGCATTTGCAGCGGTATCAATATTACCGACTTCCATCAATTTCGGCAGCATACTCATATCGCCGTTCGTAAATTCCATGATCAAGCCCCAATATTCTCTTACAACCTGCTGGCATTTTTCACTTTCAGGGGGCACACTTTCCTTTTGAAGTTGTATAATTTCATCACTCAAACATTTAAATCTGTCCATAAAATTTAAGCCGCTCTTTTTATCAAATTGATTACGGATATGGTCCAGCATATCATCATCGAAACGTTTAATGAGATAGTAAGAATCATTTTTCATTTGCAGATTGACGATAATATCCGCATACTTCTTAAAGTTGACTGTCTGCATTTGTAACACTTCTGCTTTTAACTGTTCTATTGCTGTCAAAGAAGCTGTTAACTGTTCTATTTTCTTGCGTATGTTATCAGCCTGTTCAGCAAGGGCGTTTTCCACCTCCGTCGGTGTTTCTAAAGAAATTAAGCGCCGCTTTATATCATCCAAAGAAAACCCTAATGATTTTAAAGATATAATTTGATGAAGTGTAACTAAATCTTTATCTGTATAAAGCCTTCGCCCACCTTCACTTTCCGCTGACGGGGATAACACGCCCTCTTTATCATAGTATTGTAATGTGCGGACAGTAACTCCTATTTTCTTTGCAACCTCTCCAACTGTCATATAACCTTGCGGTATTGCCCTGTGTTTTTCCATAATCGTTTACCTCCTGTGATATACTATAAATCATTACGCTGCGTCACAAGCAAGCTTTTTTTTAATTTCAGGCGGTAAAGTAACACACAAGAATTTGACAGACAGCAGCCCATTATTCCGTAATCCCAGGAGAAATGTGCTATTTTTCCAAAAATGTTAAAATGCGTTGCTTGTGGCAACGGGCAGTTTAGCCTACAATAGTGGTGAAAATCGAAAGGAGGCCATCCCTAATGCTCAACGAAAATATTAAAGCAATCAGAAAATCGAAGGGACTTTCACAACAAGAGCTTGCTGTCAAGCTGAACATCGTGCGACAGACAGTTTCCAAATGGGAGCAAGGACTGTCAGTTCCCGATTCTGATATGTTAATCTCCTTATCGGAAGTGCTTGAAACACCTGTAAGCACGCTGTTGGGAGAGACTGTTATCGAAACGGAGGCTGATACTTTAAAAGCCATTACCGAAAAACTGGAGGTGATAAACCTGCAACTGGCACAAAGGAAAATCACGGGAAGAAAAATTATTCATTGGTCGCTTATTTCGTTATGTGCAATCATGGTAATAGTTTTTGCAATCTTATTAGCATTAGAAAGTTCTTACCTGGGGTGGAATTATAGTGACCCCGAAACCGCTATTCTTGGAGTGGCATTTCATTCATTTGAATGGCTGTTTGTCAGAGTGGCACCGATGATCCTTGTTGGTGCAATCGTTGGAATTTTCTTAACACGGAAGAAGGTATAAAACCATCCTGCTTTTGGGGCAAAGTTCGGACTTTAACGATTTATCGCAACAATTAACCGTTTTGCAAAACGCATTTTCCCGTGCACCAAGCGTTGGTATGGAAGCGTGTTTGCGCTGCATAAGCAGCGCAAACATCCCAACCGCCATGATGAAGCGGGCTTGTTCTCCGTCATACTCTTATTTCAATCTTGACGCCGCTAAGTTTTGGTGCTATAATCTTATCGCTGACAAGATTGGAGGTTACTATGGAAAACAGACCTTATCATCACGGAAACCTGCGGAATGCTTTAATTAAAGCGGGATTAGAGTTGATCAGTACAGAGGGGGAGGAAAATTTATCCCTCCGCAAAGTTGCCCTGAAATGTGGCGTCAGCAATGCCGCTCCCTATGCTCATTTTAATAACAAGGATGAATTTATTGCCGCAATCCAGCAGCACATTATGGATTTGTTTACGTCAACCTTGGAACAAACAGCAGAGACGTATGCAGATGCCCCTGATTTTCTCTCTATGTTTGGGACTGCCTATGTAAAATTCTTTTATCATAATCCCTTATATTTTGATTTTCTTTTTTCCAGAAAAAACATTCGGATAAATTTATCTTTGGATTGTGCGGAAGAAAAAGAACTCCCACCGCTAAAAATACTGAAGCAAACTGCAGCGCGGACCTTTTGCAAAGTTGATATGCCGGAGTCTGTCATGCAAAATAAAATAATAGCGATGTGGGCCTTTGTTCATGGTTTATCTGCTATCGCAACTATGCCAAATGTAGAGTATGACAAGGATTGGGAAACGAGAATTGAAGAAATAATACAATCTATACAGACCCCTATATGATACAGCAGAAGAAAGAGTGAAAGATTTTTCAAATCTTTCACTCCCAAGTTTGTGTCTGCGCTGCATCCACAAACTTGAAATGCGCGATGAGGCAGCGCAGAAATGAGGTAAAATATGAATGTTATCATACACGATTTGAATGACCTACAATTCCAACAGTTTTTTTCAAAAATTACAGGAGATACGCAGATTATCTCTAACAACGATTACATAAAAAACTGTATTGGGTGTTTTGGATGCTGGACTAAAACCCCGGGACAATGTGTAATGAAAGACGGATACGAAAATATGGGAAGTATACTATCACAAGCTGATACCGTTACGATTATCAGCAAATGCTATTATGGGGGGTATAGTCCTTTTATTAAAAATGTCCTGGATCGAAGTATCCCTTTTCTTCTTCCCTTTTTTAAGATGATAAGTTTGAAACAAATAAGTAGAAGGCAGCAAAGAAACAAAGGGCATAGCAAATAAACCATCTTACGAGGTGGTTTTGAAAAGTAAATATAGACACAACACCTAATCAGGAAGCTGTTACAGGCTCATCTTTGATAATGTAACCACGTTGCTTTAGAAGAATGAGTGCCTGTGAAGTAGTCAGGGTTTTTGATTCATTCACAGGACGTGATTCAAGAAATCCATCCGGTGTATATGGATTCAAATCTGAGAGTATGTGCCAGATAGCGGTCAGGATCATACGACAGATGGCAATGATGGCTTTCTTGTGACCACGACGTGCTTTTATACGCCGGTAGCGGTTTGTAAATTCAGGATGTTTCTTCGATTTGATTAAAGCATTTGCAACTTGTACCAGTATTGGTTTAAAATAAGAACCGGCACGGGAAATTCGAGTTGATTTGATCTTTTTGTTGCTTTGATCGTTGCGGGGACAACATCCGGCCCATGATACAAGGTGCTTTGCTGTGGGGAAAACAGACATATCAGCACCGATTTCAGAAAGGACTTGGATTGCGGTCATAGGATTCTTGTGAAATCCGGGAACAGTACGTATCAGGTTGAGCGCTGATTCGTACGGGTCAGAAAGACGAAGAATTTCCTGTTCCACTGTTTCTATGTGCTTTTCTAATTCGTCGATGTGGTCAAGACATTGACGAAGTTTAACAGCCTGTTCAGGCGAGATGGCACCATCGACAGCGGCTTGGATTTCTTCTATAGGAGTCTTACAATGTCCATGTACGAAAGGTGTGACATCAAAAGTTTCCCCTGGGTGGGCAAGTATCTGTTCCGTGATGGAACGGGAGGACTTGCCAAAGACGTCACTGAATACATCATCGAGTTTAAGGTTTGATACGGTTAGACAGTTTTGGGCCCGATTCTTTTCGCCAGTAATCATACAGGTAAGTTTGAAACGATAACGAACCAAATCTCTAAGATGACGGATGCTGGCAGGTGGAATGAAGGATGGCTTGACCATACCACACATGTAAAGATCGCAAATCCATTTAGCATCTTTACGGTCAGTCTTATTTCCCTTCAAGGGTTTTGTATACTTGGGATGAGAAAGCGTAACCCAGAGGTTGTTTTTCTCAAGAATATTAAAGACAGGGATCCAGTACTTGCCAGAAGACTCCATACAGACATCAGTACAGCGATATTTTGCAAGCCAGTCACACAGTTCCTGCAAACCTTTGGAAAAGGAAGAGAAACGAGCCTGCTTATATTCTGTACGGCTGTGGGAATCTGTAATACCAATGCAGGCAAAGATCCATGTTTTGTGGACATCAAGTCCACAGCAGTTGTTTTTAAGAATTTTAAATGACACAAAATAACCTCCTGATGATTTATCGTTATAAAACTGACAGTGACTGGTCATCCGGCAAAATCGAGTCGACTTTGGAAGAGATAAGTTTACGGGCTACGTTATGCGCCATTCATTGATGCCTTAACGGATGACCGACAACAAATAATAATGCGAGGTCGCCGCTATACAGTCCCGCCACTCACCTCCACGTGTTCTGTAGTGTGTCAGTCTTATATACAAATCATATCAGAAGGAAGAAAGAAGCGAAAGTCAACCAACATGTTTCATGACACATTGGTGCCTTTCGCAGAAAGGCGGATTATAATAATGAAACTCACCATAAGCCACGCTATAAAAAATCATTCCGGCTTTGGTGTTTATTTTTATGGCGGACACATTACTCAATCAGAAAAAGCTACCGCAATAAGTATGGTAGGCAGAAACAGCATCAATTTCAATGTGTCAAAGCATAACGTAACTTTTTGGTAAACGGTAGATAGTGCGTACCTCGACTATGGCGGCAAAATGTGTGACAATA